>NZ_BCSH01000006.1 GCF_001570765.1 Nocardiopsis listeri NBRC 13360 | reverse complement strand
ATGTCTGTGATCGCAGTCCGGTTCCGAGTCGACCCTGGGGCCACTCGCCGTCCTGCGGCGACTTGGAGAACACTACCCGCACTCCGCACACCCGGCAAACCGAACCGGATGTGTCCCCGGTCACCCGAGGCCCACCTCGACACCCCTCTTCGGCCAACACACGCGATTCGTCCCCCGGAGACCGAATCCGCCCCCTCCTCGCGCGCGTACGCGCGTTCCTTTTTGCGGCCACATCGACCCCCGGCCCCGCAACACTCACCCAACTGATGAACACCGACCCCACCGAAGCTCACTTCACGACAAATACACGACCCTTCCTTGTTGCTTACACCTGAACGGTGCCACCTCGATTCCCACCAGCGGATTTCTAATATCACAGCAGGTCAGAGGCTTGGAATAAGCATGCCAATGGTCATGCAAGATCATTTTCCGTCGACAACATCAGACGGCGAATAATTCGACGAACCGGTCTTGTAATTCCTCGGAGGCCGGCTCATGATCGGCTCAGAACAGGTCGTGTGCCGGAGGTTCGGGGGAACGGCAGGGCGCAGCGCGACCATGCACCGTTGGAAGGACATGCATGGAACCCACATCCCCCGAGGACTCTCCGGCTCCCGAGAGTCACACCAGCTGGCGACGGTTCGTCCTCTTCTCCATCCCCGCAGGTGCCGCGATCGGCGGCATCCTGGTCGCCATGGCCGGTGGGGCGCTCGCGGCGACGTTCAGCATCTCCAGCCAGGAATTCAAGATCTCCGCCGACGAGATGACCGGTACCGGGTTCGCCCAGTTCGGTTGGGTCAACGCGACCGTTCGCGACGAACCCGTTCCCTCGGCGGTGGCCGGTATCCGCGAGGCCGAGATCGTGGCTCTGTGCCAGTCGGTCCTGACCACCGAGTTCCCGCTGATCGGAAACGTCTCGTTGATGTTGACCGCCGGTGACGACGGCACTCCGGTCCAGGCCTCCGACCTGGTCATCGACATGGACCAGATGGACGGCAACGCCGAGTTCGACAACATCGAGATCGGTCGGGACGCCTCCACCCTGGACAAGGGCCCCGAGGGCCTGGGCCGCGGCCAGGGGCACTCCTCCCTGTTCGGGATGCAGTCCGACAGCATCGTGATCGAGGACCTGGAGCAGACCGCACGGGCGGCCTCGGCCGGCACCTTCCGCCTCCACAACCTGAGCCTCGGTGTCTCCCTGGGGGATGACGAGTGCTTCTGACCCCCTTCCGGCGCCTGTGGACCGCCTGGTCCCGTTGGCGCAAGCGGCGCCCCTTCACGGCCGGGCTGCTGATGCTCCTCGCGGCGGTGGAGATGGTCGTGGTCGCCCGGTTACCGGTGGAGTTGATGCTCCACCTCGGCATCGGGGCGGTCTCCACCCTGGTCTTCAGCGGCATGTTGGCGGTCCTCGGACTGGTCACCTGGTTCACCCCGAACCAGCACGTGATCACCGGTGGGTTCGCCGGGTTCATCGCCTTGGGCGCGCTCGTCCTGTCCAACCTCGGCGGTCTGGTCGTCGGCACCCTGTTGGCCCTGGTCGGTGGCGGACTCGCCTTCGCCTGGCGACCCGTCGCGCGACCACCACGACGTGGACGCGGACGTCGTCGCAGGAAGAAGCCGTCGGCGGCCATCCCGGAGCCGGCCCGGGAGGGCTGACTTCCCCAGAACCCCGGGGACCCTCAAACCGCTCACCTGGCGGTTCCGTCCCCGTTCGTCCACCGGAAAGCCCCTCTACCTACGTCGGCGCGAACTTCCCGCACTGTCGCCGGACGTCCTCCGAGCACGCCGTCCGGCCGTCACTCAGAAGGAGTACCCATGTCGGTTCCGCAACCGAGATCCCGCAGCTCCATCGCTCTCGCCGTCTGCTCCGCCGGGGTCCTCGCCCTGGCCTGGGGCGTACCCGCCTTCGCCGCCCAGCAGGGCCCGACCACGGTGGAGCCCGCCGGCGCCGCCTTCGAGGCGGCCCTGACCGGTTCCGCGACCTTCGACGCGGGCGGCACGGTCATCACTTGTTCGGTCTCGGTCTCCTCCCCTGAGGAGGGCACCAACCTGGTTCCCGAGGCTCCGGACAACACCAACCCGGACGGGCCGGTCTCCGGCTCCATCTCCGCGCCCGGTTTCGAGGACTGCGAGACGAACATGCCGCTCGTCGACGCCGAGGTCACCGTCGCCGACCCGACGTGGGAGATGGCGATGCGGTTCGGGGAACCCTCGACCGGGACGATGCTGGTCCCGGCGGGCGGCATCGTGGTGACCACGAGCGGTCTGGCCTCGTGCACCGCCACGGTGAGCCCGGACGCCGACGTCGCGATCGGCGGCACATGGACCAACGGAGACCCCGTGTCCACGTTGGACTTCGACACCACGGCCCCGGTCGTGGTGGAGGGTGACGCGGTCTGCCCCAGCAGTGACGAGGCCGCGTTCACCGCCACCTACGAGGTGTCCAACGTCGACGACCCGGCGGCACCGATCACCGTGAACGGCTGATGGTTCCGGTTCCGGGGCCCTTCCGTGAGGGCCCCGGGGCTCACCCGGTGACAACCACGCGTCGGTGGCCACTCACTTCGCGACGAAGAATCCCGTGCGTATCTGACCTACCTTCGCAGTACTCCGTGGAGTCACGAGGCGAAGGCTCCTCGGAGGGCGCGGACCGCTTCGCCCGTCCCCGTACTCCCCGGAGACCGAATGCCGTCCTCTGTCGGTGGCCCGTCCACCCGGTCCAAACTGAACCACACCCTCAAGGTGGTGTCCGTACTCGTCAAGGCCGGGGTCTTCTCCGTCGGCCGCCCGGACAAGATCGTCCGCCAGCTACGTCAGCTCAAGACCTGGGGAGCGACCATCGCCGGTGGTTACGCCGCCGCGAGCGAGCGGGTCCCCGACCAGATCTCCGTGATCGACGATTCTGGGGTGACGACCTTCGGCCAGATGAACCGGCTGGCCAGGCAGCTCGTCCACGAACTGAAGCGCTTGGGGGTCCGCCCCGGGTCTCGGGTGGGGATCCTGTGTCGCAACCACGCCGGGATGGTGCAGGCGATCGTGGCCTGTGGACGTCTGGGCGCCGACGCCGTCCTGTTGAACACCGGGTTGGCCGCCGGTCCGTTGGTGGACGTGATCGAGCGCAACGAGGTGTCGTTGCTCATCGCGGACGCGGACTTCGAGGAGTTGTACAAGGGGTCGCCGCCGGAGATTCCACGTGTGACGGCGTGGGGGGAGACCGTGGCGCCGGGGCCTCGGATCCCGACCAAGGTCGAGGAGCCCACCGAACCCGACCCCGCACCGCCCGAGAATCCGGGTCGGTTGATCGTGCTGACCTCGGGTACCACGGGGGCGCCGAAGGGCGCGCGACGCCCGACCCCGAAGGGCCCGCAGGACGCGGCCTCGGTGCTGTCGCGGATCCCGTTGAACTCCACGGACCGGATCCTGGTGTCGGCGCCGATCTTCCACACCTGGGGGCTGGCCGGTGTCCAGTTGGGCATGTCGATGCGGTCGACCTTGGTGATGCGCCGGTTGTTCGAGCCGGAGGACGTGTTGCGGACCGTTCAGGAGCAGCGGTGCACGGCGTTGTTCGCGGTACCGGTGATGCTTCGGCGGATCATGGACCTGCCCCGGTCGACGCGGGAGAAATACGACACCTCGTCGCTGCGGATCGTGGCGTGCAGTGGGTCGGCGATGAGCCCGCAGCTGATCGACGACTTCATGGACGCGTTCGGCGACGTCATCTACAACCTGTACGGGTCGACCGAGGTGTCGTGGGCGACCATCGCTTCCCCGGAAGACCTGCGGACGGCGCCGACCACCGCGGGACGGCCGCCGCTCGGTACGCGGATCGCGATCCTGGACGAGCGGGGGCGGGAGGTTCCCCAGGGGTCGAAGGGCGCGATCTTCGTCGGCAACGACATGCTCTTCGACGGGTACACGAACGGGAAGGGCAAGCGGGTGTCCGACGGTCTGATGGAGACCGGCGACCGCGGTCACGTGGACGGACACGGCCTGCTGCACGTGGCCGGGCGTGACGACGACATGATCGTCTCGGGTGGTGAGAACGTCTTCCCCCGGCCCGTGGAGGAGGCGATCGTGACGCTGCCCTCGGTGCGCGAGGTCGTGGTGACCGGGGTTGCGGACGAGGAGTTCGGGCAACGGTTCGCGGCGTACGTGGTGCCCTACGAGGGGCGGTCGGTGGACCCGAACGGGATCCGGCTGCATGTTCGGGAGATGGTGGGGCGTTTCTCCGTACCGCGTGACGTGATCGTGTTGGCGGAGCTGCCGCGCAACGCCACCGGGAAGGTGCTCAAACGCCGGCTTCCGGCCGATACACGTCCACCCGAGGACGCCTGACCGTTCCCGCGGGTGGAGGTCGGTTCGCGAACGCGAGCCGACCTCTTCGTCCCATTTACCTTTCACGCAAGGTGATTGTGGGCTTTGACATCGGGTGCGTGGTTACTACGATGACGAGTGATGCCCGACCGATCCCCCGCCCCCGAGGGCGACTTCGAACTCCCGCCAGTCGACGAGCAAATGTGCTTCGCGCTGTACGCGGCGTCCCGCGCTGTCACCAACCTGTACCGCCCGTTGCTCGATCCGCTCGGTCTGACCTACCCGCAGTACCTCGTGATGATGCTGCTGTGGGAACGAGGAGGGTGCTCGGTCAAGGAGATCGGTGCGGTGCTCCAACTCGACTATGGAACCCTTACCCCCCTGCTCAAGCGGCTGGAGTCCAACGGGTTGCTCCGCCGGGACCGTGACCCCGAGGACGAGCGTTCGGTACGGATCACTCCCACCGACGATGGCCGTGCCCTGCGCGCCCGCGCTCGGGGCATCCCCGAGGCGATCGGGCGGGTGATCGACCTTCCGAACGAGGAGTTCGAGGCGACCAGACTCGCGCTGCGCAGGCTGACCGCCAACGTGCTCGCGGGCGAGGCACACGTCGCCGAGGAGACCTGAGGGGAAGGAACGGAGGACGGGCACCACGGGGGTCGTGCCCGTCCTCCGAAGACCGGGAGGGGAATGGAGCGGGGCGGTGGGCCGATGGCCCGCCCGCCCCGCGTCTTTCGGTCGACACCCGTCGACGGGTCGCGGGCGTCACCGATATCAGCAGGGGCCTTGGTCGTCCCAGGCGCTCAGCTCTCCTCCGACGTTCGGAGGAATGGCCATGGTCCAGCGTCGTGCCTCGTACACGCGCCCCTCGTACTGGACACGGTCGCCGGTGTCGTAGGTGGATCCCGAGTCCCAGGCCGTGGCGGAGCACTCGGCGGGTGCCTCCGGTTCCTCCGCGTCCGTGCCCTCCTCGGGGTCGGAACCGCCCTCTTCTTCCTCGGTCTCCCCTTCCTCCGATTCCTCGACCTCTTCCGGGCCGGCGGAAACGGTGAGGGTGACCTCGCCGTCCGTTGGAAGGACGGCCCCCGGTTCCGGGTTCTGGGCGGCGACCCATCCCTCGGGGACGGTCTCGTCTGCCGACTCCACCACGGTGGTGGTCAGACCCAGTGATTCGAGGGCGGCGGAGGCCTCGTCCCGCGTCATGTCGGTCAGGGTGGGCACGATGACGCCCTCGCTGACGTGGAGGGTGATCTCCTCCTCGCGGTCACCGTCCTCGCCCACCTCGGGGGTGGTGGACAGGACTGTGCCGGGATCGTGGTCGGCGGAGTGTTCCTGGACCACCTCGACCTCGTCGAAGCCGGCGTCCCGCAGGAGGGTGCGGGCCTCCGACTCGGTGCCGCCCACCACGTCGGGCACCTCCACGTACCGCGCTCCGATGGACAACGACAGCAGGACCGTGTCGCCCTCGCCCAGTTCCGTCCCGGCCGCGGGATCGGTCGCCGCGACCTCGCCCGGTCGTGCCTCGTCGCTGTAGGTCTCGTCATAGGAGTGGTCCAGCCCCAGTTCCAGGGCTTCGAGTTCCACTTCGGCCATCTCGGCGGTGTAGCCGACCAGATCGGGCAGTTCCGTGGTGTCGTCGGGTGCCAAGGCCCAACCTGCTGCGCCGAGCACCAGGATCAGGACGCCCACGATCGCGAGGAACGGGGCACGGCGCCACAGGGGCATGGGGCGCTCGGCCGTGGGTTCGGCCCGGGCATCGACCACCGGGATCGGTTCCGTGCCCGAACCCGTGTCACCGTCCGGCCCGGGCAGGGAGCGCGCGACCTGTTCGACCATGGCCAGGTACTGACCGGCGTCGCGCGGCCGGTTCCTCGGGTTGGGCTCGGTCGCGTCGGCGACGAGTTCGTCCAGGTCCGGTGTCAGGCCGGGGACCAGTGAGGAGGGGTTCGGCACGGTGTCGCCGTCGAACCGGAGCGATCCCGTCAGCAGGGTGTGGAGCAGGCTACCGACGGCGTGGACGTCGGTGCGCGGGGTGACGCCCTCGATGCCGAGCATCCGGAAACCGGTGACCGTCACCCGGCCCTCGTCGTCCACGACCACGCTCCGCGGGCCGAGTCCACCGTGAACGATGCCCTGGTCGTGGGCCTCGTCGAGCGCGGTGAGCACGCCCGTGACGATCGTCAGGGCGACGTGGGGGGCGTACCGGAGCCCCCGTTCTCCCCCTTCGAGCACCTGGGCGATGGTCTGGCCGGGGAGGTGTTCGGTGACCATGTACACGAGGTCATCGTCGACACCTTGCTCCAGAACCCTCGCCAGGCCGGGGGTGTCGACGCCGGAGAGGGACCGCGCGCGGCCGAGGAATCCCTGCATGGTCGCGGGATCGGCGGCGGCGTCGGGGTCGAGGAGGGTCACCGTGACGGGGAGGTCGGCGTCGGTACCGGAGTACACGGACACCGTTCCGTCGCCACGGAGTCGGTCACCGATGAGCACACGGCCTCGCAGTGTGAGACCGGTGTGGGGGCCGGGGGTCATGAGTCGGATTGTACGGTGCCGAACCCTTACATATCGCCCTCGATCAGGCCGAACATGGGCGATCACCCGGCGCTATTCTGGTGCTTCCGCCCCTTCCACCGCCCCTGTGAGGTGCCGTGATCCCCTCCGCCGTGCTCGACCGTGCCGCCGGTGCCCTGCTGGGCGCCGCGTGCGGCGACGCCCTGGGCGTCCCCTACGAATTCGCCCCTCGTCTGGCCCAGGGCCGGATCCCCGAGATGATCGGCGGTGGGCTCGGGCCCTACGAACCGGGCGAGTATTCCGACGACACGCAGATGGCGGTGTGCATCGCCGAGGCGCTCCGCGATCATGACGATCCCCGTTCCCCGCAGGCGTTGGAGCGGACCGCCCGGGGGTTCCTGAACTGGTTCCACGGGGGCGCCTCCGACGTCGGGGTGCAAACGGCTCGGATCCTGGAGGACACCGATCGGTCCCTCACCGAACGTGGAGGTGACGCCGCCGAGGTCATGACCGGCCGCTCCGACCGGATGTTCGAGGTGGGGGAGCGGTGCGCGGGCAACGGTTCGCTGATGCGCACGGCTCCACTGGCCCTGGCCCACCTGAACGACCCGCAGGGGTTGGCGCGGAGCGCCGCCCGCTACAGCCACCTCACCCACGGCGACCCGTTGGCCGCCCAGGCGTGCGTGCTGTGGTGCGAGGCGGTTCGGCACGCGATCGCGCACGGCACCTACGACGGGGTGCGCGGCGGGCTGGACCTGTTGCCCTCGTCGGTGCGCGGGGAGTGGGCGGCGCGGTTGGACGAGGCGGAGAAGGAGCCACCGACCACCTTCGCCCCCAACGGTTTCGTGGTGTCGGCCCTACAGGCGGCCTGGTCGGCGATCGTCCACGCCCCCGGGGACGAGTCCTCGCCCGACCGCTACGCCGCACCGGTCATGGCGGCGGTACGGGTCGGCGACGACACCGACACCGTGGCGGCCATCGCGGGAGCACTGGTGGGAGCCAGGTGGGGACGTTCGGCCATCCCCGCCGCGTACCTGGAGGTGGTGCACGGGTGGCCGGGCTACCGCGCCGAGGGGCTCGGTGGGCTCGCGGAGGTGATCCTGCTGCGGCACACGCGGCAGGCGGACTGAGCCGGCGACAGACCGAAGCACGCCAACCGAATCAGTGGCTTCAGGCACCCTCTGGTCATGGATACGACACCGTGGACGGCTTCAATGTTCACGAGTGCGGCCTCCTCGATCCGAGCCGTCCCACCAACGTGTCGACTTCCACCTTCGCAAGGTCGAGGGTGCTCTCGACCCGGATGCGCCACGCGACGGGCGCCCCGACAGGTCGGACGATTTCGGAATACGAGTACCCAACGGCCGGGTACCGCCCTTTCCACTACCGACCGTGCGGCATCATGGTCCCGCACGGTGCGGAACGCGAGTGGGGAGCGGTCATGACGGAGCGGATCGAGTGGGTGCCCGCGCTGGACCACCCTGAACTGATGGCCGGGCCGGTACGCGAGGCGGTGACCCGGTTCGACGGGTCGGTCCGTGTCGGGGCGATCGATCCGGAGGTCGCGGACACGGCGGCCTTCTGCGATCGCTATGGGCAGGCCCTGGACACCAGTGCCAACTGTGTGGTGCTGGCGGCCAAGCGGGGTGGCGAGGTGGTGCACGCCGCGTGCATGGTCCTGGCCACGCAGCGGGCCGACGTCAACGGGATGCTGCGCAAGCACTTGGGCGCGCGCAAGGCGTCCTTCGCCCCGATGGACGAGGCGACCGGGATGACCGGCATGGAGTACGGGGGTATCACCCCGTTCGGACTGCCGGAGGGTTGGCCGGTCCTGGTGGACAAGGCCGTCCACGACACCCCGTGGGTGGTCGTGGGCAGTGGCCTGCGCCGATCCAAGTTGCGAGTCCCGGGTCCGTTGCTGGCGGAGTTGCCCGGCGCCGAGGTCCTGTCCTTGACGAGGTAGTCGCCATCAGTCGATTTGTCGACAAAACCATCTGTGGTTACGGCGCGGCCCGGGTCGATTTCGATCCGGGCCGCGTTGCTTTGTCGACACGTCGCTCTCTCCCCAGATCGACATGACCACACGGAGACACGGCGACTTCTCGATATGCCTACAGCGGGAGCGGCGCGCCCGCTGGATCGTTGAAGGAGCACACGGGAAACAGCCCCGGCAGGCAACCGGGTCCGTTTCCGTACTGATGACCTTCCCGCACGCACTGTAGCCAGAGGCACTGCGGTTGTGGAGAGGATGACCGTCCTCCCGAAGGGTGTTCACGTCGGCCCCCGAGGCATGGCTACGGGCGGCGGAAGCGGTACCACCGGGGGTCGGTCCGGTTCATGGGCCGACCCAGACCCTCCGTGGAGGCCTTCTCCACGTCGACCAACTCCCATTCGGGGAATCCCGCCTCGACCTCCGCTCGCGACACCCCCTCGACCATTCGTCGATAGATCGACGGGCCGAAGGCGAGCATCAGCAGGGTGGCGCCCGGGTTGGCCAGGGCCGTGACCCCTCGCCCTTCGGCGGCGCGTTGACTCTCGTCGAGGCCCTGAAAGCAACCGATGTCGAGGAACAGGTCGAAGGTGCCGAGGTCGCAGGAGAGGTCGGTCGCGTCTCCGACGAGGTAAGTGACCTCGGCGGGACCCTTCCGGCGGGCGGCTTCGACGGCGGCGGGAACGAGATCGACGGCGGTGGTCTCCCAGCCGTGGTCGACGAGCGCGGAGGTGAACTGACCTCGACCGCAACCGATGTCCAGCGCGCGACCGGGGCTGTCCCGTTCCTCGGCCTCACGCCGGAGCCGGGAACGAAGCTGCGCCCCGGCGGCGGGGCCATAGCGCTCCCAGGGGGTGAATCCGAGACGGTACATCCGCGCGTAGTCGGTCATGGTTCCACGGTAGGTCGGCCGTCCAGGGCTGGACAGGCGACCCGCATCCGACCGAGAAGGCACTGGTGGGGCGCGCTCACGCAGGTACGGCCCTATTTACTGACCGATCGGTCTGTAATACTGTTCCCACAGACCCACCGTTCGAGGAGAGGACCGTCAGGTGTCCGAAGTACTGGAGAGCTACGCCCAGGGGTCGTGGTTCACCCCCACGGACGAGGGATCGCCCTTGGCCGACGCGAACACCGGCGAGACCGTCGCCCGCATCTCGAAGAACGGTCCCGACGTCGCGGGAATGGTCGAGTACGCGCGCACCGTGGGCGGCCCGACCCTGCGAGAGCTCACCTTCCACCAGCGGGCCGGCATCCTCAAGGAACTCGCCAAGCACCTCATGGGGTACAAGGACGAGTTCTACGCGCTCTCCCACCGGACCGGTGCCACCGCGCGCGACACCATGGTCGACGTCGACGGCGGCTTCGGCACCCTCTTCAGCTTCTCCAGCAAGGGCCGCCGCGAACTCCCCAACGCGAAGGTCATCCTGGACGGCCCCCTCGAACAGCTGAGCAAGGGCGGTACCTTCGTCGCCCAGCACGTCTACACCTCCCGCCCGGGCGTGGCCGTGCAGATCAACGCCTTCAACTTCCCCGTCTGGGGCATGTTGGAGAAGCTCGCCCCCGCCTTCATCGCGGGCCTTCCCAGCATCGTCAAGCCCGCAGGCCAGACCTCCTACCTGACGGTGGCCGTGGTCAAGCGGATGGTGGAGTCCGGACTGCTGCCCGAGGGTTCGATCCAGCTCCTGGTGGGCAGCCACCGGGGCCTGCTCGACGACCTGGGCCCGCAGGACATCGTCGGCTTCACCGGTTCGGCGTCCACCGGCACGATCCTGCGCAACCATCCGAACGTGGTCAGCGGCGGGGTCCGACTGAACGTGGAGGCCGACTCCCTCAACTGCTCGATCCTGGGCCCCGACGTCAAGCCCGAGGACCCCGAGTTCGACCTGTACGTCAAGCAGGTCGTCACCGAGATGACCGTCAAGGCGGGCCAGAAGTGCACCGCCATCCGCCGCGTCATCGTCCCGACCTCGATGGCCGAAGCCGTCACCGAGGCCCTCACCGCACGCCTGGCCAAGGTGAGGGTCGGCGCCGCCGACGACCCGGACGTCCGGATGGGCGCCCTGGTCTCACTCGACCAGCGCGAGGAGGTCCGCAAGGCGGTCAAGGCGCTGCGCACCTCCAGTGAACTGGTGTTCGGTGACCCGGAGCGGGTCGAGGTGACCGGTGCCGACGACGAGTCCGGCGCTTTCATGTCGCCGATCCTGCTGCGGGCCGAGCCCGGCGCGAAGGAACCCCACGACGTGGAGGCCTTCGGACCGGTCAGCACGATCATCACCTACGACACCGTGGACGAGGCCGTGGAGCTGGCCGCACGCGGCCAGGGCAGCCTGGTCGGTTCACTGGTCACCAACGACGAGGACGTGGCCCGCGAGGTCGTCCTGGGCACGGCCCCCTGGCACGGCCGCGTCCTGGTGCTCAACCGTGACGACGCCAAGGAGTCCACCGGACACGGATCGCCGCTGCCCGTCCTGGTGCACGGCGGCCCCGGCCGCGCCGGTGGCGGCGAGGAGATGGGCGGCGTTCGCGGCGTCAAGCACCACATGCAACGCACCGCGATCCAGGGTTCTCCGGACATGCTCACCGCGATCACCGGCCACTGGACCACGGGCTCGCGCCGGGACGTCGGCGAGGTGCACCCGTTCCGCAAGGACCTCACCGAGCTGCGGATCGGCGACACCATCGCGTCGGCCGAACGCACGGTGACCCGTGCGGACATCGACCACTTCGCGGAGTTCACCGGGGACACGTTCTACGCGCACACCGATGAGGAGGCCGCCGCCGCCAATCCGCTGTTCGGGGGGATCGTGGCGCACGGCTACCTGGTGGTGTCTCTGGCCGCCGGTCTGTTCGTCGACCCGGCCCCGGGTCCGGTGCTCGCCAACTTCGGCGTCGACAACCTGCGTTTCCTCACCCCGGTGAAGGAGGACGCGGTCATCAAGGTGACCCTGACCGCCAAGCAGATCACCCCGCGCACCAACGCCGACTACGGCGAGGTGCGTTGGGACGCGGTCGTCACCGATCAGGACGACGAGGCCGTCGCCACCTACGACGTCCTCACCCTGGTCGCCAAGGGCGACGAGTAGCCGAACGGACAAGTCACCGAATCTCCATGTAGCCGAGTCGACAGAGCGACAAGGCCACGGAGTGACAGGGCGATACGACACACGCCGGCGCCCCCGGCCCGAGCACACGCTCGGGCCGGGGGCGCTGTCATGCTGGGGATCTCGACGAAGGGGGAGCGACTTGCGTGAACGTGACCGACGAGTCCCGCCCCGGCGCACCACCACGCTGCGGGTGACCGAGGACTTCCACGCCCCGGTGGAGCGGGTGTTCGCGCTGATCATCGGTGAGGCCGGATTCCTGGACGCCATGCCTCCCGGTGTGGAGGTCCTGGAGTGGCCCGAACCGTTCGAGGCCGGTCGCGCACTGAACCTGCGCTGGGGTGCGGCCGGGCTCTACCCGGTGCGCTGGAACGCCGTGATCGACGCCTTCGAGGCGGGGCGTTCGTTCAGCGACCTCCAGGTACGTGGACCGCTCCGGTACTGGCGGCACACGCACCGGGTCCAGCCCTACGGATCGGACACCCGGCACACCGACGTGGTCGAGTTCTCCACCGGTCTGGGCCCGCTGGGCGACCTGGCCATGGCCACCGCGCTCCGTGGCGCTTTCGGCCCGCGCCTGCGACGGATGCGCGCCGCACTCGAAGACCACAGGACATGAGAAGCGCCCCGGGGGTGCCGACTCCCTCCGAGGCGCTTCCGTTCGTGTCACCGCTTATAGGCGGGCGATGGCCTTGGCCGGAGCCTCCATGGCGTCGGCGACCACGCGCATGAAGCCCGCCGCCGCACCTCCGTCGCAGACGCGGTGGTCGAAGGCGAAGGAAAGCTGCGTGATCTTGCGGACGGTCAGCTCCCCGTCGACGACCCATGGGCGGTCGATGACGCGGCCGAGTCCGAGGATCGCCACCTGGGGGTGGTTGATGATCGCGGCGCTGCCGTCGACCCGCAGTGACCCGTAGTTGTTCAGGGTGAACGTGCCGCCGGTGAGTTCGGCCGGGGTGGCCTTGCCCTCGCGGGCCCGTCGGGAGAGCTCCTTGATCTCGGTGTCCAGTTCGGCGGTGGTGAGCCGGTGCGCGCCCATGACGGCCGGGGCGACCAGGCCGCGGTCTGTCTGGACGGCCAGGCCCAGGTTGACCCCGTCGTATTGGACGAGTTCCTCGCGCTCGGTGTCCACCAGGCCGTTGAGCTCCGGGTGGGCTCGCAGACCGGCCAGGACGAAGCGGGCGACGTAGGCGAGCAGACCGGGGCCCTCTGGATCGGACCGACGCAGGCGCACCAGTTCGGTGGCGTCCACGTCCACCCACACGGTCGCTTCGGGGATCTCCCGCCGGCTGCGGGAGAGCGAGGCGGCGACGGATCTGCGGAACGCGCCCATCGGGACCCGCCGGGACTCGGCCAGACCGGTACGGGTGTCGGCGGTGCGCGGGATCTCTGGAGTCGGCGCGGGAGTGGGGGTGTGGACCGCGATCGGGGCGGACGGGGCCGGAGCGGTGGTGGAGGCACCGGCCGCCTCGATCGCGGAGCTTACGTCCCGTCGGGTGATGAGTCCACCGGGGCCGCTTCCCGAGATGTCGGCCACGCGAAGTCCGGCCTCTCGGGCCATCTGGCGGACCAGGGGAGAGGTCACCAAGGGGACCCGGCGGGTCGGGTTCGCGGGTTGGGATCCGCGCGCCGGTGGGCGGCCACGGGGCCTGCGGCGACGCCCCGTGGCCTGCGCTTCGGGGGTGCCGTAACCGATGAGGACGTTGCCCGAACCCGAGCCGGCGCGTTCCTCCTCCCGGTAGCGCTCACCCGCGGGGTCGGTGGCCGTGACGGGGTCGGCTGTGGTCGCGGCCGCACCTTCGTCCACGGTGATGAGCGGTTCGCCGACCGCCATCACCTCACCCTCCTGCCCGTGCAGGACGGTGACCGTCCCGGCGTAGGGGGAGGGGACCTCGACGATCGACTTGGCGGTCTCGACCTCGGCGATCGGCTGGTCGAGGGTGACAGTGTCGCCGACGGCGACCAGCCACCGGACCACTTCGGCCTCGGTCAGGCCCTCCCCGAGGTCGGGGAGGTCGAAGTTCTGCGCGGTCACTGGTCCTCCCACTGTAGGTCGTCGACGGCGTCGAGGATGCGGTCCACACCGGGCAGCTGGAACCGTTCCAGCTTGGGCGGGGGGAAGGGGATGTCGAAGCCGGTGACGCGGCGGACCGGGGCTGCCAGGGAGTGGAAGCAGCGCTCGGTGACCCGGGCGACGATCTCGGAGGCCACGCTGGCGTAGCCGCTCGCCTCGGCGATCACGACGGCGCGACCGGTGGAACGCACGGCGGCGCACACGGTCTCGTCGTCGAAGGGGACGGGGGAGCGCACGTCCACGACCTGAAGACTGCGCCCTTCCTGCGCGGCCGCCTCGGCCGCCTCCAGCGCGGTGGGCACGGATGGCCCGTAGGCGATGAGAGTGGCGTCGGTGCCCTCGCGGCGGACGACGGCCTTGCCCATGGCGGGCACGGGCCGGTCGAAGTCCACCTCCTCCTTGGCCCAGTAGAGCTTCTTGGGCTCCATGAACACGACGGGGTCGGGGGAGGCGATGGACTCGCGCAGTAGGTGGTAGGCGTCCTCTGGGGTAGCCGGGGTGACGACCTTCAGGCCGGGGGTGTGGGCGTAGTAGGCCTCGGAGGAGTCGCAGTGGTGCTCGACGCCGCCGATGCCACCGGCGAAGGGCACCCGGATGACGATGGGCAGGCCGACCCGACCGCGGGTGCGGTTGCGGGTCTTGGCCACGTGGCTGGCGATCTGTTCGAAGGCCGGGTAGGCGAACGCGTCGAACTGCATCTCCACGACCGGGCGCATGCCGTTCATCGCCATGCCCACGGCCATGCCGACGATGCCGGACTCGGCCAGCGGGGTGTCGAAGCAGCGGTCCTCGCCGAACTCGGCGGTCAGCCCGTCGGTGATGCGGAAGACGCCGCCGAGCGGACCGACGTCCTCACCGAACACGTACACGGAGGGGTCCTCGGAGAGGGAGTCGCGCAACGCCCGGTTGAGCGCCTGCGCCATGGAGAGCTTCTCGGTCGCCATGTCAGTTGCCCTCTCTGCTCAGTTCGTCGGCCAGGAAGGCGGCCTGTTCGTTCAGCTGTGGGGTGGGGTCGGCGAACACGTGCGTGAACAGCTCGGCGGGTTCGGGGTCGGTGTCCCGTGCGACGCCCTCGCGCATGTGGGCGGCGACGGCCTCGGCGGCCTCGGCGATCTCGGTCTGCTTCGCCTTGGTGAGCACCCGCTTGCGCTTGAGGTACTTCTCCATGCGCGTCAACGGGTCGCGCTCCGTCCACGGGTCGACCTCGCCGCTGTCGCGGTAGCGGGTGTCGTCGTCGGCGTTGGTGTGCGCCTGCATCCGGTAGGTGTGCGCCTCGACCAGCCGCGGTCCCCCATCTGAACGAGCCGATTCGACTGCGCGTTCCAGGACGGCGAGGACCGCGGCGGCGTCGTTGCCGTCCACCCGCTCGCCGGGAACGCCGTAGCCGATGCCCTTGTGGGCGAGCGAGGGGGCCGCGGTCTGTCGGGCCAGGGGCACGGAGATGGCGTACTCGTTGTTCTGCACGAAGAACACGACCGGGGCCTTGAACACGGCGGCGAAGTTCAGCGCCTCGTGGAAGTCGCCCTCGCTGGTGGCGCCGTCACCGCACAGCGCCATGATCACGGTGTCCTCACCGCGGAGGCGGGCGGCGTGGGCGACGCCGACGGCGTGCAGGAGCTGGGTGGCCAGCGGGGTGGCCTGTGGCGCGACCTTGTGCGCGTAGGGGTCGTAGCCGGCGTGCCAGTCGCCCTTGAGGAGGGTGAGGACCTCGACGGGGTCGACCCCGCGCGCGATGACGGCGGCGGTGTCGCGGTAGGTGGGGAAGAGCCAGTCGCCTTCGGCCAGGGCGAGCGCGGCACCGGTCTGGCATGCCTCTTGCCCGTGGGAGGAGGGGTAGACGGCGAGGCGGCCCTGGCGGACGAGGGCGCCGGCCTGGTCGTTGACCCTGCGGCCGATCACCAGGGAGGTGTACGCCTCCAGGAGACGCCGGTGGTCGGGCATCACGAGTCCGGAGCCGTCGACCGGGGTCCCCATCTCGTCGAGCAGCCGTAGTGGCCGCTCGGAGGGGAGTAGGCCCTGGTGCTCAGCCATGCTGCAACCTCCTGGTGCACGGAAGATCTGTATGCGGACATGGTGCTGTTTCCGGCCATCTGTTCGCTACAAACCGGGAGAAATCAAGAAAATGTCATGGAGACAGGCACATTCAATGACAAAACGTCCGACTTTGTGATCCAGAACACCACCGCTCATGGACATGTGGCCCACGACTCAGGGGCGGGTGACCCGCGACCCACGTGTCGACCTGTCGATTCGTCCCCACGGCGACTCGTCGCCGAACCGACATCCGGCGGGCCCACCGCGCCACCGTTCGGGTGCCCGAGCGTCGTTAGCATGTACCGGTGCGGCGGACGGCCCGACCTGCCAGACGCCGCCGCGAACCGAACAACGCCAGGGCTACCAGGGGGAACCAGACCGTGAGCGACGAGCGCGAGAACCTGACCTACGAGCTCTTCGGCACCGCCATCCGAGAGATGGCCCATGCGATCGCCGACGACGGGTACGAGCCCGACATCATCCTGTCCATCGCACGCGGCGGCCTGTTCGTCGCCGGTGGGTTGGGGTACGCCATGGACGTCAAGAACCTGCACGTGATGAACGTGGAGTTCTACACCGGGGTCGGCACCACGCTCGACATGCCTGTCATGCTTCCCCCGGTACCCAACGTGGTGGACCTGAGCAACAAGAAAGTGCTGGTGGCCGACGACGTCGCCGACAGCGGCAAGACCCTCAAGCTCGTGCACGACTTCTGCTCCGAACACGTCGCCGAAGTGCGCAGCGCGGTCATCTACGAGAAGCCGCAGTCGCTGATCAAGTGCGAGTACGTGTGGAAGCACACCGACCGCTGGATCAACTTCCCCTGGTCGGTTCTGCCCCCCGTCGTCGAGCGCCCCGACCAGGTTCGCGACGCCTGACCGTCGGCCCGGTACCGGTCGGATCTCCCCTGTCACCCGCCCGGAGCGCGGAACCGGTGACCGACGTCGGGTGTTTCACGTGAAACACCCGACCACCTCACCTTTCCTCGACCTCCGATTCAGGCAATTCTTCGGTCACTTCAGCATCACTCGGCGCCACCTCGGGCAGGGGAGTGGGGGGTACACGACCGACACGGGGGACCGCCGACATGACCGACGTATCCAGCCAGGGGCCCGAAGCCGGCGACGAGCGCGAAGTGCTCACCAACCGCCAAGGGCACCCGGTCTACGACAACCAGAACCAGCGGACGGTGGGCGAGCGGGGGCCCGCCACCCTGGAGAACTACCAGTTCCTGGAGAAGATCAGCCACTTCGACCGCGAGCGCATCCCGGAACGCGTCGTGCACGCGCGCGGGGCGACCGCGTTCGGCTACTTCGAGTCCTACGGCAAGTGGGGCGACGAACCGATCGAGCGGTTCACCCGGGCCAGGCTCTTCCAGGGCGCGGGCAAACGCACCGACGTGGCCCTGCGCTTCTCCACGGTGATCGGCGGACGCGACTCCTCCGAGTGCGCGCGGGACCCCCGGGGTTTCGCCATCAAGTTCTACACCGAGGACGGGAACTGGGACCTGGTCGGTAACAACCTCGCGATCTTCTTCATCCGGGACGCCATCAAGTTCCCGGACGTGATCCACGCGTTGAAGCCGGATCCGGTGACCTTCCGGCAGGAGCCGAACCGGATCTTCGACTTCATGTCCCAGACGCCTGAGTGCATGCACATGATCGTCAACCTGTTCAGCCCCCGTGGTATCCCCGCGGACTACCGGCACCAGCAGGGATTCGGCGTCAACACCTACAAGTGGGTGAACGAGACGGGCGACACCGTCCTGGTCAAGTACACGTGGATGCCCAAGCAGGGTGTGCGCAGCATGACCGAGGCCGACGCCGCCAACGTCCAGGCGAACGAGACCGGGCACGCGACCAAGGACCTGCACGAGGCCATCGACCGCGGTGACCACCCCGAGTGGGAACTGCTCGTGCAGATGATGAGCGACGACGAGCATCCCGAACTCGACTTCGATCCCTTGGACGACACCAAGACCTGGCCCGAGCAGGACTTTCCGCCCAAGCCGGTGGGTCGCATCGTGCTCGACCGCAACGTCTCGGACAACTTCGCCGAGAACGAGCAGATCTCCTTCGGTACCGGTGTCCTCGTCGACGGCCTGGACTTCTCCGACGACAAGATGCTGGTCGGCCGTACCTTCTCCTACAGCGACACCCAGCGGTACCGGGTGGGCCCCAACTACCTTCAGTTGCCGGTCAACCAGGCCAAGAACGCCGACGTGCGCACCAATCAGCGCGACGGCCTGATGGCCTACTACCAGGACCAGGCCGGCGAGAACCCGCACGTCAACTACGAGCCGTCCATCACCGGCGGGCTCCGGGAGGGACAGTTCCCCACCCATGACGAGCAGGGGCCCGAGATCAGGGGGCGGCTCACCCGTAAGCGCATCGACCGCGCCAACGACTACAAGCAGGCGGGCCAGCGCTTCAGGCTGATGGAGCAGTGGGAGCGTGATGACCTGGTGCACAACTTCACGGATCTGCTCTCCCAGTGCGTACGCCCCATCCAGGAACGGATGGTGTGGCACTTCCTCCTGGTGGAGGACGAACTGGGGCTCCGGGTCGGTGAGGGGCTGGGGATCGCGCCCGGTGACGTGGCCGGCATGGAGCCCCTGCGCGGCCAGGACCTCACCGAGGAGGACCGGGAGCGGCTGGCGAACCTGGGAGCGAACGGCCCCAGGGACGTGTCCGGGTTGACCATGACCCACTGTGTGCCCAACCAGCGTCACGTGGTCGAGCGCTGACCCGGACCCCACCGCGCGACGACGCGGCCCCGGACCCGAGCGGGGGACCGGGGCCGCACCCGGTTCGGGGAGCGCCCACCCCGGTGGACTCACGCCCTGGCGCGACCTCGTTCGATGCGGTGGGTCGAGCACGTCTCGATGATGTGGAACGGCGATCCCCAGAGGCTCAAAGAACCGACAAGGCGCGGACGACCTCCACCAAGAGCACGACCAACACGCCCGCCAGCACCGCTCCGCAGGCACGGAAGGCGGAAGAACCGCGTCGGACCACGGCGATCGCGGACACCGTATAGGCGGTCCACGCCCCCGCCGCGGGTCCGAGTAGCAACAGGGCCACGGCGCCCTCACGCGCGAACGACCAGGTCCACACCAGGCACACGGCACCGATCAGCCAGGCGGGAACGTCGCGCCCCGAAGACCCGCCCGGGTCGGCCTTCCCTGAAGGTCCCGGGGCCAAGGCTCGGGAGGCGATCCCGGCGGCCGCCCTGATATTGGTGGCGCAGTACGAGGTCAACAGGACCACGACCAGGACCGCGAGGAGGATCCGTACTCCCGCCGGAGTCACGTCGCCCGACCACAGGCCGACCGCACCCCGGTAGACACCCGCGAGCCCCAGGTAGACGATCGCCACGAGCGCCGTGCCGAGGAGGACACCTCCGGCGGCCCGCCGGGGACCGATCCGTGCCGTGGGCACACTCGACGTGACCGACTCCCAGCCGACACCTGCGAAGAAAAGCGCTGCCAGCGCCAGCCAGAACGCGGCGGGGAACGATACGTCGGGGGCGAGCGCGTCCGGCGCCGCCGCGGCCGGCCAAGCGCCGGCCGCGCAGACCAGGGCCACCAGGCCGGTCGCCCACGCGCGCATCCTCAGTGTTCCGGGGCCCGGCGGTGGGGCCACGGTGGCCAGGGCCGTCCCGACCAGTAGGACACCGCTGGCCAGGGCCGCCCCCGAGGGGCCGGGGACGGGCGGGAGCGGCGAGAGCGCGGACAGCAAGCACACCGCGGCGAACCAGGCGATCGCGGCTTGGCCGAAGGTGAACGCGACCGCGTACACGGCGTCCACCAGGCGACCGGCCCATGGCCCCAGCAGCCCGGAGAGCGCGCCCGGCAACCGGTTCGGGCGGGCCCGGGCCACCATCCCGGCCAGGAGCAAGGCCACCACCCCGCCCAAAGCGAGGTGGGCCCCCCACGCCCCCGGGGATGCTGCGCCCATGGTGCCCTCGACCACCGAGGGCATGAGGAGCATCCCGGCACCGAGCACATTCCCGGCCAGAGAGACGGCGATGCCCAGCACCGGCCGTCGGGATGTCGTCCCCCCTTTCCCGGCGCCCGCTGCCACCTCTGACGTCAACGTGCCGTGAGCGGGTAGCCGTAGTGGAACCATTCGGTCTTGCTGCCCGGGGTCGGGGCCTCGGTCAGGAATCGGTCGTATAGTGCCTGACCCGAGTAGTTGTCGGGGGCGGTCTCCCAGTTCATCGACGAGTAGCCCCGCGCGGCCGCCTCCGACGCCGCCGAGCGCATCAGCTCGGCTCCGGCACCCTTCTCCCGGCCACCGCGGTGGCTCGGCCTGACGTACAGATCGTTCAGCAGGGCCACGGTCGTGGCCCGGGTGGAGGTCCGGACCCAGTACAGGGTCACGAAGCCGACGGCCTGGTCACCGTCCCACGCAGCCAACTGGAGTCCGTGGACGTCGTCTTCCACGAGCTCACCGAAGAAGACGCGGTTCCGGTCCTCGTCGGACTCGCATTCGTAAAAGGCCTGGTACTCCGCGATCAGGGGGAGGACCTGGTCCAAGGTCGACGCGTTCACCCTTTCGATGCGGTAGGTCATGGTGCATCCTCCTTCAACGTTGCCGTTCAAAACCGGGAGAGAACACTCTCCGCGACAGTGCTCCCCACTTCCGGGGCTACTTTGACACCCGTGCCGTTCCAGGCCCGAACCGACCAGAGACGCTCGTCCTGGTGCTCTTCGACGACGTCGGACTTCTCCGTGTAGCCGTCGAAGGAGCGGATCTCTTGGATCACCTCGGCCTCCGCCACCCAGGGAAGGTGATCGACCAGGGCCTCGACCGTGGACCGTGTGTGCTCGGGATCCGGTGGCGGCTGCGGGTCCGTCGGCACCCCCCACACCAGATGCGGCCGACCGATCAAGGACCGCCCCCCGTTGAGGGGTTTGGCGTAGACGCCGGTACGCAGGTCCACGAACGTGGCGTGCGACCCCGCCCCTGCCGGGCGCCGAACGACGGCCACCTGGATCGAACGGGTCCTGACACCGTGTGCGGGCGGGAAACCACTGATCCGCTCCGTCCCCCACCCGCCGACAGCCGTCACGACCGCTCCGGCCTCGATCGTTCCCGCACTGGTCAGGAGCGACGCCCCGGCCCGGTGTCCGCGAACGCCCGACACATGCGCCCCCAGGTGCAGTGAGGCCGTGGAGCCGCAGGCGTGGCGGATCCACTCCGTGGTGACCTCCGGTGGCGAGACGTACCCCGCCCTCTCCTCGATCAAGGCCGCTCCGCCCGCCAGGCCGACGCCCATGGACTCCCGGGCGTCGGCCACCACGGACACGGACGGCCCGAAGACCCTGTTCAGCGACCGTGCCGAGTCCCGGAACACCGGAGCGGCCGCCCGGGGGCCGATCGTCACGGAACCGACCTCGACCAGGGGAGAACACCCGGTGGGCCAGCATCCAGGGTCGGCGTATCTCTCCAGGCCGGCCAAAGCGAGCCCGCCGACACCGGGGTCCGGGTCATAGGCACGCACCATGCCACCGGACAGGCGGGTGGCACCGGCGGCGACGCCCTCCGCCCGGTCCACGAAGGCGACACGCGCCCCCTGTTCGGTGAGGTGGTACCCGATCGAGGCCCCGATGATCCCGGTTCCCACCACCACGACGTCAGCGGTGGCGGGCAGGGGGACGCTTCTCATCAAGTCGTTCCGAACCGGCCGGCCGGATCCGCGCAGGAGGTACCCGGGGGAAGGAACGGCCAGGACTGCTCACGCTCGGGCCGGCCGGTGTTCCCCAACCACCACCACACGTCCTCCGCCAGCGCGGGAACCACGGGCCAGGCCAGTCCGGCGAAGACCTTGGCCGCCAGATACTCGAGGGCCAGACTCGTCCTGGCCTCCTCTTGCTGCGTGGGTACCCGGCGCTGGGCTTCCTCCGTGAACCGGAACTCGCGTGCGCGGGTGACGAAGGAGTCGAGCAGGACGACGTAGCCGCGTGAGCTGAAGGAGGCGGGGATCAGCAACCCGTCCAGTTGTTCGGTCACCGAACCCAGATACCGGTAGAACTCCCGGTGCGTGTCCGTCCACGCACCGGTTCCCGGCACCTCCGGTCCGAACTCCTCGATCAGCTCTCCGAATCCGTTCAGCCACACGGCCGCATCCTGAAGCAAGGGGTCGCCGTCCAGGTCGGCGGTCTCGTCCGTGGAGATACTGGTGACCCGGCCCTCGGGCGCCCGACGGAGAAGGGCCAGACGCACCTGGTCGCTCCCGGAGCCCTCCAGGGCGTCATCGGCCCACACCGCGTGCCCCCGGCTGGTGGAGAACTTGTCCCCGTCCAGATGGAGGAACTGGTTGGTGACGAATGAGGAGGGCAACAGGTCGGCCAGGTCCACCACGAAGGCCAACACGGGGAGCAGGATGGCGTAGTAATAGGAGTTGTCGTACCCGAGGAAGAGAGCGACGTCGGCCGGGCCATGCTCCTCGGTCTCGCTCCGGACCGCGTCCAGGTAGGTCAGGGCAAGGTCGACCCACGCATCCAGGCGCCGGCCCTCCTCGCCCACCGGCAGGCCCCAGTCACCGGTGCGCGTCAGCCGGTACGGCGCCAGACCACCCGGTGCGTCGAGCAGCCCGTCCAGGAGTGTCCTCAGGTCGGGCGGAGTGTCCGCGTCGTTCAGATACGCGCGCAGACGGTCGATGTGACTCCCCAGGTCGATCCAGGCCGAGGTCTCCTCGTGCACCGTCACCGCGCCGCCGCACGTCCGGCAGCGAGCGTCGACCAGCTCCCGGGCCTCGTTAGGACGACCACACGCCTCGCAGATCTCCCCGTTGCTGTCAGCGCCGCAGGTGAAGCACGCCCCCTCCACGAACGCCTGGTACAGGGACTGGTCGCAGCTCTGGCAGTAGGCCGATTCCTTCTTCTCCCACGTCACCGAGGGGGACTCGAGTACGCGATCGAACAGGGACCGGATGCGGGCGGCCTGTTCGCCCTCCACAGCGGAGACGGTGAAGCGGTCGACGTCGATGGCCGCCCTGGTGAGGGTGTCCTCGATCCTCTCCCGCCAGGAGGCGGCGAGTGCGGTGGCTTCGGCGCCGCCTCCGCCGGCTTTGAAGGCGACGTGCGATTGGTGGTCGTCCGTGCCGGTCAGATAGCGGGCCCGACGCCCCATGGACCGGAGCGCGCGGACGTACATGTCCGCGCGCACGTACGGGCCCGAGAGGTGTCCTAGGTGGAGACCTCCGTTGGGGGTGACGGGCGGGCAGCACACGAGAGCGTTTTCCGGAAGTTTGGCCCTGGCTTCGTTGGCCTTGAGCGCGTTGGTGGCGGAGGGGACGCTCTCCCAGAAGATGGAGACGATGTCGTACGGCTCATCAGTGTCGTTGCGGATCTCGTGGAAGCCGAACGGCGTGAGGTGGACGACGTCGCCCGCCTTCGTCCGAAGCTCCTCACCGTCCAGGACGACGACCGCCTCGCCCTTCAGGACGATGAAGACCTCGTCGTCCTGGTGGGCGTGGCGCTTGGAGACCGTGTGCGCGGGCACGCTGCCGAAGACGGACCCGAAGGGGAGTCCGGGGATGTCGGTGGCCGAGAGCATTGGTTGAAGGTGCATCTCGTACGACCAGGTCATGGATTCGCGGTCGAACGTACGTGTGATCATGGAGAAAATCCCGTCCAGTAGGGGAGGGTGCGGGCGGGGGAATGAACCGTGCCTGTCCTTACGACCGCTTCCTTCCGCTCTTGATCAGCTCGATGGGCTCGCCCTGAGCGGTGAAGGGGTCGTGGAAGGTGAAGGACGCGGGGGTCGGCCCCTCGTCATGCAGCTTTTCGAGCCGCCGGCAGGCGTCCTTCCAGGTGGGGGTCTCGTCACCGATCCACCAGATCGCGTATGAGGGCCACTCCGGCCGGACGAACCAGTCGTGTCGCTGTCGGAGGGCCGACCTGTGCAACGGTGCAGAGTAGACGAAGGAGTAGACGGACTCCAGGTCCTCCCAGACGGAGAGGGTGGAGGCCCGGCGATCGGTCTCCTCCGTGCGACCCCACACGTAGAAGCGGGGCACGTCGAACTCCCCCCAGGGCCCGTAGTCCTTACCGAAGTTGGTGTCCTGTCCTTCGTCGTCGGGGCTCGTGGCCCGGGCGACGAAACCCGGTTGACGTTCGGCCTCCTCGAACGTGGGCTCGGTCAGGTCCTCGAAGCCCTTGGTGACAGCGGAGCCGTAGGGTTCCTTCATCACCGCGAAGGTCGTGAACGCCACTCGGTGCAGGTGGGTCATGGCTGCTTTCCCATCCGGATGTTCGGGTCATTGGAGCGTTGGGTGGTGAGCCGCCCCGGGTCGAGCGGCAAAAGCCAGAAGAACAGGAACGCGACGAAGAAACCCAGGACGCCGCTGGCCAGCCACGGGAGCTGTGGATCGATCCCGTACAGGAAGACTCCGAGAGCGGGTCCGGCCGACATGCCCGCCATCTGACAGAACCCCAGGAACGCCTGGTAGCGGGTTCCGGCACCCGCTGGTGCGGCGCCGCTGGCGATGGCCGCGGACACCGGGGAGACGAGGATCTCGCCCAGAGTCCACAGGAGGACGCCGCCGATCAACACCAGCCAGCCGATCCCCAAGGCGTTCACCAGGAAACCGACGAAGACGCAGGCCGCCCCCAGCACGATCGGGATACGCACCGGAAGCCGTTGCACCCCGAGAGCGATAGGTACCTCGAACACGATGACGAGCAGGGCGTTCATCGCGAGCAGGGATCCGAACAACCCCGCGCTGAAACCGTTGTCGGTGACCGCCAAGGGCAGTGATCCGGTGTGCTGCGCGTAGACGAGTGAGGTCAGCCCGAACAGGACGCAGACCGCGGCGAACCGCGGATCGGACAGGGGGCCGGGGCCTCGCTGGACCGGTTTCCGCTTGTCCTTCCAGTTCCTGGGCTCCTTACGGGGCTGTCCCGGAAGAACGAAGAAGAGCAGCAGGGAGGAGAAAGCCGAGGCGATCGCGTTGCCGAGTAGCAAGGTGCCCATGTGCTCGGATGCCCACAGGCCGCCTAGGAAGGCCCCGCCCGCCACGCCGATGTTGAGAGCCACCCGGTAGACGGCGAACATCGACACCCTCTGTTCGGGTGGGGAGGCCTCGCCGATGATCGCCTGGGCGATCGGGCTGAACGCCTGAAGGGAGGCCCCCATCAGCCCGGCCAGAAGGATGGTTCCCGCGTAGCCCTGGACGTAGACCAGGCTGAGCGAGAGGAACGCTGACAGCCCCGTCGACAGGACGACGGTGTTCTTGGACCCGATCCACTCCGCGACGATGCCGGACACACCCGCTCCGGCCACCCCGCAGATGGCGACCACGGCCAGCCCCAGCGTGATCTCGTTGGGCCCGTAGCCCCGGCCGGCCAGGACCAGGGTCAGGAATATGGCGAAGAATCCGCCGATACGGTTCAGGAAGACGCTGAGCGTGACGGCGAGGATCGGCCGAGGGATCGACGTCAGGGTCCGGAACAGGGACGGGGAGAGGTTCGGGTCCTTTTCCGTCATGCAGTGGTCCTGAGCGGTTCTCCGTCAAGCGTGATCAGCCCGTCCGCGAGTTCGAGCCGTTCCGCGCACTCCTCGTACGAGGCACCCTCGACGATCACGTACCCGAACCTGGCCACGGTGTCCTGTGGCGGGCAGAGCAGCTCCGCCCCTGGACTCACCAGGGGAGCCGCCCGCACCAGACCGGGTACCGTGCTGGTGTCGCCGATCCGCACCTCGCGGACCCGACAGGGCTCGGTCGGAGCGAAGAAGCGGATCCCGGCGGACCCGGAACGAGTGGGGCGGATGGTCGGGGGCCGTCCGGTGATCGCGTCGACGGCGGCCAGACATGCGTCCACGCCGCTGGCCAGCCGGCCGAGGTAGGGGAGGATGTCGCCCCCCGGGCGGCCGTTGATCTCCACGATCACGGGACCCTGCGGAGTGAGCTTGACCTCGGAGTGCGTGGTGCCGTGGGTGACGCCGAGCGCGGTATGGGCGTCCTGGAGCATCGAGCGCACGGCCGCGTCCGTCAGTATCTCGTCCTCGGCGGTGACGACGTGGCCCATCTCGGTGAAGAACGGCTCGGGCCCGATCTGTTTGCGGGCGACGAAGGCCGGAGTATAGACGCCGTCGAAGACCACGCCGTCGATACTCACCTCGGGCCCGGAGAGGTACTGCTCGACAACGTAGTCGTCGGGGATGTGCACCCCGGGGTAGGCCGCCCTCGACGTGTCGTGGAACGCCCCCTCGATCTCCTCCGGAGCCTTCACCATGACGACACCTTGGCTGGAACCCAGGGTGCGCGGCTTGAGCACGACGGGAAAGCCGAACCGCTCCGCCGCGGCCAGGGCCTCCTGCCAGTTCCGGGCGGTGGTGAAGCCGGGCTGCGCGATACCGGCCTCTGTCAGGACGCTGCGGGAGATCTTCTTGTCCCGGCATGCCCGTGCGGACTCCACGGACAGCCCAGGGAAGCCGAGCTCCTCGGTGACGTGTGAGGCGGCGGCCAAGGTGCCCTCGTCCGGGCACAGCACCCCGACGATCGGGTGGAGCTCCGCGAGGCGTCGCGCCTCCTTCACCAGTGCCTGGGGGTCGTAGCAGTCCAGGGCGGTCGCCCCGACCGTGTAATCCTTCTGCCAGGTGGGTTCGTCGCTGTCGAACAGCCAGACGGGGAACCTCTCGGCGGCGGCGGCCAGCAGGGGCTCACGGTAGGGGCGGCTGTCCCTGTCCTTCTGGCTACCGATCCCGATGACCAGGAGGACACCCTCGTGTGCGACGGAGGAGTTCACTGCGCACCCCCTCGGACCAGGCCGGGCAACTCGCGCGTCACGGACTTGACGACCCCGTCGAGGATGGTCTGTGCGCGCAGGGAGAGCAGGCTGAACGAGCCGGCGTCACCGATCCCGTGCGTGTACTCGCACAGTCCGTTGAGGAACAGCGGGGGGAGATTCTCGTCGGTGCCCCTGACCGAGTAGTCGGAGTCGACCACGAGGACGCCGGCCTCGTCGAAGGAGAACCGGTCGACGAGCCCTGACAGCAGGGGTGGGTGGCTCTCCTGGTGCGGGCCGGGACCCAGGTCACGGAAGCCCGTGGCCACGACGACCAGATCGAACTCGTCGGTCTCGCTCTCCCCGGTGACGGCCTCCCGGATGTCGAGAGCGACCTTGTCGTCACTCTCCCGGAGTGCGGTGACGGCGCGACTACCGTCGACGAAGGTCCGTTGTTCCTTGTCGAGCCGCTGCTCGTGGATGAGCATGTACAGCTCGTCGAGGACGTCGCCGTCCACCGACGAATAGTTGGTCGCACGCATGTAGGTGTCCAAGCGCCGGCGCGCCTCCGGCGAGGCCTGGTTGTAGTAGGCCGTGAACTCCGGGAAGTAGCCTTCGTCGCTGAAGGGGCTGGTGTCCTTCAGACGAAGGCTGTAGGAGCGGACGAGGTTACGGACACGGGTGGTCGGGAACCGCTTGGACAGGTCCAGTGTCAGCTCCGCGGCGCTCTGGCTGCCGCCGATGACCGCGACGGACGCCGGCTCTCCATCCCTGGTCAGCTCAGCCAGTCGGGGCAGGTAGTGATTCAGGTGGAAGACCCTGCGACCGGTCGCCCCGGAGAAGGGCTCGGGGACGTAGGGCGTCCGGCCGGTGCCCAGTACGAGGGAGCGCGCCCGGTAGCGGCGCCCGGTCGAGGTCCCCACCTCGTAGAACTGTTCACCACTCTCTGAGACGACCCCGATCCGGTCGGCCTTCGTACCGTAGTCGACCAGGTGGTCGAAGTTCTGCGCGACCCAGGACACGTACTGGGCGTACTCTTTCCGCAGGGGGTAATGCGCCGGAAGGTTCAGGTGTTCGATCAAACCGCCGGTCTCGAACAGGAAATTTATGAACGAGAACCGACTCCTGGGGTTCCTCAGGGAAACGAGATCTCGAACAGGGTTATTCTGGATATCAGATCCTTCGAGCAGCATCCCTGGCTGCCACGAAGCCGCATCCCGAGATTCGATGAACCGCACAGAGATATCTGGGTTCTGCTCAGCCAGGGCCACTGACAGAGATATATTCCCAGGACCGAATCCAATGCCTATTACATCGTATACATCCACGTCCGAAGACTCTCCTTGCCTGAGGTGGGGTTTCGCTTCGTCCGGTCAGTTTTCGCAGCATCTCGATGGCCCTGCCTCCAGCCGGGCGGCCGGGGCCATCACACTGGTCCGACAACCCGGACAAGCACTAGAGGGCAAGCGCATCTCACCCTGGAGTGAGCGCGAGGATGACCCAGGAGTCGCCGCCCTGGCGGGGACATTGGGAACCGAACCCCCGAAAACCCCCGAAAGAAGCCACCACTCAGGTACCCCACGCCACAGGAACCCCACAATTACTCGACCAGCGGAGATCCTAGAATATATCCAGCGCACCCCAAGCGCATCGACCCCACTTGAAATCAAGGGTCAATCAGCCCCTTGAATCCATTAAACTCAGCCTTCCTAGCGCCCCGTTTTGACCAAAATCGAGACTAACAGCACCCTCCTGAACGCGGTCAAGTCCTTGGCCGGATCCGGCCTCGGGAGCAATGAATGAATGACCGTATAGGTGCTGGCGACCTCACGGGCCCGGCGTAGTTATCCTTTGAATGATCTTTCCTCAACGAAGATCATTTCCACTGCCGGTTAAGGACCAGAGCCGCAGGGGCGATGTCGCCGATCCCGCTCGGGCCGAGCGTGACGTGCTCCAGCGTCCGCCGGCGCTACTTGAGCTCGGCGGCGGTGCGCTCACCGAGCGCACGCACGTGCCGCAACAGCGCGTTGTACATCCGCAGGTCCACGTGCAGAGCCCCTTCGACCTGACCCGCCGAGCGCTTGATGGGGGTGTGCACGCCGATACCTGCACCCTGGCGGCGGTGATGTCGGGGGCTTGGTCGGTGAGGACGTCGATGCCTTCGTGCGGGCAGCGGTAGCCGGTGGCCTGGGAGACGCCGGCGTCGCGGCCAGGCAGTGCACGCCGCCGCGCTCACGGAACCAGCGCAGCACCCGCACCACTTGGCGGTAGGGTCCCAGCGCCCGAGAACCCTGCGGAGTGGCGATCCTTCGTCGCTGGGCGGCCAGGTGGCGGGCGAGGAACTCGCCGAGGTGGCGCGGAACGTCGATGGTGGCGGAATAGGCGACGAAGGTGAAGCCTCTGGTTGTTACGGACATGATCTTGTGGTGAGACCTGCCCTACCAGGGGCTTTACGTCTGCTCGCGCCCAGATGTCGTCTCTCCGGTCAGCCGGGGACCGCGCGGGATCACCGTCGCGGCGGTGCGATCCGCATGGGAAGGGACGGTGCACAGGTCCCACGACTGGACTCCACGTGGGAAAGAGGACAGGGCGACAGATCGGCGGAACGACCCGTCGCCCTGTCGATGGGGTCGAGCGGTGGGAGTCCTACTTGGTCGAAGCGACCTCGTCGACGTGCAGGTCGATGCCCTGGAGGTCCTTCCTCACCAGGGAGACCGCCACGAAGGAGATCACGGACAGGACCACGATGTAGACGCCGATGGTCCAGGAGGCACCGAAGTTGGTCAGCAGCAGTTCGGCGATCATCGCGGCGAAGGCACCGCCCAGGATGGCGCCGAGCGCGTAGCCGATGGAAACACCCGAGTAGCGCACCTCCGCGGGGAACATCTCGGCGTACAGCGCGGACTGGGGTCCATAGCTCAGCCCGAAGGTCAGTGTGAAGACGAAGACGCCGAGGAAGTACATGTAGATGTTCCCGGTGTCGACCATGAACCACATCGGGATGGCCCAGACGGCGAGTAGGACGTAGCCGATCTGGAAGGTGCGCACACGGCCGATCTTGTCGCAGATCCAACCCCCGTACAGGGTGGAGATCAGCCAGCCGAAGGACGCCAGGGTGGTCGCGAGCAGGACCGGACCGCGTTCCATGCCCAGACCGAACTCCTCGACCGGACGCGAGGCGTAGGTCGCGAGGAAGGCGATGACCAGGTAGCCGGCGGCGTTGTTGGCGACGAAGATCAGCGCGGAAAGGACGACCTCGCGGGTGTGCTCACGGAACAACCGACCCAGTGGGGCGGAGGACTTGGCCCGGCGCTCCTGCATGAGCTCGAAGACCGGGGACTCCTCGACCGTCTTGCGAATGAGGTGGCCGATGATGATCAGCACGAAGGACAGCAGGAACGGGATGCGCCAGCCCCATTCGAGGAAGGCGTCGGCGCCGATGATCGCGGTGATCAGCCAGACCACGAAGGTCGCCAGGATCATGCCGCACGGCACGCCGATCTGCGGGTAGGCGCCGAAGTACCCCCGCTTGCTCACCGGTGCGTGTTCCACCGACATCAGGGCGGCACCGCCCCACTCGCCACCGGCGGAGAAGCCCTGGAGCACGCGCATGAGGATCAGCATGATGGGCGCGGCCATACCGATCTGGGCGTAGGTCGGCAGCAGGCCGATGGCGCAGGTGGCCAACCCCATCAGGATGAGAGTGGCGACCAGGATCTTCTTGCGTCCGAAGCGGTCGCCGAGGTGCCCGGCGACGATCGCGCCGAGCGGTCGGAAGAGGAACGAGATGCCGATGGTGGCGAAGGACAGCACCTGGGCGACGGCGGGGCTGCTCTCGGACAGGGGCGCCAGGAAGAGCGGGGCGAGTACGAGGCCCGCCGCCTGGGCGTAGATGAAGAAGTCGTACCACTCGATGGTGGTGCCGACCATCGTCCCCGCGAGGACCTTTCGCCTCTCCTTCTGGTCGAGTGGCCGGGGGCCGGGGGTCGCGGCGTCGGAAGTCGCCATCAATGCTCCGTATTTCTCAGCCGGCCGTGGCCGGATTCGCTGGCGGGGCCACGACGCACACTCCGCTCCGGACGCGACGGGTGTCACGACACAGGGGTATTTGGTCGGCATGCGTCTGAGCCCTAGGACACCATGGCATGTGAGGCGGAACACTTTCTAGGCCGGGGTCCAAATATTCGCAGTTGGGGGCATGTGGCCTGACCGAACGGTCGGTGGGGAACCACCGTTGTTCAGGCACTTCGAACACCCCGCGACCACGGGGTGACGGTGCAAGGTCGACAAATCCGCACGGCGACAGGTCCACATACCGAGATCCCGTACCGGTAGTACGATCGGGCACCCCTCACACCCCCGACCAGATTCGAGGCCGCATGGTCATCCACGACTGGGGATACCTGGACGAGTACCGGAACGAACGCGAGGAGCTCCTGGCCGCCGTGGACCGGGCGTTCTCGTCGGGAAGGCTGATCCTGGGGAAGGGGGTCTCCTCGTTCGAGGAGGAGTTCGCCGCCCACCACGGAGTGGACCACTGCGTGGGCGTGGACAACGGGACGAACGCGATCGTCCTGGCGTTGCGCGCCCTGGGCGTGGGCGAGGGCGACGAGGTCGTCACGGTCGCCAACACCGCCGCGCAGACGGTCGTGGCCATCGACGCGGTGGGCGCGGTACCGGTCTTCGCCGACGTGGACCCCCGGACCCACCTCATCGACACGGACCACGTGGCGTCACTGATCGGGGAGCGCACCCGCTGCCTGCTCCCGGTGCACCTGTACGGCCAGTGTGTCGACATGACGACACTCCTTCCCCTGGCACGACGGCACGGTCTGGCCGTGATCGAGGACTGCGCACAGTCACACGGTGCCCGTCACCAGGGACGGCTCGCCGGCACGATGGGCGACGCCGGGGCCTTCTCCTTCTACCCGACCAAGGTCCTGGGCGCCTACGGTGACGCCGGCGCCGTCCTGAGCGGAACGCCCGGGGTGGCCGAGTCCCTTCGGGTCCTTCGTTACTGCGGCATGCGCGAACGCTTCCACGTCGAAGAACTACCGGGCTACAACAGCAGGTTGGACGAGGTTCAGGCGGAGATCCTGCGGGTCAAGCTGCCGCGCCTGAACACCTACGTCGACCGACGTCGTGAGCTGGCCGCCCGCTATGACCGGGCGTTCGCCGGAACGGGCCTGTCCCTGCCCGTCACGGCCGATGGAAACGAGCACGTGTACTACCTGTACGTGGTGCGGCACCCACGACGTGACGCCCTCGCCGCCGAGCTGGAGCGCCGCGGGGTACGGACGACGGTGCACTATCCCCGCCCGGTCCACCTGATGTCGGGGTTCGCGCACCTGGGGTACGCGCCGGGTTCCCTCCCCGTGACGGAGGCCGTAGCGGAGGAGGTCCTCTCACTTCCCCTGTACCCCTCCCTCAAGGACTCCGACCAGGAGCGGATCATCACCGCTGTGCACGAATCCCTTGACGCGGTGTGACATCCTCGCGCGGCTGTCATCCGGTTTCCGTGACAGCGCGGTACTTACCCGTGTGAGAACCGCACTGTGACAGTGAAGGCATGTCCACACCACCGCTCACCGAACTCGCAGTCGAAGTCGACGGACTCTGTTACTCCTACGGTTCGTTCCAGGCCGTCAAGGACGTCTCCCTGCGCGCCGGTCGAGGCGAGGTGTTCGCCCTGTTGGGTACCAACGGCGCCGGGAAGACCACCTCGCTGGAGCTGATCCAGGGCTATCGGAGGCCGGACGGGGGCCACATTCGCGTCCTCGGCCTGGATCCCTTCCGTGACCGCCGCGACCTGCGTCGACGCACCGGCTTCATGCTCCAGGAGGCCGGTTTCCTCACGGAGATGACCGTCCGTGAGATGACGCACCTCTGGAGCTCCATCTCGGGTCGGGTCGACGACGTGGACTCGGTTCTGGAACGCGTCGAACTCTCCCACCGCGCCGAGGTCCGCCTGGACAAGCTGTCCGGTGGCGAGAAGCGACGCCTGGACATCGCACTGGCGGTGTGGGGATCACCCGAGCTGGTGGTGCTCGACGAACCCACCACCGGACTGGACCCCGAGTCCCGTCGGCGGCTCTGGTCCCTGGTCGACGAGCTGCGGTCGAACGGCTCCACCATCATCCTGACCACGCACTACCTCGAAGAGGCCGAGTCCCTGGCCGACAGCCTGGCCATCATGCACCAGGGCCGTGTCGCCGTCGCCGGGACCAAGCGCGAGGTCCTCGCCTCGTACCCGGCCACCATCACCGCCCGCGTACCCGGCGCGGAGGAGGCCCGGCTGCCCGCCCTGTCCGTCGTCCCGACCGTGGAGCGGCGCACCGACGGTTCGCAAGCCTCACTGCGGATCGAGACCTCGACGCTCCAGAGGGACCTGACCCTCCTCCTGAACTGGGCGGAGCGCGAACGGGTGACCCTGACCGACCTGCACGCCCAGGCCGCCACCCTGGAGAACCTCTTCCACGCGATCCGTGTGGGGGACGAACGACTCTCCCCCGACGAGCGGCCGAGCACCGACGCCGAGCACCGCGTCAAGGAGGATGTGACCACGTCATGACGACGAACGACACGCGCCCGGCCGCTCCGGACCGGACCACGGTGCGCTCACGCGGACGGTTCGCCCTCATGATGGCCTTCACCCTCACCGAACTACGGCTGCTGACGCGTCGCAAGGGCGTGCTCGCGGTCGCGCTGCTCCTGCCGATGATGTTGGTCGGTCTCTCCTACCTGGGACAGCGGCCGGAGGGCTCGGAGCAGTGGGGCGCCACGCTCGGCGTGTACTTCATGTACGCGCTGATGATGACGCCGTACATGAGCACGGCGACACAGCTCTCGTCACGTCGGGACACCCTGGTCTACAAGCGGCTGCGGACCACGGAGCTGGACGGCGCGGAGCTGATCGCCGCCAACCTGCTCGCGGTCGCGGCACTCGGCCTCACCCAGATGCTCCTGATGCTGGCCGTGTTCCTGGTGACCGGTGCACCCGCACCCGAGAACCTGCCGTTGGTGCTGGCCGGGGTCGTCCTGGGGCTGGTCCTCGCACCGATCCTGGGCACCTTCATCGTGTCCATCACCGGCAACCACGAGCGCGTCATGTTCACGATGATGCCGCTGCTCATCCTGGCCGTCATCGGCGCCCAGCTACTCGACCACCCGATGGAGATCGTCTCCTGGCTCTCGATCCTCGTCCCCCTCGTCCCCGCGGCGGACCTGATCGCCAAGGGTTGGGGTGGTGCGGGCGCCGGGCTCCAGACCCTGCCCCTACCGGTGTCACCGGTGGTCGCCGACATCGTCCTCCTCGTGGGGTGGACGGCGCTCGCGATCTTCGTGACGACGCGCACCTGGCGCTGGGAGCCCCGCTCCTGACCCCCTGGGGGCGGCGCCCCGAAGCCATCGGACCCACAAGGAGAAGACCATGAACTTCCTGTACGCCCTCTCCGGCCTCAAGCTCGGTACGAGCGTGGCCCAAGAGGTCCTCGTCCAGCTCATCACCATCGGTGTCGTCGGGCTCGTCATCCACCTGTTCGTCTCCGACCGGCCGTTGATCCAGATCCTGGGCATGGCGGCCATCCTGCTCTACTCCGTCGGTCGGGTGGTCGTCGTCGTCTCGACCCAACGCGCCGACCGGTCGACCTCCGACCACTGAGCGGGTCCACGCCATGAAGACTTCGGTATCCGACCTGGCCGTGCTCGGCGGAAGCCCCTCGTTCACCGATCCCCTCGTCGTGGGTCGTCCCTCGAGGGTGGATCGTCGTTCCTTCCTCCGCCGGGTGGAACGGATCCTGGACAGCGGTCGGCACAGCAACGGCGGACCCTTCGTCGAGGAACTGGAGACACGGCTCGCCGAGATCGCGGGGGTCCGTCACTGCGTCGCCATGTGCAACGCCACCACGGCGATGCAGGTGCTCGCCCGGGCGAGGGGGATCCGAGGCGAAGTGGTCATGCCGTCCATGACCTTCGTCGCCACGGCGCACGCGATGCGCTGGGTCGGTCTGGCCCCCGTCTTCTGCGACGTGGACCCCCTGACCGGACAGATCGACCCGCGCCGGGCCCGCGCGGCGATCACCCCGCGGACCGGGGCGATCGTCGGCGTCCACCTTTGGGGGCGCCCCTGCCCGGCCCCCGAGCTGGAGGACCTGGCCGCCGAACACGGGCTCGACCTGTACCTGGACGCCGCCCACGCCATCGGCTGCGCCCTGGACGGGCGTCCCGTCGGGAGCTTCGGTGACGCCGAGGTGTTCAGCCTGCACGCGACCAAGGTCGTCGGCGGCTTCGAGGGCGGCGCCCTGGTGACCGACGACGAGGAGACCGCCGAACGGGTCCGGTCCCTGCGGGCCTTCGGGGAGGGAACCAGGAACGAGTACGGCGGCACCAACGCCAAGATGAGCGAGGTGTCCGCCGCGATGGCGCTGACCTCGCTGGAGGCCCTTCCCGACACGGTGTCCCACAATCGGCGCAACCACGCCTTGTACGTGGAGCTCCTGGAGCGATCTCCCGGGATCTCGGTGGAGCGCTTCGACCCCGCCCAACGACCCAACCACCAGTACGTGATCGTTCGCGTGGATCCGGCGGAGACCGGCATGGACCGTGACACCCTCCACAGGGTGCTCCTCGCGGAGAACGTGATCACGCGGCCCTACTTCTCACCGGCCTGTCACCAGACGGAGCCCTACACCTGCCGCCCCACCCCGTTTCCCCTGCCCCGTACCGAACGGCTGGCCGCGACCGTCCTGGCCCTGCCCACGGGCACGGGCACATCGACCACGGACGTCGAGACCGTGTGCGACATCGTCCGTCTCGCGGCCTCACACGGCGACCGGGTGGTTCGCGCTCTCCAGGCCGGCCCAGCACAGGAGACCCGACATGACGATCTCGAGCACGGATCCGGTAGCGATCTGTTCTCTGCCCGACAGTGACCCCCGTTCCGCCGTCGAAGCCCTGCGCCACCGCGCCCCGTTCACCGACGTCGACGCCGCCCACCTGGTCGAACTCGCACGTGTCTTCGGCAACGCGCCCTTCACCACGTTGGAGGACGCCAGGCTCGGGCTCGGGGTGGACCGAACCGCCTTCGCCCGTCTGATCGCACGCTTTCGCGAGGTCCCCGAACTCCGCGCGGCCGTGGTGGCCGGGCCCGCCGGCCAGTACTGGACCAAGACGATCCTGCCCCTGGAACGTCGCGGCGTCCTGGACTCGGTGGTGGAGAACCGGGTGGTGCCGCCGGCCAGTGTGGGTCTCTACCCGGGCCCCACCTGCATGTTCCGCTGCCACTTCTGCGTACGGGTGACCGGTGCCCGCTATGCGGCGTCCGAACTGGCCCCCGGCAACGAACGCCTCGCCGCGGTCGTCGAGGGCATGCCCACCGACGACCCCGACGCCCTCTACGTGTCCGGTGGTCTGGAACCGCTGACCAACCCCGGGCTCGGGGACCTGGTGTCCCGGGCCGCCGCTCGTGGGCTGCGCGTCACCATGTACAGCAACGCCTTCGCCCTGACCGACGCGACCCTGAATCGACAGCCCGGCCTGTGGGACCTGGGAGCCGTCCGTGTCTCCCTCTACGGGTTGGACGATCAGGAGTACGAGGACACCACCGGCAAGGCCAACGCCTTCACCCGGGTACGGGACAACCTGCGACGCTTCCAGGCCCTGCGCTCCGAGCGTGGCTCCGGCGTCAGGCTGGGGCTGAACTACCTGATCCTGCCGGGACGGGCCGACCGTCTCCCCGCGCTGGTCGACTACATCGCCGACCTCGACGGCGCGTCCCCCGACCGTCCCGTGGACTTCCTGACCCTGCGGCAGGACTACAGCGGACGCGACGACGGCATGCTCCCGGAGGACGAACGTTCGCGTCTACAGGAGGAACTGCACCGGTTCGCCGACCTGGCCGCGGAGCGCACCCCCGACCTGAACATCGACTACGGCTACGCGTTGCACGGCCTGATGTCGGGTGTGGACGCGGTGCTGCCGCGCATCACGCCCGAGACGATGCGGCCCACCGCCCACCTCCAGGCCGCCGCGCAGGTCGACATCCGCGGCGACGTCTACCTCTACCGGGAGGCGGGCTTCCCAGACCTGGCCGGTGCCGACCGTTACGTCGCCGGGCGGGTCGCGGAGGGGTTCGGCCTGGTCGACGTCGTCTCCGACTTCGTCACCTCCGGGCGGCGGGTGGACCCCCGCCCCGGCGACGAGTACTTCATGGACGGCTACGACCAGGTCGTGACCGCGCGCCTGAACCAGATCGAATCCGACCTCGCCGCCGGGTGGGGTGCCGACCGGGGTTTCCTGCGCTGAGCGCCCCCACAGAGGAAGGAGCCGGCGATGGACCGGCGGGAACTACACGAACGGGTCAGCGCGCTGGCCTTGGAGGTCAAGGACATGGTGGTGGGCGGTCCGGGTTGGGAGCCCGACGGCACCACGTCCGTCCGCCTGGACTTCATGGACGCCTTCACCCTCTTCCAGTTCGGCGTCTACCTGGAGGAGGAGTTCGACGTACTCCTGGTCGAAGAGGTGTCCCGGATGACGGACCACACCACGGAGAAGGTCACCGAGACCGTGGCCCGCGCCCTCACGGAACAGACCTGAGCGCCCCGGCGCCTTCCACCCCCGACGAGAGGATGAACCGTTGCGCACCCTGTTCGTGACCTATCCGGAGGACAGCAACGTCAAGGGGATGGTCTCCCTGGCCTGGGCCCTGGGCGCGGCGGGCCACGACGTCGCCGTCGCCGGCCACCCGGAGTCGGCGGAGTTCGTCCGTCGGGCCGGACTGACCGCGGTCCCCCTCGGACGTGACCACGTCATGTGGCCCTACATGCGACGACGCCCCCACCTGGCCGCCGCGGACCGCTCGACGGCGAGCCCCTTCTACACCAGGGGCGACGGCCCCGACAGCGAGTTGACCTGGGACCACTTGCGGGAGCACTTCGGGGCCCTGGTGGACTGGGAATATCGGATGATCAACGACCCCCTGCTCAAGGAGCTGGTCGGTTTCTGTCGGCGATGGCGGCCGGACCTGGTGATCTGGGAGTCCACCACCGTGGCGGGCGCGATCGCCGCCGAGGCGTGCGGCGCCGCCCACGGTCGGATGACCTGGGCGATGGACTTCAAGGGTCGCTACCGGGAGCGATACGTCGCCCTGAAGGAGGAGCGCCCGGAGGACGACCGGGCGGACCACTTCCAGGAGTGGGTCACTCGACAGGCCGCCCGCTTCGGCGTGGGGTTCCGGGAGGAGCTGACGACCGGAGAGTTCACCATCGACCAACTCCCGGAGTCGTTCCGGCTGCCCACCTCGCGCGCGGTCCTGCCCATGAGGTTCGTGCCCTACAACGGGGCCGCCGAACTCCCGCGCTGGATCCTGGAACCCTCCGAGCGTCCGCGCGTGTGCCTCACCCTCGGTGCCACGTTCGCGGATCGGGTGGGGGCACCGCTGGCGAACGCGCAGGAACTCCTTTCCGCCTTGGACGGCCTGGACGCCGAGGTGATCGCCACCTTCGGCAAGGAGCGGCGAGCCGGGCTGATCGACCGGGTTCCGGAGAACGTGCGCCTGGTGGACTTCGTCCCCTTCCACGCGGTGTTCCCGCACTGCGCCGCGGTCGTACATCACGGCGGCATCGGGGTCTTCTCCACCGCGATGGTCAACGGCGTCCCCCAGGTCGTGCTTCCCGAGGTCTACGACACCCCGGCTCGGGCACGCCGGTTGGAGGACCGGGGCGCGGGGCTGGTCGTGCCCGGGGGCGAGGACCTGGGGTCTCGGATCCGCGATGCCCTGGAACGCGTCCTCTCCGAACCGGCCTTCGCCAAGGGCGCGGCCGACCTACGGGTCGAGGCCGAGACCATGCCCCTGCCCGGTGAACTGGTCCCGCTCTTGCAGGAGCACGTCCACGCGCACCGGTCCAGGGACACGATGGCGGGTCGATGACGGACACGTCGTCGCCGGCGGGGAGGGTTCCCGGCCGGCGACGACGTGCCGGATTCCCCGGAAGGGGTCAGTCCGGGGCGGTGCCCACCAGCAGCCCTCGCCCCGAGGGGCCGCCTTCCACGAACTCCACCTTCAGCCCGGCGGTTCGGAAGGCCTCCTCGTACTCCCGCCTGGTGAAGAGCGCGATCCTGTGGACGTCGACGAAGTGCCTGACCTCGATCCCGGCGTCGGCGACCACGAAGTGCACCTCCATGACCGTGTCCCCGCCGTCGCGTATCGAGTGCGAGACGCGAGAGACGGTACGTCGCCCCTCCTCCACCACGTGCGCGGAGACGTATCCCTCGATGAACGACTCGGGGAACCACCACGGTTCGACCACGAGGACGCCTCCGGGCTCCAGGTGCCGGGCCAGGCAGGACAGGGCCGATCCCAGCTCGGTGGTGTCCCGCATGTAGCCGATGGAGCTGAACATGCAGGTCACCAGGGAGAAGGTGGTGGCGAGCGAGAAGTGGCGCATGTCCCCGGTGTGCAGGCGGGCCGCGGGGACCCTGCGCCGGGCCAGGTCGATCATCTCCTCCGACAGCTCGACCCCCTCGACCCGTTCCACCAGGCCGGCGAAGTGTTCCAGGTGCGCGCCGGTGCCACAGGCCACGTCGAGCAGGGAGGAGGGTCGGACACCGCGCCGCTCGGCCAGGTCCATGACCTGGGCGGCCTCGGCCGCGTAGTCCTTGCCCCTGCCTCGGTAGACCAGGTCGTAGACCTCGGCGTGATCAGCGGTGTACATGTGGGCGGACCTCCTGCGCCGGTAGGGGTCGGTGGAGACGTTCGGGCTCCCATCGGCCGCGGTTCTCCCGGTACCACTCGACCGTTCGGTTCAGGCCGTCGACGAAGTCGTGCCGGGGCGCGTAGCCGAGTTCGTCCCTGGCCTTCGACCAGTCCACCGAGTAGCGGACGTCGTGTCCGGGGCGGTCACCGACCCGGTCCACGCGGTCCCATCCGGCACCGCAGACCTTCAGGATCAGGTCGGTGAGTTCGTTGTTGGTCAGCTCCGTGCCACCGCCGACGTTGTAGACGTTCCCGGAGGATCCCTTGGTCCTGACCAGTTCCAGCGCCCGTACGTGGTCCTCCACGTGCAACCAGTCCCGTACCTGGGTGCCGTCGCCGTAGAGCGGTGGCCTCCCACCGTCCAGGAGTCGTCCGACGAACAACGGGATGACCTTCTCCGGGTACTGGCGAGGGCCGTAGTTGTTGGAACAGCGGGTCACCCGAACGTCCAGGCCGTGGCTGACGGCGTAGGAGAGCGCCACGAGGTCTCCGGCGGCCTTGGCCGCGGAGTAGGGCGAGCTGGGCCTGAGTGGATCCGATTCGATACTGGACCCGGTGGGGACGGGCCCGTAGACCTCGTCCGTGGACACGTGCACGAAGGGGCCCCTGCCGTGCCGGAGGGCGGCGTCGAGCAGGGTCTGGGTGCCCAGCACGTTGGTGCGTACGAACGCCCCACCATCGATGAGGGAGCGGTCCACGTGGGATTCGGCGGCCAGGTGCACGATGTGATCGGTCCTGGCGACGAGGGAGTCGACCAGGGCCTCGTCGCAGACGTCGCCGTGGACGAACGTCAGACGGGGGTCGCCGGCGACGGACGCCAGGTTCGCGAGGTCACCGGCGTAGGTGAGTTTGTCGAGCACGGTCACCGAGGCCACGGGGGGACCGTCGGGACCGAGCAGCGCGGTGACGTAGTGGGAGCCGATGAAGCCGGCTCCTCCGGTCACGAGAACATGCGGGAACAACCGTCGGACACCACCTTGTCGTCGTCGTGCGGCCAACGGGAGCGGGGCCGGACAAGTACTTCGTTTCTAACACGCACCCGGCGGGGCCGATAAGGGATTCCTGTCACAAGAACGAGTTACCGCACACTCCGTGACGACCGTTCACACTTACTCGATCAACGGTGATTCAAAGATCATTGGCAAGAGTTCTTCATTGCGCGGTTCCAGGCATTCTCCGGCTCCGCGGGTTCGAGCCGATCCGGAACCAGAAATGGAGTTTCCGGTTCCGTGTCCACGAAGAGCCACCTTCTCTTCCATCCGTCATCGAAGACGCCTCGACCATGGGCCTGGGAAAAAGGCCCCCGGCACGCTCGCCTCTCGCCCCTCGTGTCGTACCGCGCGCGCGATCGGGACACGCGCCGGCTCCGGCGGGACGGCGGTCGGGACGACCGGCAAGGGCTTTCCGAACCTGCTACCCCCGAGCACCCAGGCCCCGATGATCACCGTCGGCGATGAGGTCGATTTCGAGAGATCCCCGCGATCCACTCATGTTCACCCGGAAAACCTCAGGGGAAACGAGTTCTTGGTTCTCGGCGGAGAACTCGACGAGAGTGGGACCTGGACCCACCGACACAACCGACGGTAGATCGAATACACACAGCAGCGAGATGATCACAGAAGCCACGATCGCGTCATCGGAGACCGGACCGGAAACACCGGAAGGCACGCCGGTCGCCGCTCGCGTGGACCCATGAATCGACCCACGGGGTTAAAACACAAGGGCCCGGGAAAGGCATGGAAAACCTGAAACAACCGAAGGAGAAAGGGCCTTTTATCGAAGTTTTCCGTGATGAGAAAACATGGACACAAGGAAACGAGAACAGCCCGAACGACCATCACCGCATTATCGCCGGCCACCCCTATGACGCACCCACCGCCACGGACACCGAGGCGCACATGAGGGAACATATAGCTGTCACAAACGATATCAACGGAAAACAGTTCCCCCTTGCTCGGAATAGAATACACGAAACGCCTCCGGGTTAAAAATAATCCGCTCGAACCCGCCCGATCAGGCGAGGCAGATTCGGTCGTAATTTTTACATAACCGCAGCTCAAAGCCGCACACAAGGCTCCGGGAAGCCGATCCGACCCCGCGCCCGCACATCGAACAGCGTGGAAACAATATTCGAATGAGAGAACCCCGAACCGACTGTCACAACGTTGTCATATTAACGGATCCTTAAGACACCGTGATCCTGGCCGACAAGGAGGTCCCACGAGCGAAACGGTTGAATATTTCCACCCATTCTGGTTATGTTCGGCCCTGCTGGATTTCGAGATTCCGTGGCCCTGCCCACGTACCACGGAGACGCTCCCCCGCTCAGGGGCTTCGAGCCCCGGGCCCGCGCACGTCGGACTCGTGGGGTGGCTCTCCGGTCAAGGCCCGCATCCGTACCGGAGGAGGCATGGTGTCCCAGACCCCGATCGGATCCACCGCCACGGACCCGGTATCCCTGACCACGACGATCAGGATCGAGGCGCTGCTCGACCGTCTGGGCCGTGACCGGCCGGGTGACGTCCGGGTCTTCCACCCGGCCCGCATCGGTGTCTGTGTCGCGATGCGGACCACGCCGCACCGCCTGATCACGTCGGGGGCCCGCGTCCGTATCGTCAGCGACCGCCGCAACCTGGAGGACGCGGAACTGCGCGCCGCCCTGCGCCAGATGCAGTCCTCGGGGGCCCACGTACGAGTGGCCCGTTCGGTGCCCCACTACCTGACCCTCATCGACCAGCGGATCGCGGCGATCGCGCCCAAGGCCGAAAGCGCATCGGACAAGGCGGTCACCCACCGCAGCCCGACGATGATCTCGGGGATGCGCGCCCTGTTCGACCTGACCTGGCGAACGGCCGACACCCTGGACGACGGTTCCCCCGACACCGACCCGGACGTGGACTCTCCACGGACGGACCCCGTCACCTGCGAGATCATCCGTCTCCTCAGCGAGGGAGTGGGGGACGAAGAGGCCGCCGCCGAGCTGGGCATGTCACTGCGGACCTTCCGCCGACACGTGGCCGGCATCAAGGACATGGTCAAGGCCCGCAGCCGCTTCCAAACAGCCGTCAGACTCGCCCGGAGGGGTTTGCTGTGAAGGTCTCCACGGGCTCGACCCGTCCCCCCCAATCCCTGGAGCGACCACTGCGGGACGCTCGCCCCCTCGCCTTCCACCCCCGTGTCACCCGGCTGGAGCACGAGGGCCGGCACCTCGTCGTCAAGAAGGCGCGGGGATCCGCCTCCGGGTCCGAGGACCTGGCCCGCGAACTCCGGGCCAACCTGATCGCCTCCTCGGCACGGACCCCCGACGACGACCCGCTGTGCTCCGCCCCGCTCTGGTACGACGACGCCCGTCTCGTCTTCGACGCGGATCCGGGCGACATGACGCTCCAGGACGCGCTCACCGCCTCGTGGGACACCGGGCACGCCCGCCGCTGTGGCGCGCTGATCGCCACGACCCACACCCTCGATCCGCACGACCTGCCCACGGCCCGACCGGAACGACCCCGGCTCTTCCCCCTGACCGCCGAAGAGTACGCCACCACCTCGGACCAGAGCATCGCGATGCTGCGCCTGCTGGAGGAGCACCCCGAGGCGAGACGGGCCCTGGAGTCCGTGCAACGGCCCGCCGCTGAAGCGACGGTCCTCGTCCACGGGGACCTCAAGCCCGACAACGTCCTGCTCGGGCCCGGCGACTCCGGCCGGCCGCACCTCATCGACTGGGAACTGGCCGGACGGGGAGACCCTCACGAGGACCTGGCCGCGTTCCTGGCCGGGGTCCTGGCGTCCTCCCTCAACGAGCACATCCGGCGTTCGCGCGCGGACCGACCTGAGGAGATCGCCCGGGCCCTGAACACGAGCGCGGCGGCGTCCTTCCGGTACTTCGCGCTCCTGATGGAGGGGTACCGATCGGTCCGCGACATGGAACCCGACCTCGACCACCTGCTGCCGCTCATGGGTTCGCGCCTTCTCTGCCGCGCGCAGTCGCTCGCGACCCTGAGCAGTCAGGTCGGCGCCGTCCCGACCGTTCTGCTGCTGGCGACCACCGGCATGCTCACCGACGTCGCCACGTCCGCGGAACGGCTCCGAACCGTCCTCACCGAAGGAGCCCGGACATGAGCACCACCCCCCTGATCCCGGCCACCCGTTCGATCCCGGACGCGGTCGTGCACGAGTGGTGCGCCCGCGTGACCCGGGCCCTCGTTCCCGAGGACGGGGGCCGCCGTTGGGTCCGGACCGCGACGGGGGAGGTGAGCGAGGAGCGCGGTCTTCCGGGTCAGGTCCGTCGACTGCGCGGCTGGATCTACCGCGACGTCCACCTGTCCGGTGGGTCCGAGACCGAGGACCACGGGACCGACCACGCCGCCGTGGGACTGCTCACCGAACTCGCCACCGGCACCTGGCCCTCCGGCGGCTGGCGGGTCCGGGTCGAGGAGGGGCTCGAGGTGGAGGCCGTCCGACGGGGCGTCCGCCTACGCCTGCCCTCCGACCGGGTTCGCGGGGCCGCCGACGGTACGGCCACCCTCATGTTGCCCCGGGCCCGCCCCGGCGCCCTGTTCGGTTGGTTCGCCTACACGGGGCCCCGAGGCCCGGCCGATCGACCCGACGCCCGCCTGTACCTGCACCTGTCCTCCCTGTCCGAGCGCGCCGTCCTGGCCCGCGTGCTGACCTTCCTGGAGGAACTGGACGTGCCCTGGCAGGCGAAGGCGGCGATCCGTGGGCCGAAACGCCCCCGTCCCGACTCGTTCGTCGTCTATCTGGACGCGGCCGCGACCGAGCACGCCGTGGCCGGGCTCCTGGAACATCGGGTCCCCGACGTCCTGGACGACACGGTCCCGGGGTTCTCCCTGCGAGTGGCCCGGGGTGCGGCTCTGGCCGTGCACCCGCCGGGGTTGCGCGCGGGCAGTTTCGGGGCCGGCGTCGCCGACCTCTTCTCCCGTTTCCTCGCGGAACACGGAACCGACGACCTCGCCGACCGCATGCTCGACGCCCTCAACGGCGTCCCCGAGGAGGTGCCCGCGCCATGACGGCGACGCCCGCCGCCACCCGCCGTGTCGAAGCCAACGGTGACTCCTGGGACTGGTACCTGCCCTCCTCAGGTGCTTTCCCCGCCCGGAAGCGGCCTCCGGTCTCCCTCCCCGCCCGGGAGATCGGAGGCTCCGTGGCCTTCGTCCCACCCTCGCCCTCCGACGACGGTTACGAGGTCTACCGTTCGGTTCGGGGACACCTGACCGTCGCCGACGTCCTGCGGGCACCCGTCGCTCTGCCGGCCGAAGCGGAGCGGGGGCTGCCCCGCCTGGTCCACCTGGCCGTGAAGGGCTGTTCCTCGGAAGGTGACGGCGGAACCGACCCCTCGCCTCCTCTGTGGGAGGAGGCGCACCGATTCCTGGAGGGATGCGCGGACCTGGGGATCGAGGAGGCGTCCAGGGTGCGCGCCCTGTTGGGTCGCCTCCCCCCGGATCCGGTCTTCCTCCGGCACTCGTCGCAGCGCACGCTGGGGTTGGGGCGCCTCGTTCTCGGTGCCCGTCCCTCGACCGGGGCACCCCGTTTCGACGCGGCCACGGCCCTGGTGCCGTCGTCCCCGGTCCCCCTGGTGTTGAACCTCAGCCGGACACTCGCCGAGATCCAGCTGACCGCCCGTCTCTTCGCGGCCGCCGGCAAGTCGAGCGCCCCCTCCCTGTCCCGTGTGGCCGCCTCTTACGGTGCCCTCGCCGTCGAGGGCGCCCAGCCGAACGCGGCGACGTTGCGCGCGGGCACCGCCGTGCTGGTGGTGGACCACGCCCGCCGGTTGGCCTCCGTCAAGGGGATCGACCCGCCCACCGTCGCCCTGGAACTGTCCGTCGCCGCGACGCTGCTGGACCGGGCGGACAACGCGCCCCAGGCCTGAACCCCACTCGAAGGAGAACGGCATGAATCTCCCCCACATCCCACTCCCGCGGGGCAACCTCCTGGTCATCGGTACGGGCGCCCTGCCGGTGTCCCTGTTGCCGGGGTGGGTCCTGTACCTGCGCGAACTCATGGGTTGGAACACCAGGGTGTGCTTGACCCACTCCGCCACCCGACTGGTCTCACCCGAGGCCCTGGCCTCGTTGTCCGGCCGTCCCGTGCTCGGGCCGGACTGGTCACCCGAGACCGGGACCGTCGACCACCGAGAGGCCGCCGAATGGGCCGACCTCGTCCTGGTCGTCCCGGCCACCGGCGCCTTCCTGGCCAAGATCGCCCACGGCATCACCGACAGCCTGGCCCTGGCCACGGTCGGGTTCACCCGGGCACCCGTGTTCCTCGTGCCCTCCCTGGGCGGGCCGCGTGTGGGCGCGGGCGCGGTCCGGCGCAACCTGGCCCTGCTCGGCGAGGACGGTTACCACGTGGTGCCGCCGGAGCGAGGGGTGTCCGCGCACACCGGTTCCGGGGAGGAGGGCGCCATGCCGTCGGTCTTCTCCGTGCTGGGGTTCGTGGCCGACTCGGGTGTCCTGGGCGACTCGGACAAGCGGGAGAAGGAGGCGGGTCGAGCGTGAGCACGGCACACCGGCGGGGACGCCCGGTCGTCCCCGCCGACGGCGCAGACCTCTTCCATTGGTTGGAGGACGGCACGAGCGAGGACGTGCACGCGTGGGAACTGGAACGGACCGCGGAGTTGTCCGAGCACCTGGACCGTGACGGCCTGCGCGAGACGACCCGGGAACACCTGGCCCCCTTCATGGCCGCCGGTGGCTACGGGCTTCCGTGTCGAGTCGGCGACAAGTCGATCTATCTCCGTTTCGAGCCGCGGCGGGACCACCCGGTCCTCGTCATGGCGGACGAGGTCGGCGCCGAGGCCGACCTCTCGGCTCGGGTGGTCTTCGATCCGCGAGAACACGACCCCGAGGGTTGTGACCTCCTCGTCGACTGGTCCGCGTCCCCGGAAGGCTCCCGTCTCGCGGTCGTCCTGGCCCCCGCCGACGGTGGCCCGGCCCGGATCGAACTGATCGATCCGTGGACCGGTGTCCCCTCGGCTCCGCCCCTGGAGGGCTGCCATCCGCTGGCGCCCGTCTGGCTCCCCGACGGATCCGGGCTCTGTTACGTAAGGATCGGAGGCGACGGATCGACGCCACGACGTACGGCGGCCCTCCACCTCCTCGACCGACCCGACGATCCCGCACACCAGATCCGAGGGGTGCCCGAGGACTTCCTGGTCCAGCGGGTCGGTATCGCCCGGTCCGGCCACCGGCTGTTGGTGCAGGCCAGGCGCGGGCGCGCCACCGGGGTGTGGCTCGGCGTCCTCGACGTCACCGGTGGGGGCACCTCCGTGTCCGCCGTCCACGCCGCGTCGGACTGCACCGCGTCCTTTCGTGGTGACCGTCTCGACGTCCTCACCCGGCACGGGGCCCCGCGCGGGCGGTTGCTCACCCTGTCCCTGGACGGAGACAGGGGCTGGAGCGAGACCGTCCCCGAACGGCCCGACGAGGTCCTCGTCCAGGCGGTGGGGACGGGGGACGACGACCGTCTGCTCACGGTCTGGCGCGCCCGGGGAGCCTCCCGGGTACGGATCCACCGGCCCGATGACGAACCCGGTGCGGGCGAGCGGGTCGACCTCCCGGGGATCGGTTCCGTGAACGATGTCCGGACCGACCCCGACGGTCGCACGTGGATGGTGTGGACCGACTTCGTCACCCCACCGTCGCTGCTTCGGTACACGACCGGTGGGGCCGGAGCCGAACCGGTGCTGTGGGCCCCGGGGTCCGCGCCACGAGGGTCGGTGTCCTGCGAACGTCACGAGGCCGTCGCCGACGACGGGGTACCGGTGGGCGTCTTCGTCATCGGCCCCGCCGACCTCCCAGGGCCCGTACCGACCCTGCTCACCGTGTACGGGGGCTTCGGTCTGGCCTACACGCCCACCTTCTCCGCGGCCGCCCTGGCCTGGACCGCGGCGGGCGGACGGTGGGCGATGGTCGGCGTCCGTGGTGGCGGTGAGGAAGGGGAACGGTGGCGCGAGGCCGCGCGCGGGCGCGCCAAGTACCGATCGGTGCGCGACCTGCACGCCGCGGCGGACCACCTCGTCGATTCCGGGGTCGCCGCGGCCGGACACGTCGGTCTCCTGGGTTCGTCCCACGGCGGAATGCTGGCGGCGGCGGCCGCGGTGGACCGCCCGGACACCTACGCGGGCGTGATCGCCTCGGCGGCCCCACTGGACATGCTGGGTTTCGCCCGGTGGCCCGCCGGTCGTGCCTGGATCCCCGAGTACGGCGATCCCGAGGACCCACGGGACCGGGCCGCCCTGGCCGCCTACTCGCCGTACCACAACCTGCGTCGTGGCACTCGGTACCCGCCCTTCCTCCTCACCGCGCTGGAAATGGACGGCCGGGTCGACCCCGCCCACGCCCGCAAGTTCTGCGCCGCCCTGCGAATCTGCCAGGACGGGACCGTGGAGGAACCACCGGGTGTCGCGCTCTACGCGCTACGGTCCCGGCTCGGACACGGGTCCGGGACCCTGTCGGCCCGCAAGGCACAGGCGGTGGACGAGTTCTGCTTCCTCGCGCGCGCTCTGGGGTTGCCCCTGGGCGAGCGAGCGAGGTCGCTCACCATCGACGCCGCGCCGGGCGAGCGGTCACCGCGACCGGCACCCGGGCCACGAGGGTGAACGTGTCGCCATGCTCCTCTGTGGTCAGTTCACCCCCGTGTTCGGCGACACGGCGACGCATACCGACGATTCCGCTGCCCTCGGCGGGTTCGGAGGAGGTACCGGCCGACGGCACCCCGTCGTTGTGCACCGTGAGTTCCAGGTGACCGCCCTCACACGACCAACGGACGAGGCAGGTCGTCGGGGTCGCGTGCCGCAGCATGTTGGTGACCGACTCGCGGACCACGCTTCCGAACACCCCGCTCAGTCGCTCGTCCACATCGTCGAAGTCGCCCTCGATCTCGCAACGCACGGAGGCCGATCGCAGCAGCCGTTCGGCGGCGCGCACCTCCTCTGGCAGGTGGGTGGCCCGACGGTTGCGCACCAGTTCCCGCACGTCGTGCACCGCACCACGCGCGACCGACTGGATCTCCTCCATCTCGGCGCGCGCACGCTCCGGCTCGACCTCGACGAGGCGTGCCGCGAGTTCGCCCTTGAACGCCACGACCTCCAAGGCCCGGCCCAGGATGTCGTGCAGGTCCTCGGACAGGCGCAGCCGCTCCTCGGCCACCGCGAGCCGCAACGTCGTCCGCTCCGCGCTGACGGTGCGCTGCCACAGCATGGGGCCGGTCGCCTCCCAGTATCCGATGAACATGACGACGAAGAAGGCGAGCAGGGCCTGCTGGCCGCCGTCCGCTCCGGATTCCTGTGCCTTCACCAGGTACACACAGGTCGCCGCCGCCAACCCGACGGAGAGCGCGTAGTAGGGGCCGAGTCGGTTCCGGTGCAGCGTGACCACGTCGGCGGTCGCGGTTCCCGGCAGCAACAGCCACATCCAGGGGACGACGACCCACTCCGTCGCGAACCAGGTGGCCACCAGCGAGACCAGCACCAGCGTCCACGTGATGACCGACCGGTACGGCGGCGAAGGCCGCCAGGGCAGGGCGTCGAACGTCAGGGTGCGCAACAGGAAGAACAGACCGACCAGCGAGACCAGGAACAGGGCCCGCAACGCCCCGGGAAAGACCGCGATCAGGGTGACCCCCGGGACGACCACCACGAACATCATCGTGAGGTAGTGGTTCCTGCGCACGTGACGGAGGACCACATCGTCCGGGGTGATGGCCTCGTCGGACCGTCGGCGATCACTCATGGGGCCCGCTCCCTGAGGGGTGACGTCGGCGTGCGGACCGATCGTACAAACGATTCCCGGACAAGGAAGGCGTCGACGGTATGAAGGGCATCCTCCTCGCGGGTGGAACCGGCAGCCGGTTGTACCCGCTGACCCACTGCACCTCCAAACAACTCCTACCGGTCTACGACAAACCCCTGATCTACTATCCGCTCTCGGTTCTGATGCTCGCGGACATCCGCGACATCCTCCTCGTCTGCGCACCCGACTCCCTCGCCCCGCTCCAGGCACTCCTGGGGGACGGGGCCCATCTGGGCCTGAACCTGAGCTACGCGCTCCAGCGCGAACCACGGGGGATCGCCGAGGCCTACGTCATCGGTGCCGACCATGTGCGCGGGCAGAGGTCGGCGCTGGTCCTGGGGGACAACGTGTTCCACGGGTCCGGTTTCTACGACCTGCTCGCCCGCGCGCGCCGGGAGTTCACCGGCTGTGCCCTGTTCGGGTATCCGGTGTCCGATCCCGGCCGCTACGCGATCGGCGAGGTGGACGGGAAGGGCGAACTGGTCTCGTTGGAGGAGAAACCGCTCGACCCCCGTTCCGACAACGCCGTGACCGGGTTGTACTTCTACGACCAGGACGTGGTGGACATCGCCGCCGAGGTGGAGCCCTCCGAACGCGGAGAACTGGAGATCACCGACGTCAACCGCGAGTACGTCCGACAGGGGCGGGCCGACCTCGTTCAGCTCGGCCGCGGATTCATGTGGCTGGACGCGGGAACACACGATTCCCTCTTGGAGGCCGGTCACTACGTCGAGTTGTTGGCCAATCGGCAAGGGGTGCGCGTGGCCTGCGTGGAGGAGATCGCGGCCCGGATGGGCTTCATCTCCGCCGCCGATTGCCACGAACTGGGCGCGCGTATGTCCGGTTCCGCCTACGGCTCGTACGTCATGGACATCGCCCAGGACCTCACCGGGCCGTGAACCGCCCCGGGACTTCTCTGGCGCGTGCCGCGAGGTGGCGGCGATAATGGCCCTACCGTGCGACAAGGCGTCGCACACGGACGTTCCCGGGGAGGAAGACCTGATTCGTGTACTGCTCGCCGAGGACGAGGCGATGACCCGTGAGGCCATCGCGGCCCTGCTCGACCTGGAGCCCGACATCACGGTGGTCGGCCAGGCGGACAACGGTGGCGACGCCTTCAGGATCGCGTTGGAGTCACGCCCGGACATCGTCATGCTGGACATCGAGATGCCCGACGGTGGCCTCGTGCTCTTGGGAAGACTGCGCAAGCACTGCCCGAACGTGCGCTGCGTCATCCTCACGCGCCACGCCAACCCGGGAACGCTGCGGCGGGCGTTGAAGGAGGGCGCGACCGGCTTCATCGCCAAGAGCACGTCCGCCCAGAGTCTGTCCAACGTCCTCAGGCGCGTGGCGGTGGGGGACAGGTACGTCGACCCCTACCTGGCGGCCGACGCGCTGGCGGAGCCGAGTTGTCCGCTGAGCGAGCGGGAGCTGAGCATCCTGGCCGAGGTCGACCAGAGCACCACCACCAAGGACATCGCCGCCAAGCTCCACCTGGCCAACGGCACCGTGCGCAACTACCTGTCGGGGATCCTGGAGAAACTCGACGTCAAGACCCGTTACGAGGCCGCCGGGCTGGCGCGTGAGGCGGGTTGGATCTGAGCCGGCGTGGCACTTAGTTGCCAATTTTCGGTGATGACTTGGCCGACTGAAGGAAATATTCGATTCTCGTAAGTGCCCAGCCAGTGAGGCGCAGGGATCCCCCCGGTCCCCGCCCATCACACCAGAGGAGAATCGGCATGAACCAGTCCGCGAACATCTTCGGTGACATCGAGCTGCTCAGCACCGCCGGCGCCCAGGCCGCTCAGGAGGACATGAGCGTCACGCTGGACGAGGGTGTCGACGCGCCGACCAGCGTCCCCTGCGGCATCACCATCTCCATCACCCTCGACTGCTAAGAGCCGTCGAGTTCGCTTCCCCACGGTTCGGGCCGGCCTCCGCACGGAGGCCGGCCCTCCACGCGCTCGAGGACACTTGTCGACATGAGGACGCGTCTCGTTGTCGACATGACGACCCCGGCGACCCGAGGGTCACCCACGGGGTCGCGCCTCGGCGCCCGCGAGGATCAGGTCCAAGGCCTGGTCGAAGTAGGTGTTCTCCACCGCCAGGGCGTCGGCCTTGGCCACCGCGGCCGAGACCGCGCCCTCGTGCCCCTGGGAATGTCCCGACTTGGCCACCCGCATGGCCACGGCCGACGTGGCCGCACCGAGGATCTGGTTCGACACCGCCCTGATCACGACCGCCTGACCCTCCTCGTCGGCACCGGAGCCCTGGATCGCCTCGACGATCCGTCGTGACAGGGTGATCGCGTTGGGACCGAGCAACGGCCTCGAGCCGGCGAACTCGGCGGCCCACGTGTGCTCGGTCAGGGCCATGTAGAAGCGGCGTGCGGTCGCCTTGACCGCGACGTCCCAGGGCACGTCCGGCCCGGGGAGAGCCGAAGCGGCCCCCGCGAGGATCTCGTCCACGGCCAGGTCCACCAGGTCCTCACGCCGCTCCACGTGCCAGTACAGACTCGTCGCGTGCACCTCCAGCTCGGCGGCGACCTTGCGCATGGTCAGAGCCGAGGCCCCGTCGCGGTCGAGCAGGGCGATGGTCCCGCCGACGATACGGTCCCTGCTCAGCGCCGGCTTCGCGCGACGTTTGCGCGGCGATCGTTGGAAGACGCTCTCGAACTGCTGCTCTGATCCTGTATCGGCCATGCTCGTCAGCATATCCGCAATCCTACGTTGTATGTATGAATCCAACAGTGTATGTTTCTGGGCATGGCAACAACGAGCCCCTCCACGCACCCCCTGTCCTCCGCACCTTCCACCCCCGACCAGTCCCGCACGACGGTCGTCGCCCCCCACGGACTCGGCGTCTTCTTCCTCCTGGCCTTCGCCTTCTCCTGGACGACCTGGTGGATCTTCCCCCGCCTGTTCCCCGGCGCCGACCCGATGCCGGCCGTCGTCATCGGAGCCTTCGGCCCGATGGTGGCCGCGATCATCGTCACCGCGGCCACCCAGGGCCGCCAGGGGGTGGGCGCGCTCTTCCGCCGCCACTCCCTTCGCCGCCGGGGTGGACTCATGCCCTACGCGGCCGCCGTCCTGATCCTTCTCGCCATCGCCGGCTCGGCCGCGCTGCCCGTGTACCTGGGTCAGGCCGACCTTGACGAGGCCGCCCTTCGACAGGCCCTGATGACCGTTCCGATTCAGTTCCTGGTCATCGCCCTGGTCGGTGGCGGCAACGAGGAACTGGGCTGGCGAGGCTTCGCCCTGCCGCGACTCCAGGGAGCGCACAGCCCCCTGGCCGCGAACGTGATGCTGGGGATCATCTGGGCCGTCTGGCACGCCCCGCTGTTCTTCATGGAGGGCACGTCCCAGTCGAACATCCACTTCCCCTCGTACGTCCTGCTGTGCCTCGGGCTCACCGTCGTCCTCGGATACGTGTTCAACACGGCCCGAGGCGGAGTGATCGCCGCGGTGATCACCCACGCCGCGATCAACGTCGCATCGGGGCTCAAGGGTGTGGCCGTGGGCGCCCCGGCCTCGTCCATCGAGGTCGGGCTGGTCCTGCTGGTCGCCCTGTTCCTTCTGGTCTGCACCCGCGGACGTCTGGGCCTGCCCCGGAACGCCGGCGTCGAAGGCTGACACGACGAAGACGACCCTGCCCGCGCGGTCGAGCGCGGGCAGGGTCGTCTTCGTCGTGTTCCACACCAGCCGTGACGGAGACTCCGGCAAGTACCCACCCCGAAGACCGGTCACTCCCTCACGGCACCGGGGCTCCGAGGTCGGTCACGGACGAACTGATGCGGCACACACGGACCGGATGGGTACGTGCGTAAGCCGAGAGGGCCAGAGACAGTTTCGCTTCCATGGCGCGGTCGGGGCGGTACGACCACAGGAAGTCGAGAAAGGACCGGTCTGCACGAGCCCGTCCTTCCAACAGCACGAGCGCGTCCGGACCGTGTTGGCGTTCGAGACCACGTGCCGTGGACTCGTCCGGCTTCTCCACCAGATCCACCATGAACCCGCGGTCGCAGACGATCACCCCTCGGTTCGGCGCCTCTGCCCGGTTGCACGGACGCGCGATCACCGACGCACCTTCGCCCGTGCTCCGTAGTCGCGAGAAGGGGTGGCCTTCGGGATAGAGGTTGTCGGCGTAGATCGCGTAGAGCTCGTTCGGGCGGCCGAGAGCGGTCTCGCTGGACGGTCCCTGCTGTGGGGTGAAGCGCAGATCGATGTTCGGCCGACGAGGGTCATGGGCGCAGGTTCATGCGGCCGCCCGGTCGTAGCCGCGCTCATCGGTCAGAGCCCGACCGACCCAGGAGGGGATGAAGTCCTCATAGTAGGGGTGGTGGACCATCGTGGCCCTCACCCTGCCCATTCGGACGATCTCATCCATGAGGTGGACGATTCCCGGGTTTCCTCGCACGGGAAATAATTCGTTGAGCAGGTAGCGAGACCATTCGGAACGTCGTTTTCCCCATCCCCCGGCAGCGATCACGACATCGGTTCGCTCTCGTTCATCAGTCGATCCCGGGGCCTCATTGCGTTCGCTAGGGTGCCGGCATGGACACACGAGTGGCAGGCCTCCTTGCCGAGGACGGGAAGGTACTGCTCTTGGAGCAGGACACCGACGGCCCGCGCAGGTGGAGCTTGCCGGGTGGACGAGTGGAGGAGGGTGAACCGCTCGGTGACGCCCTGGTTCGCGAGATGCGCGAAGAAATAGGGGTCGAGGTCGAGGTTGGACGCCTGTTGTATCTGTGCGACCACATCGTCTCGGAAAAGAATTTGCACGTCGTGCACATAACCTTTGAGGTTCACCGTACGGGTGGTTCTCTGGGGGATATCTCGGAAGGGCTCGACTCGCGGCCGATCCGAGGAGTGGAATTCGTGAAGACCGGGGACCTCGCCCACCTCGGATTCAGCGACCACTTCGCACGTTTGGTCGAGGACGGGTTTCCCGGGGCAGGTTCCTACATGGGACCCAAGTCAGCGATCGGTCTGTGACAGGACGCCGATCAACTTCCGGTCAGGGTCAGCCGAACGGTCGTGGCCTCCGAGCCCGGTCACCCATGTGCGTATCGGAGCTTCTGGAACTTCTGGAGCTTCTGGGCGTGCCGCTACCGGCCGGGGGAGCGTCGGTCAGGGTCGAGTCGACATGGCGATTCGAACCGTTGTCGACTTGGCGTCCTGTCGATATCGCTCGGGGCCAGGGAGCCGCAGGCTCCGACAGGGATCGCCGTGGGGCCCCACGGTCGAATGCCGGTGGAAACAGGAAGAGCCCCACTCTCCGAATGGAGAAGCAAGGCTCTGATCTGTAAAAGTGTGGGCGTACCAGGACTTGAACCTGGGACCTCATCCTTATCAGGGATGCGCTCTAACCGACTGAGCTATACGCCCTCGTTCCGTCAGGAACTCTACCGCATCCCGGGGGCCTGGGCGAACCGGAGACCTCCTGGCACGAGAGAGGGGACACGGGACGAACCACGTCCCTCTTCACCTCCCATTTTAGCCCGTTCCCGACAGTGCTCGGGCCGTTCCGGAACGGACGTCGGGCCCGGCTCTCAGCAGGAGAGCCGGGCCCGACGGACGAACGAAGGCTACTCGGCCTCGGAGAGGGTGACGTCGACGCCACCGACCAGGTCCGCGACCAGGTTGTAGACCATCGCCCCCACCGTGGACAGGGCGGTCAGAAGCACGACGTTCAGCGCACCGACGACACCGGTGTAACCGAGGACACGACCGGGCGAGAACCAGGCTGCCGGGTTCAGACCCAGCTCGTCGTCACCACCGTCACCCTCCAGGAGAGCGTTGATCATGTTGGTGAGTTCGTCGAAGACACCCAACATCGACAGGACCGCGTAGATCACCGCGACGGCGACGAACAGGATGATGAAGCACACGAGGGCGACCACGAAGCTGAACTTCATGACCGACCACGGCTCCACCCTGGAGACGGTCAGATGGGCCTTCCGGCTCGCCAGTGTCGCCTTGACGGCGGTCGGTCCCGTCGGCTCGGGGGACGCCTTGGGCTCTTCGGGCGTGGATCGGGCCTCGGACTCGGGTTCCGGCGTGGACTCAGGCGTGGACTCAGACGTCACTGTGGTGCCCCCCGATTCCTGCGCGGTCGTTGTCTCCGAGGAGTCCGCAGCGGTCGGTTCCGCCGTCTCCACGTTCGAGTCCCCTGCGACACCCGCCGCGTCGGAATCTTTGCTGCTGGTGTTCGACTGATTCTCAGACATAGAAACGTTTCCGCTGGACTTTCATTGGGACGGGTCGATCCGTGTGTCCCGTGGGGCCGCCGAAACGAACCCCACGGGACGTACTGCGTATAACGCGCAGTCTAGGCCTCGTTGTCGCCTTCACCCGAGACCTGAACGTCACCCGTGTCGGCGTTCGCGTTCTCGGCCGCTTCGACCGCGTCCGCGACCTCCTCGGCCTCCGCCTCTTCGGCGGCCTCCGCGTTGGCGGCCACGGCGACGATCTTGTTGCCCTTGTCGAGGTTCATCAGACGGACGCCCATGGTGGTACGACCGGACTGTTTGACCTCACCGGCTCCGGTGCGGATGACGCCGCCGGCGGAGGTGATCGCGAAGATCTCGTCGACCTCCGGGTCCACCATCAGGGCACCGACCAGCTTGCCGCGGGCCTCCACGACCTTGGCCGTCAGCACGCCCTTACCGCCACGGTTCTGCGTCGGGTACTGCTCCGAGGGGGTCCGCTTGGCGTATCCGTTCTCGGTGGCGACCAGGACGTCGGTCGAACCGTCACCGGGTCGGATGACGTCCATGGACAGCAGGTAGTCGCCCTCCAGGAAGCGCATGCCGATCACACCGCTGGTGGCACGACCCATGGGACGCAGCGACTCGTCTGAGGCCGAGAAACGGATCGCCTGGGCGTCGCTGGAGATCAGCAGCAGGTCGTCCTCGGAGAAGACCAGACGTGCGGCGATGAGCTCGTCGTCCTCGCGCAGGTTGATCGCGATGATGCCGGCAGAACGGGCGGAGTCGAAGTCCGCCAGACGCGACTTCTTGACCAGGCCCTCGCGGGTGGCCAGCACCAGGTACGGCGCCGCCTCGTAGTCACGCAGCGCCATGATCTGCGCGATCTCCTCGCCCGGCTGGAACGGCAGCAGGTTCGCGACGTGCTGACCGCGCGCGTCGCGTGCGGCCTCCGGCAGCTCGTAGGCCTTCGTCCGGTACACCCGACCCTGGTTCGTGAAGCAGAGGATCCAGTGGTGGGTGGTGGTGACGAAGAAGTGCTGGACGATGTCGTCCTGCTTGAGCTGGGCCCCGCGCACACCCTTACCGCCGCGCTTCTGCGCCCGGTAGTTGTCGATGCGGGTGCGCTTGGCGTATCCACCGCGGGAGATCGTGACGACCACGTCCTCCTCGGCGATGAAGTCCTCCATGCGCATGTCGCCCTCGAACGGGATGATGTGCGTGCGTCGCTCGTCGCCGTACTTCTCGACGATCTCGCCGAGCTCCTCGCGGATGATCGAGCGCTGACGCTCCTCCGAATCGAGGATGTCGTTGTAGTCGGCGATGAGCGCCATCAGCTCGTCGTACTCGGCGGTCAGAGCGTTGCGCTCCAAGGCGGCGAGCTTGCGCAGCTGCATGTCGAGGATGGCCCGGGCCTGGATGTCGTCGATCTCCAGCAGACCCATCAGACCGGTACGCGCCTCGTCGGCCGAGGGGCTGGCCCGGATGAGGTTGATGACCTCGTCGATGCGGTCCATCGCCCGCAGCAGCGCACGCAGGATGTGCGCCCGCTCCTCGGCCTTGCGCAGCAGGTACTTCGTCCGACGGACGATGACCTCGATCTGGTGCTTGACCCAGTGGCGGATCATCTGGTCCAAGCGCAGGGTGCGCGGCACCCCGTCGACCAGCGCCAGCATGTTGGCGCCGAAGGTCTCCTGGAGCTGGGTGTGCTTGTACAGGTTGTTCAGCACGACCTTGGCCACGGCGTCGCGCTTGAGCACGATGACCAGACGCTGGCCGGTACGGCCACTGGACTCGTCGCGCACGTCGGCGATGCCGTTGATCTTGCCGTCCTTGACCAGGTCGGCGATCTTCAGCGCGAGGTTGTCCGGGTTGACCTGGTAGGGCAGCTCGGTGATCACCAGGATCTGGCGGCCGCGGCTGTCCTCCTCGACCTCGACCACGGCGCGCATCGTGATGGAGCCGCGCCCGGTACGGTACGCCTCCTCGATACCGCGCTTGCCCACGATGAGGCCGCGGGTCGGGAAGTCGGGGCCCTTGACCCGGGCCATCAGCTCGTCGAGCAGCCGCTCGTCGTCGACCTCGGGGTTGTCCAGGTACCAGTAGACACCCTCGGCGACCTCGCGCAGGTTGTGCGGCGGGATGTTGGTCGCCATACCGACCGCGATACCCGAGGAGCCGTTGACCAGCAGGTTCGGGAAACGGGCCGGCAGGACGACGGGCTCCGAGGAACGACCGTCGTAGTTGGGCCGGAAGTCGACGGTCTCCTTGTCGATGTCCCGGAGCATCTCCATGGCCAGCGGAGCGAGTTTGCTCTCCGTGTAGCGCATGGCGGCGGCCGGGTCGTTGCCCGGCGAACCGAAGTTGCCGTTCGGGTCGACCAGGGGCATCCGCATCGACCACCACTGGGCCAGACGGACCAGGGTGTCGTAGATGGCGCTGTCGCCGTGCGGGTGGTAGTTACCCATCACGTCACCGACGACGCGGGCACACTTGAAGTAGCCGCGGTCGGGGCGGTAGCCGCCGTCGTACATGGCGTACAGGACGCGCTGGTGGACCGGTTTGAGGCCGTCCCGGACGTCGGGGAGGGCCCGACCGACGATGACGGACATCGCGTAGTCGAGGTAGCTGCGCTGCATCTCGACCTGGATGTCGACGGGCTCGATCCGGTCCGTCACGCGTTGCGGGGACTCCATGGAGGAGCCGCCCTCAGGGGCGTCGGGGTTGTTCGCATCCGTCACGGATGTCGATCCCTTCTAAGCTTGCTGAAGCGAGTGGGACGGAGAGGACCTAGATGTCCAGGAAACGGACGTCCTTGGCGTTGCGCTGAATGAAGGAACGCCGGGACTCGACGTCTTCGCCCATCAGCACGCTGAACATCTCGTCGGCCTGGGCCGCGTCCTCCAGGGTGACCTGGAGGAGGACTCGGCTCTCGGGGTCCATCGTGGTGTCCCACAGCTCGTTGGCGTTCATCTCGCCCAGACCCTTGAAGCGCTGCACCATGTCGCGCGGGCGCGGGTCCCTCTTACCGGCGGCGATGCCCTCTTCGATGATGCGGTCGCGCTCGGCGTCGGAGAAGGCGTAGCCCGCGTCCGAGCCCTTCTGGTCCCACTTGATCTTGTAGAGCGGGGGCGCGGCCAGGTAGACGTTCCCGGCCTCGACCAGCGGCTTCATGAAGCGGAACAGCAACGTCAACAGCAGGGTGCGGATGTGCTGACCGTCGACGTCGGCGTCGGCCATGAGGACGATCTTGTGGTAGCGGAGCTTCTCCTGGTCGAAGTCCTCGTGGATACCGGTGCCCAGGGCGGTGATGATCGCCTGGACCTCCTGGTTCTTGAGGATCCGGTCGATCCGGGACTTCTCCACGTTCAGGATCTTGCCCCGGATGGGCAGGATGGCCTGGTTGTGCGGGTTGCGACCGCCCTTGGCGGAGCCACCGGCGGAGTCACCCTCGACGATGTAGAGCTCGCACTCCTCCGGCTTGGTGGACTGGCAGTCCGACAACTTGCCCGGCAGGGAAGTGGTCTCCAGGAGGGTCTTGCGACGGGTGAGGTCGCGGGCCTGACGGGCGGCCACGCGGGCGCGGGCGGCCTGGCTGGCCTTGGACACGATGTCCTTGGCCTCACCGGGGTTGCGCTCGAACCAGTCGCGCAGGTGCTCGTTGGTGACCTTCTGGACGAAGGACTTGGCCTCGGTGTTGCCGAGCTTGGTCTTGGTCTGGCCCTCGAACTGCGGGTCGGCGAGCTTGACCGAGATGATCGCGGTCAGCCCCTCACGGATGTCGTCGCCGGTGAGGTTGTCCTCTTTCTCCCGCAACAGCCTCTGGTCCCGGGCGTACCGGTTGACCAGGGTCGTGAGCGCGGAACGGAACCCCTCTTCGTGGGTGCCGCCCTCGGTCGTGTTGATGGTGTTGGCGAAGGTGTGCACCGACGAGGTGTAGGACTGGTTCCACTGCATGGCGATCTCCACGGAGATGCCATCGCCGTCCTCCTCGAAGGAGATGATCGACGCGTGCGCCGGCTCCTTCTTGGCGTTGATGTAGTCGACGAAGTCGGCCAGGCCCTGCTCGTAGTGGTAGGTCTGCACCACGGGGCCGTCATCGGTGAACTCGGGGCGCTCGTCCCGGAGGGTGATGGCGAGCCCCTTGTTGAGGAAGGCCATCTCCTGGAGTCGACGGGAGAGCGTCTCGAACGAGTAGACGGTGGTCTCGAAGATGGAATCATCGGCCCAGAAGGTGAGCTGGGTACCGGTCTCCTCGGTCACCTCACCCTTGACGATGTCGCCGGTGGGAGCGGTCATCTCGTAGTGCTGTCGCCACACGTGCCCGTCCGTGCGGATCTCCACGTCCAGTGCCGTGGACAGCGCGTTGACGACGGAGACACCGACACCGTGCAGACCGCCGGAGACCGCGTAGGACTTGCCGTCGAACTTTCCGCCCGCGTGCAACGTGGTGAGGACGACCTCCACGGCCGGGCGCTTCTCCACGGGGTGGACGCCGACCGGGATACCGCGGCCGTTGTCGGCCACCCTGACCCCACCGTCAGCGAGCAGGGTCACTTCGATGGCGTCGGCGTGACCCGCCAACGCCTCGTCGACCGAGTTGTCGACCACCTCGTAGACCAGGTGGTGCAGACCGCGCTCCCCTGTGGAGCCGATGTACATACCCGGACGCTTGCGTACTGCCTCAAGCCCTTCGAGAACCGTGATTGATCCTGCGTCGTAGGCCAAGTGGGAACACCCTCCTGCTGGGGACGCCTGTCGGCCGCGGCCGAACGGACGACGGTCAACCCACGGCAGGGTGACCGACAGGGCGCGGCAAGCCGCGGACCCGGGGGATCACCGTTCGCCACACGGGCCGCCCGCCCACCCTCTACATGGGGGCGTGGTACCGGCTACAGGCGTCTGAAGAACCGTCCCCATGATACCCCGCCCGGTGCGACAAAGTGGCATTGGCGGCGCTGTGCCGCACCAGAACGAACGATCGGGGCGGGAGCCGAGCCCCTACACACGGGAGGGGCCACACACAAGTCCCGGCGCGCTTCAGTGCCCTCCGGTGGGGCTGCGGTCTCCTTCTCCCCGGTCCGGCGCCCGCGGGACGCGGGTGGACCCAAGGCGAACACCGCGCCACATTCCACCCGAATCACCCCGAAATCCCTGGTCACGGCGTCACCTCCGTCGGGACCCCGGCCCCTTCACCTTGATGGTGATGACGGCCCCGTCCCCGAGTTCCTCGTTCAGACGCCGCATCAGATCCCGCACCATCGCGCGTGCGTGAGCCGCCATCGTCGGTGAATCGGCGACAACGACAAGTTCACCTTCCGAATAACTTTCGGGTCGGAGATGTTCGGCATTGAAATCGCCCACGATGTCGGCCCATCGACCGAAGACCCCTCCAACGGCCACCTGCTCCTGCCAACCATGCTCGATCAGCCAGGTTCGGACCGCGTCTCCGAACAACTGGGGCTCGTTGCGTGACCGCAATCGGCCACGCCTTCGAGCCCTCGGCGCACCGCTCGGGACCGCGCCGCGTTCCCGAGCCTCGGCCCGGGCCCGGGCGAGGGCCTGACGGGCCAGGTCCGCCCCGGACGCCACCGGGGCAGCGGGGCTCGGTGCGCCGTCCACAGGCTGTGGACGACCGACGACCCCACCAGACCCCTCGTGCCCACGACCGGACCCCGGATCCACAGGCTGTGGACAAGGATCACTCACCCTCGACCACCCCCCGGCGCACCCCGAACCTCGCACCAACGAGTTCCTCGGGGATGTCCGTCCCGATCGCGGCGGTCACCAGGACCTGTTCGGCGTCACGCACCCGCTCGGCGAGGCGACGGCGCCGCTCGGAGTCGAGTTCGGCGAACACGTCGTCCAGGATCAGGACCGGGTCGTCGCCATCGGCCCTGAGCAGGTCGAACGCCGACAACTTGAACGCCAGCGCGTACGACCACGACTCCCCCTGACTGGCGTAGCCCTTGGCGGGCAACTCACCGAGCCGCAGCTGTAGGTCGTCCCGGTGTGGACCCACCAGACCGACCCCCCGCTGGAGCTCGCGCTCCCTGGACTCGGCCAGGGCCGAGAGCAGGACGTCCACAAGCTGTGGACGGTCGCGCGGCGACTCGACCCCCTCCTCGACGGCCGAGGAACGATAGGTGGGTACGGCCGGCCCACCCGATTCGGTCAGTCCCGCGTAGTTCTTCGCCACCAACGGACGCAGTTCCTCGACCAGCCCCAACCGGGCCGCCAACAGTTCCGCGCCGGTCTCGGCCAGATGTGAGTCCCACACCTCCAGGGTGCTCAGGTCCGGGGTCGCCCGCCGGCGCAACTGTGCCGACGCCGACTTCAGCAGGGCGTTGCGCTGTTTGAGCACCCGTTCGTAGTCCGAACGCACCCCCGCCATACGTGGGGCCCGGGCCACCAGGAGATCGTCGAGGAAACGGCGACGCTCTCCGGGATCGCCCTTGACCAGGGCCAGGTCCTCGGGCGCGAACAGCACGCTGCGCAGGATGCCGAGGATGTCCCTGGGCCGCCCCGCCGCGCCCCGGTTCACCCGGGCGCGGTTGGCCCTGCCCGGGTTGATCTCCAGGTCGACGAGCATGTCGCGCCCGTCCCGCATGACCCGGGTGCTGACGATCGCCCGTTCCGCGCCCATGCGGACCAGCGGAGTGTCGGAGGAGACCCGATGGCTGGCCAGGGTCGCGACGTAACCGATCGCCTCGACCAGGTTCGTCTTGCCCTGGCCGTTGGAACCGACGAAGACGCTCACGCCCGGTTCGAGTTCCAACAGGGCCGATTCATACGACCTGAAGTCGGCCAGTTGCAGGTGGGAAACGTACATCCGGCCTTCCTCCTGGAGCGAGGGAGCTGGGTGATGAAAGGGAAAAGGTGCGGGGCGGCACGGGCCGGGCCCTGCCGCCCCGAAGGTCTCAGGGATCAGTCCTGTTGTTCGCCTTGTTCGCCACCGGAGTCGGTGGACCTGGTGACGGCGTGTCCCCCGAATTGGTTGCGCAGCGCGGAGACGACCTTCATGGCTTCGCTGTCCTGCTGCCGGGAGGCGAAGCGCGCGAAGAGCGAGGCGGTGATGGCCGGAGCCGGGACCGCGAGGTCCACGGCGGCCTGCACGGTCCAACGTCCCTCGCCGGAGTCCTGCACGTAACCGCGCAGCTCCGACAGGTCCGGGTCCTGTTCCAGGGCGAGACCGAGCAGGTCCAGCAACCAGGAACGGACGACGGTGCCCTCGCGCCAACTCTCGAAGGTGCCGGGGACGTCCTTGACGATCCCCGAGGCGACCATCAGTTCGTAGCCCTCGGCGAAGGACTGCATCATGCCGTACTCGATGCCGTTGTGGACCATCTTCACGAAGTGTCCGGCGCCGACCGCACCGGCGTGCACGAAGCCGCCGCCCTCGTCGGGGGTCAGCGAGTCGAAGAGGGGTCGCAGACGCTCCACGTCCTCCTCACGGCCGCCGACCATGATCCCGTAGCCGTTCTGGCGTCCCCACACACCACCGCTGACACCGGCGTCGACGTATCCGATGCCCTTGGCGTTCAGCGCCTCGGCGCGGGGAGCGTCGTCCACGTAGTGGGTGTTGCCGCCCTCGATGACGATGTCGCCTTCGGAGAGGAGTTCGCCCAGCTTCTCGATGGTGCCCGTGGTCGGGTCCCCGGCGGGAACCATGACCCAAACGACCCGTGGGGCCTGGAGTCGGTCGACGAGGGCCTCCAGGCTCTCCACGTCGCGCTCACCGGGGGAGGCGTCGTAGCCGACGACGTCGTGGCCCTTCTCCCGCAGTCGGGCGGCCATGTTGCCGCCCATCTTGCCGAGGCCGATCATTCCGAGTTGCATGTTTGGGCTCCCCCTTGGACACCTGCTGGACACGTGGAAGCCGACCTGCCCGGGAAGTGGACAAGGCCACGGCCCGGGTGGCGGACATCGGTCTTCGAGTCTGCCGGATCCGTCAGCCGGACAGGCGCACCGGCATGATCAGGTAGCGATATTCGGGGGCGCCACCCTCCTCGGCCGGCTTGCCGGTGAGGATCGCCGGCTTGGTCGAGGTGGTGAAGTGCAGGCGGGCCACGTCGGTGCCGATGGCGCCGAGACCGTCCAGCAGGTAACCGGAGTTGAAGGCGATCTGGATGTCCTCGCCGTCCAGGTCGGCTTCGAGGGTCTCCACGGCCTGAGCGTCCTCGCCGGTGCCGGCCTCCAGGACCAGAGCACCCTGGGAGAAGGCCAGGCGGAGCGGCGTGTTGCGCTCGGCGACCAGGGAGACGCGCTTGACCGCCTCGACGAACTCCGCGCGCCCGACCTCGGCCACCGTGTTGAAGGTGTCCGGCAACAGCGCACGGTACTTGGGGAACTCACCGTCCAGCAGACGGGTGGTGGTGCGACGACCACCGCCTTCGAAGCCCATCATGCCCTCACCGCTGTCACCGTCGGACAGCGCGATGGAGACCTCGGCGCCCGAGGTGAGGGACTTGGCGGTGTCGTGCAGGGTCTTGGCCGGAACGAGGGCCACCGCGGAGAGCTCCGGGTTCTCGGGCTTCCAGGCCAGTTCGCGCACGGCGAGTCGGTAGCGGTCGGTGGAGGCGAGCGTGATGGTCTCGCCCTCGATCTCGACCCGAACGCCGGTGAGCATCGGAAGCGTGTCGTCACGACCGGCGGCGATGGCCACCTGACTCACCGCGGCGGCGAAGACGTCGCTGCCGATCGTTCCGCTGACACCGGGCATCTCCGGAAGCGAGGGGTAGTCCTCCACCGGCATGGTGTTCAGGGTGAACTTCGCGCTGCCGCACGTCACGACGGCCTTGGGACCGTCGGTCGCGATCTCCACGGTCTGTGGAGGAAGGTTGCGGGTGATCTCGGCGAGGAGTCGACCGGGGACCAGGGTCTTCCCGGCCTCCTCGATGTCGACGTCCACGGAGACCTGGGTGGAGACCTCGTAGTCGAACCCGGACAGGCGGACCCGCTGACGACCATCGGTCTCCCCGGCGTCGAGGAGGATGCCGGCCAGGACCGGCACCGAGGGGCGTGTCGGCAGTGTGCGCGCCGTCCAGGCGACAGCGTCGGCCAGTACGTCGCGTTCGACCCGGAACTTCACTTTCCGACTCACTTTCCGCACGACCGTTGGATCGGTCGCAGCCTCAACGTTGCAGCTCGTGGGTGTCTCTTGGGTCTACCGGGGGCTCCATCGACAGGGTGTGGACGAACCGGCGTGAGTGCAGGTCCGAACCACGTGGAGCCGTCTCGGATCCCGTTGGGGTCACCGCTCAGATCGAGAGCGGCGCAGGACAGGGGCGAGAACACACGTTACCCGGATTCCTCCGCTGTCGCTGCCGGCTCGGCACCGGACCGCCGTCACCTCGATCTCGGGGCGTTGTCCACAGATTTTCCGCGGAGCGGCTTTGAAGCCACATTTGAGCTAAGGAAGGTGCGTAGTAGTAGTAGGGCCTGTGGATAATGTGGATAACCCTTGTTTTCGCAGGTCACTCCGGAGATTTTTGTCCACAGGCCCTGTGGATGACCCTGTGTGTAACTCGGGTCGGCTGTGGACGAAAATCGAGGCCCCTAGTTTTTCCACACCCCGTCCACAGGTCCGTCCACAGGTTTTCCCCTAGTTGTACACAGCAGCCGGTGGTTCGATGATCCGATGACGGGTTCTCATGTCCACAGGGCTACCCCGGGTTACCCACAGGCTGAGAGGGGTTGTCCACAGGTTATCCACAGCGTTGTCCACAGATTTGGTCCTCCTCCTGTGGATAACTTCGCGGAAAGTCGGCGAAAAAAATTTTGGGGCCCACTCGCATAACGCGCGAACCTGGGCAAAGGCTCTGTGCACAGGGTTATCCACAGGCCCTTCCGAAGTCCTCTCCATCGCCCGTTGTCACGGTGTGCGCGCGATCCGGCCCGGCGCCACTGTGAGGGGACCGACAGTCCGCGAAGGCCCTGGAAAGCAGGACGAACGGTCGGCTTCGGGCACGGACACCACGGCCCCGGTACGACACTCGCCTATCGCTCTTGATCGGCGATACCCCCGCACAAGCCTGTGGATAACTCGCGGGGCGCTTCCCTGGGGCTGTGGAGACCGTGGGCCGCCCGGAGACGGGGTCGACGAGTCGACCCCGTCGGGCCCGTGCACAGGTCGATCGGTCGAAGGAGCGCCGGGCGGGTACGGCCCGGCACGGACAGGAGAAGAGGGGCACCGCTCGGCGGCACCCCTCTTCTCCCCTTGTGCACGTGTCCCCTTGTCGACACGTCGACGGGCGGTCAGGTCAGCGTGGGCTGGTCCTTGATCCGGCTGGTGAGCTCGTGCACCTGGTTGTAGATCGAGCGGCGCTCGGCCATCAGGGCTCGGACCTTGCGGTCCGCGTGCATGACGGTGGTGTGGTCCCGGCCGAACTGCTGGCCGATCTTGGGCAACGACAGGTCCGTCAGCTCACGGCACAGGTACATCGCGATCTGTCGGGCCGTCACCAGCACCCGCGAACGCGAGGTCCCGCACAGGTCCTCCAGGCTCAATCCGAAGTAGGCGGCGGTCTGGGACATGATCGAGCTCGCCGTGATCTCGGGGACCTCGCTGTTGGGCACCAGGTCCCGCAGCACCTGTCCGGTCAGGTCCAGGTCGACCGACTGCCGATTGAGGCTGGCGAAGGCGGTGACGCGGATCAACGCGCCCTCGAGTTCGCGGATGTTGGTCGAGATCTTGCTGGCGATGAACTCCAGCACCTCCGGCGGTGCCGCCAACCCCTCCTGCGCGGCCTTCTTCCGCAGGATGGCGATGCGCGTCTCCAGCTCGGGGGGCTGGACGTCGGTGAGCAGCCCCCACTCGAACCGGCTGCGCATCCGGTCCTCCAGCGTCGTCAGCTGCTTGGGCGGACGGTCGCTGGAGATGACGATCTGCTTGTCGGAGTTGTGCAGCGTGTTGAAGGTGTGGAAGAACTCCTCCTGCGTCTGCTCCTTGTTCTCCAGGAACTGGATGTCGTCCACCAGGAGCACGTCGATGTCCCGGTAACGACGACGGAACCCGTCCGCCTTGCCGTCCCGGATCGAGTTGATGAACTCGTTGGTGAACTCCTCGGAGCTGACGTAGCGCACCCGCGAGCCCTCGTAGAGCCGGTGGGTGTAGTGGCCGATGGCGTGTAGCAGGTGGGTCTTGCCCAGTCCGGAACCGCCGTGGATGAACAGCGGGTTGTACGCCTTGGCGGGCGCCTCCGCCGCGGCCACCGACGCCGCGTGCGCGAACCGGTTGCTGGACCCTATGACGAAGGTGTCGAAGGTGTACTTCGGGTTCAGGCGCGCGTAGTCGCCCGGTGGGATCTCGGGGGACCGCCCCGGCGGAGACTTGGGAGACGCGGTGAGGTCCCTCTCGGACGGCGCGGGCACCGGTTCGGCGGACCCCTCGGAACCCTCCGGGCGTGGAGCCGGGGAGGGGGTCGGCTCGGGGGCCGGGGCCGTGGAGGGCTCGGTCGACCGTGGGGCCACGGGGGCCTCCTGCGCCGGGGTCTCCCAGCGGTTGGGCTGCTCCCAACCGGCCTCACCCCACCCCTGCTGCTGCCACAGCTGCTCCTGGGTGGGCCAACCGCTGGAGGAACCCCAGGACGCGGGGGGCTCGGCGGCCGGCTCCGCCGGGCCCTCGGGCACGTGGGAGGCGGCCGCCGGCGGGGAGTCGGGTCCGGAGACGTCCGGAGGTGCGCCATGACGTTGCGCCGGGTACCGGGGTTCACCGGTGTCGGTGGCCGGCCAGGCTTCGGGGGCGGGGTCGTAGCGGGGACCCGCGTACGGCTGGTCCGAGCCGAGCAGGTCGGCCTGCTCGGTGCCCTGTCCGAGGGTGTGGGCGCCCAGAGCCTCGGCCGGGTGTGGTGACGCCGGCCGCGCGTGCTGCCCGCGGGGCTCTTGGTACGTCTGCGGCCCCTGCTGCGGGTTCGGGTTCGACGGCGGGTCGCCGGGCACGGGCCGGGGCTGGTCCCGGCTCACGGGGAACCGGTCCGGGCCGCCATAGTGGCCCGGGGAAGTCGGGGTCGGAGGCGGAGTGGGCACGGCGGTGGGGTCGACGGTCACCGCGACCCGGATCTCCCGCCCCAGGTGTGCGGAGAGCGCTTTGCTGATCGCCGGGTAGAGACGGCTCTCCAGGACCTTCTTCGTGAACTCGTTGGGCGCCGCGATCAGTGCGGTGTCCTCGATCAGGCCGAGTGGACGGGTTTGAGGCAGCCAGGCGCGCTGGTGAGCGGGGAGGGCGTCGTTGTCGATCCCGTCCAACACGCTCGACCAGACCATTGCGAGGTTGACCTGTGCGTCAGCCAAGGTGACCTGCCATGGTTGCTGTCCCTTCGATGCGAATCTGTTCGGGTGGGTTGCTCGGAGGCGTTGAGGGGACGGGGGAGAGGGTGTTGCGTGTCACTTCCGTGCGTGGGTCCGGGGGCCACTGCTTCCATTGTCCTCCCCTGGGGGAGGTGTCGGGGCAGGACCTCCGATGGGAAACCGGACTTCCCGCCTGGAACCACCCTGTGGACAACTCGTTCGCCGGTCGGTCGCCAAGGCTTTGACTACCTTCGGGTATCCACAGGTTCTCGCAGTTGTCCACACGTTGTGCACAGGTTTATCCACAGGATGGCAGCTGGTCGTGCACAGTCGGAAGTTATCCACAATCAGCAGGTCAAGGTATGTGTAAGGCGCCCGTCCACAGGATTTTCGAGCCCTGGGCGGCCGCCGCCGGCAAGTTATCCACAGGTCGAGGTTATCCACAGCCCTCACCCCTCTGTGGAACCTTCGAGCCCTGTGGACGCCCACTTGTCCACAGGCGTGTGGGCAACCGGCGCCCAGTGGTGCCCGACACCGGTTTCGGCGCCCCGTTCCGGTTGCCCCGGACCGACGAGGCCGGGTCTGATTTGACCCCGACCCGACCAGGTCGTATCTTCTTTATGCTTATGCCGTTGATTCTGCCTGCGCTCGTGTGTGTTCATCCGCACGACGTCGCGGCCACGGCGAACGCACTGTAAGGACCCGCATATCATGGGGGTCTGTCGTAGTATTTTCCTGACACGCCCCTGGAGCCAGTAGTGAGCAAGCGTACGTTTCAGCCGAACAACCGGCGTCGCGCGAAGGTCCACGGCTTCCGGCTGCGCATGCGTACGCGCGCCGGTCGCGCCATCATCGCCTCGCGTCGCCGTAAGGGACGCTCCGCGCTGACCGTGAGCCACTAGGCCACGCGAAGCCTCAAGTCTTCACTGGGACCGTCCGGCCTTCTCGCCGGCCGGTCCCTTTGTCGTGTGGCACGCCGGCCGTTGCGAGTGTGAGGTCCGGTGGTGCCCGCACCCCTCCCGGAGGAACACCGATGCTGTCGCCACGGAACCGGATGCGTCACAGCGCCGAGTTCGGATCGGTCATGCGTTCGGGGCGACGCGCTTCGAGCGACGCCCTGGGCGTGGTCTACCTCGCCCCGCAGCGTTCCGATTCCCCGGAGACCTGCGAACGAGCGGATCCGCCACGGATCGGTCTCGTCGTGAGCAAGGCCGTCGGGGGAGCGGTGGTGCGCAAGCGCGTACAGCGCAGGCTGCGCCACCTGATGCGGGAACGATTGGGTGTTCTGCCAAACGGTAGCCTGCTGGTAGTACGTGCCAAACCTCTCGCCGCCCAGCTGCGCCAGGAGGACCTGGCGGTACGACTCGACAGCACGATCGCCGCGGCCCAGCGACCCCGTGGGGCCTCGCGAGGGCGGGGCGGCCGTGGTGGGCGAAGGCCCGCCACGAGCGCCCCCGCGATCAGCGGAACAGACGGGAACCGCCGCCCCGACGAGGGCGCAGAACGGTGGACGAGCCGATGACCGAGCACAGACCGACGGCGTTCGCACGGTTGTGGATCCTGCCGATCCGCGGGTATCAGCGTTTCATCAGCCCGCTCTTTCCACCGGTCTGTCGCTTCTATCCTTCGTGCAGCGCGTACGCCGTAGAGGCGTTGCGCGTGCATGGAGCGTTGTACGGGTGGTGGCTCGCCGTCAGGCGTATCGCCCGTTGTCATCCCTTCAACCCCGGAGGACTTGATCCGGTTCCGCCGCCCCGAGGGCGCCGGAACGAGGAGTCCGAGGAGTCTACGGGCGGAACCGGGCAGACCGGCACCGCTTCCGGGGACCAGTAGCTGAACCGAATCACCGAGGAGTTGGCCGGTGCTCGACTGGCTTTACAACATCATCGGCCACGTGTTGGTCTGGATCCACTCGGGTCTGGCCTTCGTTGGTCTGGACCCCGACAGTGGGTGGGCCTGGGGCCTGTCCATCGTGCTGCTGACCGCCATCATGCGTCTACTGATGGTGCCGTTGTTCGTCAAGCAGATGAACACGCAGCGCAAGATGCAGGAAGTGCAACCGAAGATCGCCAAGCTTCGGGAGCGCTACAAGCACGACAAGGAGCGACTCCAGCGGGAGTCGATGAAGCTGTACCAGGAGAGCGGCACCAACCCCATCATGGGCTGCCTCCCGTTGCTGCTCCAGATGCCGGTGTTCTTCTCCCTGTTCAGCGTGCTGCGCGGTGTGGCCGAGGGCAAGGTGCAGTTCGGCTTCACCCAGGAGTTGGTCGACAGCGCTCGTGAGGCGCTGATCTTCCACGCGCCCGTCGCGGCCCAGTTCAACACCTCGCCCGAGGACCTCGAGGCGTTGGGGGCCACCGACCCCATCATGGCGAAGATCGTCATCGCCATCGCCTGTGTGCTGATGGGCACGACGACGTTCCTGACCATGCGTCAGAGCATCAAGCGGAGCATCGCGCAGCAGCCCGACAACCCGATGATGCAGACCCAGAAGATCATGATGTACATGGCGCCCCTCTTCGGGCTCTTCGGTCTCATGATGCCGATCGGTGTCCTGGTCTACTGGGTGACCTCCAACGTGTGGACCATGGTGCAGCAGCACTTCCTGTACCGGAACCAGCCGGCTCCGGGCGAGGAGGCCACGACCGCGAAGGGCAACTCCACCAAGGGCTCGGCCAAGGGCATGCTCGGTCGTAAGAAGGTCGCCGAAACCGCTCCGGAGCCGACGGAACAGCCTAAGATCGAACGCAGGCAGCCGAAGAAGCAGACGCGCTCCAAGCGCAGCGGCGGTTCCAACTAGGGCCCCCTGTTTCGTGTCGGCCGCGGCGACTTTCGAGTGCGCAGGCGACAATGCCCCTGAGGCGTACGACGGCCAGGGACCGACGGATATGAGGAGACGGGAACGCTGTGGGACGTAGCGAGGAAGAGAACGGCGGCGTAGCGGTGGCCCAGGCACCCGAGGCCGGTATCGATATCGAGGCCCTGGAGAACGAGGGCGACATCGCCGCGGACTACATCGAGGGTCTCCTCGACATCGCGGACTTCGACGGCGACATCGACATGGACGTCGAGGGTGACCGTGCGATGGTCTCGGTCGTCGGTGCCACCCTGGACGAGCTGATCGGTGACGAGGGTGAGGTTCTGGAGGCGCTCCAGGAGCTGACCCGCCTCGCGGTGCATCGGGCGACCGGTGAGCGCAGCCGACTCATGCTGGACATCGGTGGCTACCGGGAGGGGCGCCGCAAGGTGCTCTTCCAGATCGGTACCGACGCGGCGAACAAGGTCAAGGATTCCGGTGAGTCCCGCTCGCTGGAGCCGATGACCCCGTTCGAGCGCAAGGTCGTGCACGACGCGGTCGCCGCCGCCGGCCTGCGCAGTGAGTCGGAGGGCGAGGAGCCCAACCGTTACGTGGTGGTGCGTCCGGCGGACTGACCGGAAGCGGCATCCTCGGGGGCGATGTTTCACGTGAAACATCGCCCCCGACGTATGTCCGGGGGAGGGGGCCGGAGCTCCGCTCAGGCGTCTTCCTTCGGTTCGAGTGACCCGGGGGATGTGTTTCGCGTGAAACCCGGGGGTGCCTCACACATAGGATCGTCCCCGAGGCCTTCCCCACGAGTCGTCCCGTCCTCGGCAGTGCGAGGACGACCCGATTCCGCGCACCGCGCGATCCGTCGGTGGGAGAGCCCTGTACGCGCGGACTGCCGTGATCCGCCGTGCGTTCCACTCGCCGTCGATCTGTGGACAGGTCGACAAGGCGATCAATGGTTCATGGAAGTGACGATGGACGAGTTCCGACAGGTGGTGACCGATGACCTCGGGCGCTGAGGAGACCGGCGCTACGCCCCCCGTACCCTCCTCACAGGCGGTGGAGGTGTTCGGCGACAGCCTCCCCGTGGCGATCCGTTTCGCCGAACTGCTCGCCGACGATGGTGTGCGCCGAGGGCTGATCGGCCCGCGCGAGGTGCCCCGTCTATGGGAGCGGCATCTCATCAACTGTGCTGTCGTTGAGGAGTTGATCCCGGAGGGGGCGGAGGTGGTCGACGTCGGATCGGGTGCCGGGCTGCCCGGGTTGGTGATCGGGCTGCTGCGCCCCGACATCCGGATGACCCTCCTGGAACCGCTGCTGCGAAGGACGGTCTTCCTGGAGGAAGCCGTCGAGATGCTCGGCCTGGACAATGTGACGGTGCGCCGTGGACGTGCCGAGGAGGTGCGTGGCGAGTTGTACACCGACTTCGTCACCGCTCGTGCGGTCGCGCCGCTGTCACGTCTGGCGGGTTGGTCGTTGCCGCTGTTGCGCAAGGACGGCAGCCTGTTGGCCCTCAAGGGGGAGCAGGCGGAGACCGAACTCGCGGAGGCGGAACAAGACGTTTTGAAAATGCGGCCTAGCGTCTGCGATGTGATCAGGGTGGGGCGGGGTAAGGTCGATCCCGCTACCACGGTCGTTCGCGTCACGGTGACATCCGACGGTGGTCCGTCCTCCTCCAAAGGTTCACAGAAGAAGAGGCGGGACGGCAAGAAGAAGCGCGGACGGAAGAGGTGAACTCATTCGTGCCCCAGAATCCAGCCGACGAAGCCGGTGTTTCACGTGAAACACCGGCGGGTGCTTATGGCGACCTGCTCGATGTTTCACGTGAAACATCGCCGGAACCAGCGGCGGGCCAGCCCCCTGTTTCAGGTGAAACATGGGGGGCCACGCACGCCGTCGCACCCGAAACGCCCATAGCGCAGGTGGCCCGTGCGGCCATGGCCGGCCAAGGACACGAAGATGCCTGGCCTCGCCCCAAGACCTGTCGCATCATCAGCGTCGCCAACCAGAAGGGGGGCGTTGGCAAGACCACCACGACGGTGAACATCGCCGCCGCCCTCGCCATGCATGGACAGCGCGTCCTCGTGGTCGACCTCGACCCGCAGGGGAACGCGTCCACCGCTCTTGGCATGGAACGCGACGCCCAGACTCGATCCATCTACCACTGCCTGGTGGAGGACGAGGAGATCCGCAACCTGGCCCAGCCGGTGCCGGACATCCCGAACCTGTGGTGTGCCCCGGCCACCATCGACCTGGCCGGCGCGGAGATCGAGTTGGTCTCGCTGGTGGCTCGGGAGGCCCGTCTCAAGCGTGCCTTCGCGGCCTACGACACCACGGACCTCGACTACATCCTCATCGACTGCCCTCCTTCGCTCGGCCTGCTGACGGTCAACGCGATGGTCGCTTGTGATGAGGTCATGATTCCGATCCAGTGCGAGTACTACGCGTTGGAGGGGCTCGGTCAGTTGCTGCGCAACGTCGAGTTGGTCAAGTCCCACCTCAACACCGGGCTGTCGATAAGCACCATCCTGCTGACGATGTACGACGGGCGTACCCGTTTGTCCCAACAGGTGGCCGAGGAGGTGCGTTCGCACTTCGGGGACCTGGTCCTGAACACGTTGGTGCCGAGAAGCGTCCGTGTCTCCGAGGCGCCGAGCTACGCGCAGTCGGTCATGACCTACGACCCCACGTCCACCGGTGCGGTGGCCTACCTCGGGGCGGCGCGCGAGATCGCCCACCGCGCGGAGGGGCTCAGCGCCGGCTGACGGCGACTGTTTCACGTGAAACATCCCGGCCGTCGGTCGGTCGGATCAGTACAAGGATTGTGAAGGGAATTGCCGGTGAGCCAGCAGCGGCGCGGACTGGGCAAGGGATTGGGGGCGCTCATCCCGCAGGGACCGGCGGCCCCCGCGCCGGTGGAGAGTGTCCCGGAGGCACCCGCGCCCACGGAACCCACCACCCCCGAGCCCGCGGTGGTCGAAGCCCCCAACGAACTCCCCGACGGCACCTACATCGACGAGATCGCGCTCACCGCGATCACGCCGAATCCTCGGCAGCCTCGCACCCACTTCGACGAGGAGGCCCTCGAAGAGCTGAGGGACTCCATCGTCGAGGTGGGTCTGCTCCAGCCCATCGTGGTCCGCAAGCTCCAGGGCGGGAAGGATCCTCGTTACGAGCTGATCATGGGGGAGCGGCGGTTCCGGGCGAGCAAGTCCGCGGGCCTGGACCGTGTGCCGGCGATCGTTCGTAGGACCAACGACGACGAACTCCTCCGAGAGGCGTTGCTGGAGAACCTGCACCGGCAGCAGCTCAACCCGCTGGAGGAGGCGGCCGCCTACCAACAGATGCTGGACGACTTCGGGACCACCCAGGAGGAGTTGGCCCAGAGCGTCGGCAAGTCGCGGTCGCACATCTCCAACACGTTGCGTCTGCTGCGCCTCCCGGGGAAGGTGCAGAGGTGGGTGGCGGCCGGGGTACTGAGCGCCGGGCACGCCCGTTCGCTTCTGTCGATCGATGACCCGGAGGCCCAGGAGCGTCTGGCCGAGCGGGTCAACAACGAAGGCCTGTCGGTCCGCACGTTGGAGGAGATCGTCGCCCTGCGCCGCAAGGGTCATGACCTCGACGACGGGGAGAAGGCGCGCCGGTCCACCGGGCGCATCTCCAATCCGCCTCAGGTCGAGGAGTGGGCGTCCCGTTTCGGAGACCGGCTCGACACCACCGTGAAGGTGGACATCGGCCGAAAGAAGGGCAAGATCGTCGTGGAGTTCGCGACGATGGAGGACCTGGAGCGGATCATCAAGCAGATCGAACCGTGATGGCGCCACCCTCGTAACCGAGTGGGGGCGTGATCCGAGGGCGGTGTTTCACGTGAAACACCGCCCTCGTTCGTGTTCGAGGGTCGTCACCGAGGCGTCTTCGGGGGCGCGTGTTTCACGTGAAACACGCGCCCCCGCTTTCGAGACGTTTCACGTGAAACGCGAACGGCCTCGAAGATGGCCGAAGCGCCATGGCCCCCCCTGGGGCGGTCGGCGTGCGCCGACTCGCACGCGGGCCACCGAAGACGACGAGAGGCCCCCAGGCATCACCTGAGGGCCTCTCGCGGGGTCGGTTACAGGAACTCGCCGAGTTCCTTCTCCAGGACCCGCTTCGGCTTGGCGCCGATGAGCTGCTTGACGACCTCGCCGTCCTTGTAGACGTTCATGGTCGGCAGCGACATGACGTTGTAGGCGCGCGGCGTCTCGGGGTTCTGGTCGGTGTTGATCTTGACGACATCGATCTTGTCGCCGTATTCCTCGGCCAGCTTGTCCAGGACCGGGGCCATCTGCTTGCAGGGGCCGCACCAGTCGGCCCAGAAGTCCACCAGCACGGGCTTGTCGCTGGCGAGGACCTCCTCCTTGAAGGTGGCGTCGGTGACGTTCTTGACGGTCGACACTGCTTGGTTCTCCTTGGTTCGACGAAACCGGGTGGGGGGAAGGTCAGTTGCCGTGCTCGGCGAGGTAACGCTCGGCGTCCAGTGCGGCGGAGCAGCCGGTGCCCGCGGCCGTGATCGCCTGGCGGTACTGGTGGTCGACCACGTCGCCCGCGGCGAATACACCGGCGAGGTTGGTCCGGGTGGACGGGAAGTCCGCCTTCACGTAACCCTCCCCGTCGAGTTCGATCTGGTCCTTGAAGAGCTCCACCCGCGGGTCGTGGCCGATCGCGACGAACAGGCCCGTCACGTCCAGGGTGCTCTCCTCGCCGCTCTCGCGGTTGCGGATCTTGAGGCCGCTGACCCGCTCATCGCCGAGGACCTCGACGACCTCGGTGTCCCAGACGAACTTGATCTTGTCGTTGGCGAAGGCGCGCTCGCCCATGATCTTGCTGGCGCGCAGCTCGTCGCGGCGGTGGATCACCGTCACGGACTTGGCGAAGCGGGTGAGGAACAGGGCCTCCTCCATCGCGGTGTCGCCACCGCCGACCACGGCGATGTCCTGGTCGCGGAAGAAGAAGCCGTCACAGGTGGCGCACCAGGAGGTGCCCCGGCCCGAGAGTTCCTTCTCACCGGGCACGCCCAACTCGCGGTAGCCCGAACCGGTGGCCAGGATGACGGTGTGCGCCAGGAAGGTCTCGCCCCCGGCGGTGACCTCCTTGACGGGCTTGTTCAACTCGACCTCGGTGACGTCCTCGGGGACCAGTTCCGCACCGAAACGCTCAGCCTGCTTGCGCAGGTTGTCCATGAGGTCGGGGCCCATGATGCCGTCCGGGAAGCCGGGGAAGTTCTCCACGTCGGTGGTGTTCATCAAGGCGCCGCCGGCCGTGATCGAACCTTCGAAGACCAGCGGGCGCAGCTCGGCCCGGGCGGCGTAGACGGCGGCGGTGTATCCCGCCGGACCGGAACCGATGATGATGACATTGCGGACGTCGCTCACGCTGGTAGGCCCTTCAAGCAGTCGGCTTTCCTGGCCACCATGGAGTGACCGGAGGGAAGATGGTTAGCACAACCGATGGTAGGCGCACCGCATTCCCTCCGGGACATCCGTCCTGCTCGTGGGCGGGTGTGGGCCTCAGCGTTCGACACCCCCTCCGGTCAGGCCTCGGATCCCCAGGGCGATCCCACCCGCCGCCGCACCCCAGCCGGCGTTCAGCACGAGCACCATCACCAGGGCGAAGGGGTCGGTGAGCGGCCCCTGGAGTCGACCGTCGAGGATGGGCGACAGGACCGCGCTCAGCGCGACGGCGAGGACTCCGTAGGCCACACCGGTGTGGACGAGGGTGAGGAAGGGGCGCGGGACGCGCGCGACCAGGACCGCCGCGACCCACGACACGGTGATGAGGACGGTCGTGGACACGGGGACCAAGGGCCCGCCCTGGGCGAGGGCGTCCGCGATGCCCGTGACGCGCAGTAGGGGCCGGATCAGGGCGAGCGCCCCCAGGCCGAGGACGAGTGGCCACGTGATGTCGGAGAACAGTCCTCGTGGCGTGGAAGTGGTGTGCTGTGGCATGGGTGCCTCACAGGTCGATGGCTTCGCGTCGTCGATGTGTCCCGACGGCACCGATCCTGCATCGCGCACACCCTCGTCCGCGTCTGCGCGGGGGCTCTCGTTCGTACGTCGGAACGCGTACCGACGCGCGTCCGTGGGCCTACGAGCGAGGGAGTCCTCGCTCCCTAGAATCGACGCATGCCGGAACAGTCCACCCGTCAAGGCCTCGTCGTCGACGTCCTGTTCGGCTTCGCCGTGTTCGCCGTGGTGGCGATCGCGGTCGGAGCGGATGTCGGTGGTGAGGGGAACCAGGCCCTGGGCTACGTGATGGCCCTGCTGCTCGGCGCGCTCATGCTGTTGCGCCGACAGGCCCCCGTGACGGTCCTTCTGGTCACCTGTGTCCTGGTCGTCGGCAACTACGTCATCGGACTGCCGACGATCGGACTGGCGATCCCCATGGCCGGTGCCCTGTACTCGGCCGCCGAGGCGGGGAGGACGGAGTGGGCGGCCGGGAGTTCGATCACCCTCCTGGTGGTGTCGACCCTGGCACGCCTGGGCCAAGGCCAGGACGTCGCCTACCTGCTCGGGTACGAACTCGCGTCCACGGTCGCGGTCATGGGCGCGGCGATCGCGCTCGGGGACGGAACCGGACAACGACGTGAGGGGGCACGGCAGCGGGAACGCATCGCCGTGCTGGATGCCCAGGCGCGGGACGCCGAGGCCGCCGAACTGCTGGCTCGGGAACGTACCAGGATCGCCAGGGACCTGCACGACGCGGTGGGGCACCACCTGTCCGTGGTCTCCTTGCACGCCTCGGTGGCCGCCGAGGCGTTGGAGGAGGACGAGGTCGACCTTCCCACCGCTCGTGACGAACTGGCCCACGTCACCCAGGCGTCCCGTGAGGGGCTGCGCGATCTGCGCTCCACGGTCCGTGCCCTGCGCGAGCCGGGGGCGGAGGTCGAACCGATCGCGGGGCTGGCTCACCTGGAGGGCCTCGTGGAATCCGTACGCGACGCGGGACTGATGGTGCGGGTGTCTGGCTCGGCGGGGGAGGGGCTGACGGCGTTGGTCGACGCGACCGCCTACCGGGTGATCCAGGAGGCGCTCACCAACACGTTGCGGCACGCGCGGGCTCGACGTGCCACGGTGCTCCTGGAACGGGACGGCGACGAACTCGTCGTCACGGTGGCCGACGACGGGAGGACCATGGAGACGCCGGTGCGGGAGGGCAGTGGACTGACGGGAATGCGGGAAAGGGTGCGCATGGCGGAGGGGACCGTGGTGTTCGATACGGCGCCGACCGGTGGTTTCCGTGTCGGTGTTCGCCTGCCGGTCGGAGGTGGCGTGTGATCCGGGTGCTGTTGGCCGACGACCAGCCGCTGGTGCGGGCCGGGGTACGGGCGTTGTTGGAACGGGACGGCGACATCGAGGTGGTGTCGGAGGCCTCCGACGGGCGTGCGGCCCTGGTAGAACTCGACCGCTTCCGCCCGGACGTGCTGCTGTTAGACCTACAGATGCCCGCGGTGGACGGTCTGGGCGTGCTGCGGGAGTTGGAACGTCGACGTGTCGACACGTCGGGGCGCCGACATGTCGACACCCGGGTGGTGGTGCTCACCACCTTCGGGGAGGACGACAACGTGTTCGGGGCGCTGCGCCTGGGCGCGGCCGGGTTCCTCCTCAAGGACGCCGGCCCCCGGGAACTGCGCGAGGCGGTCCGAACGGTCGCCGCGGGCGATGCCCTGTTGTCCCCGGGGGTGACCCGTCGGGTCGTCGAACGTCTGGCACGCGTCGAACCTCCGCCGAACGCGGACGAACGCCTGGCCGGCGTCACCGGAAGGGAACGTGAGGTCCTCGGTCTCGTCGGTCGGGGCATGTCCAACCAGGAGATCGGTACAGAGCTCCACCTCAGCCCGGCGACGGCACGTACCCACGTCGGTCGACTGCTGGCCAAGCTCGGGGTGCGGGACCGAGTGGGTCTGGTCGTGGTCGCCTATGAGAGCGGCCTCGTCCGGCCCGGAGAGGGCGGACCCGCACGGGGGTAGTCGGCCGAGGAACACGACCTGGGATCCGAGGTACGAGGATCACGCCGTAGGCACCGCTGTGTTTCCTTCGACCCATTCCTGACTCTTCGGGGTGCCCGAACACGCCGAAGCGAAGCGGAGGCGCCTAACGGCACCGTCAGAGGCTTCCCTCGGCGAGGACGGCCGAGTCCAGGTCACCACCGCGGGCGCAGACCGGGTCGACCACGAGCACGTCGACGCCTTCACCGTTCCGGGTGAACAGGGCCCAGGCGCGGTCGGTGCCCTCGGGGCCCTCCCACCTGGCGTCGTCGACCAGGGTGACGTGGGAGTCGGTGGTCGCCTCCACGTGGGCGACGCATTCTCGCACTCCTTGGGGCAACGTCGCCGATTCCTCCGACTGAACGCCTACGCTGTCGTCGTCCCCGGCCTGGTCCAGGACCGCCGAGGCCTGCGTCGTGAAGCCGTCCTCGGTGTAGACGGTGCCGCTGGCCACGCCCTCCGCGGAGTAGGACCGGGCGGTGTCCGGGGCGTCCTCGGTCGCGGTGTCCTCCAACAGCTGGGAGGCCGCTCCCATGTCCGGTTCATCGGACATCAGGCTTCCGACCACCGCGGTACCGGCACCGATGACGAACACCGAAGCGGCGGCCACCATGAAGAGCTTGGGCAGACCGAAACCACGTCGCTTCCGGCTGATCGGTGTGACGGACGCGGGTGCGTCCGATTCCGCCGGTCGTGTGGCGTCGCGTCCCCCGGTGGGCCGCTCCGCGGCCGCGCGTTCGGAGACGGCCTCGGAGATCCGACCGTCGAGGAGGTCGGCGACGTCCTGCGGCATCGTGGGCGCCGGGACATCGGCGAGCACACGGGTGACCCCGGCGAGTTCGTCGATGGTGGTCGCGCAGATGGCGCAGGTCTCGATGTGGTCGGCGACAGAGCGTTCCTCGTCGGGTTCCAGAAGGTCCTCGGCGAAGAAGGCGAGTGCCTCCACCTCAGGATGGGACGTCACGATGGGTTGGCACCTCCTCTCCCAGATGTGACGTCTCGGGGAAGTCCAGGGTTCCTTAGATGGGCCAGGGAAGGAAGTAGTTTGGCGCGACCTCGCGCACATCTGCTCTTGACCGTGCCGGTGGCGACTTCGAGGATCTCGGCGGCCTCGTCGACCCGGTACCCGAGCATGTCCACCAGGGTCAGTGCCATGCGCTGGTCCAGGGGCAGTTGTTCGAGGGCGGCGTGCACGTCCAGGCGGGACTCGGTCTGGGAGGCGTGGTCGGGGGCCCCGCCGGTCCGACCGAGTCGTTCGTTGGAGATGACGTCGAGTGTCTCGTCCTCGGTAGGGGTGGCCGGTCGGACCTTCCTGCGCCGGAGCCGGTCGTGGCACGCGTTCACCACGATCCGGTGCAGCCAGGTGGTGACCTGGGACTCACCACGGAAGCGATCCGCGGGGCGGAAGGCCGAGAGGAAGGCGTCCTGTAGGGCGTCGGACGCTTCCTCGGGATCGTGCATCATCCGGATGGCGACAGCCCAGAGGCGCTCACGGTGTCGACGAACCAGTACCGCGAACGCCTGCTCGTCACCCTGAGCGTGCCTGGACAACAGCTCCTTGTCAGGGAGCTCCTGGGCCGCTTCCATCAGCGCTGATCACATACCCCACGACTAGAGAGAACTAGAGTCCGCGTACCTCGACCTCTTTGACGCTTCCACGGTAGCGGTCGCCGTCCATGGGCAGTTCGACGAACCAGACCACGACGTACTGGCCCGTCGCGCTCTCTTCGAGCTGCACTGTCTCCGAGCCGTTGACGGAGCCTTCCCATGCGACGGGGAGAGCGGAGTCGAGGGCCGCCGGGTCCGTGGCGGAGACATCGTCACCGATCCGGATCTGCATGCCGTAGTTCTGCTCGGGTGTGACCAGGTCGATCTCGTGGACCTCCTTGGCCGACCCCAGGTCGATGAGCAGACCGACACCGGTCTTCTCGGTACCCATCGGGTCCTTGTAGCCCTCGGTGTTCCACTGGGTGCTCGTGTCACCGTCGTGGGCGAGGTGGGCTTTGTCCCCGTGCTCGCTACCGTCACCGAGTGGGTCGAACCCGTCGGACGTGGCGATGGGGAGGACTTCCAGTTCGGCGCTGTCGACGACGTCCTCGGTGGCGTCCGCGCTGGGATCTGCCTCCTCACCTCCGCCCGAGCGCAGGTTCGTGCCGAGGGTCCACGCACCCGCGACCACACCGGCGAACAACAGGACGGCCACGGCGCCGATGAGCAGGCGCTTGGTCGACGATCCCTGGCTCTGGGAGACGCGTTGTTCCGTTCGTGAGTTCGCCGGGGGTCGGGACCCGCCCGAACGCGCGGCGGTGGAGCCGTTGCGTGCGCTGCGACGGGGGCCGGTGGTGGTGTCGAACTCACCCGTGCGTCGGGACGTGCCGGGTTCGGGCGGGGGAACCGCCTCCGCAGGAGCCACGGGCAGGGGGATGAGACGGGGGACCTCTGCCAGGGCCGCGCAGAACTCGGCGGGGGTGGTGATGGGTGGGCCCGGCACCATCTGACCGGCCAGCTGCGGCAGGGCCGCGCGGGTGGTGATGGTGGCGAGCTGCTCGGTGATGCCCTGACGGAGCTGACCGGGAGGGTAGGGGCCCATCGGTCCCTGTGGGGCGCCGGGCAGGCCGCTCTGCGGTCCGCCCGGCCAGTAACCGGTGAGGGCCGCGTACAGCAGGTTGCCCAGCCCCTGGGCGTCGATGGCACCGGGCTGGGGGACGTTGCTGCCCAACAGCGCGGCGTCCACCCCGATACCGGTGACCTTGACCGCTCCGCCGCTGCTCCACATGAGCTTGCCGGGGGACAGGCACAGGTGGTGGAGACCGTTGGCGTGGGCCGCGGCGATGGCCTCGGCGGCCTCGGCGACCAGCCCCGCGGCGCGTTCGGGCTCCATGGGGCCCTGCTGGAGCAGTTCGGCCAGGGAGGAGCCGATGACCCACTCCTCGACCACGTAGGGGACGGGTGAGGTGTCGTCGGCGTCGAAGACCTGGGTCACGCGTGCGTCGGGCACACGGCTGGTGGCCCTGGCGGCGCGCACGACCTCTGACGTTCGGGGGAAACCGTCGGCGAAGGTCCATACCGCGACCGGACGCGCCAGCGTCTCGTCGGTGGCTTTCCACCGGGTCGCACCACCGGTCTCGCTCACCACGTGGTCGAGTCGGTAGCGGTTGGCCAGCTTCGCCCCGGGTTCGATCAGGAAGGTGCTCATGATGGGAGTGACGGGTGCCAGTGCCGCTGAGTCGCGTGGTTCCCATGCGGGTTCACACGAGGGGGTCGGCCCTGTTTGCTGTCCCCAGCCTCCCTTCGGGCAGCTCGGATAAACGATGCTCTGGCGGTAAAGCGGTCTCTGTCCATGCTAGGACGCGTGAACAGCCTCTTTGGAGGACATTGATTACCCATCCACCTTCCTGGACGTATTCGTATCCGACTACCCAAGGTCATCCATTCCAGGTGATCAGCGGCGTCGTAGGCGTGTCTTGAGCAAATCCAGGAACGATGTGACTTCTGACACATTGAGGAACTTGGCCGCGACCACGAACAGTACGGCACCTACCAGGCCTCCGGCCACCATCGAAGAGAGGGCCGGCCACAGATCACCGGGCAGACCGTTGAAGACCACGAGCATCAGGACGCCGAAGAGGGCCGCGGGGACGGTTGCCAGGTGCAACTTGAACAAGGTGGCCACGGTGCGACGCCCGTCCAGGCCGTTGAGTCGCTTGTGGAGGATGTACCACATGATCGCCGAACCCACGATGTAGTACAGGCCGTAGGGGACCGGCAACCACACCACGATGTGCTGCGGGGCGTCCGCGAACACGAACAGCAGGGCGACACCGGTGATCGCGTGCGTGAGCTCCGAGGGGATCGCCACCAGGGCGGGCGTGCGGGTGTCGCCCAGCGCGTAGAAGACGCGCATCTGCAACTGGAACAGCGTGAACGGGATCAACATCACGCAGAAGACCATCAGGATGCGACCGATGGCCGTGGCGTCCTCGGCGCTCGTGCTGCCCTGCGCGTAGATCATCACGCAGAACGGGATGGCGAAGACGATCATCGCCACCGCGATCGGCACGATCAGCACCGAGGAGAGGCGGAAGCCCCGGGAGAAGTCACTGCGGACCTGGTCCTTGCGCCCGGCCGCGACGTGTTCGCTCATGCGGGGCAGCAACGCCGTGATCACCGAGACCGCGATGATCGCGTACGGCAGCTGGAACAGCATCGAGGCGAACTTGTAGGCCGCGATGCCCGATCCGCTGTCGTAACCCAGCTCCGCCGACATCGCACCGGCGCGCGTGGCGACGTTGGTGGAGACGAGGGCGCCCACCTGCGCGACCACGATGTACAGCATCATCCAGGAGGCGGCGCCGGCCGCCTCACCCAGGCCCGAACCCCGCAGGTCCAGACGCGGTCGCCAGCGGAAGCCCGCCGCGAACAGCGCCCAGATCAGCACGGCGGCCTGCACGACCTGGCCCAGCGCGGTCCCCAGACCCAACAGCGCGATCTCGCCCTGCGTGATGGTCTCCGGGGTCCGTCCCGGACCGGCGATGCTCAGGAACCACAGGCAGATGCCGATGATCACGAGGTTGTTCAGCACCGGAGCCCACATGGGGGCACCGAACTTGTTCCGCGCGTTCAGCATCGCGCTGGCCAGACCGCTGGCGCCGATGAAGAAGATCTGTAGCACCAGGTACCGGGCGAGGATCACCGAGACGTCGTACTGCGCCCCGATGAACCCGCCCGCGTAGATCCTGATGAACCACTCGGCGATCAGTACCGAGACCAGGGTCAGTACGAACAGACCGAGCAGCATCAGGGTGACCAGACGCTGTTCGGTCTTGTCGCCGCCGTCCTGGTCGAACTTGCGCCGCTTGACCAGGAACGGCACGAACACGCTGGCCAACAACCCGCCGATGAGCAGGTCGTAGATCATGTACGGGACCATGCCCGCGGTCTGGTAGGCATCGCCCAGCAGCTGGGTGCCGATCGCGGCGGCCAGGACGATGGTCCGGACGAACCCGGTCACACGCGAGGCGATCGTGCCGACCGCCATGATCGCGGTCGACTTGGCGATGTTGCCCGGACCGGTGTGGGACGACCCACCGATCTCGTCGCCGTCCTCCATACCGGCGCGGTCCGCGGTACCCACGTCACCGATGTCGCTCGGATCCCGGAGGGTCTTCAGGCCGGTCTCGGGTTCGCCCTGAGGTTCTGAACGTTCGTACGCGTCGAGTACGTCCTCCGGCATCACCATCTGGCGGCCGGAGCGTTGCTTCGGATGTTCCTCGGGTCCGTTCCGGGAACCGTCGGCGTACTGACGGGGGTTGTCGCTGGACACCGTCGGGCGGTCCTTTTCTGACTGAGTACGGCTACGGGTTCGTGCGCCGGCGGGTACGAGGCCGGAACAGGGGGACGTTCATCATCGACGCAGCCGGCCGCGGATCAGTTCCACCGCGGCGCTCAGTTCCGGCACGCGCAGCACGCGCGCGGAGACGAGGAAGAGCAGGGCACCGGCGACGCAACCCACCAGGGGAGCGCCGACGTAGGTGAACGGACCGGGACCGACGTAGGCGTCGAAGAACCAGAGCACACCGAAGCCCGCCGCGATGCTGGGGATGACGGCCAGGTGCAGCCGCAACAATGTGCCAAGCACGTGCTTTCCGTCAAGTCCCCCGATACGACGACTGATCACCTGACCGGCGATGGTCAGGCCGGACAGGAACGACAGCATGAAGCCCGAGGCGACACCGACCACGACCATGTTCGGCGGCAGCAGCAGGTAGGCCACGAAGGCCAGCGCGCTGTGCACGGCGAGGTTCGCGCCACCGATGAGGGCGGGGGTCTTCGTGTCGCCCATGGCGAAGAAGACGCGCAGCATCAGCTGGAAGACCGTGAACGGCACCAGGCCGAGCGACATCACCGCGAGGATCTGGCCGATGGCGGATGCGTCGGCCACCGAGACCGACCCGCGAGCGAAGGCCAGGACGGACAACGGCTCGGCGAACATCGCGACCGCGAAGGCGGTCGGCACCAGCACGAAGGCGGAGATCCTCAGGGTGCGGGAGAAGTCCGAGCGGACCGCGTCCCAGTTCCGGTCGTCGGCGTGTGCGCTCATGCGGGGCAGGAGCACGGTGATCAGCGAGACCGCGATGATCGCGTAGGGCAGCTGGAAGAGCTGGTAGGCCAGGTTGTAGGCGCTGATGCCCGCACCCACGTCCAGGCCCTCTTCGATGCTCGCGACGTTGGCGGCGTTGGCGATGTTGGTGGTGATCCACAGCCCGGCCTGGGTGAGCAGGGTGTAGAGCATCATCCAGCCGGCCGTTCGGAGCGCCTCGCCGAGTCCGGAGCCGCGCAGGTCGAGCCGGGGACGCCACCGGTAACCGGTGCGGGACAGGGCGATGAACAGGACCAGGGCCTGAATGGCCATGCCCGCCGCGGTGCCCGCGCCCAGCAGGGTCAGCTCGGCTCCGGTGACCGTGTCGGGGGTCTTCCCAGGGCCGGCCACGGCCAGGAACAGCCCGGCCACGCACATGATGATGACGTTGTTCAGCACCGGAGCCCACACCGCGGCGCCGAACTTGTTGCGGGTGTTGAGCATCGCGCTGAGCAGGCCGCTCAGACCCACGAAGAAGATCTGCGAGAGCAGGAAACGCGCCAGGTAGACGGACGTCTCGAACTGTAGCGGGGTGAACCGGGAGCCGTACAGCCAGATCAGGCCCTCGGCGGCCAGGATCGCGACCGTGGTCACCGCCAGCAGCGCCAGCGCCATCGATGTGAACAGGCGGTCCTCGGTGGCCTTGCCGCCGTCCAGGTCGTTCTTGCGGCGCTTGACCAGGAACGGGATGACCACGGAGGCCATCAGACCACCGATGAGCAGGTCGTTCAGGATGAAGGGGATCGTGTGCGCCGTGTGGTACGCGTCACCGAGCAGGTGGGTGCCGATGGCCGCGGCCAACACGATGGTCCGCGCGAAGCCGGTCAGTCGGGAGGCCATGGTCCCCACGGCCATGATCGCGCTGGAGCGCATCATGCCGCCGGAGCCCTCGTCCGTCGCGGGCTTGTCCGCCACGGGTTCGGCGCCGGGCGCGGGGTCACGTGGGGCGCCCGCGGACTCGGGGAACTCACCCTCCTCGTAGGAGGGCGCCGAGCCCGAGTAGGGCCGGGTCGCGCTATCGCCCGGGAGGGGACCGTCGAAGTGCTTACTGTGCCTCGGCGAGTAACGAGGGGGTTGTTCTTCGCCGTTAGGGGATTCGGTGACCACCGTGGATCAGGATTCCTTTCATCGGAGGTATCGAGACGCGACTCCGGGAGCCGGAGCCTCGTGAGGGGTGCGGGCGTGGTGCCGTGTGGACAAGGGAACAGGTCGACGGGGCGACATGTCGTCATGTCGCCCCGTCATCTCGTCGACACGGCTTCGGGCTTCACGCGCGGGTGTCGCCGTCATTCGACCGGTCCTCGCCGGGTTCGCCGTCCTCGGGGGCGGACTCGCCCTCGGAGTCGGATGAGTCCTCGGAACGGGACGTGCCCTCGGGCTCGGTGTCCTTCGCGTCCTGCTCGGACTTCGCGTCCTCGCCGTCGCCCGGTTCCTCTTCGGTCTCGTCGTCCTCGTCGCGGTCGCCGCGGTCGTCGCGGTCAGGGTCGCCTTCCTCGGACGCCTTGGCCTTGGCGGCCTGTCGGCGGGCCCACTTGCGCAGTGCCCTCGGTGCCAGGGCGGCGATCAGGATCAGCAGCCCGATCCCGCTGATGAGCAGTGCCTGTGTGCCCAGACCCGTGGCGTTCACCTGGATCACGGTGTCCTGCGGGCTGATCGGCTCACCGTTGGAGTTCTGCAGGCTCACGTGGACCGCCGTGGTCCCGTTGATCCTCGCCGAGAGCGGCACGTAGACGGTCGTCTTGGCGCCCGGGGCGATCTGGAAGTCGGACGTGTAGGTGCCGATGCCGAGCCGTTCGGCGTTCTCCGAGTAGATCGACAGGTGTACGTAGACCGACTCGTCCTCCAGGTCGTTGGCGACGAGTACCCCGGTGATCCCGGTGCTGCTGGCCAGGGTCACCGGTTCGCCCGGGATGACCCGCACGTCCTGCATACGATCCTGCACCGACTGACCGACCACCGAACGGGTCGCCCCGGCCAGGGCCTCGCGCTCACGCCAGTACACCGACTCCAGACGCACGATGGCCGGGCGGAAGGGGTCGCTGTCCCCGACGAGGATGCTGTTGAACAGGCGCACGTCCCGACTCACGTCCTCGACCTCGCCGAGGTAGCCGGAGCCGAGCTCCTGTTCGGCGGCCCGATCCGGGTAACGCAGCTCCGACCGGGTCTCCTCCTGGCCGTCCTGGGAGGGCGGCTCGACCTCGTCCAGACGTGCGGGGGAGAGCCACGGCAGGTCCTCGGTGGCTTCGAGGACACCGGACGCCAGTTCCGTGCCCGGGTCCCAACCGGCCGGGGGAGCGGCCACCACGACGCGGTCGTCGTCGACGTTCTCGGCGGCGATCATCGCGGTCTCCGCGGCGAACCGTTGCAAGGCCAGGGCGGACTCACCGGGGCCGTGCGAGGGCATGGACAGCACCTCGGTCAGGCCCGCGTCCGCGACCAGGGCGAACGGGTCCTCCTCGTCGTCCTCGCCGGCCGCGAGGGGCGCCTGCGCGGTGGGGGTGGTGGAGAGCCAGGACGCGGTCGGCATCGCCGACTCGCGAAGGATGAATCGGTGGGCGTCGTGCGATGCGTACAGCTGCTGGACGTTCTCGTCCATGAGACCGCGTGCCGGGAACGCGTACCTGGAGTCGGGCTCCATCGCCAGGGAGCGGCGCACCGCCTCCTGGGCCAGGGTCAGGGAGGCGTCGGCGTCGACGTGCAGGTCGTTGCGCAACAGCGCGACCAGGTCGGCGTTGGCGTACGGGGTGGTCACGACGGTGTCGGCGGGCAGGACCCGACGGGCCTCGCGCAGCCACACCTGGGCGGGAACGTCGGCGGCGCGCTGGTGGCGTTCCGGTTCGGCCCCGCCGGGGACCTCCAGCAGATCCTCCAGGACGTCGTGTTCCTCCACTGCGATGCGCAGGACGTCGTCCATGGTCCCGGGGTCGACCGCCCAGGTGATGGGGACGCCCTCGGTCCGAGTGGGGACATTGTTCGCACCCTCTTCGGTCTCCTCGGGCGCGTCCGGGGCCTCCGTGGCGCCGTCCTCCACAGACGCGCTCGCCTCGGGGGAGGGGGGAGCATCCTCCTCGGTGGCGTCGTCCTCGGTGGGTTCATCGCCGGGGGACGCCTCGTCCGGGGATTCCTCGGCCGTCGGGCTCTCGGGGTCGGGTGAGGGATCGTCCTCCGAGGGTTCTTCCTCCTCCAGTCCGAGCTCATCGACGAGGTCCTCGTCGCCGGGATCGAAGGACAGGGGGGTCTGGGCGCCGGCGGCCAGGAGACGGCCCAGACGCCCCTCCTCGGCCACGGACGAGTGCAGGTCCTCGCTCAGGAAGGTGTCGTCGTCGGCGCGCTGTGGTTCGTCCATCAGCGGCCAGACCCACGCCAGATCGAGTTCGTCGACGTCGTCGTTCCCGGTGTAGGGGAGGAAGGTGTACTGCGCGCCCAACCGTTCGCCGTCGCCGTCCAGGGCCTCCACGACCATGGGGTAGACGCCGTAGGAGCCCAGGTCGAGATCCTCCGCCGGGGTGCTGAGCGAGTACTCCAGGCCCTGGTCGGGCTCCAACGCGCCCTTGAACTCCTTCTCCGGCCCCTCGGTGTCCGGCTGCCGGCCGTCGCCGGTGGCGAACTCGTCCATCTCCTCACGGGTGTCGAAGGAGCGCCGTGAGTAACGGATCCGGACGGTGACGTCCTCGACCGAGGCGTCGGTGTCGTTGGTCACCTCACCCGACACGCGCAGCGTGCTGTCCTCGTCGATGGCGTCCGGCGTGATGCGGTCCACGACGATCGGAGGCACCGACTCCTCGTTCTCGGGTTCCGCCGCGACGGGTGAGAGCGTGGCCGGGATCGGGAGCAGCGCGGCGGTCATGGCCATGACCGCGGCCGCGGAAGCAGTTCGACGCAACGCTTGACCGGTTTCCTGATTCGGGGCCAGGGGTCCGTCCCGCCGGGAACGTGAAGTGACGGGGCGGGGACGGATCGGGGTGCCCGCGCGGCGCGCTCGGCGTGAGGCGGGGCCGGTGGCCGCAGGACGAAAGTGACGGGCCACCACTCCACCAGAAGATACCGTGTCCACCGAACCCGGGTTCTGGTGCGCCCGGTGCCCCGGCACGTGACGGGAGGACAGCCTTTCATCCGGTGCAGGGTGCGCGCCAGGGGCGACGCGAGCAGGTCGGCGATTCGCGGTCACCCCGTGCGGCCGCTTAATCTGCGTGGTGTGCCGAACACAGAGTTTTCGAGTGAGAACGACACCGCCCCTACCCGGCCCGTGGTGAACGAGCCGACCGGTGAGCAGCGGGCGGCGATCACCGCGTTGATCGACTCGATCCGCCCGGTCCCCGAGGACCTCGGGGACCGTTTCGCCGCGCACGACCACCAACTCGCCATAGTCGGTGGGCCGGTGCGCGACGCTCTCCTCGGGCGTGTCTCCAACGACGTGGACCTCACCACCGACGCCGTACCCCAGCAGATCCTGAAGCTGGTCGACGGCTGGGCGGACTCGGTGTGGACCGTCGGCATCGAGTTCGGCACGGTCGGTCTGCGCAAGAGGGGGCTCCAACTGGAGATCACCACCTACCGCAGCGAGGACTACTCTCCCAAGTCACGCAAGCCCGAGGTGTCCTACGGCACCGACATCCACGACGATCTGCTGCGCCGCGACTTCACGGTGAACGCGATGGCGGTGCGCCTTCCCGACGTCGAGTTCGTGGACCCCTTCGGTGGCCTGTCCGACCTGCGGGACAAGATCCTGCGCACGCCGGGGCGCCCGGAGGACTCCTTCAGCGACGACCCGCTGCGCATCATGCGAGCGGTGCGCTTCGCCGCCCAGCTCGGTTTCGGGCTGGCCCCCGAGGTGGCCGAGGCCGCCCGGAACATGGCGGACCGGCTCTCCATCGTCTCCGCCGAACGCATCCGCGACGAGCTCACCAAGCTCATGCTCAGCCCGAACCCGCGCCGGGGCATCGAACTCATGGTGGACCTGGGCATCGCCGAGTACGTGCTCCCGGAGATCCCCAAGATGCGCCTGGAGATCGACGAGCACCACCGGCACAAGGACGTATACGAGCACTCGCTCACCGTTCTGGACCAGGCCATGGAACTGGAGCGTTCCCGTGGGCACGAACCCGACCTGGTGCTGCGCCTGGCCGCGCTGCTGCACGACATCGGCAAGCCCAAGACCCGCTCCTTCGAGGGCGGCAACCGGGTGACCTTCCACCACCACGAGGTGGTGGGCGCCTCCATGAGCCGCAAGCGGCTCACCGCGCTGCGCTTCCCCAAGGACGTGATCACCCAGGTCGGCAACCTCGTCGCACTGCACCTTCGCTTCCACGGCTACGGCAAGGGGGAGTGGACCGACTCCGCCGTGCGCCGCTACGCCCGTGACGCCGGTGACCAGCTGGAGCGGTTGCACATCCTCACGCGCGCGGACTGCACCACCCGTAACCGGCGCAAGGCCGCGACGCTCTCGCGTTCCTACGACGACATGGAGCGACGCATCTCCGAACTCGCCGAACAGGAGGAGCTGGACAAGATCCGGCCCGACCTGGACGGCAACGAGATCCAGGAGATCCTCGGTGTCGAGCCCGGCCCCCTGATCGGCAAGGCCTACCGGTTCCTGCTGGAACTGCGCCTGGAGAACGGCCCCATGCCAAAGGAGGACGCCGCCGCGGAGCTGCGCTCCTGGGCGGCCGAGCACCTCAGGGATGTAGACCCGGCTTGACGGCGGTGAGGACCATCGCCATGCCGAAGACCCGTGCCGGAGTGCCCTCCAGACCGTCCGAGATGGGCTGGAGGGCACGCATCCGGAGGTCGAACGGCGGCATGAGGTAGTCGATGGCCCGTACCCGCAGGCCGGCGTCGCGCAGCAAGCGCCCCATCTCCTGGGTGGTGAACGCCCGCGCGTCCGACATCCGCTCGTGCAGCGGACGGACCCACGGCAGGAACGGTGCGGTCAGCGCGGAGCGGCGCCGTTCTTTCCACATGACCCCGTGGGTCTCGAACGGGAACCACCGGTTGGGCGTGGTGAGGGAGAAGGCTCCCCCGGGCTTGAGCACCCGCTGGATCTCGGCGAGGCTCTCCTCCAGGTGGTCGAGGTGTTCGAGTACCTCGAACGCGGTGACCCGGTCGAAGGTGTCGGCGTCGAAGGCGAGTGCGTCGGCCGACATCTTGTGCAGGCCGATCCGGTCCTCCAGGTCGGTACCGGCCACACGCGCGGCGAAGTCTTCGAGACGTGCGGGTTCGACGTCGACGGCGTCCACCCTCACGAACCCCTCGGAGAGTTCCACCGTGTAGGTGCCGTCTCCGCAGCCGACATCGAGCAGCCGGTCACCACGGGTGGGGAGCTGTCGGCGCACCGCCCCGATCCTCTTGGCGACCCCGCGCGCTCCGAAGGCGCTGGAGGGGTTGCCGAGTCCATGTCCGACGCTCATGGTCACCATCTCCTCATCGATCGGCCATTGCGGGGACACTACATTAAGTGACTCTTTCGCTACTCATTGATGTGTCGATGGGGCGACAGGTCGACGGGGAGATGACTCGACAAGTCGACTTCAGGAGACGGAGCGCTCCATGTCGGAACGGGCCGGACGGCGAGCCTGGACGGTCCAGGCCCAACCCATCGCGAGGAAAGCCGACGCCATCCCGGTGATCACCGGCACGCTCACCCCGGACAAGGGGACGAGCCCCGCGGCCAGCGCCGCGCCCAGCACGAATGTGGCGTTGAAGAGCACGTCGTATACGGAGAAGACCCGACCGCGGAACGCGTCGTCGACATGTCGTTGAACCAACGTGTCGACGGTCACCTTCACCCCTTGGGAGACGAAACCCAACACGAACGCGGCCACCGGGAACAGCGCGGGGGAGAAGGGCAGCGCGAACACCGGCAGCGTCACCGCAGCCGACGCCAACAGGGCGGCGATCCAGGCGCTCTCCCCGATCCGCGCGGTCGCCGACGGCGTGGCCACGGCTCCCAGGAAGAATCCGAGCGCGAGCAGCCCCGCGGATACGGAGAACCCGGCCAGGCCGGCGACACCACCCCCGGTGAAGGTGTTGTTGTACAGCAGCAGGGTCACCAGGCTGGAGACGCCGAACAGGATCCGGTGGCCGCCGATGGTGAGCAGCGCGGCGCGAGCCGGGACGCGTTCCCAGACGTGCCGGACCCCGGAGACCATGCCGCTCACCACGTTGCCCAGGGCGGCCCGAACCTCCTCCGGCTCCCTCTCCAGGTGCGGACCCAGCTCCCGGTGGCGCAGCGTGAGCGAGACCAGGGCGGTCCCGGCGAAGCCCAGCGCGGCGACGAACAGGATCACCCCGGTTCCGAGGGTCTGTTCGCCGCCGATCATGCCGATGGCGAGACCGACGCCGGTCCCGAGGGAACCGGCGACGGTGCCGCAGGTGGGCGTGACGGCGTTGGCCATCATCAGCCTGTCGCGGGACACCACGTACGGCAGCCCCGCGGAGAGGCCGGAGAGGAAGAAGCGGTTGACGCTCAGCACCAAGAGAGCCGTGACGAAGAACGCGGGCCCTTCGCCGTTGGCGACCAAGAGCGCGGTCACCGTGGCCAGGACCGCCTTGAACACCGAGGACAGCAACAGGACCTGACGGCGGGGCCACCGGTCGATGAGGACCCCGGCGAACGGGGCGACCACGGAGAAGGGCAGGAGCAACACGGCGAAGGCCGCGGCCACCTCTCCGGCGCCGGTGTGCTGTTCGGGGTTGAAGAAGACGAAGCCGGCCAACCCGGCTTGGTAGATCCCGTCGGAGAACTGCGAGACCAACCGGGTACCGAACAGCCGACGGAACCGGGGCCCCTGGAGGACCGCGCGCAGATCGCCGAAGAAGGACACCCGCCAAGGATAGGAGGGCCGACGGTGCCCGCGGAGGAGAGGGGGGAACGAGGAGACGGGGTGGGGTGCCCGGGACCGTTGCGGCCCCGGGCGGCGCCTCTTCCTACGCGACCCTCGGGTTACTCGTCGCCCGCGATGAACCGCTCCACCGCGTCGTGCGCCTCGGCGTCGCTGTACTGCTCCGGCGGCGACTTCATGAAGTAGGAGGACGGAGCCAGGATCGGACCACCGATACCGCGATCCATGGCGATCTTCGTGGCGCGGACCGCGTCGATGATGATGCCGGCGGAGTTGGGGGAGTCCCACACCTCCAGCTTGTACTCCAGGTTCAGTGGGACGTCACCGAACGCGCGCCCCTCCAAACGGATGTACGCCCACTTGCGGTCGTCCAGCCACGGCACGTGGTCCGACGGGCCGATGTGCACCGCGCCGGCGTTGAGCTCGTGCGGGATCTGCGAGGTGACCGACTGGGTCTTGGAGATCTTCTTGGACTCCAGACGCTCGCGCTCCAACATGTTCTTGAAGTCCATGTTGCCGCCGAAGTTCAGCTGGTAGGTGCGGTCCACGACCACGCCGCGGTCCTCGAACAGCTTGGACAGCACCCGGTGGGTGATGGTCGCGCCGATCTGGGACTTGATGTCGTCACCGACGATCGGCACCCCGGCCTTGGTGAACTTCTCGGCCCACTCGGGGTCGGAGGCGATGAACACCGGGAGGGCGTTGACGAAGCCCACACCGGCGTCGATGGCGCACTGGGCGTAGAACTTGTCGGCCTCCTCCGATCCCACGGGGAGGTAGGAGACCAGGACGTCGGCCTTGCTCGCCTTGAGGGCGGCGACCACGTCCACGGCGTCCTCGGAGGACTCCTGGATCGTCTCGCGATAGTACATGCCCAGACCGTCGTAGGTCGGGCCGCGCATGACGGTCACGCCGGTCGGCGGGACGTCACAGATCTTGATGGTGTTGTTCTCGCTGGCGGCGATCGCGTCGGCGAGGTCGTGGCCGACCTTCTTGGCGTCCACGTCGAAGGCGGCGACGAACTCGATGTCGCGCACGTGGTACGGGCCGAATTGGACATGCATCAGGCCAGGGACCCGGGATTCCGGGTCGGCGTCCTTGTAGTAATGCACGCCTTGGACGAGTGACGCCGCACAGTTGCCGACGCCCACGACGGCTACACGTACCGAACCCATTGGTCCTTGCTCCTTCTTCTTCGCGAACATGGATTCCACAGCGCATGGCGACGTACCCGCGCCGACGGCGGTCCGGGGGTCGTCATCCTGCGTCCGTATTCCGTATGTGGTCAGCAGCGCGCACGAAGGTTCTGTTCCCCCTCAGGGCCGTCGGTTACGAGGGCGAACTGTGCTTGTCTGGCTGGTTTGTCTGCTATGACTCTATCTTCGCTTTCGCCGTGGGAACGCATGTCACGTGGCACTCGAGGGGTCTCATTGCCCACAGCGAACAGGAGAAGGTCCCCATCATCTCGAGGAACTCGCGCGGGTGATGTCACATCACGGCTCCCAACTGGGTCGATGTCCACGGTCGCGCATTCTGGTGATCGCCGTCACATGCGGGGTGGTGTTCATGGTCGACGTTGTGACCTGCTACGACGCGCCCAATCCGGCGCACGGTAACAAGTCGGACGAAGCGCGCGATACCCTCGCGCGTGGGTTGTACAATACCGTTCGATCGCTCTACCGTGACTCATGATTTGCGTGTGCGGCCGGTAGAACCCCCGAACCGAGCCACCGCCGCGGCGACGTTCAGATCGGTCCCAAAAGGCCGCTGAGCAGGGGATGCGCACTCGCAGGCCAACGACCAGGAGGAAGTAGCGGCCAACGTCTTCGCGACCTGTTGAAAACCCTCACCCGGGGTTGGGCGTCTCTTTATCAAGCCTTGAACGACAGGCAACAGCGGTGGAAAACCAGGCTGATCCGGCCCAGAACCACGCCGGTACACCGTGAACAGGTCGCGAATCACCGATCCCCCAGGGGGATAGTCCCCCTTTCCACCAAGGAATCGTCAGGCCGACCGGCCGTGAGAGGCAATCGAGGACCACGTGAGTACCGAACGACGACGGAGTGCCGAAGGCGGCCGTCGCCGGGCCGACGGCCCGGGCGACGGTCCGCGCGGTGACGGCGGAAGGCGTAGGGCCGACGGCTCGCCCGGGAAAGAACGTGCCGGCGGACGACGCCGTCCCGATCCCGCGGACGAGGGAGGTTTCTGGGGAGGCGACGACAACGCCGCCCCGCGGAGACCGCGCCCGCCCGAGGCCGGATCCCGCGCCGAAGGACGTCCGCGCCCCGAGGACGGACGCCGTCGCGCCGATGGCGGCCGGCCCCAACGCCCCGAAGGCGCACGACGTCGCCGCCCCGATGACGGTGAGCGTCCGCGCCGCCCGGAAGAGGGCAGGCGTCGCAGCCCCGAGGGAGGGGAACGTCCCCGTCGTCGCCCCGACGACCCGCGCGCCGGTGGGCGCCGCAGGGCCGCGTCGGGCCCTCGTGACCCCCGTGAACGCGAACACGGTTCCCGCTCCGAGGGCCGTCGCGCCCCGGGGAGAGGGGCCAGAGCCGCCGGGGGCGCGGGAGGCCGTGGTGGTGGCGGAGGGCGTCGGCGTTCCCGTGAGGAGGAGCCGGACGACCGTCACTGGTTCAAGCGCTTCATGTCCAAGGCGTGGAAGCCCGCGCTGGCCTTCTGCGGTCTGATGTTCATCGCCGGTGTGGCCACCTTCGCGGTCCTGTACTCCATGGCACCCGACGCCAAGGATCTGGACGCGAACGCCGAGAACGAGATGTCGGCCACCCAGATCTACTGGACCGGCGCCGGGGAGGACGAGGAGGGCGAACTCGCCCTCACCACCGGAGACGTCCAGCGCGTCGCGGTCGAGCGCGAGGACATCCCGGACACCGTCGTCGACGGTGTGCTCGCCGCCGAGCAGCGCACCTTCTACGAGGACCCGGGCATCAACGTCATGGGTATCGGTCGCGCCCTGCTCTCCCGTGGCGAGGCCGGTGGTGGCTCGACCATCACCCAGCAGATGGCCCGCGGCTACTACAACGACCTCAAGGGCGACGAGCCGCTGACCCGCAAGATCCGCGAGATCTTCATCTCGATCAAGCTCAGCCAGCAGGTCGAGCACGACGAGATCCTCACGATCTACCTCAACACGATCTACTTCGGTCGTGGCGCCTCCGGCATCGAGATGGCCGCGCAGAAGTACTTCGGCAAGAGCGTGGGCGAGCTCGACAACGCCGAGGGCGCCTTCCTGGGTCTCATCATCCAGATGCCCAGCAACTTCGAGAACCCCGAAGAGGGTTCCTGGACCGAGACCTACCTCAACGACGAGCGCTGGCCCTACGTTCAGAACCAGCTGGCCCTGATGCACGAGGAGACCGACGGCGAACGCGGTCTTCCCCGCGCCGAGGCCGAGGCCCTGGAGATCCCCGAACGGATCGACTACAACCCCGAGGAGACGAGTGGCGACCCCAGGTTGGGGTACGTCCGCCAGGCCGTGATCAACGAGGTCGAACGGCGTTACGAGGGCTCGGGCATCACCGGTGCGGAAATCGCTACCAAGGGCCTGGTCATCAAGACCTCCCTCGACCCGGAGCTGATGGTCGCGGCCGAGGAGGCGTTCAACGTCCTGCCCGAGAGCGCGGCCGACGACACCATGCACGGCCTCACCGCGGTGGAACCCTCCACAGGGGAGATCGTCGCGTTCAACGGTGGACCCGACGTGTCCACGGTGATCAACAACTCCCTGGTCCACCAGACCCAGGCGGGTTCGGCCTACAAGCCCTACGTGTTGGCCCGGGCCTTGTCCGACAACATCGGTCTGCGCAGTCAGTTCAACGGAGACAGTGGACGCGAGTTCCCCGGACTGGCCAGCCCGGTGATCAACTCCGGCGAGGTCGACTACGGCAACGTGGACCTCGTTCAGTCCACCGCGGACTCGGTCAACACCAGCTTCGTGGAACTGGCCATCGAGGTCGGTGAGTCCCGGGTCGACGAACTCGCGGTCGAGATGGGCGTGCACCCGGACCGGCAGACCACGTCCACCGTCGGTCCGCTGATCGCCCTGGGCACGCACCAGGTGAACGCGCTCGACATGGCCAGCGGGTACGCCACCTTCGCCGCCGAGGGGCGGCACTTCCCCGCGCACATGGTCACCGAACTCCAGACCGCGGACGGGAACGTGGTCACCCCCGATGACGCGGAGGAGATCGAGGCCGGCAAGGAGGTCCTCAGCCAGGCGGTCGCCGCGGACGCCACCTACGCCATGCAGCAGGCGGTCCTGGAGGGCGGTGCCGGTAACGCGGCCCTGGCCGACGGTCGCCCCGTGGCGGGCAAGACCGGTACCTCCTCCGACGCCGTCTCCGCCTGGTTCGTGGGATACACCCCGCAACTGTCGGCCGCGGTGGGTCTGAGCCGGGCCGAGGCCCAGCCGCTCGACTTCGGTGCCGAGCTCGGTGACGTCTACGGTGGTACCACCTCCGCGAAGGTCTGGAAGGCCTTCATGGAGACCGCCATGGAGGGGCAAGAGCACCAGCAGTTCCCCGAACCCCAGTGGGTCGGTGACGAGTTGAGCTACCTGCCCACGCCCCCTCCGAGCGAGGAACCCAGTGAGGAGCCCAGCGAGGAGCCCAGTGAGGAGCCCAGCGAACCGGAGTGCGACCCTCGGGAACCCGACTGTGAGACCGAGGAGAGCCCCGATGAGTGTGACTTCTGGGAAGAGGACTGCGAGCAGTCCGAGCCGCCCGAGGCCCCGGATGAGTGCTTCTTCCCGGGCATGCCGGGTTGCGATGAGGAGGAGACCGAGGAGCCCGGGCAGCCGGGTGAGAACGATCAACAGAACCAGAGCAACAACAGCCTGATCAGGCCCAGGGAGTGATCCCGGACTGACCGGGCGGTACGCCGCCGGTTCGCGGGGCCGGTGCCCGAGGGAGGACCTCGGGCACCGGCCCCGTTCGTTTCCCCGAACGCCGAGACGATACCGGGCGTGTCCGAAGTATCCACAAGGCATCCCGGGTGGTATTCGGCTGCTGGTAACCTTGATTCCCGTATGGCTCAGAGCCCGAGTGGTGCGCCCCCGGTCCGATCGGGACGGTGAGACCCCGGGCTCCTGCCCTCCTGCCATGGAGATTCCATGGCCGCGACAGTCCAGAGGAGGAACGTACGCCTATGCGTCGTTACGAAATCATGGTCATCCTCGACCCGAACCTCGACGAGCGCACCGTCGCCCCGTCGCTGGAGAACTTCCTGAACGTCGTCCGCGAGGACGGCGGTTCGGTCGAGAAGACGGAGATCTGGGGCAAGCGTCGTCTCGCCTACGACATCGAGAAGAACTCCGAGGGCATCTACGCGGTCATCGACCTGACCGCCAAGACCGAGACGGTCAAGGAGCTCAACCGGCAGTTCGGTATCGCCGAGTCCGTGCTTCGCACCAAGGTTCTGCGTCCCGAGGTTCACTAGGCACTCCGGTGCCCGACCCCCTGTTCCCCGTCCGTTCTTTTTGTCCTAGCCGACAGGGATGATGCGGGGACCAGGCGAACCGCCTGATCCGAACTATCTCGAACCGGAGCCGATCCATGGCAGGCGAAACCCAGATCACGCTCGTGGGCAATCTCGTCGACGACCCTGAACTGCGCTTCACTAACAGTGGAGCCGCGGTCGCCAGCTTCCGTGTGGCCTCGACGCCCCGCACCTTCGACCGTCAGTCGGGGGAGTGGAAGGACGGCGAGTCCATGTTCCTCACCTGCAGCGTCTGGCGGCAATACGCGGAGAACGTGGCGGAGACTCTTCAGCGTGGCATGCGCGTCATCGTGCAAGGCCGCCTGAAGCAGCGTTCCTACGAGACCCGTGAGGGTGAGAAGCGTACCGTCTTCGAGATCGACGTCGAAGAGGTCGGCCCGGCACTGCGTAGCGCCACCGCGAAGGTGACGAAGACGCAGCGCCAGGGTGGTGGCGGCTTCGGCGGTGGCGGCGGTTTCGGTGGTGGCCAGCCTCAGGGCGGCGGCTACGGGAACCAGGGCGGCGGCTTCGGCGGCCCGCAGGGCGGCCAGGGTGGCCACAGCGGTCCTCCCGCCAACGACCCGTGGGCGACCAACGGTGGCGGTGGTGGCGGCGGCTTCGGCGGTGGCGGCGGAGGATTCTCCGACGAACCCCCGTTCTAGCCCGGCCCCACGGTCCCACGTAACACCCGACACGGCGCCCGAAACGTCGCCGAGTCACCCTTTCCATGTACCAGCCCATCCCCGGGTGGACCCCGGGGCTCTTGCGAAGGAGCACCACGATGGCTAAGCCCCCAGCACGCAAGCCCAAGAAGAAGGTTTGCCTGTTCTGCCACGAGAAGCAGTCCTACATCGACTACAAGGACACCACGCTTCTCCGTAAGTTCATCTCCGAGCGCGGCAAGATCCGTGCCCGTCGGGTGACCGGCAACTGCACCCAGCACCAGCGCGACGTCGCGACCGCGATCAAGAACGCGCGCGAGGTGGCCCTGCTGCCCTACACCAGCACCGCTCGCTAGCGGCGATATCCGAGGGAGGTTTTTGTCGTGAAGCTGATTTTGACCCACGAGGTCAACGGTCTCGGAGCCCCCGGCGATGTCGTCGAGGTGAAGAACGGTTACGGACGCAACTACCTGCTCCCCCGTGGGGTCGCCATTCGGTGGACCCGTGGTGGGCAGAAGCAGATCGACCTGATCCAGCGTGCCCGCAAGGCGCGTGACATCCGCACCCTGGACGAGGCCCAGCAGGTCGCCGGCCAGGTCAACGCTCTGACCGTGCGCCTGAAGCAGCGCGCCGGCCAGGGAGGTCGTCTCTTCGGTTCGGTCACGCCCGCGGACATCGTCGAGGCCGTCAAGGCCGCCGGTGGTCCCGAGCTGGACAAGCGCCGCGTCGAGATCAAGAACCCGATCAAGTCGGTCGGTGCCCACAAGGTCCAGGTCCGCCTGCACCCTGAGGTCTCCGCCTCGATCAAGCTGGAGATCGTCGGCGCCTAGTCGTCGACCCTTTCCGGTCCTGGAACCCCGCTCCTCCTCAGAGGGGCGGGGTTCTTGCCGTCCGGCGAACACGCCCGGGCGACGAGAACCTCCCTTTGGCTACTCTTTGTAACTTATCGTGTTCTCTGTGTTGCGTCGCGTCCCGCGACGCTCCTCACGGAGAGGACAGCATACCGATGGCCATTGAGAGACGACCCGAGAACGACCACCCGTTCGCGGTGGGCCGCAGGACGATGCTGCGCGGAACGGTTCTGGCCGCCGGGGGAGTGCTCCTCGGTGGCGCACTGGGGGTTTCCGCCGTGGGCCGGGCTTCGGCCTCCGCGACGCCCAAGGTCTACACCAGGTCGAACTGGAAGGCCCGATCGCCGAAGGGATCGGTGGACATCCTGGGCAAGGGGCCGACGCACATCGTCGTCCACCACACCGCGACCGGCAACGGGTCCGACACGTCCACCAGTCACGCCGCCGCCCTGTCCCGATCCATTCAGAAGCACCACATGGACGGCAACGGCTGGATCGACACCGGTCAGCAGCTCACCATCAGCCGAGGCGGCCACATCATGGAAGGGCGCGACAAGACCCTTCAGGCCATCGGCGAAGGCAAGCACGTCCTGGGCGCGCACACCGCCGACCACAACTCGCACACCATCGGGATCGAGAACGAGGGCACCTATACCTCGGCGACCCCGCCGGATGCGCTGATGTCGGCGTTGGTGGACACCTGTACCTGGTTGTGCCTGGTGTACCGGTTGGATCCGCAGGACGCGATCGTGGGGCACCGCGACTACAACTCCACCAACTGCCCGGGTGACAAGCTCTACTCGATGCTCCCCAAGCTCCGGAACGACGTGGGGAGCCGCCTGCGGGAACAGCTCGGTCACCTGAGCCGATACGCCGGCGAGGAACTCGGTGTGGAACAGCTGCCGAGCTTTCCCGGCGCACCGGAGGCGGAACGGATCGCCACCTTCTACCACGGCCCCACGATCGGGGACCTCGACGCGTCCTTCTGACCCAGGACCACTTCGTCGCCCGCCACCGTCCGACACGGGCGGCGGCGGTCTTCTGTTTCCAAGGGTGGTCAGGGACGCGTCGCGCCGGTGACCAACCAGGCGGTACCGCGTGCGCGAAGGCCGAGCGTGATGGCCCGGGCCAGGATCCACACGGCGAAAGCGCTCCACAGGCCCACCAAACCCCAGGTCTGGGACGTGGCCAGGTGCGGAAGGACCAAGGCGAACGGCAGGAAGGCGAGCATCGTCCACAGGGAGGCCCACGCCAGGTAACGCTGATCTCCGGCGCCCATCAGTACCCCGTCGAGGACCATGGTCACTCCGCTGAGCGGCTGCATCAGTGCCACGACCACCAGGGAGGCCGTGATCAACCCGGCCACCCGGGGGTCCGAGGTGAACGGAAGGTGCGCCCACGGCAGCACCAGGAACACCAGGACCAGGAACACCAGGCCCGACAGCACCCCCCATTCGATCATGCGTCGAGTGGCGTCCTTGGTGCCTCGAACGTCTCCCGCACCCAGATAGCGGCCGACGATCGATTGCCCCGCGATGGCGATGGCGTCCATGGCGAAGACCAGCAGCGCCCAGATGTTGTAGCTCACCTGGTGCGCGGCGATCGACTCGTCGCCCAATCGGGCGGCCACCGCAGTGGTCACCAGCGCCACCACACGCATGGACACACTGCGTAGGAACAGCGCGAACCCGGCCGAGGCCGAGGCCTTCAGCCCCGCCACGCTCGGCACCGGCGATACACCCTCGCGTCGGGCGGCGCGGACGATGGTGGCCACGTACCAGAACGCGCCCGCCCCTTGGGCGAGCACAGTCGACCACGCGGAACCGGCGATGCCCCAGTCCAGGACCAGGACGAAGATGGCGCACAGGAGCGCGTTGCCGATGTAGGAGGAGGCCGCCACCACCAGGGGGGTACGGGCGTCCTGCAACCCGCGCAGCACCCCCGTGCCCGCCATGATGATCAACAGGAACGGGGTGCTCAGCAGGCTGATGCGCAGGTAGGTGACCGCGTACGGGGCCACCTCGGGGGAGGCGCCGAGGAGGTCGATCATCCATGGGCCGAGCGGCCAACCGATGCCGATCGCGGCGATGCCCAACAGGATCGCGAGCCAGAGCCCGTCCACACCGTCGCGCATGCCGCCGGGGATGTCTCCCGCGCCGAACTTGCGGGAGACGGCGGCGGTCGTTCCGTAGGCGAGGAAGATGCACACCGCAGCCAGGGTCAGCAACACCTGTCCGGCGACACCGAGACCACCGAGGGCCCGGGTACCGAGCGAACCGACGATGGCGGAGTCGGTGAGCAGGAAGAGCGGTTCGGCGATGAGAGCGAAGAACGTGGGGATAGCGAGGGCGAAGATCTCGCGATCGTGGCGGTGCCGGAAGGGTGCCGCCGAGAGGAATGTGGCCATGGCAGAGCCACAGTACCGGACAGGCGTTCGATGGGTGGGGTGAGGTTGTCCACAGGCCGCCGAAACCCTGTGGATAACCTGTGGAAAGCCTCCTCGTGAGACATCTTGCACGTCCCGGTAGAGAAGCACGTTTTCGCAGCTCAAATGGGTTATGGGCGACTGGCGGCATAGTTATCCACAGGTGATGTGCATAACCTCTGCGCACAATGCCCCATGGTGCTGGGGATGTGATGGTAAAGGGGTGTCCACAGGCCTCCCTCGCGGCGTCCCCCGTCACCCGGATGGGGCATGCTGGAAGGGTCGGCCCGGACCCGGGCCGACGCACGCGTCCGGTGTGGGGAGTAGTCCGTGAGTGTCGCCGAACAACCACCTGAAGCAGGCGGATACGAGCGCACCCCACCGCACGACATCCAGGCCGAACAGAGTGTCCTGGGCGGCATGCTCCTGTCCAAGGACGCCATCAGCCAGGTCGTCGAGATCATCCGGTCCGCGGACTTCTACCGGCCCGCGCACCAGATCATCTACGAGAGCGTCGTCGACCTGTTCTCCCGTGGCGAGCCGGTCGACGCCATCTCGGTCAACGCCGAACTGACCAAGCGCGGCGAGGCCACCCGCGTCGGTGGCGCCCCCTACCTGCACACCCTCACCGAAGCGATCCCCACCGCGGCCAACGCCGGCTATTACGCCAAGATCGTCTCCGACCGCGCGGTCCTGCGCCGCCTGGTCGAGGTGGGCACCCGCATCGCGCAGATCGGTTACTCCGGCGACGGAGAGGTCGACGACCTGGTCGACCACGCCCAGGCGGAGATCTACAAGGTCGCCGAGAAGCGCACCGGTGAGGACTACGTCGTCCTCGGCGACATCATGCCGGGCGCCCTGGACGAGATCGAGGCCATCGGCGCGAACGACGGCAGCATGACCGGTGTCCCCACCGGCTTCGCCGACTTCGACGCTCTCACCAACGGCCTCCACCCCGGCCAGATGGTCATCATCGCCGCTCGACCCGCCGTCGGGAAATCGACCCTGGCCTTGGATTTCGCACGTGCTGCGTCCATCAAGAACGAGATGACGTCCGTTTTCTTCAGTCTGGAGATGGGCCGAAACGAGATCGTCATGCGTCTGCTCTCCGCCGAGGCGCGGGTGCCACTGCACACCATGCGTTCGGGTCTGATGACCGACGATGACTGGGCACGGCTTGCCAGACGCATGGGCGAGGTGGCCAGTGCGCCGTTGTTCATCGACGACTCCCCGAACATGTCGATGATGGAGATCCGGGCCAAGTGCCGCCGGCTCAAGCAGCAGCACGACCTCAAGCTCGTGATCGTCGACTACCTCCAGCTGATGAGCTCGCCCGGTCGAGTGGAGAGCCGTCAGCAGGAGGTCTCCGAGATGTCGCGTTCGCTCAAGCTCCTGGCCAAGGAGTTGGAGGTGCCTGTGGTGGCGCTCTCCCAGCTCAACCGTGGTCCCGAGCAGCGCACCGACAAACGCCCACAAGTGTCGGATCTTCGCGAATCGGGATCCATCGAACAGGACGCGGACATGGTCATCCTGCTGTACCGCGAGGACGTGCACGACAAGGAGTCGCCGCGCGCCGGCGAGGCGGACATCATCGTGGCCAAGCACCGTAACGGTCCGACCGCCGACGTGACCGTGGCCTTCCAGGGCCACTACAGTCGCTTCGTCGACATGGCGCCGGGGTAGTCCTGGCGATCGACGAGTACGGGGCGTGACCGGTTCGATCACGCCCCGCTGTATCGGTCAATCCATAAGTCGACTTATGTGCTGACCAAAATGTCGACAAAGCGATTCGTCGACTTGTCGTCGTGGATCTCGCCGGCCTCCAGACGCAGGTGTCGGCCGCTGAAGCCGCTGTGCACGCCTCGGTCGTGGATCACGCTCACCAGTACTCCGGTGTGGTGGGACCGCGCCTCCTCCAGTTCCTCCACCAGCCCGGGGGAGAGGTGGTCGGTCGGTTCGTCCAGCGACGGCAGGTCGTGAGCGATCCGACGACAAACGGGCCACCTCGATCCGACGGCGTTGCCCCACGGAGAGCGAACCGGACGGTCGAGCTCACCGTTGTCCGGGCGCGATGGTGAGGGTGACGCGGTCGAGGACGGTCCGGTCCCCGTACCTCTTGGTGGTCTCGTTCAGGGTGATCCGGGAGAGCCATCGGTGACGTGGTCCGAACAGGGGGACCTCCTGTCGCGTGTGTGGGCCGGGGTTGTGTGCCACGACGGGGAAGGGGTGGGTTTCGGTCATTGGCGCGCATATACGCTGCCGGCCGAAAGCCGATTGTCGCCGGTGGCGAAGGCCTTCCCGACCGCGATGTGGGACGCCGACGGAGCCGCGCGCACCGTGTGGAGGTGGGCGCGGGGTGCCCGGAACGTGGCGGTCCGACGCGAGGAAGGTTCTAAAGCGACATGAGTGAGGCGCTACGTCCTGTCTCACTCATGGCCAAGACCGTTTTCGTGAGACAGGAGTCACCCTCGCCGCTTCTCTAGAGGCGGGTATTCGGTTGTCCTCATCTAGATTTATGGTCTTGCCGATTTGTCGACAAAGCGATGAGCCGACCCTGCTCGGCCCGGGAACGCGAAGAGCCACCCGCGTTGTGCGGGTGGCTCTTCGGCGTGTGTGTCCGGGCGGCGGTCAGAGCCAGCGCGCCTCGGGGCGGGTGCGTCCGCTCTCGTCGGTGATCAGAACCCAGTGAAGGATGGGGTGCTCCGAAGTGGTCGCGTCGGCGTTCTCACGCGGTCTAGGGACCTGCGTGGGCTGAGGAGCCAGGCCGGCGAGGCGGCGGCTCTGGGCAGCGGATCGATTGCGCCGACGAGCGGTCGATGAGCGAGACGGGCGCGGCGCGTGGTCGGTCCTGCGTGCCATGAAGCCCTCCTCGTTTCCGATTGGGATAGCTCATGTTAACCCTTTGTTCACCTAAGAGTCAATTCGGTCCGGGGTGTCGTGCCTGACCACGTGGGAATTTCGTGGCTGCTTCGCCCTCAAGGTGAACGGAAGGTGAACAACTCGGTAACCGGGGTGGTGGCGAGGGGTGGCCAAGGCCCGAACACGAAGAAGCACCCGCCACCTGGACGGGTGCTTCGAAGCGTCATACGCGGGTACCGGTCACTCCTTGAAGATCAGTCCCACAACCTCGAGGTAGAGCTGCTCCGGGTAGGGAATGAAGTCGATCCTGCTGAGCGCCTGGTCCTGGCCCGCGGACTCCATGACGAAGGTTCCGTAGCCGAGGAATCGGCCGAGCAGGGTGCGTTCGAACCGCATGTCCGTGACCTTGCCCAACGGCATCATGTTCACCTGTCGGGTGATCAACCCCGTGGTCAGGAGCAGTCGGGCCGACGTGATGACGAAGTAGTCCACGGACCACTCCGCGACCCGCCAGACGAACCACACCAGGACCAGTAGCCACAGCCACCAGATGACGGCGAGGACGACGCCGCCGTCGGCACCGCTACCGATCGTCTGGCTCAGGATCCCCGCGAGGATCAACGCGGCCAGCACGATCGCCACCGGTCCGATGAGGACCGCGGGGTGACGTCGGATGGTCACCACGTCCTGCTCGTGTGGCAGGAGATAGCGGTTGACCGATGCCGGTGCCGCGTTACTTGAGGCGACGAGCTTCATGGCACCCGCTTCCTCGCGACTACGGCAGCAGTGCGTTGACGAAGCGGGACATCGACTCCGCGCCGCCCATCAGGCCGCCCAGGGCGCTCTGGATCACCCCGGCCGCACTTTCCGGTTGCGTGAGTAGATAGAACAACACGAAACCGATGAGCGCGTATCCGCCCCATTTCTTCAACTTCGCCACGACTGACTCCCCTTGGAATCCACCTGACCCACCAACCCAGCAGTGATTGTTGCATCGACCATCATGCCCGTAAAGCCTTAAGCGCACCCTCGGCGTGGCGGTATGTCGGCCGTTCGCTACTTGCCGACTGTGTCCGGTTCCGGTGAGGTTGTTGCCCCTGTGAAGGACGGTCCGAAATTCTCTTTTGTTCAGGGGCAGGTCAGAAGGGGTGAAGGGCGCCGACGAACGTGTTCCGGGGCGAAAGTGCTGCGGATTTCCGCAGATCCGGATCCCGGGAAGGGGATCACCGGCGCCGGCTCGACGTCGGTTCCCGGTCTTCCGTAGTTCTGTGTAATGCAGGGCCGAAACAGCCCACGCGAGTGGTCAGCGTTGTTCGGCGAAGGCCAGGGCCAGAACCTGGAGGTGCTGCCGTGCGATGCGTTCGACGAGGTCCGGGGTGGCCCGTCCGGTCACGTCCTGGGCTCCGTGTCGTGCCGCGTCCACGCACCGCGAAACGGTGGCGGAGTGGTGGACGTGGGAGAACTCCGTGGAAAGGCGACTGACGACGGGGCTGAAGTGGGAGTCGCTGGCGGCCTGGGTGGACGAGGGGGAGGGGTTCTCGGGCATCTCACTCCTTCTGGGCTGCGGGCGGAACGGCACGGGGGGTGTGCGCACGGGGGCTATGCGTAGCCACCGAGGGGTAGCCGTGGCACCGCCTCGAATGTGGGGGCGGTGTGTTGGGTATCGGTGGCCCGGTTCCTGGGCGGGGCGGTTTCGGTCGGGCTGATCTACCCCGTTACGGGTGGTCAGGAACCATGATCACCCTAATCTGTTACGTTCCAATCTCGAAATGAATTCGGCTAAAGCAGCCCCGTGTCTCCGGTGCGGTCGGTCAAGCGGGCTCGACCAGGGGTGACGTCGGACGGGGGCACGGTCATGAGGAGTCAGTGCCCGATTTTCGGACGTTCATTCGGCTTCGACCAGAAAGAGCCGAAAAAGCGCCCGATCAGTGATCTGATCGGGCGCTCGGGGTGGGAGGGCGACGAAGCCGCGGTCCGGCCTCAGGAACAGCCGTAGAGGCGGTCTCCGGCGTCGCCGAGTCCCGGCAGGATGAAGCCCTGCTCGTTCAGGCGCTCGTCGACGGCCGCGGTCACCACGCGCAGGGTGGCCCCATGGTTCTCCGGGAGGCTCTCCGTCAGTTTCCGCTCCACCGCGGTCAGACCCTCGGGGGCGACCAGCAGGCAGATCGCGGTGATGTGATCGGCGCCGCGCTCGACGAGCAGTTTCAGGGCGGCGGCCAAGGTGCCACCGGTGGCCAGCATCGGGTCGAGCACGTAGCACTGACGACCGGAAAGGTCCTGGGGAAGGCGGTCGGCGTAGGTCGCCGGCTGGAGGGTCTCCTCGTTGCGTGCCATGCCGAGGAAGCCGACCTCGGCGGTGGGCAACAGCCGGGTCATGCCGTCGAGCATGCCGAGTCCCGCGCGCAGGATCGGAACGACCAGGGGGGTCGGGCGCGACAACTGGAACCCGGTGCTCTGCACGAGCGGGGTATCGATGGTGACCTCTGTCACTCGGACATCCCGCGTCGCCTCGTAGGCGAGCAGGGTCACCAGTTCGTCGGTCAGCCGCCGGAAGGTCGGTGAGTCGGTCCGCACGTCGCGCAGGGTGGTCAGTTTGTGCGAGACCAAGGGGTGGTCGACGACCAGGGTTTCCAAAACGTTCTCCGGGTGAGCTGGGGCGACAGGGCGATGTGTGGGTAGAGGGGCCGGCACGAGTCTAACCGCGCGTATGCCCCGCCCCGGGGCGTCTCGGGCGGGCCTCGGGGCGCCGCGACCTCCGGCCGGGGCACCGAGGCCGCGAAGAAGGGATCCGGGATCGTATGCGGGGGCGCGCCGGAGCCTCCTGTCATGAGAACGTGGGTCCGTTCCATGGCGGGCGAAGGAAGGCCACGAGGTGGGAGTGATCGCTACCATGACACTCGCACGGGCGAGCCGGTTCCCTTCGTCCGCACCGATACACCGTCCGGGTTGGGGTGACGATGACAGTGCTCGATCATGGTGACGACGACTCGGGTGACTTCGCGGCCGTCGCATACAGGGAAGAGGAGTACTGGGATGTGGATCTCCTCCCCATCGCGCTGGTGCACGACCTCAAGGGTCTGATCCACGCGCTGCGCCAACAGCCGAGCATCAGCGGTTCCCTCGGACTGGTGTCCGTGGGCGACGACTTCTTCATCATCGTCCGGGTGTACGGGGAGGACGTCACCGTTTTCCTGTCCGACGTGACCGCCTCGGTGGACTGGCAGGTGGCCAGGGACGTCCTCGACTACCTGGACATCGACCTTCCCCACGACGACGACCTCGACCAGGTCCTACCGGCGGGCGACCTGTCCGTGGTCGCGGACCTGGGGCTGGACGAGATGGAACTGGGCGCCCTCGCCGGTGACCTGGACCTGTATCCGGACGAGGTGCTCGCCAGCGTCTCCGAACGGCTCGGATTCGCCCAGGCCTTTCAGCGTGTCCTCGACGGTATGGGGTAAGGACGCCTGCGGAAGTGACCTGGAAAGACGGGAGGGTGAGCCGTGTCGACCTTCGCAGCTGTCTTCGCTCCCAACGGCGGGACATGGCGCGGAACCGAGGTCGATCTCGGTGATGTGGACGTCATCGACGACATCACCGACCTCATGCTCGACTACGAGACCGAGTGGGGCAGTGACATGGCCCTGCTCTTGGTGGAGGCCGACGACGAGTGGTTCGCCGTCGTGCGTGTGGACGTGACGGGCTCCGAACCGCGCGTCTATCTCTCCGACGGTCGGGTCGTGCACGATCACCCGGTGGCCGGGATCCTTTCCGAGGCCGGTGGTCTGGGCGCCCCCATGCCGGTGGAGAGCGCGGGAGCCCGACCGGATCCGCGTCCCGACGGTGACGACGGTCTGCTCTCGGACCTCGGGGTGCCGGGCGAGGAGCTGCGCTCCCTCTCCGCCGGTGGCGGGGTACTGCCCGGTGACGTCCTCGCGATGGTGGCCGAACGCACCGGATTCGCCGAACTCCTCGACTCGATGCGACTGTGACGGGGGCCCTTCCCGGGATCGACCGTGCCACGGCCGACTCTGCGATGCTCGAAGCCCTGGTCGAGGCGGAGCGTGCCCTGAAGACCGACGACGTGCCCGTGGGCGCGGTCGTGTTGGGACCCGACGGAACGGTGCTGGGGCGCGGCCACAACGAACGTGAGGCCACGGGCGACCCGACCGGGCACGCGGAGGTGCTGGCCCTGCGCGCGGCCGCCGAGACGCGCGGTGAGTGGCGCCTGAGCGGCTGCACGCTGGTGGTGACCCTGGAACCCTGCGTCATGTGCGCGGGCGCCACGGTGCTCTCCCGGGTGGACCGTGTGGTCTACGGGGCGCGGGACGCCAAGGCCGGTGCGGTCGGTTCGATGTGGGACCTGCTCCGGGACCCTCGGCAGAACCACCGTCCTGAAGTGATTCCACCCGAGATGATCAGCGAAAACGTGGCCGAGAGATGTTCGGGGTTGCTCATCCGGTTTTTCGCACGGCGCAGGATCCGGTAGAGTTCCTCTCGGTGGAGTCGCCTAGTGGCCGATGGCGCCCGCCTCGAAAGCGGGTAAGGGGCAACCCTTCGAGGGTTCAAATCCCTCCTCCACCGCCACCAGCCGCCCCCGGGAACACCGGGGGCGGTTTTTTCTTGCCCCGGGACCGTCAGGAGGGGGAGGTCCCGCCGGATGGTCCCTTGGTCTCCTCGAGCTCGGCGATGGCCCTGTCCAGCCAGTTCACCCAGAAGGTCTCCAGCTCGACCCCTCCCCGCAGGACCAGCCCCTGGACCCGGTCGCGTTCGGTCCCTCGGCCTCGGGCGGTGTCACGTCGCTGGAACTCGCGGTATTCGGCGAGTCGTTCGCCGTGCAGTTCTCGATGCCGGCGCAGCTCGGCCACGAAGTCGGGATCCACGCCCACGACCCCGGTGGCACGTACCCGCAGCATCAGGGTGTCGCGCAGGGAGCGGGGCTCCTCGGTCTCTCCCACCCAGCGCTCCAGTTCGGTGCGGCCCGCGGCCAGCACTTCGTACTCCTTGCGCCGGCCCCGGGTGGGGAAGTCGCTGGGCAGGGCGCGGATCAGCCCGGACCGCTCCAGCTTCCCCAGTTCTCGGTAGATCTGCTGGTGGGAGGCGGACCAGAAGTACCCGATGGAGCGGTCGAAGCGCCGGGTCAGCTCCAGTCCCGAGGAGGGTTTCTCCAACAGGGCGGTGAGGATCGCGTGGGGCAGGGACATGTGCGCATTCTAGGAAGGGGCGGCCGCGGACCGCTCGGGTCCGCGGCCACGGGGATCACAGGGAGGCGGCGAGTTCGGTGCCCTGCTTGATGGCGCGCTTGGCGTCGAGCTCGGCGGCCACGTCGGCGCCACCGATCACGTGCACGGTGTGGCCGGCGGCGATGAGCTCGTCGGCGAGGTCCCGGCGCGGGTCCTGACCGGAACACAGCACCACGGTGTCGACGTCGAGCACACGCTCCTCGCCGTCCACGGTCAGGTGCAGGCCGTCGTCGTCGATGCGGCGGTACTCGGCTCCGGCGACCATCTCCACGCCGCGGTGGCGCAGTTCCAGACGGTGGATCCACCCGGTGGTCTTGCCAAGGCCCTTGCCGACCTTGCTGGTCTTGCGCTGGAGCAGGTGGACTCGACGGGGCGGGGCGACGCGCCGGGGGGCGCGCAGACCGCCGCGCTCCTTGTAGTCGAGGTCCACGCCCCACTGACGGAAGAAGGCCTCGGCGTCCTGGCTCGCCTCCTCCCCGGTGTCGGTGAGGAACTCGGCGACGTCGAAGCCGATGCCACCGGCGCCGATGACGGCGACCCTCTCGCCGACCTCGGCGCCGCCGCGCAGCACGTCCACGTAGCCGACCACGCTGGGGTGGTCGACGCCGGGGATCCGGGGGATGCGCGGGGAGACACCGGTCGCTACGACGACCTCGTCGTAGCCCTCCAAGTCGGCGGCGGCGACCGGGGTGTTCAGGCGTACGTCCACGCCGTGCTTGTCGAGCTGCACGCGGTAGTAGCGGAGGGTCTCGTCGAACTCCTCCTTACCGGGCACCCGGCGGGCCATGTTGAGCTGTCCACCGATCTCGGCGGCCGCGTCGAACAGGGTGACGGTGTGTCCGATGCTCGCGGCGGAGACGGAGAAGGCGAGCCCGGCGGGGCCCGCGCCGACCACGGCGACGTTCTTGCGGGTCTTGGTGGGCGAGAGCACGAGTTCGGTCTCGTGGCAGGCGCGCGGATTCACCAGGCAGGAGGTGATCTTGAGGCTGAAGGTGTGGTCCAGGCAGGCCTGGTTGCAGCCGATGCAGGTGTTGATCTCCTCGGGGGCACCGGCGGCGGCCTTGGCGACGAAGTCGGCGTCGGCCAGCATCGGGCGGGCGAGGGAGACCATGTCGGCCTGGCCGTCGGCGATGATGCGCTCGGCGACCTCGGGGGTGTTGATGCGGTTGACCGCCACCAGGGGGACGGACAGTTCCTTCTTGAGGCGCTCGGTGATCCAGGTGTAGGCGCCGCGCGGCACGGAGGTGGCGATGGTGGGCACACGGGCCTCGTGCCAGCCGATGCCGGTGTTGATGATGTCGGCGCCGGCGGCCTCCACCCTTCGGCCGAGTTCGACGACCTCGTCGAAGGTGGATCCGTCGGGGATCAGGTCCAACATGGACAGGCGGTAGATGACGATGAAGTCGATGCCCACGCGCTCGCGGACCCGGCGGAGGATCTCCAGGGGCAGGCGGACGCGGTTCTCGAAGGAGCCGCCCCAACGGTCCTCGCGCTTGTTGGTGGCGGGGGCGATGAACTGGTTGATGAGGTAGCCCTCGGAGCCCATGATCTCCACGCCGTCGTACCCGGCCCGACGGGCGAGCTCGGCGCAGCGGGCGAAGTCCTCGATGGTGCGCTCGACCTCCTCGTCGGTGAGGGCGTGCGGCACGAAGGGGTTGATCGGGGCCTGGATCGCGCTGGCGGAGACGGAGTCCTCGCTGAAGGCGTAGCGGCCGGTGTGCAGGATCTGCATGGCGATCCGGCCGCCGTCGCGGTGTACGGCATCGGTGATGAGGCGGTGCTGGGCGACTTCTTCGTCATCGGTGAGCTTGGCGCTGCCGGTGTAGGTGGCGCCCTCGGGGTTGGGGGCGATGCCGCCGGTGACGATCAGGCCGACGCCGCCGCGAGCGCGTTCGGCGTAGAAGGCGGCCATCCTCTCGAAGCCGTTGGGGGCCTCCTCCAGGCCGACGTGCATGGAGCCCATGATCACGCGGTTCTTGAGGGTGGTGAAGCCCAGGTCCAGGGGTTCCAGAAGGTGGGGGTAGTCGGTCATGGTCTCTCCTCGCGCGGTGCCTCTCGGTCGGTGTCCGGCCGACCTTTCCCTCATTATGCAACAAGTTGCACAAAGGATCGAGGGTCCGCCCCCGAGAAGGGCGGGGGCCCCGACCGCGTCGGTCAGGGGACCAGCGGAACGAGCTCGGGACGCTTGGCCACACGACCATCACCGGAGGAACGGCCGCGGATCCGGCGCGCCACCCAAGGACCCAGGAAGGAACCCAGCCAGGTGACCTCGTCGTAGACCCGGGTCACGGCGGCGGGCGTGGGCAACGGAGGCAGCGGGTCGGTCCAGGAGACGTCCGCGCCCGGCAGCTCCAACGCGTGGGCCACCGCACCGGCGATCCGTCGATGTCCTTCCGAGGAACAGTGCAACCGGTCCGGAGCCCACAGACGGCGGTCCGTGGCGACCGCGTGGCGGAAGCAGTCGGCCACCGCGACGTCGTGGCGGGCGGCGGCCGCGCGCACCCGGGCGTTGAAGTCCAGGACCCGTGGCAGCAGTGGCCTGGTCAAGGGCGCGATCCTCGTGATGTTCGGAAAGGTCAGAGTGGCCACCTTGGCCCCCGCGCCGGTCAGCTCGGCGAACATCGTCTCCAGGTGGCCGATCACGACGTCGGGGTCGTACCCGGGGCGGATCAGGTCGTTGACCCCGGCGAAGACGGTCGCGACGTCCGGACGCAACCGCAGCGCGGGTTCCAGCTGCTCGGCGTGCACCTGTCCGGCCAAACGTCCGCGTACCGCCAGGTTGGCGTACTCGACCCGGGCCCCGGCGGCCACCATGTGCTCGGCGAATCGGTCGGCGTATCCCCGATAACCGCTGCTCTCGTCACCGTCGCCGACGCCCTCGGTCTGGCTGTCGCCGAGGGCGACGTAACGCAGATCCCCGTCCCACCGCATACCCGGTCCCCTTTCCTCGGTCCTTGGGAAAACTACCCCCGTCGGCGCCGATCCGCCCCGTGGGGTCCGGGCGACGAGGACGGGACGAACCTCGTGGTGTGGCGATCCGGGTGATCCGGGTAGGGCGTTCCTAGCGTTGGAGCGGGGGCTCGTCGCCCGCCCCGCACCCTGTCGCTGGAGGTCCGTCTTGAGCAGGAACACCGTCGCCGAACAGCTCGTCCGTACCCTGATCGCCGCCGGGGTCACCCGGATCTACGGGGTGGTGGGAGACAGTCTCAACCCGGTGGTGGACGCGGTCCGCGACATCGACGGCATCGAATGGATCCATGTCCGCAACGAGGAGAGCGCGGCCTTCGCCGCCGCCGCGGAGGCACAGATCGACGGCCGACTCGCGGTGTGCGCGGGATCCTGCGGCCCCGGCAACACCCACCTGGTCCAAGGGCTCTACGACGCCCAACGCAGTGGGGCGCCCGTGCTCGCACTCGCCTCGCACATCCCCTCCCACCAGATCGGCACCGGCTTCTTCCAGGAGACCCACCCCGAACGGCTCTTCGCCGACGTCACCGAGTTCCGCGAGCTCGTCTCCCACCCGCAACAGATGCCCCGCCTGGCGCGCGTGGCCATCCAACACGCCCTCGGGACCCCAGGTGTGGCCGTCCTCGTCCTGCCCGGGGACATCGCCGGGCAGAAGGCGAGCGGGCCCGCCGACGACACCCCCGTCACCGCCGGACGCGCCACCGCGTGGCCCGGTGAGGACGACGTGCGCGAGCTCGCCCGACGGATCAACGAGGCCGACAAGGTCGCCCTGTTCTGCGGGGCCGGGGTCAGGGACGCGCACGAGGAGGTCATCCGGCTCGCCGAGAAGATCAAGGCCCCGGTCGGGCACACCCTGCGCGGCAAGGAGTGGATCCAGTACGACAATCCCCACGACGTCGGCATGATCGGCCTGCTCGGCTACGGGGCCTGCTACGACGCCCTTCAGGAGGCCGATCTCACCGTCCTGCTGGGCTGCGACTTCCCCTACGACGACTTCCTGCCCGAGAAGAACGTCGTCCAGGTGGATCACGACCCGCGCCGACTGGGTCGTCGCGTTCCCCTGAAACTGGGGGTGCAGGGTGACGTCGCCGCCACCCTGCGCGCACTGCGGCCGGTGATCCGCGCCAAGAACGACGTGCGCTTCCTCGACGAGATGCTCCGCCGGCACGAACGCGCCCTGACCCGGGTGGTGGACGCCTACACGAAGAACATCGAGGACCACACTCCGATCCACCCCGAGTACGTGGCCCGACACCTGGACGAGGCCGCGCCGGACGACGCCGTGTTCACCGTCGACACCGGCATGAACAACGTGTGGGCGGCCCGGTACGTCACTCCGAACGGCAGGCGGCGGGTGATCGGTTCCTTCACCCACGGGACCATGGCCAACGCCCTGCCGCACGCGATCGGCGCCGCCTACGCGGCCCCGGGGCGTCGGATCGTCTCCATGTCCGGGGACGGCGGACTGAGCATGCTCCTCGGCGAGCTGATCACCGTCCAGCAGCACGGTCTGCCGATCACGACGGTGGTGTTCAACAACTCCTCGCTCGGCATGGTCCGCCTGGAGATGATGGTGGACGGCATGCCGGCGTTCCAGACCGACCATCCGCCGGTGGACTACGCCGCGGTGGCCAAGGCCGTGGGCATGCCGTCGATCAGGGTGGAGGATCCCCGGAAGGTGCGTCAGGCGCTGGACGAGGCCCTGTCGGCCGACGGGCCGGTGCTGGTGGACGTGATCACCGACCCGAACGCGCTGTCGGTGCCCTCGCGGATCACCGCCGACCAGATCACCGGGTTCGCCCTCTCGGCGGGACGAACGGTCCTCCAGGGCGGGGTGGGGGCCATGATCGACCTGGCCCGCTCCAACCTCCGCAACATCCCCCGCCCGTGATCGCCCGGTCCCGGAAACGACGAAGGCCCCGACCGCTGTGCGATCGGGGCCTTGCGTCTGCCCTGATGGGCTGTGGCGGAGGATAAGGGATTCGAACCCTTGAGGGGTTGCCCCCAACACGCTTTCCAAGCGTGCGCCCTAGGCCACTAGGCGAATCCTCCGAGAGCAACTGTACAGGCTTCGCGGGAGTGCTTCGAACGGGTTCGACCCGACGGAACTCGGGCCGACGAGGGTTGCCGGAGCAGTGCCGGCTTCGGATACACTCTGGGGCAGACCCCTCGTGCGGCGTCATCCTATGAACCTCCCCAGGGCCGGAAGGCAGCAAGGATAAGTAGGCTCTGGCGGGTGCGCGGGGGGTCCTTTCTTGTTCTCGGGGGTACCCGCCCCGGATCGATCCCTCCCGGTTTCCCCGACCCGGCGCGAGTCGTCACTCCCAGAGGGTTGAATGGGACCGTGGCAGGGACCAGGGGAGTGATCACACCGTGAGCATCGCGCTGTACCGCAAGTACCGTCCCGCGACGTTCGGTGAGGTGCGCGGCCAGGAGCACGTGACCGACCCGTTGCGCCAGGCGCTGCGGAGCGGACGTATCAACCACGCCTACCTCTTCAGCGGACCGCGCGGTTGTGGCAAGACCACCAGTGCGCGCATCCTCGCGCGCTCTCTCAACTGTGAGCAGGGGCCGACCCCGGATCCCTGTGGAACCTGTGACTCCTGCGAGGGGCTCGCCCCCGACGGCGGTGGCAGCCTCGACGTGATCGAGATCGACGCCGCCTCCCACGGTGGTGTCGACGACGCGCGTGACCTGCGGGAGAGGGCTTTCTTCGCGCCGGTGAAATCGCGCTACAAGATCTACATCATCGACGAGGCGCACATGGTGACCCGCGAGGGTTTCAACGCGCTGCTCAAGCTCGTCGAGGAACCCCCGCCGCACCTGAAGTTCGTGTTCGCGACCACCGAGCCCGAGAAGGTCATCGGGACGATCCGTTCGCGGACCCACCACTACCCCTTCCGGCTCATCCCGCCGAGCACCCTCAAGGAGCTCATGGAGGACCTCCTCAAGCAGGAGGAGGTCTCCTACGACCCGGCCGCCCTTCCGCTGGTGGTGCGCGCGGGCGCGGGTTCGGCGCGTGACACCCTTTCCGTCCTGGACCAGCTGATCGCCGGTTCGGACGAGGGCGGCATCACCCGGGAGGGCGCCGTCTCCCTGCTGGGCTACACCGACTCCGGCCTGCTCGGCGAGATGGTCGATTTCCTGGGAGCGCGTGATGGCGCGGCCGTGTTCGGTCTGGTGGACCGAGTGGTCGAGGGCGGTCACGATCCGCGTCGTTTCACCACGGACCTGCTGGAGCGCTTCCGTGACCTGGTGGTGCTCGCCGCGGTTCCGGATGCCATCGACAAGGGCCTGGTCAACGTCTCTCCGGAGTCGGTGGACCAGATGAAGGAGCAGGCCGCGCGGCTGGGGCCGGCGGAACTGTCCCGGGCCGCGGAGGTCCTCAACCAGGGGCTCACGGAGATGCGGGGCGCCACCGCGCCGCGCCTGCTCCTGGAGCTGTTGTGTTCGCGGATCCTGCTGCCCGCCACCGACGGTGACCAGACCGCGCTGCTGGCCAGGCTGGAACAGATGGAGCGCCGGCTGGCGTCCGGGGCGGTGGCGCCGGCGGCGTCCGGGCCACAGGCGCCCACGGCACCGATGGCTCAGGCCCCCGCGCAAGCCGCGCCCCCCGTACCCGATCCGGCCCCGGCTCCGGTGCGGCAACCCCCGGCTCCGCAGCCCGCACGGCCCGAACCCTCCCGAACCGTCGAACCGGCTCCGAATCCGGCTCCGAGTCCGAGCGGACGGAACGAGCCCTCGGGCTGGGACGCGCCCGCGCCCTCCCGTCCTCAGGCGGCGCCGCAGCAGAGTGCGCCCGCCGGTGGCGGTGGTCCTCTGGACCTGGGCCGGCTCCAGGGTGCCTGGCACCAGATCATGGAAGCCGTCAAGGGCCGTCGCCGGTTCACCTGGATGATGCTGCACGGCGGTGACGTGCAGCCGATCGGGGCCGAGGGCAACACCGTGCTGCTCGGCTTCAACAAGCCCAACGAGGCCAAGGGCTTCACCAACACCGGTAGCGACAAGGTCGTGGCCGGGGCGATCCAGCAGGTGCTGGGCATCGAGGTGCGCGTGGCGCCTTCGGGAACGAGTGGTGGCCCGCAGACACAGCGACCGCAGCCCGCGCCGCGACCGGCCGAACCCGCCGGGTGGGACGCCCCACCGGGACGGTCCGAGCCCCGGGCCGCCGCGCCTGCGGCTTCCGAACCGGCTCCGGAACCGGCGCGACCCACGGGTCCGCCACCGGAGCGGTTGCTCAGCGACCGTCCGGAGCCACCGCCGGACCCCTATGAGGACGCCGCCGCCCCGCCGCCGGAGGACTATGGGGCCCCGGCACCGACCCGCGGCGGTGGTGTCCAGGGTGGAAACGCTCCGGGGGGCCGGGACGCGGGCCCCGCGAAGGCGTCCGTTCCGGGGCCGTCGCCGGCCGCGCCCGACGATGATGCGTCCACGGACAACGCTCCTTCGACGGGTGGTTCGCGGCAGGACGCGGCGTCCAACGGTGGTTCCGGTGGCGGTACCGCCCTCATCGAGACCGAGCTCGGCGGCAGGCTGATCGAGGAGATCGAGCACGAGGCGCCCGGTCAACTGTGAGCCGTGCCGCCGGCGGGGTGAGGGTCGCCCCCTCGGCGGAGGCTTCAGGGCCGCAACGCGCGCAGGACCGTGTCGACCAGGGCGTCGGTGTAGGCGTGGTCGATCGGTCCGGTGCGCAGCAGCCACCGGTGCTGGAACGGGCCGTTGAACATCTCCACGGCCAGGTCCAGGTCGACGTCGGCGCGGACCTGGCCGGCGTCCTGCGCGGATCGCAGTCGATTCCGGAAGGCCACGATGTTGGGCTCGGTCAGGTGTTCGTAGACGGCGCGGGCGAATTCTTCGTCGTTCTGGATCTCCGCGGTGAAGGCCCGGGTGGTGCGGTCCATCGTGGAGTCGACGAACTCGTCGGCGGTGGCCCGAAAGACGGTCCTGAGGTCGGCGGCCAGGTCGCCGGTGTCGGGCAGGGGTTCACCGGCCTCCGAACCGGTGAGCCGGGTGAACACGTCGAAGACCACGGCGGCTTTGGAGGGCCACCACCGGTAGATGGTCTGTTTGCCGACCCGGGCGCGAGAGGCGATGGCCTCCATCGTCAGTCTGGCGTAACCGACCTCGCCCAGGAGTTCGGCGGCCGCGTCGATGATGGCGTTGCGCGCGCGTTGGCTGCGCCGGCGGGGATCCGGTGCCCGGCGGGTCTGTTCGGCGGTGTTGTCTGCCATGGTTCCAAGGTAGTGGCTCAAAATGACGAGACGTCTCGTATTGACGCCGCTATGATCAAGGGGAGTCCGTTTGGCGAGACGTAGTGTCTCGCACTATTCGAACAGGAGGACTCCGTGGCGAAGAACAACAACATGCTCGGCATGGGCGGGCAACGCACCACTGTGGCCCGTTCCACTCTGCGCGGTGGCAAGGCGGGGGACAAGGGCGGAGCGACGGGGGACGCCCGGGAGCGCAAGGAGGAACTGCTGCGCAGGTTCCGGGAGAAGAACACCGTTCCGAGGAGCGAGACCTCAGATCGGTGAACCCACCGGCCAGGATCGTCCCTCGGGGTCGTCCAGCCATAGCCGCTGACCACCGTCGGGGTCCACGGCCAACCCGAACCGGTCCGGCTCCGGCCGGCCCAGATCGGCCCAGAGCCTCAAGGCATCCTCGAACTCGTCCCAGATGCTGCGCGGGCCGCCTTGCTCGACCATCCACGAAGTGCCGTAGGGATAGATCCGCACCCAGGAATCACCCCTTCGATCGCACAGCCACAGGCCCGATCCGGTACCGATCCAGCGCCGCCGCATCCGCCAGTCCGGCACCATCACCGACAGGGCGAACGCGGACGCGAAGGTCAGCAGGGGCGATACCGGGTCCTCCTGGGTGAGACGGTACTCGTCGGGCTGTTGTCCGGTGTCTCGTACCGGCGGTGATGAGGACCCCGGGGTGCGCAGCGCCACGAACCCCACGCCTCCGTGGAAACGGCCCAGCGCGGCGCCCCCGGCTCGACGTTCGAGGCGCATGAGCACTCCCGCGCTCTCCAACAGGCCCCACGGGCACACGACCAGCCCGCCCTCGACCAGCTGTTCCAACCAGGCACCCGGCACCCGGCGCACCCCGCAGACACTGATGATCCGGTCGTACGGCGCGCCGTCCGGGTGCCCGGAATGGCCGTCCGCCAGGTGGGTGGCGGGGGACAATCCGGTGTCGTGCAGTGCCCGCCGGGCCGCGCCCAGCAGTCGGTCGTCGATCTCCAAGGAAGTCACGGCCCGGTCGCCCAGCCGGTGGGTGAGCAAGGCCGTGTTCCAGCCCGTTCCGGTGCCCACCTCCAGCACCCGCTGACCGTTGGCGAGGTCGGCCAGTTCCAGTATCCGCGCGAGCACGGTCGGCGCCGAACTGCACGAGGTGGCCGGACCCTGGCGAGATCGACGTTGCCGAGGGGCCTCCGGCCCCTCCAAGCGGGTGACGATGGCGTTGTCCGTGTAGACGGCGGCCAACCAGCGGTCCGGGTTCCCCTCGGCGCTCAGCGTGCCGCCGCGCGCGGTCACCGCGCCCGTCTCCGGGATGAACAGGTGGCGGGGCACGGCGCGGAACGCCTCCACGAGGGCGGCGTCCCTCAGTGTGCCGTCCGCGATTATCGCCTCGATCAGTGCCGAGTTGCGCTCCCTTGCGGTCAACACGTCCTCAGTCCCCTGGTCGTCGCTGGTCGGATGCGGTGTCGGAGGACACCGAAGGGGTCGAGCGACCCTGTCGCCATCATGTCAACCGAGGCCGCTCCCCGCCGCTCTCTTGGGGCTTTTCGCTGGTGAAATCGGGTCAACGGTGCGACCAAGTCCTCCCCGTGACGAACCGGGATCCGAGCCGCTCGATCGGCTCGTCGAACGAAGCGCGAACGGCACCGGATGTACCGACTACCCTCACAGACGAGTGACATCCGGAAAGAGACCCAGCACCTCGAGTGCGGCGAGGAGACGGCCGTGAACCCTGGCGGAATGGACATGCAGGCCCTGCTCCAGCAGGCCCAGCAGATGCAACAGCAGCTTGTGGAGGCGCAGCAGGCCCTGGAGGAGGCCGAGGTCGAGGGCACCTCCGGTGGTGGCCTGGTCAAGGTCAAGCTGAGCGGGCGCGGACAGGTCGAGGACATCACCGTCGACCCCAAGGCCGTCGACCCCACCGACGCGGAGGAGACCTCCCAGACCATCGCGGACCTGGTCCTGGCGGCGATCCGCGACGCCGAGGCGCAGGTCGAGCGTCTCCAGCAGGAGAAGATGGGCCCGCTGACCGAGGGCATGCCCGGAGGTGGCGGGATCCCCGGTCTCCCCGGCTTCTAGGCGGTGTTCGTTTCGCGACGCCGCTAGCGCTTCGGCGTGTTCGGGCGCCGAATAAGTCAGGAACGGGTGCAAGGGGGCACAGCGGCGCCTTCGGTGTGATGGCGAAAAGCGTGCCGTCCCACCGCCGGCACCTCCCCGGGTTGCCAATGAACAGGGCCTGACGGCGCCCGAACGGTGACCCCCCGTGGTTCGAGAAGCAGGGACCGGCCTCCCTTCCTGACGGGCCGAGGCCTTGTCGGAAGGATCGAGGAGACGGCGCCGTCCCGGTGAAACGGCCGGGGCGGCGAGGCCGGGCCACCTCCTCTCCTTCGCCGGCCCCTGTCCGAAGAGGTCACCGGCCCCCGATACGGTGGGGACCACAAGGGGCGACAACGGCCCCGCCGGGGTGATCCCGGTTCCGACCGAGTGGGTAGGCATGTACGAAGGCGCGGTTCAGAATCTGATCGACGAGCTCGGGCGGCTGCCCGGCGTCGGTCCGAAGAGCGCGCAACGCATCGCCTTCCACCTCCTGTCCGCCGAACACGCGGACGTCAAGCGCTTGGTCAACGCGCTCGTCGAGGTCAAGGAGCGGGTCCGCTTCTGCTCCGTCTGCGGCAACGTCGCCGAAGAGACCGAGTGCCGAATCTGCCGTGACGCCCGTCGCGACACCACGATCATCTGTGTCGTGGAGGAGTCCAAGGACGTCGTCGCCATCGAGCGCACCCGGGAGTTCCGGGGCCGCTACCACGTGCTCGGCGGCGCCATCAGCCCCATCGAGGGCGTGGGACCGGACGACCTGCGCGTCAAGGAGCTCATGACCCGTCTGGCCGACGGCCAGGTGACCGAGCTGATCCTGGCGACCGATCCCAACCTGGAAGGGGAGGCCACCGCGACCTACCTGGCGCGGTTGGTCAAACCCATGGGGCTGAAAGTCACCCGCCTGGCCAGCGGTCTGCCCGTCGGCGGCGACCTCGAGTACGCCGACGAGGTCACTTTGGGTCGTGCCTTCGAAGGCCGCAGAAGCCTGGAGTTCTAGCTCACATTCTCCCGTAATGGGGACGAAATATGAGTAACCTCCGTTCGAGCGGGTAGGCCCGAGCGCTGGTGTGTCAAGACGCCACGCCCTCCCGTCGCAGGTCGGAGCGGGTACGGCGAGGTGTCGACGACTACACTCCCTTGTGAATTGTCTTGATCCCAACTCCTCAGGAGCATCGATCGTGGCCCTAATCGTGCAGAAGTACGGTGGGTCTTCCGTGGCCGACGCGGAAGCCATCAAGCGAGTAGCCCAAAGGATCGTGGCTCAGAAAAAGGCGGGACATGACGTCGTGGTCGTCGTCTCCGCGATGGGCGACACGACCGACGAACTGCTGGACCTGGCCGAACAGGTCTCCCCGATGCCGCCCGCCCGCGAGCTCGACATGCTCGTCACCGCGGGTGAGCGCATGTCCATGGCACTCGTGGCCATGGCCATCGAGAACCTCGGGTACGAGGCTCGCTCCTTCACCGGCTCCCAAGCCGGAGTCATCACCACGTCGTTGCACGGCAACGCCAAGATCATCGACGTGACGCCCGGGCGTATCCAGGAAGCCGTCGGCGAGGGCGCGATCTGCATCGTCGCCGGTTTCCAGGGCGTCTCCCAGGACACGAAGGACATCACGTCCCTGGGCCGTGGCGGTTCGGACACCACGGCCGTCGCTCTCGCGGGTGCGCTCAACGCCGACGCCTGCGAGATCTACAGCGACGTGGACGGCGTGTTCACCGCCGACCCGCGTGTCGTGCCCACCGCTCAGCGCATCCCGCAGATCTCCTACGAGGAGATGCTGGAGATGGCCGCGAGCGGCACCAAGATCCTGCACCTGCGCTGCGTCGAGTACGCGCGCCAGTTCAACATCCCCTTGCACGTCCGCTCGTCGTTCAGCCAGAAGCCCGGCACGTGGATCGTTTCGGAAGTCGAGGAAAGCAAAGGCATGGAACAGCCGATCATCTCCGGGGTCTCTTTCGACCGGAGCGAAGCCAAGATCACCGTCGTAGGCGTCCCCGACAAGGTCGGTGAGGCCGCGACGATCTTCAAGGCGCTCGCGGACGCCGAGATCAACATCGACATGATCGTCCAGAACGTGTCGGCGGTCTCCACCTCGCGCACCGACATCTCCTTCACCGTTCCCAAGGACTCCGGCAAGCAGGCCGTCGACGCCTTGAAGAAGGTCCAGGACAAGGTCGGTTACGACTCCCTGCGTTACGACGACAAGATCGGCAAGGTCTCGTTGATCGGCGCCGGTATGCGTTCCTACCCGGGTGTGACCGCCCGCTTCTTCGACTCCATCGCCACTTCCGGCACCAACGTCGAGATGATCTCCACCTCGGAGATCCGCATCTCGGTCATCGTCGAAGAGGACCAGGTCGACGCCGCGGTCCAGGCCGCGCACAGTGAGTTCCAGCTCGACGCCGACCAGGTCGAAGCTGTCGTCTATGGAGGTACCGGCCGATGAGCAACCGTCTTCCCACCCTCGCCCTCGTCGGCGCGACCGGCGCGGTCGGCACCGTCATGCGTGAGATCCTCAGCCGGCGCGAGAACGTCTGGGGCGAGATCCGTCTCGTCGCCTCCGCGCGCAGCGCCGGCAAGGTCCTGAGCGTTCGCGGCGAGGACGTCGTGGTCCAGGCCCTGACCCCCGAGGTCTTCGACGGCGTCGACGTCGCCATGTTCGACGTACCGGACGAGGTGTCCAAGGAGTGGGCGCCGATCGCCGCCGCCCGCGGCGCGGTCGCCGTCGACAACTCCGGCGCCTTCCGGCTCGACCCGGACGTCCCGCTGGTGGTGCCCGAGGTCAACTCGGACCAGGTCCGCAACCGTCCGCGCGGCATCATCTCCAACCCGAACTGCACCACCCTCTCGATGATCGTGGCGATCGGTGCCCTGCACCGCACCTACGGCGTCAAGGAACTCGTGGTCTCCTCCTACCAGGCCGCCTCCGGTGCCGGTCAGGAGGGCATCGACGTCCTGCGCGACCAGATGGCCAAGGCCGGTTCGGACCGCACCCTCGGTGACAAGGGTGGCGACATGCGCGAGGCCGTCGACGAGCTCGGCCCGTTCCCGGCGCCGCTGGCCTACAACGTCGTGCCGTGGGCGGGTTCGCTCAAGGACGACGGCTGGTCCTCCGAGGAGCTGAAGGTCCGCAACGAGTCCCGCAAGATCCTGGGCCTGTCGGACCTGAAGGTCTCCGCGACCTGTGTCCGCGTCCCGGTGATCACCACGCACTCGCTGGTCGTGCACGCGACCTTCGACAGCGAGGTCGCCGCCGACGACGCCCGCAAGCTGCTGGGCGCCGCCGAGGGCGTCGAGGTCCTGGACGACCCCGCCAAGGGCGAGTTCCCGACCCCGAACGACGTGGTGGGCACCGACCCGACCTGGGTCGGTCGTATCCGTCAGTCGATCGACGACCCCAAGTCGCTGGACCTGTTCCTGTGCGGGGACAACCTGCGCAAGGGCGCCGCGCTGAACACCGCGCAGATCGCCGAGGTCGTGGCCAAGGAGTTCACCCAGGCCTGATCCGTGGCGGGTTCGGGTGTCCGCTCCGGATGCCCGGCCGGTCGGGTGTGACCTGAGGGCGGTGGTCGGTCCCTCCTACGGGAGGGACGGGCCACCGCCCTTCGTCGTGTCCGGCTCAGGTCGGGGGTCGGAGGCCGCGGGGTCGACCCAAGGACAATTTGTAGAGGAGGCGACACTGTTCGGCGGAACCGATGAGGTCGGAGGTCTCCACCGGACGATCACCGCTGAAGTGGGTCCGTTCCACGACGAGGACGGGGACCCCGGGCGGGATGTCCAGTAGTTCGGCCTCCGTGTCGCGCAGGGAGCGGATCCCGACCTCCTCCACGACCCGGTCGACGGGATGTCCCACGAAGCCGAGCCGTTCGAGGGGGCCTACGTCGGCGGTGTCGAAAGGGGTACGCAGGGTTCCGGCGGTGAGGATCGCCGGCTCCCACGAGAGGTGCAGGGTGACCGAGCGGTCGCCGTGCAGACCGCGGGAGGTGGTCCGGTACACCGGGTCGCCGTCACGCAGACGCAGCCGGGCGGCGAGCCGGCCCGAACCACGTTCCTGTTCGGTGCCGACCCGTTCCCGGATCAGCCCGCCCAGTCCGGAACCCGAGGTGGCGTCGGTGCGGGAGAGCCTGAACACCTCGGGGACGGCACGAACGAAGTACCCGGATCCGGGTCTGGACTCGACGAGACCCTCGGTGACCAGGAGCCGCAGCGCGGTGCGGGAGATCTGCTCGCTGACCCGGTAGGAGCGGGCCAGGCGGGTGCGGGAGGGCAACCGGGTTCCCGGGGTCATCTCCCCGCTGAGGATGGGAGCGCGCAGTTGTTCGGCCAGCCAGAGGTATCGGGGTCGCCTGGCCACCGTTCACCGGACCCTTGGAGCGTGGGCCCCGGGGTGTGCGCGGGCTCTCGTGATTCGGTGGTCGAGGGTGCCGGTTTCCCCGGCGGCGCCGGTCGGGGGTCGGAGGGTCGAAATGTTGCTGCCAGTTCGCCGAAGCTCGCCCATGGAACCAGTAAAGCAGTGGAAAGGCCTGGTGGGGGGCGCTACCGGAAAGTAGGGAGTTCGACCGCGAGAGGACCACGGAACCGGAATCCGTGGGGCACAAGGGGGAAACGCCCGTAACCGAAGGAATGTACTCTCTTGATGCCCGTGATTATTACCCTGTGTAGCAGGTTAGCCACATCATGCTTGGGGGAGTCATGATCACGAACCTGTCGGAGACACCGCAGTTGGAGCGACTGGCCCAACTGACGGACACCAGCGGTCGGACGGTCGCCTGGATGGGCGGGATCACCGGTGTCCTCGTCGGACTCGCGTTCCTCGCGGTCGTGGTGATGGTCGTCGCGGCGGTCGTCTCCGCTCTCGCCAACAGTGACACCTCGACCGGGGGCAAGCTCCTGTGGGTGATCTTCATCCTCTGGTTCCCCTTGTTCGGTGCCATCGCCTGGTTCGTGGTCGGCAAGAAGGGCCACCTGAACCGGTTCCTCGGGATCGACAGGGGGCGGGCTCGCCACACGATCCCCGTCAGCGTCGGCCAGCACAGCGACGTGGTGCCCGATCGGACCAGGCTCGGGCACGTCTGAATCGACCCGCCCGAGCGTCGGAGCGAAGGGCTTGTCCACAGGCTGTGGACAGGCCCTTCGCCTTTTGTGCTCATCGTCCTGTCGCCAAGTCGCCGTGTCCTCAAGTCGACGTGTCACTAAAACACTGTGTCGCCAGAACTCCGTGTCGCCAGAACGCTTGCCGTGTCGTCGACCGGTCGACCTCGCGCTCACGAGGTGGGGTGGCCCTCCTCCAACGCAGTGTGGCGTCCCGACGCGTCACGGACGAGCCGCAGCACCGACGTCACGGAGCGCCGGGGGATGGGACCGTAGACGTGGGGGAAACGCACGTCGGAGCGCACCCCGGGCGGGGGGACCGGGGCGGCGGACTCCCAACGGACCTCGGCGTCCAGCAGGCCGGTGTCCACCACCAGGACGACCAGGGGTTCGGCCGGTTCGGCGTAGAAGGCGTTCGCCACGGCGAGCATGGTCGCCTCGTCGGGGGAGGCGTGGAGGTATCCCTCGGTGTCCAAGGACGCGGCTTCGATGTCCCCGCCGGCCGACCACCGGGAGAGCTCGGTCAGGTGCAGTACAAGGCTCATGGGCGGACGTTACCCGCCCGGATCAGGGATTGCCGGTGACACAGAGCCCGTAGTCGCTGATCCGGTAGGCCTCACGCCACCCACCACCGGGCATCGGAACGGTGTCGCCGTTGTCGGTCAGGGAGAGGTCCTCGGGGGTGCGGATCCCCAGGGCTTCGGCGGTCTCCAGCACGAGCATCGCCAGGCGCACCGCGTTGACCTCGTCGAAGCGGTAGGCGGGAGAGACGTGGGTGACGTCCATCTCCAGGTGGCGTTCCTCGGTGGCCTCGATCCAGCCGAGTTCCTCCGGGGCGGACGCCTCGGGGTCGTTCCGCAGCGCGTCGGCCGCGACCTTGTCCAGGCCCAGGCGCACGTGTTCGCCGAGCTCGAAGTGGAAGACCCAGGGCCCGCCCTCCTCACCGGGGAAGCGACCGTGGAAGCCGAAGGAACGTTCGTGGTCCATCGCGGTCAGTTCCGCGGGCATGTCGCGAAAAACGTCGACCAAACGACGCGCGTAGGACTTCCAGTCGTCGAACCGGGTGATTCCCGCGATGTTCATGCCACCGACGTCGCCGGTCATGGAAACCCCGAGGAAACCGGCGGTCGTGTCACCCCCGTGCTCACGCTGGTACCAGTACCAACCCTCGGCGGGGGAGGTCGGGACCAGGCACAGGACCGGGCCGTCACGGCCGGCACGCAGGTCCAGGCTGTGCTCGCTCCGGCGCCAGCGTAGGAAGGGAGCGCCCCAGTAGGGGCTCTCGTCATGGAAGGGGCTCTCGTCGTCGGAACCGATGACGTTCGGTTCGCCCAACCCCTGGCGCAGGGCACGGCCCGCGTCACGGAACGCCTCGACCTGTTCCCGTGTCCCGGTTCCGACCCGCCCCAACGGGAAGTGCAGGCCGACGTACTCCTCCCGGGTCACGTGGATCCCCATGAAGTCGTCGACCGGGCGCAACCACGCGTCACCGTAGGAGCGTGTACGCAGGATCGGTCCCCACTCTCCGGCCTCCCAACGCCAACCCTCTTCGACCGCCATCCGAGACAGATCGGCCTCGGTCCACTTCCCGGGGTCGACGTTCCGGAGCAGCGTGCCGAGGGCACCGATCCGCTCGGCTGGCCAGAGGTGGTTCGTCATACTGTGCGGCCTTTCCATGGTGATGCGTCGATCATGCCGGCTATGGCGAACGCCCCGGCCGGAGGACCCGACCGGGGCGTTCGACTTCACCGACGCACGAAGCGCCACCGATGACCTACAGGATGATCCGCATGGGCTCTTCGAGGATCTCGGCGAGGTCCTTGAGGAACGCGGCGCCGACGGCACCGTCCACCGCACGGTGGTCGACGGACAGTTCCAGGGAGATGCGGTTGCGCACCCGCACCTCACCGTCCACGACCGTCGGCTCCGGACGCATGGCGCCCACGGCCAGGATCGCGGCCTCCGGCGGGTTGATCACCGCGGAGAAGCTGTCCACGCCGAACATGCCCAGGTTGGACACGCTGAACGTGCCGCCGCTCATCTCCTGCGGCTTGAGCTTGTTGTCGCGGGCCTTGCCGGCCAGGTCACGCGTGCGGGTGGAGATCTCCGACAACGTGGCCTTGTCCGTGTCGTGCAGCACAGGAACGACCAGACCGGCGTCCACGGCCACCGCCACACCGACGTTGACGCGGTGGTGCTGGACCAGCTTGTCCTCCACCCAGGAGGTGTTGACCGCCGGGTGGAGCTTGAGCGTGGTGGCGCACGCCTTGACGATCAGGTCGTTGAAGCTGATCTTGACGCCCGTGCTCGACAGCTGCTCGTTGATCTGGGCGCGGAAGGCCTTGAGGGCCTCGGCGTCGATCGCGCGGCGCAGGTAGAAGTGCGGGACCGTCTGCTTGCTCTCGGTCAGACGGCGCGCGATCACCTTGCGCACGTTGCTGGTCTTGAGCTCCTCGGAGTCGCGAGCGTCATCGAAGGACTGCGCCGCTGGTGCCTTGGCGGGCGCGCTCGGGGCGGCCTTTTCCTCGGCGGGAACGTCCTGGGCGGCGTACCCCTCCTTGGCCGCGGCCTCGATGTCGGCGCGCACGATCCGCCCCTTGGGGCCGGAGCCCTGGACCTTGGTGATGTCCAGACCGTACTCCTTGGCCAGCCTGCGGGCCAGGGGGGAGGTGCGCGGACGAGGGCCGTCGACGTCGCCCGCCGGAGTGGTGGGCTCGGCGGGGGCGGAGGAGGTCGCCTCGGCGGGCTCCTCCTCGCCCTTGGCCTCCTCCTCGGGCTCGGCGGCCTTCTCCTCGGCGGCGGGAGCGTCAGAGCCACCCGACTCCTCGGGCACCGCGTCCGGGGAATCGCCGATGATGCCGATGACCTCACCGATCGCCACGGTGTCGCCCTCGGAGGCGGTCTGCTTGACCAGGTAACCGTCCTCGTAGGCCTCGTACTCCATGACGGCCTTGTCGGTCTCGATCTCGACCAGCACGTCACCGGAGGAAACCTCGTCCCCCACCTTCTTCACCCAGGTGGAGATGACGCCTTCCTCCATGGTGTCGGAGAGGCGCGGCATGTGGATCTCGCTCATTGAATCTCCCTCTACCCGACCCGTTTGCCGACGGCGCTCAGGGTCTCCTTGATCACGGTGCTGATCGACTCGATCGACGGCAGGGCCGCGGTCTCCAGCGGCTTGGCGTAGGGCATCGGCACCTCGGCCATGGCCACTCGACGAACCGGAGCGTCCAGGTAGTCGAAGGCCCCCTCCTGGATGGAGGCGGCGATCTCCGCGCCGATCCCGTAGGTGAGCCAGTCGTCCTCGCAGATGACCGCGGAACCGGTCTTCTTGACCGAGTCCACGAAGGTCTGCCGGTCCAGCGGACGCAGGCTGCGCAGGTCGACGACCTCGACGCTGATGTCGTCCTCCTCGGCCAGCTTCTCGGCGACCTGGTTCGCGACCATGGCCATCCGGGAGTAGCCGATCAGCGTGATGTCGCTGCCTTCGCGAGTGACCGCGGCACGCCCGATGGTGGCGGCGTCGTCGTTCTCGGGCTCGGCGTAGTCGTCGGGGACCTCGCCCTTGGAGTTGTACAGGCCCAGGTTCTCCAGGAACAGCACCGGGTCGTCGTCGCGGATGGCCGCGCGAAGCATCGAGGAGGCCTCGGCCGGGGTGCTGGGAGCCATCACCTTGAGGCCGGGGATGAAGGAGTAGAACAGCTCGATGTTCTGGGAGTGGGTCGCGCCCAGCTGCTGGCCGCCGCCCCCGGGGGTGCGGATGACCAGGGGAACGCTGGTCTGGCCACCGAACATCCCGTAGATCTTGGCGGCGTGGTTGATGATCTGGTCGATGGCGATCAGCGAGAAGTTGATCGTCATGAGCTCGACGACGGGGCGCAGGCCGAGCATGGCGGCGCCGACGGCCGCGCCGACGAAGCCTTCCTCGGCGATCGGGGTGTCCTTGACGCGCCGGGGGCCGAACTCCTTGAGGAGGCCCTCGGTGATCTTGTAGGAGCCCTCGAAGACACCGATCTCCTCGCCGATGACGAGGACGTTCTCGTCGCGCACCATCTCGGCGCGCAGAGTGTCCCGCAGAGCCTGGCGGTATGTGATCACGGACATGTGACTGTTCCTTCCCTACTCCGCGAACACCGGGTCGGCGGGCATGCGCCGCGACTCGTTGGGAACCGGGGTGGCGTACGTGTAGTCGAAGAGCGTGGACGGGTCCGGGTGCGGGCTGTTCTCCGCGAAGTCGGCGGCCTCGGCGACCTCGGCCTTGACGGATGCGGCGATCTCGTCGCGGAGCTCGTCCGTGAGGACGCCGGCCTTGGTCAGCTGGGCGTCGAAGATCCGGATCGGGTCGTTCTCGTCGGAACGGGCCTCGTCACGCTGCTCTTCGGTGCGGTACTTGGCGGGGTCCACGACGGAGTGGCCCTTCTGCCGGTGGCTCCAGGCCTCCAACAGGAACGGGGTCTGCTCCTCGCGTGCGCGCTCGACCAGCCTGGCGGCGGTGTCGCGAACGGCCAGGACGTCGCGGCCGTCCACGCGCTCACCCTCCATCCGGAAGGCGGCGCCGCGCTTGTACAGCTCGGGCTCGGCGGAGGACATGTCGACGGTGGTGCCCATGCCGGTGAAGTTGTTGATCACCACGAACACGACGGGCAGGTTCCACAACTTGGCGAGGTTGAGGGACTCGTGCCAGGCGCCGATGTTGGTGGTGCCATCGCCCATCTGGCACATGACGACCTCGTCGCCGCCACGGTAGGTGACGGCCAGCGCCGCGCCGGTGGCCAGCGGCAGCTGTCCGCCGACGATGCCGTAGCCGCCGAGCATGCGGGTCTCGGTGTCGTACATGTGCATCGACCCGCCCCAGCCCTTGGCGACACCGTCGGTGCGCCCGTAGAGCTCGGCCATGACCCGCTTGGGGTCCATGCCCTTGCCGATCGCGTACCCGTGGTCACGGTAGTTCGTGAACAGGTAGTCGCGCTCCTGGAGGGCCGTCATCAGACCGACGACGGTGGCCTCTTCGCCGAGGTTGAGGTGGCAGTAACCGCCGATCCGGGCCTGGGTGTAGGCCTGGCCGGTGCGCTCCTCGAAGCGTCGGATGAACAGCATCTGGCGGTAGTAGTCGAGGAGTGTCTCCGGCTTCTCGTTGCCGAGACCGGTCGTGTCCTTGCGGGTGCGCCGCTTGGCCGTGGAGGCCCGTGCGGTCCCGCCCTTCGGCTTGGCCGTGTCAGCCATGTCGTGCCTTTCTACGTACGAGAAGGCCTGCCCTCCCGACCTGTGGGCCGGGTGGCCTGGCCCGCTCGGGCCCCGCTGTCAGGCGTGGCCCGAGCGTGTGTCGCCGCCGGGCTCATCGGTGGCGACACCGTGGCTGTTGCGGGGAGCGTCCGCCGGGGCCGTGGCCGGGCCCGCGTGTGGACGCGAAGTGAATCGGGTCGCGTGTGCAGTTGTCGCGCCGAAACCCTTGAGGGCATTGCTTCCCGGCCTGGAGGGCGGTAAGCATGCGCACAGAGGTGGCCCGAGTTCGTTCACCGGCCGGATGAACGACACCGTGCCACCAGGGCGTACGCGTGTAGCGGTGTGACGTGTGTCGCGCACACTCTACGTTCTGATCGATGATCGATCAATACAACTTTACGGGAGATACCCGAAGTTCCGCGCATAACACCAGATCGCTCCCGGATTCCGGAACCGAGACCCGGGCTGGACCGGGGGTCCTTCAGTGTCGACCCTCGTGGGTCTTCAGCGCCGCCTCGACGTAGTTCAGGACGTGGTCGCTGAGCAATCGGCCGACGGAGGGGTCCCCCTCGCGGAACGCCTTGGTGATCTGGGCGTGGTCGACCGCCTTGGCGTGCAGCTCCATGTCGAGCCACCGCACCGAGAGCGCGGTCCACACCTCCACGCCCAGGGACTCCCAGGTGTGCAGCAGCACGCTGTTGTTCGCGGCCCGTACGACCTCGCGGTGGAACTCCACGCTGTGCCGGATCTGGTCGGTGACGTCGCCCCTGGCGGTCGCGTCCCGCAGGGCCTCCACCTCCCGCTCCAGCGGTGACGGATCCTGGGCCAGGCGCGGGGCGGCCAACTGCGCGGCGACGAGCTCCAGACCGGCGCGCACGGGATAGATCTCCGCCATGTCCTGGACACCGAACGCCCGAACCCTGGCGCCCTTGTTGGGCACGGTCTCGATGAGACGCAGCGTCTCCAGCTCGCGTAGGGCCTCGCGGACCGGTGCCTGGCTCACCTTGAGCTCGGTGGCGACCCGACGTTCGACGATGCGTTCGCCCGGCTGCCAACGACCCGACAACAGGCCCTCGACCAGAACCTGCCGGATCTGCTCCCTCAACGGCTCACGGGCCAGTTTCGAGGGATCATCCGGCAACTGCGGGAGGTCGACCATCCAGGGCCCTTCCGTTCTCCGTCCCGGGTGTGACCGGCTTCGAGGCCCGCACACCACTGTCTGACAAGCTCTTTGAAGAGTGCCACACCCGGGTGGGTCGACCGGACCTTCGGGCACGGAGTGCTAACGAAGGAATCACGAACGGATCGCGGACGGGTGAAGCGGTCGGATCGGCCGGGGGAGGCTTCGGCAAAGTCCGAGGTAGAAGGATCACATTCGGGCCGTCGAAGCGCCAATGACATAGCGTGGCCGGGTAGGCTCACCTGTCGGCGATATCTGGAAAAGGCCGGATGGAATGTAGTGGACGTCACGGCCACAGCCCAAGGTGCCGCCTGACCTGCGCGAACTGAATTGGAGTGGGGCCGGCGCGGGTGGGGGACATCGACGACGACGATCTGTTCGTCTTGGAATGCCGAACCTGCGAAAGGCCGGTCGCGAACACCGCGAACCAGCCTGAAGGTTCGGTCGTCGAACCGGGTGCGGGAGGGAGGGAAATGCCCCTCGATACGTTACCGACACCAGGTGTCGACCCCGAGGCCCTCAGAACCAGTCCGACAACCGCGGCTAGCCCGTCCCCCACGCCCCAGCAGTGCCACAGGCAAGCCCACGACGTGTGAGACAGCACTGAGCACATGACGCATTCTCCGAGGACCAGGCGCACACGGTCCAGACAGACACCTCCGCCTCACGAACCGGAACGACGCAGACCCGAACCCGGTCCGTACAGCGGTCCCATACCCGTGGTCCGAGCCGACGAGCTCGCCCCGGGGCCGCCCGTCGTGCGTGCCGTGAAGTGGCCGAGTGTGAGCGAGATCGCGTGGGGGCTCGCCTCGGACCGACTCGCGATCATGTTCTTCGTGGCCCTGATCGTCGTGACGATGCTCGCTGCCGGGCCGTTGCATCCGGTCGACAACTTCCTCAACGACGCGCATCGGCCCTACTGGGACGCGTTGCGCGAGCCGCTGATCTACTGGCCCGACAACGTGGCCTCCCGTTACGTGGCCCTGCCGGTCCTGGGTGTGACCGCGGTCCAGCTGGCCTACTGGCACCGGAGCTGGCGGCCGATCATCCTGGGAGCGGGCGGCGTCTTCGGGGTGATGTCGATGGTCTCGGTGATGAAGCTGTTCATCAACCGGGGACACGCCAAGTACCAGGACCCGGACTTCTTCGCCGGGGCGGGGAACGTGGCCTTCCCATCGGGGCACGGGGCCAACGCGATCCTCATCTACGGGCTGGTGCTGTTCCTGATCATCAGGTTCGGCGCGGCCCGACCGCACATCATCAAACGCCTGGCGTACTGCATCGTGGGCATCGCGTTACTTCAGTCGACCGTGTCGATCTACCTACAGTTCCACTGGTTCACGGACCTGTTGGCCGGGATGATCGCCGGAGGGTTCGCGTTGCGGCTGACGATCCGTCTGGACCGGATGATCCCGCACGGACACACCGTCCACTGGTGGCCCTGGTACGGCAAGGAATCCGAGGTCGCGGCCTAGGTTCGACAAGAAGGAACACGAGGAGCGTCCGTCGAGGAGATCGACGGGCGCTCCTTTTTCGTCGGGGTACGCGCATCGATTCGGAATACCCGGAGGGGGTATGCGTTGTCGAGAGGAATGGACGGTATCGCGGACATTCGCTCCGAAGGAGCCCATGGAGGGCGCTTCCGGGGGGAAGGGGCGTAAGTATGAACACAGACACCCACGGTCACCCGGATCACACGGGGCACGATCACGGCGGTCACGGCGGTCATGGGGGCCATGGCGGCCATGGCGACCACGCGGCCATGTTCCGGAAGCGGTTCTGGTGGAGCCTGCTCCTGAGCGTGCCGGTGGTGTTCACCAGCCACATGGTGGCCGGCTGGTTCGGCTACGACGTCCCCGACGCGCTCACCTGGGTACCGCCGCTCCTGGGCACCGTCGTCTTCCTCTACGGCGGATGGCCCTTCCTCGCCGGTGTGCCCGCCGAACTGCGGGAACGCAAGCCGGGCATGATGACCCTGGTCGCCATGGCGATCACCGTCGCCTTCGGCTCCAGTCTGCTCGCCACGTTCGGTGTGGTCGGCACGGAACTGGACTTTTGGTGGGAACTCGTCCTCCTTGTCGTGGTGATGCTGCTCGGCCACTGGCTGGAGATGCGGGCGCTGGGCCAGGCGTCCGGAGCGTTGGAGGCCCTCGCCGAACTCCTGCCCGACCAGACCGAACGCGTGGGCGCCGATGATGAGGTCGAGGAGATCTCCATCGCGCGGCTGGCCGCCGGCGACACCGTCCTGGTCCGCTCCGGGGGACGCGTGCCCGCGGACGGCACCGTGCTCCAGGGCCGTGCCGACGTCGACGAGTCGATGATCACCGGCGAGTCCCGCACGGTCACCCGAACCGACGGCGACCGTGTGGTCGCCGGGACCGTCGCCACCGACTCCGCCCTGCGGGTTCGGGTGGACGCCGTCGGAGACGACACCACGCTCGCCGGGATCCAACGACTGGTCTCCCAAGCGCAGGAGTCGCGCTCACGTTCCCAGGCGCTCGCCGACCGAGCAGCCGGACTGTTGTTCTGGTTCGCCCTGTCCGCGGCCGTCCTCACCTCGCTCGTGTGGGGGCTGTTCCTCGGGGATTCCAGCCAGGCCGTCGAACGGACCGTCACGGTGCTGGTGATCGCCTGCCCCCACGCGCTCGGCCTGGCGATCCCGCTGGTCATCGCGATCTCCACGACCCTGTCCGCGCGCAACGGCATCCTGGTCAAGGACCGGCTGTCGCTGGAGCGCACCCGCCTGGTGGACACGGTGCTGTTCGACAAGACCGGCACCCTCACCAAGGGCACTCCCGCGGTCCTGGACATGACCGCCATGGACGGTGAGTCGCCCGAGCGCATGCTGTCGCTGGCCGGTGCCGTGGAGGCCGACTCCGAGCACCCCTCGGCGAAGGCGATCGTCGAAGCGGCCCGCGAGGCCGGCGAGGTCCCCAGGGCCACCGACTTCCACTCGCTGCCCGGACGTGGCGTTCGGGGGACCGTGGACGGGATCGACGTGCACGTGGGCGGACCCGCCCTGCTGGAGTCGCTGGGTCTCACCGAACCCGAGGACCTGGCCGAGCGCACCCGGTCCTGGCGGGACCAAGGCTCGACCGTGCTGCACGTGATCGATGACGGGGCCATCGTCGGGGCCTTGGCCCTGGCCGACGAGATCCGACCCGAATCCGCGTCCGCCGTCCGACAGCTCAAGGAGCAGGGCGTGCAGGTGGCCATCGTGACCGGTGACGCCCGCAACGTCGCCGACTCCGTCGCCGCAGGGCTCGGCCTCGACGAGGTGTTCGCCCAAGTGCTGCCCGACCAGAAGGACGCGGTGGTTCGTGATCTTCAGGATCGTGGCCGCCGGGTGGCGATGGTGGGCGACGGAGTCAACGACGCGCCGGCCCTCGCCCGAGCGGACGTCGGTATCGCCATCGGCGCGGGTACGGACGTGGCCATCGAGTCCGCCGGGGTGGTGCTGGCCTCGGACGACCCGCGAGGCGTGGTCTCCGTTCGGAAGCTGTCCAACGCGGGCTACCGGAAGATGATCCAGAACCTGGTGTGGGCGGCGGGGTACAACGTCGTCGCCGTGCCGTTGGCGGCGGGTGTCCTGGCGCCGGTCGGGTTCGTCCTGGCTCCGGCAGTCGGTGCGGTGCTGATGAGCCTGTCGACCATCATCGTCGCGCTCAACGCCCAGTTGTTGAGGGGACTGGACCTGCGCCCCGCCGACTGACCCGACCGAGCCTTGACTTCCGGATCTGGAAGCCGAGGCATTCGTGACGTAGCCGGCACATTCGGCGGCGAGTCGAAGTTATCCACAGCCTGTGGAAATCAGAGGTGACACGCCTCGCCCCTATGGCGCATCGTGGTTGTATCGGGGGGAGTTCGGTCTCCGTCGGTATCGCGCTGCCCACACTGCGAGAGCCCGACGCTACAAGTCCTCACTCTTCCCGGAACATCGATTGCGGGATATATTGCCTGTGGAACGAGTACACGAAGGCCCCCGGTTCACCCGGGGGCCTTCGCTCTTGGTCGTGTTCGGAGCGGGTCAGGACTTCACGCTGTCAATGAACGCGTGCCACTCGGGTGACATGAACGCCAGGTGGCCGTTATCCCGGTTCTTGGTGTCGCGGACAGCAGACAGTCCTGGGGTGTCCGCGACTTCTACGCAGTTCTGCTGCTGCGTGTAGGAGGACGTACGCCAGGAGGCCTCAGCAGGGAACGAGTACATCGGCTCTTCCTATCGGTTCATCATCTTCTTCAGGTACGGGATCGTCCGCTCCTCGTCCAACGCCGAGGTGCGAATGTGGTCCCACAGGCGCCGGTATCGTGCGATCTCGGTGTCTCGTTCGAGGTACAGGCCATCGGTGTAGGTCTCCAGATACACGATGGGTCCTGCTGGTTCGGCGAAGTCCATGATGACGAACGGGCCTGCTACGCCAGCATGCACCCCTGCGTCGGTGGGGAGCACTTGGAGGGTCACGTTGTTGGAGGAGTCCGCGAGATCGATCAAGTGCTCGATCTGTTCGAGCATGACTTCGGGGGCACCTGCGAGCCTTTGGAGCGCGTGTTCTTCGATAACGGCCCAGAGCTGGGTCGGATTATCGCCGGTAAGGATCTGTTGCCTACGGGTTCGGGCATCAACTGCACGCTGAATGTCTTCGGCATTGCGCCAGAGTCGTGCTCGTTGCATGAGCCTGGCCAACCCAGGTGTTTGTAGAAGCCCGGGTACACCGAAGGCCTCATAGTTCGCGATGCTCGTGGCTTCGGCTTCCAACTCGACGTAGGAGCCGGTGAGAATGTCATCGTAGCGAGTCCACCAGCCGCGCTGTTGGGCGTTCCTGACCAGTGTGAGGACGGCCTTGTGGCGAGGATCCGTTGTATCGACGCCGTACTCGTGGAGCAGGGCCCGGATCTCCACCACGCTCGGCCTCTTGCGCTCGCCTGTCTCGATGTGCCCGAGCTTCGCGCGGGACCACTCCACCCGCTTGGCGGCCTCCTCCAAGGAGAGACCCGCATCCTTCCGCATTCTCCGGAGCACGGCGGAGAGCTGGCGCCTCCGGATCGTGGGACTGGCTGCCACCTTGGCCTTCCTGGTGTGTGTGCGCTGCTTCTGTGTGCTGCTGATGGTAGCTCCCAATGCGAGAAACCGGACATTTAGCAATCTCAGGACTAGCAATCTATTTCATAGCACTTGAATCCTAGATTTCTAGGGTGCAAGATGTGGACTGTACTCGTTCTGTTGCGTCGTCCCGTTCCAGACGGCGCCCGAGCCAGGAGGTGCGCGCCCATGGCGCCCTGCTGTCCGAAACCCTTGCCCGCCGACGTGACGCACCGCAAGCGCACCAACCCGTTCGGTGCCCACCTCGACCGCTGTGCGGAGGCCGTGCGATGACCTACCTCGCCTCGGCCGACCTGCTGGCCGTCCGCTCCCTGGCCGCTGAGTCCGCCTTCTCCCTGGACCACCGCGTCGACCTGCCGATGAAGCACTCCACACCCGGGCACAGCGCCCAGGGCGAGGGGAGCCGGGCCCGCACCTTCGACTCGGGAATCGACGCCGCCGTGCTCCCCGCCCCCAAGGGCAGGCACCACCGGCCCGAACCGGCCCCTGAACCCGAACCCGTGGACCAGGACACCGGGTTCACCGTGATCGACCTGCGCGACCAGGACACCGGCTTCCGACTCCGGACCGAACCCGACCACCAGCGTGGAGAAGGTGCCCTGGCGGTGGTCATCGAACTGGACGCCTACCGCACCCACCACACCGGCCAGAGCCCGCCGCCCACCACACCCGAACCGGCCGAAGCCGGCCCCGTGCGCAGGCGCAGCCGCCGGGTACGCGGGTACGTGCGCGACCTGGAACCGGACGAGCGGGCTGAGTTCGCGACCTTGCGCAACACCATCCGCGCCTACCTTGGCCGACCGGGAAGGCGGGCGGCGTGACGCGACTGTGCGCAGCCCAAGGTGACACCGGGCGGGGTGAACGCTGGTACTGCATCGGTCGGGCCGACCACCCCGGTGCCCACACCGATGACCATGGCCGGGCCCGCTATCTTCCGGGCCAAGCCCTCCAAGAACTCGTCCACCGCTGGGGCCGCACCCACCGGGTGGCCTACACCGGCACCCTGTGGGTCGCCGTGCACCGTGACCCGCACACGCACTGGCGCACCGAGATCGAACCCACCCCCGAACTCCTCGAAGTCCGCCTCCGCGAGCACCACGGCCCACCGCCGGGCCCGGCACCCGAACTCGAACCCGGACCCGTGCCCGTGCCCGTGCCCGGTTCCGTCCCGCGACAGCGAGGAGCGACCCCGTGAAAACCAACGACCACGAAGGGGACGGCTACGACCCGACTCGCTACGCCCCCGACCTCGACGAACACGGCCAGGACACCAACCGACCCCTGGACGAGGAGGAGACCGCAGCACTGCATCGCCTGGACAACGGCCAGGGCTGGCTCGAACAAGGCCGCCACTTCCACCGACTCCACTGGCCGCGCACACCCGACCGGCCGCGCACACCCGACCGGCATCGCACGTAGGACACCCACGACCCCCGCGCGCCCGGGCCCGCCACCGACCCACCCCGAGCACGCGGGATCGACCTCGGTCGGGGCCGGACCCGCGCGCCCGGTCGGACGAGCCGAGATCGGCCCTCGACGGCTCACCGGAAGGCGGCGTCCACCGTGTGGCGCAACAGCAGTGCCGTGGTCACCGGTCCCACACCACCTGGAACAGGGGTGAGCGCCCCGGCCTTCTCCGACACGGCGTCGGCGTCTACGTCACCGACCAGGCCACCCTCCTCGGTCGGGTTGGTGCCCACGTCCACGACCACCGCGCCGGATCGCACATGGTCCGCGCCGATGAGCGCCGGCCGACCAACGGCCGCGACCAGCACGCGCGCGCGGGAAGTCACCTCGGGGAGATCACTCGTCCTCGAATGGCACACGGTGACCGTCGCGTTCCGATCCAACAACAGGTGGGCGAGGGGCTTACCGACCACGGTGGACCGGCCCACCACCGCGACCTCCACACCCTCCAACGCCACCTCGTGGTGTTCCAGGATCGTCACCACGGCTTCGGCCGTCGCCGGCGCGAACGCGGTCAGCCCGGCGGCCAGTCGGCCGAGTGAGGCGGGGTTGGCCCCGTCCACGTCCTTGTCGACCGGAATCCGTTCGGCGAGCTCCGATGCCGAGACGCCCTCCGGCAGCGGTGTTTGCAGGATGATCCCGTGCACCTTCGCGTCCCGACCCAGTTCGTCGAGACGATCCGCGATGACCTTCGCTGAAGCGTCCGCACCCAGGTCCACGACGTCGCAGGTGATGCCGACCTTCTCCGCCGCGCGGGCGATCGAGCTCACGTACCAGGCGCTACCTCCGTCATCGGTGGCCACCACCACGGCGAGCCGGGGAGGCCTGCCCTGCTCGCTCAGATCGGTGGCGCGTTCGCGCGTCTCCTGCCGGACCTGCGCGGCGATCTCCTTGCCCGAGAGCACGCTCATCGGCGGATCACCTCGCGCACCTGTTCGGTCACCCTGTCGGCGTCCGTCTGGACGGCGTCGACATCATCCGCCGACCGAGAGAGACGGAGCGCCATGTCCGAGTCCTTGACGCTCGGCCGGTTGATCTCGATGTTCACCCGGCTGGTGCCGGCCGCCGCCCGAGCGGCGTCCGCGGCGGCGGCCAGGTCGGTGATCAGGTTACGGTTGCCGATCGGAATCAGCTCCCCGGCCAGGTCGACGATTTTCCGGGCGATGGCGATCACCCTCATCGGTGGTCGAGCGGCCCCGGCGGCGGCGTCGGAGATCGCCTCCTTGCGGGCGGCATTCTCCTCGTCGGTGCCTCGGGGAAGTCCGTAGGCGTCGCCCATGGCTCCGAAGGCGGTCTCGTCGGCGTCGGCGCACTCCAGGGACCGGGCCACGAGTTCATCGGCGCTCTCGGTGATCCGAGCGATCTCGTCGGCGTGCTCGGCGTACTTCTCGCCGGTGCTGTATCGGGCGACCATCGCGATCAGGGCGGCTCCCTGCGCCGCGTGGAGTGCCGCTGCCGCCCCGCCACCGGGGGTTGGTTCCTTGGCCGACAACCTGGCCAGGTAGTCGCCGATCTTCTCTGTGGACAGCATGAGGCATCACCCGTTCGGTGGTGTTCGGAGGTTCCTCGAAATCCTGTCACGTGCCCGATCGCGAGGACGGCCCGATCGCCTGATCCGACTCGATGGGGAGCACTTGTTCCATTCCGCCCCTACCGGAGCCCGAATGGCTTTACCGTCGGCAGGAACAGGCCAGGGAGGAGCTCACGTGTACTGCGACTACTGCGGGTCCTGGAACGGCGGAGTGAACCAGAAGTGCCGGAACTGTCTACGTCCCCTGGGTGTCCGAGGGCGATCGTCCTCATGGATCGGAAGGTCCTAGTGCCTCCGGTGCATCCGGACCCCACCGAAGTCATCGAGGCCTGGATCCCCCACGACGCCCGCTGGCAGGCCCAGGCCCGTGAGCACGCCCGTCACGGCTCGGAGCGCCTGCGCCTCTACGTCACCGAGCTGGTGCGCGACCACCGCGACGGGACCAGGCCCATCAGCGACGACTTCGATCTGCGCACCCTGAAGACCGTGGTGGAGGACCTCCGGTCGGGCGGATTGAGCGACGTGGACTGGCGCCGGGTCGCCCAGGCCCTCACCCACCCGGGTCTCCGGTAGCCCCCGGGAGTGGCAGGTTTCGGCCACCGGTCTGGACCTGTGCGGTGGCGGGTGTCAGCGCAGATGCCGGTGTACCTCCGAAGCGAATCGAGGGGTCCCGGTGCGATCGAGCAGGGCGAGCACACCCGGCACGGTGGTGGGTTCTCGGCGGTATGAAGCGGCCTGCTTCTCCAACACCTGAAGCACCAGACCCGGGTAGAGGTCCAGTTGGTCCAGGAGGAAGTCGTCGGGGTGAACCGCCAGGAGGTCATAGGGGGCCAGAGCCGCGTTGGGAAAGTCTCTGGTGTTGAAGGTGACGATGACTTCCGCGTTGGCTCTGACCGCGGCGGCGAGGACATGACGGTCCTTGGGATCGTTCTTCATCCCGTCGACGAGCGTGTCGTATCCGTGGACCGTCGCGTCCGGGAACGCCCGGTTCATCTGACCTATGCGGCGATCCACCTTGTCCACGGGAATCCCCCGTTGGACGAGGTTGCGACTCAACTCATCAAGGACGTCCGCCGACCACAAGGGGCGGTACGCTCCGGCGGTCGCCAGACGAAGGAGTGTGTCGCACAAGTAGGCCGGATAGAGGACACAGGTGTCGAGGAAGGCTGGGAAGGCCAAGATCGTCCGTTCTCACCTGGTGTTCCGGGGGGCTGCGGTGGTGTCGTACAGGTCCATCTCCTCGGCCTCGGCGGCCATTCGGTCGAGGACCTGTTCACGCTCCCGTCTGGTGTGCTCCTGGTACTCCAGGACCTCCCGAAGCAGAACACGACGGTGACGTCCGCGCATGCTGAACGGGATCTCGCCCTCTTCCAGGAGTTTGACCAGAGTGGGGCGGGACACCGCCAAGAGATCCGCGGCCTCCTGAGTGGTCAACATGGTGTTGTGCGGGGCGATGGAGATCGCCAAGCCTTGGGAGAGCGCGGCGACCACATCCCGTAGGACCTCGTGGAGTTCCTCGGGAAGGTCGATCGCGGAACCGTCCGGGCCGACCAATCGGGCGTGTGCGCCGCCCTCATCGCCCATGTTCCGGGCGAATCGAGTCAGCTCGGAAAGATCGTCGGGAGGAAGGACCGTTCGTTCACGCAGTGTGCTCGCCATGGCTCGAACATACCATATTCGAAAAAAACGAAACTCCGTGGCAGGTTTCGGCCACCGGTCTGGACCTGTGCGGTGGCGGGTGACAGCATTGGTGCGTCGTGTTCGCCCTCTTGTAGCGGGAGGGGGCTCACGGCGAGGCCGCCGTCTCGACCGGTTACGAGGCGGCGGCCGTCCACGCCCGCGACGCGAGCGTGGAGCCGAAGGTTTCACGTGAAACACCCGGCCCCTCATTCGGCGCTGCGGCCTGCGATCACGTCCCGGTCCGAAGACCGCGCACCGGCTCCGGCAGGTCCAGGCAACGGCCCATCGCGCGCAGCCAACGATTGCCTCGAAGCCCCGGTTCCAGTGAGGACAGCGCCGCCGCGTACTTGCTGAACCGGGCCTCCCTCAGTCCCAGTCGGTGCAGTCGGCGTTCGGTCCGGGTGAGCCCGCCCCGGGTCTTGATCTCCAACAACACCACGTCCGGGCGCATCCGCACCGACCGGTCCCCCCGGTATCCGACGAGATCGGTGTCGACCGTGACGCGCTCCTGGCCACAGGACGACACCACCGTGGATCGTCGGTAATCCGTCACCGCGGCGGGCAGCAGCGTGTCGGGTGCCTCCATCCGGTAGGCGGTCAGGGAGCGATCGAGGAACTCCCGTGTCCGCGGGGTCAGCCGGTCCGAGGGCGCCTCCATCGGCAGCTCGATCCGCACCTTGTCGGTGACGCCGCGCGCCCCCTTCAGCTTCACCTCGAACATCTTGGTGCCGGTGTCCACGTAGGTGCGGGTGCGCACCTTGTACCGGAGCCGCCGACCCTGGCGGTGGTCGTGGAAGGTGCCCAGGTCCGGGGTGTCCATGTAGGCGGACGAGTACCGGAAGGAGGTCCGGCCCCCGATCTCCAGAACGCCGAAGTCCCGCTCGGCGCCCGCGAAGAGTTCCGGCATCAGTTCGATGGGGACCAGGTACTTGCGGCAGGTCCGGGACACCAGGGCGGCGCGCGCGTTCATCTCGCTCAGGGACACCGGGTGCAGTCCGGCGAGGCCGGGCGGGGGACCACCGGGAGGGAACTCGGGGGAGCGTCCGACGGCGAGGGACCCCGCCGGGCCGCCGGTGAGCGAGGGCCTCATCGTTCACCCCACCAGGCCGGCATGGAGTGACGACGCTCGCCCGGCAGCGGGCCCGGGGCCGCTTCGAGCCTCGGTTCCAGGAACCGAACGTCCACCACCATGAGGTCGCGCACGTAGTCCACCTCGGTGACCTCCACGTGCCGAACCTTGCCGCGCAGCCGACCCTCCAAATCCTGCCGGAGCGCGATGGGGTCCTCGTGCACCACGTCCAGCGTCATGATCCGCCGTTGGGTGCGGGGCAGGAGCTTGGGGTGGCCGGCCAGGTACAGCACACCCAGCAGCAGGATGTTCAGACCCACCATCACCAACGGGGGCGCGATCGCGTTGATCAGACCCAGGGCGATCGCGACGAAGTAGTAGCCGATCTCGCCCTGACTGATCAGGTCCGACCGCAGCCGCAGGATCGACAGCACACCGAACAACCCGAAGCCGACCGCGAGCCCCACCTCCTGGCGGGCCATCATCGCCACCACGGCGAAGATGCCGACGTTCAGTGCCACGTAGGCCAACAACAGGTCCCGACGGCCGTGCCGACGGAAGTAGAGGACATAGGACAACACCGTGATCGCGGCCAGGTCGACCGCCAACGCGAACCAGATCATGGTCATCATCCTGGGCACCGGCCGTGAGGTGATCATGAGTGCCGGATGAGGAAACCCTCATGATCGCCCGACCGTCCACTCCACCGAACGATCGGTATGGCCGAAGCGTCGTCCAACCGTCGACGCCGTCCGATCAACCGGTCAGCCGGTACCCCATGCCCCGCACCGTCACGATCCGCTCCGCGCCCACCTTGCGACGCAGCGCCCGCACGAACACGTCCACCACGTTCGACCCGGGGTCGTAGTCGTAGCCCCACACGTGCGACAGCATCTGCTGACGGGTCAGGACCTGCCCGGGGTGGCGCATGAGCAGCTCCAACAGGGCGAACTCGCGGGCGGTCAGGTCCACGGTCGACTCGTCCACCGACGCTCGTCGGGTGCGCAGGTCCAGGGACATCCCGCCCGCGCGCAGCACCGTCAGGTCCGCCGTGCGTTCGGTGCGCATCCGCAGCCGCACCCGGGCGAGCAGTTCCTCGAACCGGAACGGCTTGGTGACGTAGTCGTCCGCCCCGATCTCCAGTCCGGTCACGGTGTCGCGCACCCCGTCCCGCGCGGTCAGGATCACCACGGGGGTCTGCACACCCATCGACCGGATCCGGCGCAGCACGTCGAACCCGTCGGTGTCGGGCAACCCCAGGTCCAACAACATCAGGTCGAACCCGCCGGTGACGGCGTAGTCCACGGCCTCCCCGCCGGTACCCACCACGGTGGTGGTGAACCCGTTCGCGGTCAGGCCCTTGCGGACGAACGAGGCGATCCGCTCCTCGTCCTCGACGATGAGTACGCGACTCACGCGCGCTCCCTTCCCAAGGTTCTGTCGACCGGGAGGACCAGGGTGAACGTCGATCCTCGACCGGGTGTCGAACGCAGGTCGACCCTGCCGTGGTGCGCCTCGGCGATGGCGCGGACGATGGCCAGGCCCAGCCCGGCGCCGCCGTCGCCGCCCCGCGCGGTCCGCCCACCACGGGAGAACCGTTCGAAGATCCTGCCGTGGTCCTCGGCCGGGATCCCCGACCCCTCGTCGGACACCCACAGGCGAACGTCCGAACCCACCAAGGCGGAGCCGATCCGCACGGTGGACCCCGCGGGGCCGTATCGGACGGCGTTGGCGGCCAACTGCACCATCGCCTGCGTGACCCGCTGCGGGTCGAGTCGGGCCGTGCCATCGGCGATGGTCTCCAGCCGCCACGACCGGTCGCCCAACGGGCGTACCTTCGCGTCGATGTCGCTGGTCAGCTCGGCCAGCGAGACCGGCTCGGGGCGCACGAAGTCGGGCTGTTGCGCCTTGGCCAGCAACAGCAGGTCCTCCACGATCCGCCCCATGCGGTCGAGTTCGTCGGTGACCAGCCGGACGACCTCCTCGCGTTCCTCGGGGGAGTCGCCCATGAGTTCGAGGTGTCCGCGCACGATGGTGATGGGGGTGCGCAGTTCGTGGCCGGCGTCGTCGACGAACCGCCGCTGAGCGGTGAAGGCGCCCTCCAACCGGTCCAACATGCTGTTGAACTGTTCGGCCAGGGCGGCGATGTCGTCCCGGCCGGACACCTCGATCCGCTGGGTGAGGTCCTCCTCGCCGATCGCTGCGGCGGTTCGGCGCACCAGCCGGACCGGAGCGAGGATGCGTCCGGCCACCCACCAGGCGGCCGTGCTCGCGGCGAGCAGACCCAGCGTGCTCACCAGGGCGATGGTGCCCATGGTGGAGCCGGTGGCGGCGTGGTCCTCTTCGGTGAAGTAACCGATGACGAACCAACCGGCCGGGCCCTGGACGCCCTCCGGGGGCAGCGCGCGGACCTTCTCCCACTCGACCGGACCCGCCGGGGTGTCGAGTGCGCCGCGCGCGTCCGGGGACTCCAGGATCGCCGCGACGGACTCCGGGTCGGCGGAAAGGTCGTGCGGCGGGTCCTGGCCCTGCCGGATCCGCCCGGGTTCGGTCGTCGTCTCCCCTTCGCTCCCGGCGGCGCCCCCTCGTTGTCGGGGGGTCTCGGTGGTCTCGGTGGTCTCGCCCTCCTCGACCCAGCCGAAGAGGATCTCGGAGTCGTCGGGATGCTGCCGCTCCAGGTGGACCCGGATGAGGGCGCCCACGTCGGTGAAGGGTTCCCCGGTCAGCGGGTCGATGCCCACGGACGCGAACTCCTCGAACTCGCCGGTCTCCTGACTCAGCGCCCGATCCACGCGTTCGTCCACCCTCGCGGTCAGCGCGCTCCACGTGACGACGTTGACCATCAGGAGCACGGCGGCCATGAGCAGGACCACCCAGGCCATGATGAGGAGTCGTGCGGGAACGCGTCGACGGTGGGGGAGTTCCGGTTGGGGACCGCGCATCACCAGGGTCGGGAACACGAAGGTGCCTTCGGAACGGCCGGTGGAGCGCCGTTCGGCGGGGTCCTCGTGGTCGCCGGCGGTCGGTACCCGGACGGTGGTCGCGTCGGGTCCGTCCTCGGGATCAGTCGTCATCGTCATCGTCCCCGAACCGCTGGTCCTGGCACAGCTCCCACCAGTCGTCCCATTGGTCCTCGCCCCAGCTCTCGTGTCCGGAGCCCTCGTCGAGGCAGTCGAACGGGAAGCCGGTCGGCGCGGGGCCGGCGGACGGCTCGGCCTCCGGGCTCGTCTCGGTCGGCTCGCCCGACTCCTCGGTGACGGGTGGGGGAGGGGGGACCACGCCTTCGTCGGTGGGCTCGACGGTGGCGCCCTCGGGCGACTCACCGACCACCACCTCCGAGGCGGGTACCGGACCCGGAGAACGCAGGAAGAACGCCCATACCAGGGCGGCGGCCGTCACGAGGACGACCGTCAACGTCCCGGTGATCAGGGGCACCAGAGGTGATCTCATATCGACAGAGTGTCCTCGTCCCGCGGGAAGACAGGATGAAGCGAAGATGAAGAAGGCTTCATCCTCCCAGTTCGACCGGGCACGGAACAGGATCCCCATCACACCGAACGGGCCCCGCACGCGGTGGGGCCCGAGGGGAATCGAGGGTCTCAGTAGCGGCGGCCGCGCAGCTCCGCGACGAGGACGGCGGCCTGGGTACGGCGCTTGAGGTCCAACTTGGCCAGCAGCGCCGACACGTAGTTCTTCACGGTCTTCTCCGCCAGGTACAGCCGCTCGCCGATCTGCCGGTTGGTCATGCCCTCGCCGATGAGGTCGAGAATCTGCCGTTCCTGCGGGGTCAGCTCCGCCAGCGGGTCGGGCTCGGCCTGGGCACCGCGCAACCGCTCCAGCATCGCACCCGTGCTTCCGGAGTCCAGCAGGGAGCCGCCGGCGGCGACGGTGCGCACCGCGCCGACCAGGTCCGCGCCGTGGATCTGCTTGAGCACGTACCCGGCGGCCCCGGCCATGACGGCGTCGTACAGCGCGTCCTCGTCGGCGAAGGAGGTGAGCATCAGGCAGGCGATCTCGGGGTGGTCGGACCGGATCTCCCGGCAGACCTGGACCCCGGAACCACCGGGCAGCCGCACGTCCAACACCGCGACGTCGGGAAGCACCACGGGGATCCGTGCCAGTGCCTGTTCGGCGGTCCCGGCCTCACCGACGACGGTCATGTCGTCCTCGGTCTCGAGGAGGGCCGCCACGCCGCGCCGGACGACCTCGTGGTCATCGACGAGGAAGACCCTGATCTGTTTCCGAGCGTTCTCGGCTCCACCGATCGTCATCGGTCCTCCCTCTCCTCGCGTCCGCGTGCTCGCGACACCACTCCGAGGAAGACGTTAATACGTATATGGGGTTCATCGGGGGTCTTAAGCCATCGAAGTGGCCGGTCAAAAGTCCCAGAACCGGCCAAACGTGGTCCGAGTGCCGCGGGGGGTCGATCACGGGTGGTGCGGACGTGATCACGGTCGTGTCATGGTCACCGTATCGCCAATGCACACCCCCGGGGGCGATGGGCCCCCGGGGAACATGGGAACAGGAGTTCAGGGACGGCGCCCGGCCCACGGGCGGGCCAGTTCGAAGGCTCGGCACGCCCGCAGCACCCGGGGATCCGAGTGTCGTGGACCCACGATCTGGAGGCCGATCGGCAACCCCGAATCGCTGAACCCGCACGGCACGCTCGCCGCCGGCTGCTGGGTCATGTTGAACGGATAGCTGAAACCGGCCCAGGAGGTCCACCTTCGCCCGGACAGCTCGGGCGGCGACTCCAGTCCGGCCTCGAAGGCCACCATCGGCATGGTCGGCGTGAGCAACAGATCGTAGGTCTCGTGGAAGCGGCCCATACGAGCGCCCATGGCCATCCGCAGGGCCATCGCGGTCAGGTAGTCGTGCGCCGAGTAGGACAGTCCTTCCTCGATGATCTCGCGCAGTCCCGGGTCCTGAAGGTCACGCTCACGGTCGGTGAGCTTCTCGGTGGCCTTGGCCGCGCCCGAGTACCAGAGCACGTGGAACTCCGCCATGGAATCGGGCAGCTCCGGGTCGGCCTCCTCCACCTTGGCGCCGAGCCCCTCGAACACGCGCACCGCGTCGGCGACCGAGCGGGCCACCTCCGGGTCCACGTCCAACCCACCCAGGGTCGGGCTGTAGGCGATCCGCATCCCTCGGACCAGTTCGCGCGGGTCCTCTCCGCGTCCGGCCTCGGCCAGACCGGGAGCGGGGGGCGGCATCGCCATCCAGTCGCGGGAGTCGAAGCCGGAGATCACGTCCAGCATCAGCGCCATGTCGCCGACGGTGCGGGTCATCGGACCGGTGTGCGCCAGTGACCCGAACGGGCTCGCCGGGTAGTGCGGCACCAACCCCCACGTGGGCTTGATCCCGCAGACCCCGGTGAAGCTCGCCGGGATGCGGATGGACCCGCCCCCGTCGGTCCCCGTCGACAGTGGACCCATCCCCGCGGCGACCGCCGCCGCCGAGCCGCCGCTGGAGCCGCCCGGAGTGGTGGACAGGTCCCAGGGGTTACGGGTGATCCCGGTGAGCGGGTTGTCCGTGACCCCCTTCCACGCCAGTTCGGGGGTGGTGGTCTTGCCGACGAACACCGCCCCGTGCTCGCGCAGGCGTGCCGTGACCGGGGAGTCCTCCTCCCACGGGCCCTCCTGGGAAGAGGTCACCGACCCCTTCAGGGTGGGCCACCCCTTCGTCAGGTGGATGTCCTTGATGGAGGCGGGCACCCCGTCGAGCTTCCCGACCGGTTCGCCGCGCCGCCACCGTTCGGCCGAGGCGCGCGCGGCCTCGCGGGCCTCCTCGGGGCGCACCAGGCAGAACGCGTTGAGCGCCGGGTTGTCCTGCTCGATGCGTTCGAGCACGGAGTCGACGGCCTCCACCGGGGAGAGCTCCCCGGTGGAGTAGGCGCGCAGCAGTTGTTCGGCGGACAGGTCGGCCGGTGCGCTCGCACCGGAACGGGCGCGGGGGACCGCGGGGTCGGACCCGGGCGCGTTCCCCGCGGTGCCGACGGCCGGGTCGGCGGCCGTGCCCGTGTCTTCGGTCCCGGCCCGTTCGGAACGGATCGTCACTTCAGCCTCCCAAGTCACGCGAGGGGTCAGCCGGGTACGTAGCCCCGGTCCTTGTCCACGACGTTGCGCAGTTCCCGCCCGTCCAGGTAACGGGCGAGGTTGTCCAGGAACAGCTCGACCAGGTCATCGCGCCACCCGACCACGTCACCGGACATGTGCGGCGAGACGATGGACCCGGGCAGGCCCCACAGCGGGTTGATGGCCTTGAGCGGTTCCCGTTCGAAGACGTCCAGGGCCGAGCCGGCGATCGAACCCTCTTGGAGGGCGTTGACCAGGTCGGACTGGACGACGATGGGGCCACGGGCGATGTTGATCAGGCGCGCGGTGGGCTTCATGAGGTCGAGGAAGCGCCGGTCGACGAGGCCTCGGGTGGCGGCGGTGAGCGGCGCGGCGACGACCACGTAGTCGGCCTCGGGGAGGGCCTGGAACAACGTGGGGTCGTCGTCATCGGTGCGTTCCGCCAGGCTGGAGGCGACCACGTGACCGAAGTCGGGATCGCCGTCGCGGGCGTGGCTGCCGGAGGCGCGGACCTCCATCCCCACCGCGGCGAGCTTGCGCCCGATCGCTCGACCGATGGGGCCGGTACCGACGACCAGCGCGCGTTTGCCGGTGACGCGCTCGGTCTCGCGGTGCAGCCACCGGTGCCCGCGCTGTAGCTCCGACGTGCGGTGGAAGTCCTTGGCGAAGGCGATGACCAGGCCCAGCACGTATTCGGCGATGTGCTCGTCGAAGACCCCGCGCGAGTTGGTGACCACGGCGTCGCTCTCGACCAGCCCGGGGAACATCAGGTTGTCCACCCCGGTGGTGGCGGCGTGCACCCACCGCAGTCGGTCGGCCCTGGGCCAGGATCGGGCGAGCGCTTCGGTGAACAGGTCCCAGACCAGGAGCGCGTCGGCACCGGGAAGGGCGGCGGACAGCCCTTCGGCGTCGGTGTAGACGACCTCGCCCAACCCGGGGTGGTCGTCGAGACGTTCGTGCCCCGGTGGGAGGTCCTCGCCGTGGAGGACGAGCAGACGCGGTCGTTCGGGTGCGGAGACGGTGGTGGAGCCGGGAGGACGGTTCACTGGCACGAGCTTTCCGGTAGCGACTGGTGATGCGGTGCCGTCGAGGTGCTGGTTTCGCCCTGCACCGGAAACGCTAAGGAGCCCACATAGGATTGTCAACAATCCACAAAAGGGCTGTTCTTGGGCAAAAGCACACCTTGCACCCGCGTCGGCACTGGCGGGATACCCGTTCGTCTCGGGTCTATTGCCTGACTCCGGAGATTGATCGTAGGATTGTCGACAATCAATGGCATCGTGACATCAGCGGCCCGAACGGCCCCTCGGGTCGGTCTCCCAGGACTCATGTAGGCCCCGCCGAAGGGAACCCACTTGCCCAGGTACATGACCGTCACGCTCACCCGACGCGGGGTCTCCTGCGTCGCCGAACTCCTCGACAAGGAAGCGCCCCGCACATGTGAAGCGGTGTGGAACGCCCTCCCGCAGGGCGACGCCGTCCAACACGCCAAGTACGCGCGCAACGAGGTCTACACGATGGTGCCGCGGTTCGCCGACCCCGAACCCGGACAGGAGAACCCCACCGTCACCCCGATCCCCGGTGACCTCGTCTACTTCTCCTTCGACTCCGGCATGCTCGACCGCTCCTTCAAGGAGGACAAGGGCATCGATCACCTGCCGGGGGTCATCGACCTGGCCCTCTTCTACGGCCGGAACAACCTGCTGCTCAACGGAGACGTGGGATGGGTCCCCGGCAACGTGTTCGCCACCGTGGTGGAGAACCTGCCCGCCATGGCCGAGGCCTGCAACGACGTCTGGCGCTCCGGCAGCGTCGGTGAACGCCTCCTGTACGAACGGCTCGACCGCTGAACGGCGGCCACAGGACCCACGGCGGCCTCGACACCCACCGCGTACCGAGGCCCGTGCCGGCACATCCGGAACACCGCACACGGCTGGACAGAGCACGTCAACGGGAGGTGAGTGACCGATGAGAACCGAGGGAACCGGACCGGAGCCCCGACCCGGCACCGAGCACACGAACTCGACGGGTTCGGCGCGGCGGCCCGGGCCCGAGACCGACCGGGAAGCGACCGGACGGGCGCCCGACCGGGAGTCCGGGCAGGCGAACGGCCCGAAGGTCGTCGAACTGTCGGCCGCCACCACGACCCCCTGGCAGGCCGGGGTCGGCGTGCTAGCCCCCTACGACTTCGCGCTCGACCGCGAACTGTGGCGATGGACGCCCGACGACGTGTCCTTGCACGTCACCCGCCTGCCCTACGTCCACGTTCCGGTGACGGTCGACCAGGCCGCGGCCCTCAGCAAGGGCAAGGCGGTGACCCGCGCCGTCAAGGCGCTCATGGCACCCGAACCCCTGGCCGTCGGCTACGCCTGTGCCTCGGGCAGCTTCGTGCACGGGGCCGAGGGCGAACGCGGACTCCACCGCACCATGCTGGCGGCCGGAGCCCCAAGGGCGGCCACCACATCGGGCGCCCTGATCGAGGCGCTCAAGGCCCTCGGCACCGACCGGATCGCGGTGGTCACCCCGTACGTGGACAGCGTGACCGACCGACTCCTGGACTACCTCGCCGAACACGGCGTCGGCGTCACCTCGAGCATCGGACTCGGCCTGCTCAGCCACATCTGGAAGGTCACCTACGCCGAGGTCGCCCACGCCGTGCACGAGGCGGACCACCCCGACGCCCAGGCCGTCTACATCAGCTGCACCAACGTCCTCACCTACGACATCATCGCGCCCTTGGAGCGCGAACTGGGTAAACCCGTCATAGCGGCCAACCAGGTCACCATGTGGGCGGTCATGAACGCGGCCGGCCGCCGCGCCGTCGCACGCGGACAGAGCCTGATCGACGTGGCCGCGCCCAGCGCCGCCTGACGGCACCCACCGACCACCGACCACCGGCCACGGAGAGCGCCTCGACCCAGAGGAGAGACATGACCCGCGTCGGATTCCTGTATCCCGGCCACAGCGCCGAAGACGACTACCCGGCCTTCGCCGACCTGCTCGATGACGTCGAACTACCTCTCGTGCACACGCTCATGCGCGAGGACGCCCACCGTGTGGACGCCCTCATGGACGTGGGCAGTGAAGGCGTGCTCGCCAAGGGGGCGCAGGAGCTCGCCGCCCTGGAGGTCGATGCCGCGGTCTGGGCCTGTACCAGCGGTAGCTTCGTGTTCGGCTGGCAAGGGGCACAACGCCAGGTCCAAGGGGTGCGCGACGTCGTGGGCGTGCCCACGTCCAGCACCTCCTTCGCGTTCGTGCACGCCCTGCGCCAGTTGGGAGTATCAAGGGTCGCCATCGCCGCGACCTACCCCGACGACGTCGGTCAACGGTTCGTGGACTTCCTCGACGACGCGGGTGTCTCGGTGGTGTCCCTGGCCAGCCACGGCATCCCCACCGCCGCCGAGGTGGGGCGACTGGAACCCGACGACGTGGTCGACTACGTCATCACCAACGACCACCCGAGGTCGGAGGTGGTCCTGGTGCCGGACACCGCTCTGCACAGCGCCGACCTCATCGACCCCATGGAGGCACTCCTGGGCAAGACGGTGCTCACCGCCAACCAGGTGAGCGTCTGGGAGGGGCTTCGGTTGGTGGGGCGGTGCGGTGCGCGCAACGGGCCCGGCAACCTGTTCCGAACGGGTGCCTCCACTGTCAGGGACCCGTTCGTCGCCCGTTAACCTCGGGGGCCGGCACATGTCCGGTTCGTCCGCCTGAGTCCGGCCCCCGTGTTCGTGGTCGAGGTGTCGACCGCCCGTCAGGAATCCGAATCGAGTCCCGAGAAGGGAAGACCACATGTCATCCCCTGGTCAGCTCAGACCCGTCCCACGGCGCTCCACCGCCGAGCTGATCGCCGACCAACTGCGCTCGGCGATCATGTACGGCTCCCTCTCCCCGGGGGACCAGCTGGGCGAGGCCGAACTCGCCGGGCGCCTGGGGGTGAGCCGGGGACCGCTCCGCGAAGCGATGCAGCGTCTGGTTCAGGAGGGTCTGCTCCGCAGTGAACGGCACAGGGGCCTGTTCGTGTGCGAGTTGACCCCCACGGACGTGCGGGACATCTACGTCGCCCGACTCGCGGTGGAACGTGCCGCGTGCGAGCTGATCATGAGGGGCAACCGGGGCGAGGCCCTGGCCCGCCTCACCCCCGCCGTCGACCGGTTGGCGCAGGCCGCGGCCAAGGGGGACCGCGAGGAGATGAGCGACGCCGACCAGGAATTCCACCGGGCCCTGGTCAGCTGCTCGGGCAACTCCCGATTGGAGCGCATGGCGCAGACACTGCTGGTGGAGACCCGTATGTGCCTGACGGTGATGCAGGACGTCTACCCGGAACCGGAGGAACTCCTAGAGGAGCACCGGCGGATCCTGGACACGATCGTCGAGGGCGAGGAGGAACGTCTGCTCGCCCTGATCGAGTCGCACATGATCGACACCGTCGAACGGATCAACGCCGAGGGCGGCAACGGACCCGGGGACGACGAGGAACTTCCCGAGTCCACCACGAAGGACTGAACGGGCCGGAGAACGGCCGAAGGAGCCGGGTGTCGCGACGTGCGGTACCCGGCCCCTCGCCGTGGCGGTGATGGGAAGCCGCGCTCCTTCCGGGTCGGCCGCGAAAAGGGCCGCCGTGCTCCGAAGCGCGGCGGCCCATGCCCGAGTGTTCGACCGGGTTCGACTAGGAAAGCCCGCCGATCCCGACGTACTTCATGTCGAGGAACTCGTCGATACCGACCCGGCCACCTTCGCGTCCCAGGCCGGAGTGCTTCACCCCGCCGAACGGGGCCGCCGGGTTGGAGACCACACCCTGGTTCAGGCCGACCATGCCGGTCTCCAGGGCCTCACTGACCCGGAACGCACGGTTCAGGTCCCGCGTGTACAGGTAGCTGACCAGGCCGTACTCGGTGTCGTTGGCGGCGTGGAGCACTTCCTCCTCGGTGTCGAAGGGCATCACCGGGGCCACCGGGCCGAAGATCTCGGTGGTGGACAGCTCCGCCGCGAACGGCACGTTCGCCAGCACCGTCGGCTGGTAGAAGTGCCCGGGACCCTCCCCGGGGCCGCCGCCCACCAGTACGTTCGCCCCACGTTCGACGGCGTCGTCGACCAGGTCCTGCACCTTCCGCCGAGCCTTCTCGTCGATCAGCGGACCCACGTCCACGTTGTCCTCCACCCCACGGCCCGACCGGAGCGCGCCCATGCGCTCGCTGAGCCGGGCCGAGAACTCCTCCGCGATTCCCGACTGGGCGTAGATCCGGTTGGCCGCCGTGCACGCCTCCCCGATGTTGCGCATCTTGGCGAGCATCGCACCGTCCACGGCCGCGTCCAGGTCGGCGTCGTCGAAGACGATGAAGGGCGCGTTGCCGCCCAGCTCCATGGAGGTGCGCAGTACCTGGCCGGCGCTCTGCTCCAGCAGCTTGCGGCCCACCGCCGTCGATCCCGTGAACGACACCTTGCGGATCCGGCCGTCGGTGAGCAGGGGTTCGGTGAGCCCGCCCGCGTCCGTGGTGGGCAGGACGCTCAGGACCCCTTCCGGCAGACCCGCCTCGGTGAGGATGTCGGCCAGGGCCAGCGCCGACAGAGGGGTCTGCTGGGCCGGCTTGAGGATCATCGTGCACCCCGCCGCGATGGCCGGCCCGATCTTGCGGGTTCCCATCGCCATGGGGAAGTTCCAAGGGGTGATGAGCATGCAGGGGCCGACCGGCTGTCGCATGACGAGGAATCGCGACTTACCGTCCGGTGAGATGGAGAAACCACCCTCGACCCGCACGGCCTCCTCGGAGAACCAGCGGAAGAACTCGGCGGCGTAGGCGATCTCGCCGCGTGCCTCCGCGAGTGGCTTGCCCATCTCTAGGGTCATCAGAACCGCCAAGTCCTCCTGGCGCTCCATCAGCAGTTGGTAGCTCCGGTACAGGATCTCGCCGCGCTCCCGGGGCGAGGTCTTGGCCCACTCCGGCTGGACACGCGTCGCGACGTCCAATGCTTCGAGGCCGTCCTCCTTACCCGCGTCGGCGACATCGCACAGAACCTTGCGGGTGGAAGGGTCCTCCACGGGGAATGTGGACCCCGTGGACGCCTCACGCCACTTCCCCCCGAGGAAGAGCATCTTGTTCACCTGTGCGACGACCCGTGCTTCCCGATCCGACATGTCTTGCTCCTCAGTCGACTTGTGGTCAGAGAACTGCCCGGCGTGCGTCCGCTGGACACCGCCGCGTCCCGGATGTTTCCATAGCAGTGTCGATTGTCAACAATCCTACGGAACCCGATACAAGGAATTGAGGCCATCGCATGGCGGAGCTTTCCCCGGTCCTCAAGCAGGCGACCCCGGTCGTCGCCGCACGAGGTGAGGGTGTCTACATCTACGACGAGGACGACCGCCGTTTCCTGGACTTCACGGCCGGGATCGGTGTGACCAGCACCGGACACTGCCACCCCAAGGTGGTCGCCGCCGCCCAGGAACAGGTCGCGACCCTGATCCACGGCCAGTACACCACCGTTATGCATCGTCCCCTGCTGCGACTCACCGAACGCCTCGGCGAGGTCCTGCCCGAGGGCGTCGATCGGCTGTTCTACGTCAACTCCGGCAGTGAGGCGGTCGAAGCGGCCCTGCGCCTGGCCCGCCAGGCCACCGGACGCCAGAACGCCGTCGTCTTCCAGGGCTCCTTCCACGGGCGCACCATGGGCGCCGCCTCCCTGACCACCTCCGGCACCAAGATCCGCGCGGGCATCGGGCCGCTCGTCCCCGGTGTCGTGGTAACGCCCTTCCCGTACGCCTACCGGCTGGGCATGTCCGAGGCCGACGCCGTCGCCTACGCCCTGCGCGAGCTCGACTACCAGTTCGCCACGGTCACCTCGCCCAAGGACACCGCGGCGGTGTTCATCGAACCGGTCCTCGGAGAGGGCGGCTACGTTCCCGTCCCGGACGCGTTCCTCCAAGGCCTGCGCGAGCGCGCCGACCAGCACGGGTTCCTGCTGGTCCTGGACGAGGTGCAGACCGGTTTCGGCCGCACCGGAACGTTCTGGGGGCACGAGCCCTCCGGCGTTCGCCCGGACATCGTCATCACGGCCAAGGGGCTCGCCAGCGGGTTCCCGCTCTCCGCCATCGCCGCTTCCAGCGCGATCATGGACAAGGCCTGGCCGGGATCCCAGGGCGGGACCTACGGCGGCAACGCCGTCGCCTGCGCCGGTGCCCTGGCCACCCTGGACGTCATCCAGGAAGAGGGGCTGGTGGAGAACGCCGCCCGCCAGGGCGAGCGCCTCCAGCAAGGTCTGGCCAAGATCGCCGAGGCCAACCCGGCCATCGGCGACGTGCGGGGTCGCGGCCTGATGCAGGCCTGCGAGTTCGTGAAGGCCGATGGTTCACCCGACGGGGAGACCGCCCAGCGTGCCCAGCAGGCCGCCGCCCAGAACGGTCTGCTTCTGCTGACCTGCGGCCCGGCCGGCAACGTCGTCCGGTTCATCCCGGCGCTGATCGTCGACGGCGACCAGGTCGACACCGCCCTCGAACTGTGGGCGGCCTCCGTGGAGGAAGCGGTCTGACCTGCCCGGACGCCGCCGGCCCACCGGCGGCGTCCGCATGGCCCGCGTCACACCGATAATTGGAGCGAACCCACTCCCATGGCGTGATAGAGTCGGAGACGTCGCAAGGGAGAGCGCAGCTCGAACAAGCGACACACAACTGAAAACCTGCACTCGTAGCTCAATGGATAGAGCATCTGACTACGGATCAGAAGGTTGGGGGTTCGAATCCTCCCGAGTGCGCCACCTTGAGACAGTGGAGCGACCGCCGGGTATGTGCAAGCAGCCCGGCGGTCGCTTTTGTGCTGCCTTGAACCCGCAGCCGCCCGAACTGCGCAAGCAGCCCGGGCGGCTTCTTTTGTGGCGCATCGAACCCACAGCCGTCCGGATCGTGGGATCGGCTCGGGTGGTTTCTTCGGTGCCACCGGAACTTCTCGCCTACTCCTGCGGCTTCTCCGTCGTTCTGTTCCGGGCGTTCATTCGTAGGGTCACGAGCAGCGCGATACCGGCCGCGATCAGGGCGATGGCCCACGAACCCACCGGGGCCAAGGCCGTTTCGCACCCGCTCAGCCCGATGGTGGTCTGGTGGGGCAGGTCCTCGCTGTTGAACGATCCGAAGCCGGCATATCCACGAGGCATGGGGAAGGACCACCAGCCCGCTCCGCAGGGGCCGGTGGGGACCAGTCCGAGTGCACCACCAGCGGCGATCAGGGCGGTGGCCACGGTGCGGATGATCTGGACGGGGGACATGGTTCTCCTCGATGCCGGGGGACGCCGGGTAGGACGCTCCCATGCCCTCTTCGGTTGCCGTTGGCTCGGAAGGCCGGTCTGGTAGCGTGCCCGATCCGAACTCTGGGAACGCTCCCAGATGGTGACCCCCTCTGGAGGCCCCATGACCGCCTCGACCACGCCGGCCCGTAACTGGGCCGGCAACCTCACCTACACCAGCCCGCGTATCCACCGGCCGGCCAGTGTCGACGAACTCTCGTCCCTGGTTCGGCAGACCACACGGATTCGGGCGTTGGGCAGCGGGCACTCCTTCAACCAGGTCGCGGATTCCGAACACGACCTGGTCCGGTTGGACGCGCTCCCCAAGGAGATCGAGGTCGGCGGGGACACCGTCACCGTCTCCGGTGGCACCCGGTACGCGGACCTGGCCGCAGAGCTGCACCGGAGGGGGCTCGCGCTGGGCAACCTGGCGTCGTTGCCGCACATCTCGGTGGCTGGCTCCTGCGCCACCGGCACGCATGGGTCCGGTGACCGACAACGGTGCCTGGCCGCGGCGGTCCGCGAGATCGAACTGATGGGCGCCGATGGGGAGACGGTCCGGTTGGGCCGGGGCGACGACGCCTTTCCCGGAGCGGTCGTGGCGCTCGGCGCGTTGGGGATCGTCACCCGGCTCACCCTGGAGACCGAACCCACCTTCGAGGTCTCCCAGCGGGTCCGACTCGACGTGCCCCTGGACGAGGTCGCGGAGAACTTCGACGCTGTCTTCGGGGCCGCCTACAGTGTCAGCCTGTTCACCGACTGGCGCGAGCGAACCGGAAGGGTCTGGCTGAAGCGACGCGTGGACGAGCCCGGGGACGCGTGGTCCGGCGGACGTACGGCGAACGTTCCCCAGCACCCGGTCCCGGGGTGGCCCACCGAACCCGCCACCGAACAGCTGGACGTGCCCGGCCCGTGGTGTGATCGGCTGCCGCACTTTCGTCCGGAACTGCCCCCGAGCGCCGGTGCCGAACTCCAGTCCGAGCTCTACCTGCCTCGGGAAGCCGCTCCCGAGGCCTTCGCGGCGCTCGCAGAGATCGGCCATCGCGTCGCCCCGGTGCTGTACGTCGGGGAGGTGCGCACGGTCCGCGCCGATGACCTGTGGCTGAGCCCCGCTCACGGCCGCGACTCGGTGACCTTCCACTTCACCTGGCATCGGAACCCGGAGGCGGTGACCCCGGTCCTTCGGGAGGTGGAGGAACGGCTCGCCCCGCTGGGCGCGCGCCCGCACTGGGGCAAGCTCACGACACTGCGGCCCCTGGAGGTCGTCGGTAGGTACGAACGGGCGGCCGACTTCGCCGGCCTGCTGGAGCGCTTCGACCCGACCGGGAAGTTCCGCAACCCCTTCGTGGACTCCTACTTTCCCCGGTCCTGAGAACGGGAACGGGGCGGCCCTGTGACGGGCCGCCCCGTTGGTACTTCACACGTGCCCAGAGGTCCTCGACGGGATCAACCCTCGGCGTTCTCCGGGGTGTTCGTCGCCTTTTCCGGAGCGGAGTTCTTCCTGCGGCGGGCCAGGTAGGCGGCGGCGCCACCCCCGGCGGCGATCGCGGTGCCTGCGGCGATCAGGCCGAGGACGGGCACACCGGTCCGGGCCAGGTCGTCTTCCTTGCCGGGCTTCTCGTCGGCCGGGGCCTCAGTGTCCTTCTCGGGGTCGGAGCCGCCCTGATCGCCCTGCTCGTCCTGGTCGCCCTCGTCATCGGAATCCTCGGACTCATCGGGATCGGTGTCACCTTTGCCGCCCTCCTCGCCGCCGGTGTCGCCCCCGTCCCCACCTTCGTTCTCGTCGTCCTCCCCGCCTTCGTCTCCGTCGTCTTCCTCGGGCGGAAGGTCGCCTGCGACCCAGGTGTCCCCGATCCCGTAGGTGACGCTGAACCCCTCCTCGGGGAAGTCCACGACGAGTTCGAGGGAGTGGTGGGCGCCCCACAGGGGCGTGCCTTCGATGCTCTCCTCCCAGGGGGAGGTGTTGGTGACGAACGAGAACTCGGCGCCGATCTCGTTCACCTCCACGGAGCTCTCGCCCGCGTCGTGGACGAACTCCTCGTCGCCGGCCCAGTTCCGATGCGTCTCGATCGTGGTGCCGGTGAAGGAGGCATGGAGGACGGGCTCTTCGGAGGAACCCTCAGCGTTCTCCAAGCCCGGTCGGGAGACGCCACCGGAGGCCGCCTCACGCATGGCCTCGACGTCGCCCTTGGTGAGTTCGACGCGCAGTTCCTCGAAGAGCACACGTGAGAAGAGTTCGTCCGTGTCCACGTCCACCAGGATGCTGGTCCGGGAGTCGGCGAAGATCTCGTCCTCGTAGGCGTCCAGGTAGCGATAGGTGCCGTGGACGTCACCGCCCCGAGGACCGAACAACTGGATGCGGGCATCATCGGCGATGTGCGCCCGTGCGTAACCGACCTCTCCGGTGTCGGCGTGGGCGGGGGCCGCCGCCAGGGTGAGCGCGCCGAAGGCGATGAAGGCCACGGCGCCCTGGGCAGCGCGTAGGGAGTGTTCGGGGGATCGGGGAGCCAAGGAACCCTCACTTCGTCTCATCCGGTCGTTTCCGTTCCACGACCGGTGGGGGATGTCGCACGCGCACTGGAAGCGGCTGGGCTGCGGCGACGGCGAACGAGCACACCGGTTCTCACCGCATGGGCATTCGCCGACAATTGATGCTAGATCGGTAAAGCGAGATTAAAGCACTCCTTTGAGAGACGATCGGATAACTAATTCTCGTTTTCCGAAAGGAGGTGCTTGTAATGTTTTCCTATTGATGAGGAATTCGCGTGAACCGTTCTCGAAGATGGGCGTCTGAAGGCGCGTTCAGTCCCAGACCAGGCGGCGGGCGGTGGTTACTTCCAACGGTGCGCTGCCCTGGTGCGCGGCCAGTAGGGCCCGGCCCGTCTCGTTGCGCGTGTGCACCGCCTCGCCCAGGGAGACCCACCGGTTCCACGCCCGCTCGAAGGCCAGCGCCCCCTTCTTGTTGCGGGCCAGGGCCGAGGGCACCGCGTGCAGGACCGCCATGGTGGCGTCTTCCCCCGCCCCCTCGGTCGGTGTGGTGAGCACATGCCGGGGGATCAGATAGCGCGGGTCGCCGATCAGGGGCGCGAGGACCTCGTCCAGGGATTCGGCGAACAATTCCGCGGAAGCCGGGTCGGTCAGGGTGAACCGGTACACCCCGTCGGTGTCCACGTGCACACGTACCCCTCGCGCTCCGGTGTCGGACAGGTCCGCCGAACACAAGGCCTCGGCGACCGCGCACGCGTAGCGGGAGGTGTCCACCGGCCGGCGTGCCAAGGATCTGAGACGTGCGGCCTCTCGGTGGGTCCGGCCGAGAGCCCGCCACCAGTGGACGCCCGCGGCCGTACCGAAGACGAGGGCGAGCGCGATCGGCCACGTTGTGAAGGCCGTCGCCACCAGGCACACGGCCATGAGCGAACCGAGCACCCATGTGGGAAGCAGGTCCCGGCCCGCGGGGAGACGTCGGGGCGTGGGCACGATACCCCGTTCGCCCACCAGCACCTCGGGTGGTCCGGGCACGGCCACGTCCACTCCGGCTTCCGTGGTCTCGGCCCGGCGCTCTCGCCGCTCGTACACCCGCAACGTCGGCAGCAAGGTGTCCTCGTAGCCGGTACCGAGCCGCCATCGGTCCCGGGTGCCGTCCCGATCGGTCGCCCGCTCCAGCATTCGCGTGTTGAGCGGGGCCGTCTCCGTGGGCGGTTCGTAGGGCGAGAGCTCGGGGTCCACATGCGCGACCCCGCTCATCACCGCACCGTCGGCGCCCACACCCAGGTAGCCCTCGTGTTTGCGCACGAACCGGTCCCAGTCGGCCGACCCGCGCGGATGTTCGTGGCTCACGCACACCACGGTCCAGGTGTGCGCGACCTTCTCCGGCCACTCCGGGTCCAGCCGCAGCGCACGCCCCCGGCTCTGCACCACGGCGGTGGGGGTGGTGGCGGTGGTCAGGTCCACCACCGTGTTGACCCCGCGCGCGTCCCACCCCTCGCCTAGCAGGGCACGCGTGCCCACCAGGACCTGGGAACGTCCGCTTTCCAGGAAACGCGTCACCACCCCCACCCAGGTGCGCGAGGACCAGGAACCCTCGACCACGTGCAGACCGTCCAGCTCACGGATGGAAAGGTCGGCCTTGGGCGCTTCCGCGCGGGCGAAGTCCAGCAGCGCCGTCGCGGTGCCGGCACCGGCGGCGACGGTGCGTCCGGTGACCAGAACGGGATCCAGGTCGCGGGTGCGAGGATCCTCGGCCAGCCGGGCCACCTGGAGCCAGGCCGAACCGGCGTCGTCGGCAAGCACCCCGCGCAGCGTCGCGGGGGTTCGGGCGGTGGCGCGCTCGTGGTCGCACAGCACCAGGGCGCGCAGTCGCGTTCCGACGGCGTCCCGTTCCGTGGCGAGGATGTCCACGGTGGCCAGGGACTTGGCGGAGCTGCGAGCCAGCACCCGGTCCACCGGTGAGGCGCCCCTGCGGATTCCACGGCGGGTCAGGTGGTATCCCACGGAGGGCAGGGCGGCGCGGATCCGTTCGCGTGCCTCCTTGTCCTGTGGAGTGTCGGGGTCCAGGCAGTGGTGGGCGTAGTCCCCGATCAGCCTCGTCCAGTCCTGCGCCCGTGGCGGGTGCCGATGTTGTTCGTACACGCGGGCGCCGTCCGGTCGGGCGATCAGCCCCTCGTGGTGCAGCCGCAGCACGGCGTCGGTGAGTTCGGGGTCGTCCGTGGCGAGGGTCCCCCATCCCAGGCGCCCACCCTCGGCGGTGTCGCGGGAGACGAAACGGGCGTCCAACCAGGGCAGGAAGTCGGTGCTCGCGAACCCGGGTTCGAGCAGGTCGGTGCACATCGTGCTGAACCGGGTGCCCTGACCGGCGAGGTACTCGTGTTCGGTGAGGGCGGGTTCGACGACGTACACGAGCTCGGCGAAGGGCGCCAGGTAGCCGTCGCGGACCAGGGCGGGAATGGACGCGCCGGTGATGGGCGATGCGAAGAGTCGGTCGACGAGATCGCGTTCGGTACCGGTGAGACTGCCCGCCGGTGTGCCGGTCAACCCGATCACGTGTGCGTCCGGGAGTTCGTCGAGGATCTCGGCGAGAAGACGACCCCACACCTGCAACAGGTGATGGCACTCGTCGAGCAGAAGGGTGAGCGGGCCCGCGTCGTGCAGGGCGTCGATCAGGGCGCGGCCGTTGGGGTGCAGCCGGTCACTGACGGGGGTGGGTGAGCGTCCCTCGTCGTCCGTTTCGGCGTCGGGGTCGAAGACCGCCAGGGACTGGTAGGTGAGCACGTTGACGGCGTCCCCCAGTGAACGGTCACCGCCGGCGTCACAGCCCTTGGGGCGTTCGAAGGATTCCCAGTGCCGGATCCACTGGCCCTGGATGGCGGTGTTGGGCGCCAGCACCACGGTTCGGCGTCCCAGCCTTCGGGCGGCCTCCAGCCCGACGAGGGTCTTGCCCGAGCCCGGCGGGAGCACGATCCAGGTCCGCCGGTCCCCACGGCCCCAACGGCGGTCCACCTCGTCGAGGGCGGAGAGTTGGTAGGGACGAAGCTCCCCGGGCCAAGTGGCCTCCGCCATCGTCATCGCCGTTTCGGACATCCTCCCAGGGTAGGTGGGAGGGTTCCGAACCCACCGGTCCGGGGCCGGACGCGCAGAGGGCCCCGACGCGTCGACGTCGGGGCCCTCGGAGTCGGGTTCGTTCAGACGGCCGGGGCGGGGGTGCGGCGGGCGGCGTACAGGAACACCGCCAGCGCGCCCACCGCGGTCAGCAGCATCACCGTGGTCATGCTGCCCAGGGTGGCGGCGCCGGTCAGGCCGGCGGTGGCCGCGAGGCCGGAGCCCACCGCGAACTGGAGCGTGCCCAGCAGCGCCGAGCTCGTTCCGGCGATCTCCGAGGGCTGCCCGGAGAGTGCCATCGCCGTGGCGTTGGGCGAGATCAGCCCGGTGAAGAGCATCATCACGAACAGCGCGGCGGTGACGTTCAGCAGGTCGGCGTGCCCGGAGACCGCCAGGAGACCCATGACCAGCACCGAGGCGATGGCGCCCAGGAGCCCCACGCCCAGCCGACGGCGCAGCTCCATCCGTCGGATCAGCGCCACGTTCACCTGGTTGCCGAGGATCATCCCGAGAGTGGTCACCCCGAAGACCAGACTGAACTGCTGGGCGGTCGCGTCGAACTGGTTCTGTGAAACGAAGGAGAACGCCGAGATGTAGGTGAAGCTCATCCCGAAGCTCAACGCCAGGACGGCGGTGGGTGCGATGAAACCGGGGTCGCTCAGCAGTCGAACGAAGGTCCGGGCGAGCACACGCGGGTCCTGCCTGGTGCGACGCTCCTCGGGAAGGCTCTCCGGGAGGGAGAAGTACACCAGCGCGAACGTGAGAGCGCCGGCCAGGCCCAGCGTCCCGAAGATCAGCTGCCAAGGGCCCAGGTACAGGAGCTGCCCTCCGAGCAGCGGACCGAGCATGGGCGCCAGCCCGGTGACCAGCATCAACCGGGAGAAGAAGGTGGCGGCGGTGTCGCCGTGGAACACGTCTCGCACGACCGCGCGGGACACCACCAGGCCGGCCGCCGCGGCCAGCCCCTGCACGAACCGCAGCACCATGAACGTCTCGGTCGACGTCACGAACATGATCGCGAAGGTCACCGCGGTGAACACACCGGTGCCGACCAGGAGGGGCATACGGCGCCCCCAACGGTCGCTGAGAGGACCCGCGACCAGCTGACCCAGGGCCAGGCCGGCCATGACGGCGGTCAGGGTGAGCTTCACCCGGGATTCGCTCGACCCCAGGTCGGCGGCGATCTGCGGGAGTGCCGGCAGGTACAGGTCGGTGGCGAGCGGCCCGATCGCGGACAGCGCGGCCAGGACGAGTACGAGCAGCGTCGTGGGCCGCGTCGGAGTCGCGACGGCGGTGTCCGAGCGCACGTTGGTGCGTACGTTGGGGCCCGCGTTCGGGCGCACAGTGGTCAGGCTCACGAGCCCTCCAGAACAGGGTGGAAGAAGGTACAGGGCGACCCGGGGGTCGTGTGTTGGGTCGGCGCCGTGAGCCACCTTCGGGTGGGGCACCTGGGATGTGCCCGACGTGGGGACACTTCCGCGTGCAACGGATGTCCAAGGGATGGTGATCCCGACTTGACCAAGGATTCCGGGTGATCCGAACCACAGGCCCACAAACCCTGCCACTGCGGGTTTCCCGTATCCGTGAGCGCGCTCACCCACCTGCTCGTCGGGTCGCGGGGACGCCCTTCATCGCGTGTCGGAGCCGATCGAAGCGGGCGTTGTGCTCAGGACTCCGAGGATGGAAGGGGTGAGGCCGCGCGGGGTCGACCGGTCGCCGGCTCGGGAATGTGCCACCCGAACGATTCGGCGCGGGACCCACCGCGCTCTCCGAGGAGACGTCGGCTCTCCGAGGGACGTCGCCTGGGACCGGTGCCCGTCACGGTCCCAGGCGAGTGGTCAGCTCTGGTCCTGCTCCGAGGCCGCGCGCAACCGGGCGTCCTCGGCGGCACGGGCCGCGCGGCGCAGTCGGTGCCAGGCGGTGGCCCACCGCAGACGTTCGCCCTCGTCGGTGCCGACGCAGGCGGTCACGAAGGCCATCAGGAACACGTAGCCGGGGAGCTCGGTGCCCTCAAGGGCCCGGCGGAACTTTTCGGCGCTGACCACACCGCCGCACTTGTACTCCAGTTCCAGGTAGGACCAGTCACCGGCCCAGGCGAGGTAGCGGCGCATGGTCAGCAGGAACTCCGCAGGGTCGCGGGCGTCCCTGGGGTTGGGGCGCTGCTCCGATTCGGAGTGGGCGTCGGTCGTGGGCGTGCTCATGAGGTCGACCCGGACGCGGGCCACCCGACCGGACCTGTACAGCGAACGGTTCGGGCCTGTCGGTTCGAGGAGGTCTGGGACACTCACTCGGTCTCCTTTTCGGCTGTCGTGATGACGGCCAAGGGCATGGAAAGGGTGCTCCCGCGCTCGTACGACACGAGCGCGGACAAGGGTGTTTCGTGAACGTCGACCGTCGGATTGGGATGTTGTGGCGGGAACACCGACCGATCGGTTACAGGGAAATGTACCGGATGAAGAGGACGCGCGAAAGCGCTTGCCGCCCAGGTTCACGGGAGGCGTACGTCTCTCTCGGGCAGGGGGGCTTCGGTACGTGACGTCCCGTTGAGGACTTTTCCAGGGAACCAGAGCAAAGGTGATCTGGTGTATCGACAAAAACGTCTGTAATGTCGGTAACTTTCTTTTCCCTGTTCACTCTGGCGTGTCGAGGAAACGATCTTTCTCGTGGATAGAATTGAATGTCCGAAACTGGATATCAGGCCAGGCCGAAACTAGGGCTTCCATGGTCGGTGCTCCCACCACGAACGGTCCCAGGTCAGGGGCTCCACCAGAGGGCGGTCGCGTCGTCCCGGACCTTGCCACGCGGGAACCGGAGGCCCGACGGGTCGGCCCCTTCCAGGGCGCGCACCCGCTTCAGCAGGGCATCGGGGCCCTGCTCCCGGGCCAACGCGAAGATCTCGGACCAGGAGAGGTCCTCGAAGACCTCCACCGACCGGCTCGCCCCGTCGGTCATCGCCAGGAACGGCGCCCGGGGCAGCGTGCCGGTCAGCGCCTCTTCGGCGGCCCGTGGATCGGCACCCGCCGTCCAGAACCCGTTCGGAACGTTGCGCCAGGCCCTGATCGCGGTACCCGGGCCCACACGTGGGCGCAGGTCGTCGAGACGCGTGTCGGCCACCACCCGGGTTCGGCCGTCGTCCTGGGACAGCAGCACGGAATCGGACAACACCAGGTACTCCAGGGCGTCGTCGTGCACACGGACCGCGACCACCGTCGCCGAAGGTGACTCCTGAACGGTGAGGTCGCAGGTCCCCGCGTGCGCGGCGGACACGGCCGTGATCGCCTCCGCCAGCGCCTCGCGCATCGGGAGGCCGGAGTCCACCCCCGCCAACAGCAGGGCCCCGAGCCTGCGCGTGTACCAGGCGACCCCGTGCGAACAACCGTTGTCCTCATCCTGAGGGGCGCTGACACCATCGAGCAGCACAGCGGACGTGGTGGTGACCGCGGCGAAGTCCTCGTTGGGATGGTCGGGGGCACCGGCTTCGGTGGCGAGGAGGAAGGGCACGGAACGGTCCTACCCGGGACAAGAGCCCGCATCCGTGCCGGCGGGGTCGTCCGGATCACACCGGCCGACCCCGCGTGGACGATCGGTTCAGCGCACCAGGACGGTGGCGTGGATGTCCAGGTGTCCCTGCTCCCACAACCAGTCCATGGCGGCCAGGCTGACCCGGGCGCAACCTCTGGAGGCCGGCTGCGCGGGGACGCTCGGGTAGCCGTGCACGGCGATGCCGCCGTTGAAGTACTTGGGTCGGTAGAGCGCTCCGTAGGGTCCTGGGTCCCAGGAGTCGACCTCACGGAAGACCGGGTAGGAGCCCTCCGGGGTGACGGCGATCCGCTCGTCGCCGTCGGAGCCCTCGTAGGGCTGACCTGAACCGGTGGAGGTGTGGATGACGCGCTGGACCTCGCCGTCGGTGACGACCAGAAGCAACTGCCGTTCCAGGTCGATCTCCACCACCGAGCCGGAATCGGAGGAGGCGGAGGGGACGGTGCCCTCGTCGAGGGCACCGCGGGTGGCCGGGCCGACGATGCCGTCCCGGTCGATGCCGGCGGCCTTTTGCAGGGCCAGGACCGCGTGTTCGGTGTGCATGCCGAACTCGCCGTCCGAACCGTCGATCCAGTAGCCGAGTTCGTTCAGCCGTTCCTGGAGGGCGCGCACCTGCTCACCGGAGTCACCGGGCCGCAATTCCGAGGTGATCGCGGTGGCGGACGGGGCCGGCGCGGAGGTGGGGGCCGGGGCCGGTACGGCGTGCGCCGGGGAGGCGATCAGGGAGGTGCCCAAGGCCAGGGCACAGGCCGGGCCGAGGAGGAGGGTCGTTCGGACGGGGTTCCTGGCGAAGAGTGATCGAGGGGAGACCATACGTTCCATTTACCCACAGATTCGGGTTTCCCGTGTCTTCGCCCCGGAACCTGTGGACAACTCGAATCGACCCCGAATCGACGTCGCAGGTCGTGGCGTTCCAAGCCCGGCGAATCGAGACGCATGGCCCGTGGGGACGGTCGATCGACGGTCACCCAAGGCGCTTCAACCCGGTACCACGACCATTCGTCCATTCGCCCATTCGCCGGCCCGACCCACCGACCGGCCCGCCCAGACCCGGGACACCGGGTCGGGGCGGGAACTCAGACGAACTTGGAGCTGCGCACCGGTCCGGAGGTCATCGAGGGCAGCCTCGGTCCGTCCGCCCACCTCCGTGCCACCGCCTCGGTGAAGGGCACCACCTCGGGGTCGCCCTCCCGCGGTTCGACCGCGACGATCTCCTCGGCGATCTCCTCATCGGGACGCTCGTCGACCGGGTCCCGGACGAGATCGCCGTCCACGACGCGGAGGCTTCCGCCCCAGGGAGGGTTCACGGTCTGGTGCAGCACCGAGACCACGTCGGCGGCGACACCGGGTGGATCGGACCAGCAGGAAGCGTGCTCGAACAGGACCTGACCGGGCGAACGAGGAACGAGGGACCGACGAAGTTCCATGTCGGTGTCGGTGAGGTCGTAGGCCACGACCAAGGCGTCCGAGCGTTCCGGCTCGACCGGGACAACGGGCAGGTCGAGCAGTCGCGCGGTGGCGAGCCCCAGGATGAGGCTGGAGCGGTCCGGCAAGGGCATCACCGCGTCGGGAGCGTGACCGCCGGCGGCGAGTACCGCGACGAGGTCGGCGATCCCGGTGCGACAGCTCTCGTAGCCGTCGCCGAGGTAGGCGAATCGTCCGGCCATCCCCTCGTCGAAACCATGTGGAGAAATCCGGCCCAGGACGGCGCCCGTCAGCGCGAAATGCCATCCACGCAGATCACGATGGTCCATGGGACCGGTCTCCCGGGCCACCTCGGCCCTTTCCACCATGAGGGTGATCCGGTGGTGGGCCAGATCCCAGGACTCGTCCTCGGGGGTGGAGAGATGGTCGAGGAGCTCGCGTGCGACGTCGATGTCGCCGGAGCACAGCGTGTTGTACGCCAGGAGGTATCCGCCGGGCCAGTCCGGAAGTGGTCCGTCCCAGGTCCGTAGCGCGTGTACGGCGTCCTCGTGGCGCTCCAGGTCCTCCAGCGCCGAGGTGAGTTCCCACAGGATCGGGGCGGCCTCCGGCGCGTTCGCCCGGCCCGTTCGCAGCGCGGGGATCGCCAGGTGCGGCAGGCCCGCCTCCAGACACGCGTAACCGAAGTCGTGGCAGGCCTGCGGGGCGTCCGGTCGTTCCACCAACGCCTCCGCCGCCGTGCTGAGGTCGGGAAGGTTCGCCGCGCGTCCGACCGCGCCCACGAAGCGCCCGACGTCCGCCGGGCGGAGGTCGTCCGCCCCTCCACGTAGTGAGTTCACCGCGGAGCCCACGTCACCGGACTCCAAGGCCCGCCACGCCTGGTCGAGATCTGCCGTCAAGATGTCCCTCTCCTCGCTCAGGTCCGGCGATATCGGACCGCGTTCCACCACGTTCCGATGACCGCCCAAGGCACGGGGTTCCGGGGGAACACGTTCCCGAGGTCCGAGGGTACGAAGCGAGCCGAACATCAGTTCCGCGATGCGGAGATGTGGTGTTTTTGCCGAGAGTTGATGGCTCAGAGTGAGTGTCGGAGCGATTCCCGTTGCATAAAGGAGGGTCCGCGCACATTTCACCGAATGAGGGGAAGCGGATATGAGGATGACGGTGGGGCGGATGACCGTGACGATGGCCGCGGCCGCCGCGGGTCTACTGGCCGCGACGCAGTCGACGGTCGCGCACGCGGAGCAGACCGAGGGGATGGAGCCGACGGAGCAGGCCGAGGAGACCGAGGGAACGGGAGGAACGGAGGAGACCGAGGGCTCCGAAGGGGACGGCGGGCAGGAGGTCCAAGAGCCCGAGACGTTCACCAGCGAGTTCACGGTCGACGCGACCCCGGACATGGTCGTCGACGCCGAGAACCAGTCGGTCGACGGCGAGGAGGGCGCGACTGGGACCTACGGACTGCGGCTCAACAGCGATGAGGAGATCATCTGCTACGACATCGAGCTCTCCGGCGTCACCGAACCCTTCGAGAGCTCGGCCGATACCGCGACCCATCTTCACGAGGCGGCCGAAGGCGAGTTCGGTCCGCCGCGTGTGGTCTTCCCCGACCCGGAGGACCAGGGCGAGGGCACCTCGGTCGGCTCTGGTTGCGTGCAGGGACCCTTCACCACCGGTGAGGAGGACGCGGAAGAGGGCACGGACACCGGTGAGGGCTTCACGGTCGCCCAGATCGAGGAGAACCCCGAGAACTTCTACGTCGACACGCACACCGCCGACTACCCGGACGGGGCGGTCCGCGGACAGCTCCCGGCCGAGGAGAGTGGTTCCGAGGAAGGCTCCGGCGGCAGCGAGGGCTCCGGTGGTGAGGGCTCCGGTGGCGAGGGGGCCGGCGGTGAAGAGGGCAGCGGGTCCGAGGAGGGAAGCGGGTCCGGTGACGGTAGCGGCTCCGAGAGTGACACCGGCTCCGAGGGCGGTAGCGGTGGTGAAGAGGGTTCCGGCGGTGATACCGGCACCGAAGGCGACGGCACCGGCACCGGAACCGAAGGTGGTGAAGGTTCCGGTGGCGGCACCGGAACCGAAGACGGTGGCGGAAGCACCGAGTGACCGATCCACACCATGACGGCCGAACCTTCGGCCGCGAGGCGACGTGGCGGGGCCCCGAACGATCGGGTCTCCGCCACGTCCATGCGAGGACGGACCGAGAATCCCTGATCCCCTAGATGAGTGATTCCAGGGGGTGGAGGTGGCCGGGGCGGGTGGGGGCTCTGGTTCTTGGGGGTTGTCGGGCGGGGTGGGGATATCGGCGTGTCCACACCTTGAAGTAGCACCTCTGGGCGTTACCGGCACCGCCGGCACTAGTGCCCACGACGGCCGCCCGACCTACCGG
>NZ_BCSH01000005.1 GCF_001570765.1 Nocardiopsis listeri NBRC 13360 | reverse complement strand
CTAGCGGAGGCCCAAAACAAACACTGTCTCAGTCCTCGGGACCGTGCAGGGTGTCGACGAGGGTGGACAGACGGGAGGCCGAACGGTCCACCCGGCGGACGGCGTCCACCAACGGCTGGTCGATCTCCTGGTAGTTGCCGACGATGTGCTCGCGCAGGTCGGCCAGGTCCGACTGGACCTGCCGGGAACGCTGGGCGAGCTGTTCCACGAGCGCCTTGCCGGGTTCGCCGCTCTCCTGGCCGAGCACCCGTTGCAGCGAGCGGGCCTGTTCGCGCATCTGCGCCTTGAGCTGGTGCAGTTCGACGAACACCTCGACCTTGGAGCGCAGTACCCACGGGTCGAACGGCTTGATGAGGAAGTCCACCGCGCGGGAGGAGTAACCGCGGAACACCTGGTGGCGATCGACTTCCTGGGCGGTCAGGAAGATGATCGGCACGTCCTTGGTCTTCTCCCGCTGCTTGATGTGCGCGGCGGTCTCGAAACCGTCCATGCCCGGCATGATCACGTCGAGCAGGATCACGGCGAAGTCCGTACCCAGAAGGTGCTTCAGCGCCTCCTCGCCGGAGTTGGCCCGCACCAGGTTCTGGTCGAGGGAGGTGAGGGCCGCCTCCAGCGCGATGAGGTTCTCGTCCCGGTCATCGACGAGAAGGATGTTGGCCTTCTGAGTCACTGCTTCTTACTCCGAGTCGTGCGGTGGGGTGTTGCCGTCATCGCCGGTCGCCCCGGCGTCGTCGTGGCCTGTGTCGCCATTGTGCACGCCGGCGGAACCGTTCGTGTCACCGGAGCGGTCATCGGCCGCGGCGCCCGCCCGGGTCTCCGCCGGGTCTGCGGTGAGCCAACGACGCATCACGTCCAACAGGTGGTCGAGGTCGACCGGTTTGGTGACGTAGTCGGTGGCACCGGCCGCCAGACTGCGCTCCCGGTCGCCCTGCATGGCCTTGGCGGTCAGCGAGATGATCGGCAGGTCGGCGAACTGGGGCATCTCCCGGATGCGCTGGGTGGTCTGGTTGCCGTCCAGCTCCGGCATCATCACGTCCATCAGGACCAGTGAGATGTCCTCGTTGGCCTCCAGCCTCTCGATGCCGGAGTGGCCGTTGTCGGCGTACAGGACCTCCAGCCCCTGTGCTTCCAGGGCGCTGGTCAGCGCGAACACGTTGCGCACGTCGTCGTCGACGATGAGCACGCGCTGGCCGGCCAGGATCGCCCGGCGCTCGGGGTCGGGGCGGGCCTCGACCTTTTCCTCCCTGCCCTGTTCCTCGGGTTCGGCGCTCTTGAGGACCTGCACCATGGGCAGCGGTTCCTCGGGCACACTCGAATCGGTCAGGGCCGCCACCACGGCGTCGAAGTCCTCGTCGGGCAGGTCGAGTTCGTCATCACCGATCGGGTCGAGGGAGCTCTGTCCCTGTTCCAGCTCGGCGGGCGTGGTCAGCGCCGGGGGCTGTTCCACGACCTCCCCGGCGTCCTCGGGCAGGCGCACCGGCAGCAGCAGGGTGAAGGTGGAGCCCCGGCCGGTGATGCTCTGTACCCGGATCTCACCGCCGAGCAGGCGGGCGAAGTTGCGGCTGATGGACAGCCCCAGGCCGGTGCCGCCGAATCGTCGCGAGGTCCCACCGTCACCCTGGTGGAAGGCCTCGAAGATCACCTGGAGCTTGTCCTCGGCGATGCCGATGCCGGTGTCGGCGACCGTGAAGGCGATGACCTCTTCGTTCTCGACGAACATGTCGAGGTCGGCGTCCTCCAGTGCCCAGGCCGGTTCGATGAGCAGCCGCACCTCGCCCTGCGAGGTGAACTTGACGGCGTTGGAGAGCAGGTTGCGCAGGATCTGCTGGAGCCGTTGCTCGTCGGTCCACAGGGTCTCGGGGATGTCCGGGGAGACGTCCACCGCGAAGGCGAGTCCCTGTTCGCCGGTTACCGGCCGGAAGGTGGCCTCCACGTAGTCGACGAGCTGGGCGATGGAGACCTCGCTGGGCTGCACCTCGGCGCGGCCCGCCTCCACCTTCGATAGGTCGAGGATCTCATCGATGAGCAGTAGCAGGTCGCTGCCGGCCTTGTGGATGGTCTGGGCGAACTCGACCTGCTTGGGCGTGAGGTTCTGCTCTGCGTTGTCGGCGAGCAGGCGGGCCAGGATGAGCAGGCTGTTGAGCGGCGTGCGCAGCTCGTGCGACATGTTCGCCAGGAACTCGGACTTGTACTTGGACGAGACCTGTAGCTGGTGCGCGCGCTCCTCCAACGCGTTCCGGGAACGCTGGATCTGCTGGTTCTGCAGCTCGATCGCGCGATTCTGGTTGGCCAGCTGGGTGGCCTTCTGCCGCAGCTCCGCGTTCATGCCGCGCAGCTCCTCCTGCTGGCGCTGGAGTTCGTTGGAGCGCTCGCGCAGCTGGCTGGTGAGCTGCTGGGACTGTTCGAGCAGCAGCTCGGTGCGGTTGTTGGCCAGGATCGTGTTGATCGTGGTTCCCAGCAGCGAGACCAGCTGGCGCAGGAAGTTCTTGTGGATCTCGCGGAACTCCTCGAAGGAGGCGAACTCCACGACGCCCAGAGAACGGCCCTCGGTCACGATCGGAACGATGTACAGATGGTTGGGGACGGCGTCGCCGAGCCCCGACTCGATGTTGATGTACCCGGCCGGGATGTTGCTGACATGCTGTTCGGTCTGTTGGGCGAGCGCCTCACCCACCAGTCCCTGACCCTTGACGATGCGTCGCCGCTTTTCGGTGGGCTGGAAGCCGAAGCCCGCGTAGAGCCGGAAGACGCCCTCGTGGTCCTGGTCCTCGGGCAGGTAGCAGGCGCCGTGCTGGGCGCCGATGAGCGGCGTGACCTCGTTCATGATGAGGCGGGCCAGCTCGTCGAGGTCCCGGTGCCCCTGGATGTGTCCGGAGATGCGGGCGAGGTTGGACTTGAGCCAGTCGGCGTCGCGCTGCACCGAAGTGGTCTCGCGCAGGTTGGACACCATCAGGTTGATGTTGGCCTTGAGCTCCTCCATCTCGCCGCGGGTGTCGACCTGGATGTTGCGGGTCAGGTCGCCCTTGGCGACGGCGTTGGCGACCCCGGCGATGGCGCGCACCTGAATGGTGAGGTTGCCGGCCAGCTCGTTGACGCTGTCGGTGAGCTGCTTCCACGTTCCGGTGACGCCCTCGACCTTGGCCTGACCGCCCAACTGGCCCAGACTGCCCACCTCGTGGGCCACACGCGTGACCTCCGTGGCGAAGGCCGACAGCTGGTCGACCATGGTGTTCACCGTGGTCTTCACTTCGAGGATCTCGCCCTGGGCGTTGACGTCGATCTTCTTGGTGAGGTCACCGGCGGCGACCGCGGTCGTCACCTCGGAGATGTTGCGCACCTGGGTGGTCAGGTTGTGCGACATCGAGTTGACGTTCTCGGTGAGGTCGTTCCAGATGCCGGACACGCCCTTGACGCTGGCGCGACCGCCCAACTTG
>NZ_BCSH01000004.1 GCF_001570765.1 Nocardiopsis listeri NBRC 13360 | reverse complement strand
GCTCCAGCATCTCGCCCTGGACGTCGATGGTGATCTTCTTGGTCAGGTCACCGCGGGCGACCGCGGTGGTGACGGTGGAGATGTCGCGGACCTGGAGGGTGAGGCGGGAGGCCATCTGGTTGACCGATTCGGTGACCTCGCGCCAGGCGCCGGAGACACCCTCGACCTTGGCGCTGCCGCCCAACTTGCCCTCGGTACCCACCTCACGGGCCACACGGGTGACCTCCTGGGTGAAGCCGCTCATCTGGTCGGCCATCCGGTTCACCGTGGTGGCCAGACGCAGCAGGTCGCCGCGGAGCTCACCGCTGCGGGACTCGGTGGAGGCCCGTCGGTTCAACTCGCCCTCGGCCACCGAGTCCAGGACCCGGGCCACGTCGGTGACGGGTTCGGCGACCTCGTCCAGCAGCATGTTCAGCGCCCGGGCGCTGTTGCCCCAGGCGCCCCGTGCCGGGTGGACGATGACCCGCTCGTTGAGCCGACCCTCCTCGCGGACGACGTCGCCGACCCGCTGGAGTTCGGAGCTGAGCTGTTCGCTGTGGTCGACGACCTCGTTGAAGACGGAGGTGATCTCCTTGAGCCTGCCGCTGCCGCGCGATCGGAGTCGAACACTGAAGTCGCCGTCGCGCATCCGGTACAGAGCACTGAGAATCTCGTCGAGCTGGTCGTCGGCCACTTCCTTGACCGCCTCGGGCATGTACCCCTCCTCTATCCCGCACGCCACCTCGGTCGTCGACCACCGCGTGCCGGGGACGGCCCGACTCGGCCCACCGCACGATGGGCCGGCCCCGTACCAGGTCGGGGCACGGGACACGGGGGAGCGCGCGTGGCCGCGCGCCTTGGTGACACCCCGTCACGCTATCGTCGCGAGGTACCACCCGAAAGAAGCGGATGTGTCGTCTTACACTAACCGGCCCCGCCATTTCGCACAGGTGGGTCGACGAACTCGCGCCCACGATCCCGGTGAGGCGGGGCCCGGCCATCGCTTCGTGGATCCCGCGTATCGTTGCAGTTGCCGGCACCGGCATTCGCGCCCAGTGACGAAGGACACCGACGGCTTGGTAGTACAAGACGCGTTGAAGGTCGCTCGACGGGAGTTTCCTCCTACTCCCGAGACAGCGGCGGCCTCCCGAGAATTCGTGCACGACACCCTGCTCGGCTGGGGTGTGCCCGATCCGTTCGACGACATCATCCTGCTCGTCAGCGAACTGGTCACCAATGCCGTCATCCACGCGGATTCCGCGTTGGAGGTCACCGTCCGCCGTTCGGAGGGGTCGACGGAGGTGATGGTCACCGACTCGGCCCCCGAGAGGGCGGTCCCGCAGGCGGGTCCACTCGCCGTGGACACCTCTCCCTCGACCGAGGACCAGCGCAGCGGTGGCCTGGGACTGGCGTTGGCCTCGGCCATCGCCTCCAGCTGGGGCGTGAGCTACGGGCGCAGCGACAAGGCCGTGTGGTTCCGCATAGAGGACAAGAACGACGGGACGCCGTCCCTGGAGTCGCCGCCGGTGCGCCGAGGCACCGTCCGTCCCGCGCGTCCACCCGCGTGGTCGGCGCTGGACTCGGCGTTGGGTTCGCGCCTGACCCTGCCGCAACTGCTGGAACGCACGGTGGAGTACTCCACCTCGACGTTGGGCGGTGACGCCGCCTACATCGCGTTGGCGACCTCCGACGAGACCATGTGGGAGGTGCGTACCGCGGTCGGGCTGACCGGCGGGGCGCACTGGCGTCCGCTCCGTGTGCGCACCGAGGAGATCTTCCCGTCCGCGGCGCCCGAGCCCGGCCCGGTGATCAACGACGACCTGATGATCGCCCGAGCCGGTCGCGGCGCGCTGGCCCGTGCCGGGATGCGGTCGCTGGTGACGGCACCGATGATCGTCGACGGTCGGGTGACCGGTCTGTTGGCGGTCGCCTCCACCCGGGCCCGCCACTTCGGTCCGGCGGCGGCCAAACGGCTCCAGGAGGGCGCGGACCTCATCGCGCTGCCCGTGGAGCGGGCCCGGCTGGCCGAGGTGGAGTTGAGCCGCCGCGCCTCGTTGAGCTTCCTGGCCGAGGCCAGTGACCTGCTCGCCGGCACCCTCGACGAGAAGATGACCGGCGCCCTGGCCGCGCAGCTCATCACCTCGCGCCTGGGCCGTTGGTGCGCCATCCACACCACCAACGAACTGGGGGTCTCCAAACTCACCCACGTGGTGCACGGCGACGAGAACCTCAACGACATCCTGCGTTCCCTGCTCACCACGTTGCCACCGAAGGAACAGCGTGAGCCGCAGCCCCTGTGGACCCCGCAGGAGTTGGCCGCCGAGGGTTCGGAGGAGCAGTGGTCGCGTGTACCCGCCGGAGGACCCGCGATCAGCATCCCGTTGATCGCGCACGGCCGAGAGCTGGGTCGGATGACCATCGGCAAGAACGAGAGCGACGACTTCACCCGTGAGGAGGCGGACGTCGCCGACGACCTGAGCCGTCGGGTCGCCTCGGCGATGGAGAACGCCCGTCTGCACGAGCGGCACACATCGATGAGCACCGCCCTTCAGCGCAGCCTGCTGCCGCCCAAGGACAAGGAGCCGGTGATCCCGGGGGTGGACCACGCGGTGTACTACCGGCCCTCGGACGAACGCAGCGAGGTGGGCGGCGACTTCTACGACGTGTTCTCCGCCAGCGGCCGGTGGTGCTTCGCGATCGGAGACGTGTGCGGCACCGGCCCGGAGGCCGCCGCCGTCACGGGTCTGGCCCGACACACGCTGCGCGCCCTGGCCCGGGAGGGGTTCACCCCCGCGCACATCATGCAGCGGTTGAACATGGCGATCCTGGACGAGAACACCTCGACCCGGTTCCTCACCATGCTCTACGGGGAGATGACCCCGGCCACCGACGGAACCGGCGGCATGCGCGTGCGCATGGTCTCGGCCGGACACCCACTTCCGTTGCGCCTGAACCAGAAGGGGCGAGTGGAGGCGTTCGGCAGCTCCCAGCCGTTGCTGGGCGCGTTCGAGGACGTCGGCTTCACCACCGAGAGCGTGGACATCCACCCGGGCGAGGTGGTGCTGGCGGTGACCGACGGCGTCACCGAGCGGCGCAGCGGCAACGACATGCTCGGCGACGAGGGGCTGGAGGAGATCTTCTCGCACGCCGCCGGCCTGACCGCCCAGGCGGTGATCAGCCGGATCGAGCGCGAGCTGGAGGAGTACGCCCCGGGCGGCAACGCCGACGACACCGCCATGTTGGTGCTGCGGTTCCTGTGACCGTCAAGGCGCCCCTTCAGAGCCAGCCCATGTCCTGGGCGGTTCGGATGGCCGCCATGCGGTTCTCGGCGCCGGTCTTGCCGATGGCGTTCGACAGGTAGTTGCGAACGGTGCCCTCGGTGAGGTGCAGCTTCGCGGCGATCGCCGCGACGGTGGCCCCGTCGGCGGCGGCTCGCAGCACCTCGCCCTCCCGGTCGGTCAGGGGGCTCTCCCCACCGACCATCGCGGCGGCGGCCAGGTCGGTGTCGATGTAACGTCCGCCCTCGTGGACCTTGCGGATGGCGCCGGCGAGCTGCTCGACCGGTGCGTCCTTGGCCAGGAACCCGCGGGCCCCCGCGGACAGGGCTCGGCGCAGGTAGCCGGGGCGCCCGAAGCTGGTGAGGATGACGACCCCGCAGCCGGGGGCGCGTTCCTTGAGCTCCGCGGCGGTCTCCAGGCCGGTGGCGCCGGGCATCTCGATGTCCAGCACGGCGATGTCCGCGTCGTGTTCGAGGACCAGGTCGGTCACCTGGTCGCCCCGGCCGACCTCGGCGACGACCCGGATGTCCTCCTCCAGGCCGAGCAGCGCGGCGATGGCCCCGCGCACCAGGTGTTCATCGTCGGCGAGAACCAGATTGATCACGGGGGACCTTCCCAGTCGCCTGCGCTGTCATCGAGCACGGGCACGGTATCGTTCCGGACATTGTGGATCATTCGGCACGGAGGCGACCGAACACGAGGACGCTCGGCCACGTCTGGGGAGAACTCGAAACCGCGCTGTAGCGGGCTCTCACCCTCTTTTAACCCACGCACCACATGATGAAGCTTGTCAGTACATCGTCCCATCTGACGGAGGATGAGTTGCAGCCCCACGAAACCAACGACGGCCACGAGTCCGGCGCGGGTACCGAGCACACCGCCGGCGCCGAGGACCACCCCGTCCAGGACTCCTTCGCCTCCGAAGACCGGGACCAGAGCGCCACCGCGGGCGACCCCGCCCCGGTGAACGAGACCGCGCCGGAGACATCCGAGGCGCTGGAGGCCGCCGCGGCCTCCGAGGCCCCCGAAGCCTCCGGGGTCCACGAGGCCGAACGTTCGGGCGCACCTCGCTTCTCCCCACCCGAGGAGACTGGGCCTCGCTGGGCCACCGAGCCCCAGGGCACGGGCCACGGTTCCTACGCCTTCCACGGGCAGGGGCCGCACACCGGACCGCACCAGGGGGGACCGCGCCCCGGACCCGGTATGCCTCCCCCACAGCCACAGCCACAGCCACAACCACAACAGCAACAGCCGCACTCACAGCAGCCGCCGCAGGGCCACTACGGCGCCGGGCCGAACAACGGGGCCTTCGCCGCACCGGGGCAGCCCGGCCCGGCCGGCCCCCCGCACCAGACGGCCGCCTTCGCGGCCGGTGGTCACCCCGGCGGGCCCCGGCCCCCGGGACCGTTCGGGCAACCGCACTTCGGCCCGCCACCGGAGTCCGAGCGCAAGAAGCGCGGCACCGGCAAGATCGTGGGGATCGCCGCGGTGACCGCCCTGGTCACCAGCCTGATCATCGGACCGGCGGCCGCGCTGGGCACCGCCTTCCTGGTACCCGGAGCGGACCCGATCAGCGCGCTCGACGGCCGACAGGGAAGCACCGCCACCGAGGGGGCCGTCGGCGAGGTCGCCGAGCAGGTCCTGCCGAGCGTGGTCTCTATCCAGACCGGTTCGGGCGGCGGTAGCGGCGTGATCCTGTCGTCGGACGGACAGATCCTCACCAACGCGCACGTGGTGGCGGAGGCCGAGAACGGGCCCCTCCAGGTCCGGTTCAACGACGGCAGCGCCGCGGAGGCCGAACTCCTCGGTGTGGACCCGGTGTCCGACATCGCGGTGATCCAGGCCGAGGGCCGGGACGACCTCACCCCGGCCACCCTGGGCGACTCCGACCAGGTGGGCGTGGGCGGCGACGTGGTCGCCATCGGCTCTCCGCTGGGTCTGTCCGGCACGGTCACGACCGGTGTGGTCAGCGCGCTCAACCGGCCGGTGAACACCGGAGCCACAGAGAGCGGCGATGGGCAGACCTCCACCGTGATCAACGCCATCCAGACGGACGCGGCGATCAACCCCGGCAACTCCGGTGGCCCGTTGGTGAACATGGCCGGCGAGGTGGTCGGGATCAACACGGCCATCGCCGGGCTCTCTCAGGAGAGCGGTTCGGTGGGCCTGGGCTTCGCCATCCCGATCAACCAGGTCCGGCCGATCGCCGAGCAACTGGTGGAAGAGGGCAGCGCCAGCTACCCGGCCATCCAGGCGACCATCGCCCCGAGCCGGAGCGGTGGCGCGGAGATCATGGAGGTCACCGACGGCGGGGCCGCCGCCGACGCCGGTCTGTCCACCGGCGACGTGGTGGTGTCACTGGACGGTGAGGCCGTCGACTCCCCCGACCAGCTCATCGCGCAGATCCGGGCCCATGCTCCCGGTGACGAGGTGACCCTGGGTGTTGTGCCCAAGGGCGAGGACACCCCGGAGGACGTGACGGTCACCCTGAGCGAGCAGAGCGCCGCGTCCGCGACCGAGGAGATCGAGGAGGAAGACTAGGTTCCGTTCTGTGAACCGCCCCCGCACCACAGGGGGTGTGTGGTTCGGCGTCGATACGCCGGCGGAGACACAGGACGAACACGGCTTGGTTCCGCCAGAGGCCGACGGGGGCGTCGCTCCGGCGGGACCATGGGTCGACGGGAAACCGACCCTGAAGCGAAGGGGCGGTCCGGCTGTCGCCGGGCCGCCCCTTCGTGGTGGTCACGGTATCGCCGGCCGCATCGTCGGGTACGGGCCACGACCCGAACACACGCCTGGGGACTGAGAGACAGAAATGGACACGGAGAGTATCGTTCCGTTGACCGTGCGCCACTTCCGAGGTCGCCCCCATGTTCACCGCAAGGTCGGCGACGGGCCATACGGATGGCCCACACTCGTGATCACCACGGCAGGCCGCGCGAAGCCCCAGGAGAATCCGGTATGTCCACGTCCTTCGCACCCCACCCGCCCGCGACGACGCGTCCGGCCCCTTCCGAGGGCGGACGCCGCCGGACCAGGGTCCTCATCGGTACCGATACCTATCCCCCGGACGTCAACGGCGCGGCCTACTTCACCGCTCGGCTCGCCCGGGGACTGACCGAACGCGGTGTCGAGGTGCACCTGCTGTGTCCCTCGCCCACCGGACGCCCGCACGTGGTGGAGCGGTACGGGGTGGTGGAGCACCGGCTGCGGTCCATGCCCTCCTTGGCGCACGAGAGCGTCCGTCTGGCCCTGCCCGCGGGTGTACGCGGCCACCTGAACCGGCTCCTGGACCGATTGCGGCCGGACGCCGTGCACATCCAGAACCACTTCCTCGTCGGCCGGATGTTGGCCGACGCCGCGCACGGCCACGGCGTACCGGTGGTGGCCACCAACCACTTCATGCCCGAGAACCTCTTCGACCACCTGCGGATGCCGTGGTCCCTACGCCCTTACGCCGCGCGCCTGGCCTGGTGGGACCTGAACCGGATCCTGGGCCGGGTGGAGCACGTGACCACACCGACGCCGACCGCCGCCCGGCTGCTGCGCGAACAGGGGTTCATCCATCCGGTGGAGACGGTCTCCTGCGGAATCGACCTGGACCGCTTCCGACCGCCACCGGAGGGTTCCGTCGTCGCCGAACGCCTGCGGCTGCGCGCCCGGTTCGGGTTGCCCGACCGTCCCACGATGCTGTTCGTGGGTCGTCTGGACGAGGAGAAGCGCGTCGACGAACTGGTGCGGGCGGTGGCCCGCACCTCCGACGTCCAGCTGGTGCTGGCCGGCCAGGGCACGCACCGCGAGAGGGCCGAGGAGCTGGCCCGGACCGAGGGCGTCACCGACCGGGTCCGGTTCCTCGGCTTCGTGGCGCACGAGGACCTCCCGGACGTCTACCGGTGCGCGGACGTGTTCACCATCGCGGGCATCGCCGAGTTGCAGAGCATCGCCACGTTGGAGGCCATGGCCAGCGGGCTGCCCGTCGTGGCGGCCGACGCGATGGCCCTGCCCCACCTGGTGGAGGAGGGTCACAACGGCTACTTGTACGAGCCGGGTGATCCCGACGCGCTCGCCGACAGGGTGGAATCGGTGCTGGCCGCCGAGCGGGAGCGGCCGCGCATGGGCGCGCACAGCCGACTCATGGCGTCACGGCATCGGTTGGATGATTCGCTGGAGCGCTTCGCGCACATCTACGTGGACGCGTCGGTCGGGGCGCTCGCCTCGTTCTCCGTCGGCCGGTAGGGCGGCAGGGCGAACCCGATGACGGTGCCGCCGCCCTCGCGGTTTCGGGCGAACACCTCTCCCCCGTGGTCGCGGGCGATCTCGTACACCATGGACAGACCCAGCCCGGATCCGGGCAGGCCACGGGCGACGGTGGCCCGGTAGAAGCGTTCGAAGAGGTGGCGGATCTCGTCGGGGTCCACGCCCGGGCCCCGGTCCAGGACCTCCACCACACCCTCACGGACGCGGATCTCGATGGGTCCGTTTCCGTCGGGGTCGAACTTGGCGGAGTTCTCCACGGGATTGGACATCGCCCGTTCCAGGGCTCCGGGACGGCCCCAGACGAGGCTGTCGTCGGCGTCGACGAGGACCTCGCGGCCCGTCCGACGTCGGGCCCGGGTGGCGACGCGCTCGGCGATGCCGGCGAGCGCCACCGCGCTGCGGGTCTCGTCCTCGTGGTCGCCGGTGGCCAGCCCGACCAGCTCGTTGACCAGGACGGTGAGCTCCCTGGTCTCGCCTTGGAGGTCGTCGAAGAGCCGTTGGCGCGCGTCCGGGGCGAGCCGTTCCACCCGGCCCAGGACCTGCACGTTGGTGCGCAGGCTGGTGAGCGGGGTGCGCAGTTCGTGCGCGGCGTCCTGCACCAGACGGCGCTGTTCGTCCTTGGAGCGGGCCAGCCGGGCGAGCATACCGTTGAAGGCGCTGGTGAGCCGGCCGACCTCGTCGTGTCCGGGTTCCTCGGGGCCCACACCCGGACCCCCGGCACCGTCGCCAGGGGTTCCCCCGTTGCCGCGGCCGTTGCGCGTGGTGGTGACCGGGTCGAGGCGGCCGGTGGAACTGACGTACTCGGCGGCCTCGGTCAGGCGGACCAGCCGGCCGGTGACGCGGTGTCCCGCCAGCCAGCCGACAGAGGCCGCGCACAGGGCGACGAACAGGCCCACCCACAGGATCTGCGTGGCCAACCGGCCGATCATCTGTTCGATCGGGGACAGTTGTTGGAGCAGTTGGACGGCACCGCGTCCCTCGCCCAACGAGACGGTGCCCACCCGATACGCCTGATCCTGAACCTGGATCTCTCGCTGGCTGATCACTCCGGGCTCTTCGGACCGGGCGATCTCCAGGTCCTCGGAGGCGGGGTGGAAGGAGGAGGTCTCGTGCTGGTTGGCGAGCAGCCGCGCCCAACTTCCGTCGGGGCCCAGGATCTGCGCGTCCAGGCTGCCCGGGGCCAGGAAGGAGAGCCGGTTCTCCTGCACCTCCTCGCTCTCCTGCGCGGAAACGATCAGTTGGCGGGACAGGTTCTGCAACGCGTCGTCGAACTCGCCCTCGGCGTCGGCGCGGATGAGCGAGGCGGCGGTGCCGTAGGCGAGCATGCCGATCAGGGCGATGGTGACGGCGGCGACCGCCGCGAACATCACCGCGAAGCGGGTTCCGAGTCGCCAGTCGTCCGGGTTGAGCAGGACGCTGCGCCGCCTCGCCTCTTGGACGCGTGACTCCGGAACGGACTCCCCATGAGGAACGGACACCCTTGGATCACCCCTGGCGCAGCGTGTATCCGACACCACGGACCGTCTGGATCAGCGGCGGTCCCCCATCCTCCAACTTGCGCCGCAGATAGCTGATGTAGACCGCGAGGTTCTTCGACTCCGGGCCGAAGTCGTAACCCCAGATGCGGTCGTAGATGGTGGCGTGGTCCAGGACGATGCCGGAGTTGCGCATGAGCAGTTCGAGCAGGTCGAACTCGGTCTTGGACAGTTCCACCTCGCGTTCGCCGCGCCACACGCGCCGGGCGCGGGCGTCCAGGCGCAGTTCGCCCACCCGCAGGGGCGCCTCATCGTCGATCCCCTCCGGCACGGGCGCGGCGCGGCGCAACAGGGCGCGCAGCCGCGCGAGGAGTTCGTCGAGTTCGAAGGGTTTGGCGAGGTAGTCGTCGGCACCGGCGTCCAGTCCCGCCACCCGGTCGGGCGTCTCGACCCGCGCGGTGAGCATGAGGATGGGCGTGCGATCGTGCTCGGCCCGCAGTACGCGGGCCACCCCGAGGCCGTCGACGCCGGGCATCATCACGTCCAGGACCAGCAGGTCGACGGGTTCGGCGTGGACCGCCGCCAGGGCCTGGACGCCGTCGGCGACGGTGCGCACCGTGTACCCCTCCAGTTGGAGGGCGCGTTCCAGGGACTCCCTGATGGCACGGTCGTCGTCGGCGACCAGGACGGTGGCGGTGCTTTCCATGCCCCCATGCTCTCCCACCAGGGTGAGAGAGCGGTAAGAAGTATTCGGGAACGAGGTGTGGCGTCCTGGTCGGGTGCTCGGGTCAGGCGTTCGGGTCGAAGACCCGGGTGCGCGCCAGCCCGGCGGCGCGGCCCTTGCCGGCCACCACCAGCGCCATCTTCCGGGAGGCCTCGTCGAGCATCTCCTCGCCCAGCATGACGGCGCCGCGCCGGTCCACGGTGGTGGCGTGCTCGTAGGCGTCGAGGATGAGTTCGGCGTGGTCGTAGTCCTCCTGGGAGGGGGCGAACACCTCGTTGGCGGCCGTCACCTGGAGCGGGTGCAGCACCCACTTGCCGTCGAAACCGAGCGCGGAGGTGCGCCCGGCGGCGCGGCGGAACGCGTCCACGTCACGAATTTGCAGGTAGGGGCCGTCGATGGCCTGGATACCGTTGGCCCGGGCGGCCACCAGGATGCGCATGAGGACGTGGTGGTAGGCGTCGCCGGTGTCGTATCCGGGTGGTTGTTCACCGACCACGAGGCTCTTCATGTTGAGGGAGGCCATGAAGTCGGCGGGCCCGTAGACGAGACTCTCCAACCGTGGGGAGGCGGCCGCGATCTCGTCCACGTTCACCAGGCCCTTGGCGTCCTCGATCTGCGCCTCGATACCGATCCGGCCGATGGGCAGGCGCACGGCGCGTTCGATCTGGGTGAGGAGCGTGTCGAGCCAGTGGACGTCGCGGGCGGCGGTCACCTTGGGCAGGACCAGGGTGTCCAGGTGCGCGCCGGCGTTCTCGACCACGGTGATGACGTCGCGGTAGGCCCATTCGGTGGAGACGTCGTTGACCCGCACGGAGCGGACCTTGCCACCCCATCCATCCTCGACGAGCGCATCGACCACGGTGGTGCGCGCCGTCTCCTTCTCCAAGGGCGCGACCGCGTCCTCCAGGTCGAGAAAGAAGGCGTCGACGTCCAGCCCCCGGGCCTTCTCGACGAATCGGGGGTTGGATCCCGGTACCGCGAGCACCGACCGTCGCGACCTCGGTTCTGCCATGGCGTGTCCTCCCCGTTCCGTCCGTGCTCTGCGGCCCGTGGTGTGAGACGGGTCCCGTCCGGGCTCGCGGGCCTCATCATCGCACCGTGTGATGCGTAGAGTGTGGCCGGGCCCGGTGAGGGCGGGTCCGGGGATCACACGGGGGAATGCGACATGGCCGTGCAGCCGTACCCGACCAGTACCCATTGGGGTGCCTACCGGGTCGATGTGGAGAACGACCGAGTGGTGGGGGTGCACCCCGATCCTCGTGATCCCGCTCCGTCCCCGTTGATGGCCAACACACCGGACGCCCAGCACCACCGCACCCGGGTGGCCCGGCCGGCGGTGCGACGCCGTTGGTTGGAGAACGGCCCGGCCCCGGACGCCCGGCGCGGCGACCCCGACGAGGAGTACGTGGAGGTGGAGTGGTCCAGGGTTCTGGACCTGCTCGCCGCCGAGCTGGACCGGGTACGCACCCGCCACGGCAACGCCGCGATCTTCGGCGGTTCCTACGGGTGGGGCAGCGCGGGACGGATCCACCACGCGCAGAGCCAGCTGCACCGGTTCCTCAACACCATCGGCGGGTACACGCGCTCGCGCACCACTTACAGCCACGGGGCCGTGGAGGTGCTGTTCCCGAGGATCATCGGCGTCCCGGCCGCCAACCGGCTGCTGCACCGCGCGCCGTCCTGGGAGCGGATCCGCGAGCACACCGAACTCCTGGTGAGCTTCGGTGGGCTACGGGTGTCCAACACCTGGATCGCCTCCGGCGGGCGGGCGGCGCAGACGGCGGGTCCGGCGATGCGCGCGGCCTCGGACGCCGGTGTGGAGTTCGTGTCGGTGTCCCCCTTGCGTGACGACACCTCCGACGATCTCAAGTGCACGTGGATGTCGCTGAAGCCCGGGACCGACACCGCCGTGCTGCTGGCGCTGATCCACGTCCTGTTCGACGAGGGTCTGGCCGATACCGCGTTCCTGGACCGGTACACCGTCGGCGCCGACCGGCTGCGCGCCTACGTGACGGGCGAACGCGACGAACACGGTACGCCGGGCGGGGTGGAGCGTTCCCCCGAGTGGGCGGAGCGGGTGAGCGGTGTGCCCGCCGAGGACATTCGGGCGTTGGCGCACCGGATGGCGCACAAGCGCACCCTGATCAACGTGGGCTGGTCGGTACAGCGCGCCAGGTACGGCGAACAGCCGCTGTGGGCGGGGCTCGCGTTGGCGTGCTGCCTGGGACAGGTGGGGCTGCCCGGCGGCGGGTTCGCCTCGGGGTACGGATCCATGGGCAACTACGGCGGTGGCGCGACCCCGGTGGGACTGCCGCGGTTCCCGCAGGGCACGAACGCGGTGGACTCGCTGATCCCGGTGGCCAAGGTCTCCGACATGCTGTTGCACCCGAACGAACCCTACGACTACGACGGGGAGCGTCGGCGCTTCCCCGACATCCGGCTCGTGTACTGGGCGGGCGGCAACCCCTTCCACCACCACCAGGACCTGAACCGGCTGACCCGGGCGTTCGGGCGGCCGGAGACCGTGGTGGTGCACGAGACGCACTGGACGGCCACGGCCCGGCACGCCGACATCGTCATCCCGGCGACCACCGTGTTGGAGCGCGACGACATGGCGGCGAGCCAGGGCGACCTGGCTCTGCGGGCGATGCCGCGGGTGGTATCACCACACGGGCGGGCGCGCGACGAGTACGACACCTACAGCGACCTGGCCGAACGGTTGGGTGTGCGGGAGGAGTTCACCGAGGGGCGCACCTCCGGCGAGTGGATGCGCCTGGCCTACCAACGGTGGCGTTCCATGCTGGCCCGCCGCGACCTGGAGGTCCCCGACTTCGACGGGTTCTGGGAGCGGGGCCGGGTGGAGATGCCGGGCCGGGTAGAGGACGAGGCGCTCATGGGCGACTTCCGGGAGGACCCCGAGGGCAGGCCGCTGCGGACACCGAGCGGGCGCATCGAGCTGTACTCGGAGACCATCGCCTCGTTCGGCTACGAGGACTGCCCAGGCCACCCGGTGTGGTTGCCGGGGCCGGCCGTGACCGACACCGGATCCGAGGGGCGGGCTCGGCCGCTGGTACTGGTGGCCAACCAGCCGCGCGAGCGCTTCCACAGCCAGCAGGACATGGGGAAGTACAGCGCCGCGCGGAAGGTCCACGGCAGGGCGCCGTTGCGGATGCACCCCTTGGACGCCGAGGCGGCGGGTGTGTCCGACGGTGACGTGGTGCGGGTGACGGGTCCGAGCGGTTCGTGCCTGGCCGGGGTGGTGGTCGACGACGCGCCGCGCCCCGGCGTGGTGCAGCTGTCCACGGGCGTTTGGTACGACCCCTCGGGTTCGGACGTGACCTGCGTGCACGGCAATCCGAACGCGCTGGCCCGGGACGAGGGCACGTCATCGTTGGGCCAGGGGTGCACCGGTCAGTTGATCCGGGTCCGGGTGGAGCCCTACGAGGGTGACCCGCCCCCGGTCCGGGTCTTCGCTCCCCCGATGGGCATCACCGACATCGACCCGGCCGGCTGACGAGCGCCCGAGCCCAGGACTCATGGACGGAATTCAGACCGGTCACTATAATGACCGCCATGGAGACCATTCCGATCACTGAAGCCAAGGCCAAGATCGCCGAACTCGCCGAGAGAGCCCAGAACGAGCATGCCGACTACACCTTCACCAAGAACGGTCGGCCCGCCGTCGTCATGATGTCCGTGGCCCAGTACGAGTCGCTGATGGAAACGTTGAGCATCCTCTCCGACCCCGAAGCCCGAGCGGACCTGGCCGAGTCGATCGATTCCGAGGAGTTCACCACCGAGGAGGACATGGCCGCCCTGATGCGCCATCGTTTGGACAGGGGATCCGCCGCGTGAGGATCGCTTACAAAAGTCCCGCGCGGCGAGCACTGACGGAAGAGCTCCCGGAATCCGTCGCGTCCGCCGCCTACGAGTTCATCTCCGGGCCTTTGAAGGAAAACCCTTGGCGTGTGGGGAAGCCACTCGAAGACCCCTTTACGGGCCTGCACACCGCTAGGCGGGGAACCTACAGGGTCATCTATCGGATCCGACCGGACAAGGACCTGATCGAGATCCATTCGATCCGCCACCGCAGGGACGTCTATCGGGCCTGAGTTCGGGCCGTGGGTGGTCAGCGGGTGAGGAGGCGGTCGGCGCGGCGGGGCAGCGCCAGACCGACCAGGGCCGGTAGCGCGTAGCCCACCTGACCGGGGGCGAGCATGCCGAGGATGACACCGGTGTTGGCGGAGGGGGCGCGCAGGAACTCGCGCATCCGGGGATGCGCGTAGGGCACCCCGTTGCCCATGGACAACAGACTGGTCAGGGCCACACCGACCAGAGCGGTCCACACCATCCCGCCGGTGCCGGCGCGGGCCAGCCAGTTCTGTAGGTGGTCCAGAGCCGCCACCGCGTACGCGGGTTCGGCGGTGCCCGGCGCGCTCCAGGCGCCCCACTGCGTCACACCGACCAGGACCGCCAGGGCGGCGGCCGACACGGCGACGGCTCCGGTGGCGGTACCCGCCAGCCCCAGCCGAAAGGACAGCTCACGGGCCTGGCCGGCCAGTTCCTCCTGCGAGGGGTGGCGGCGCCACGGCCGCCCCTGGGACCGGGCCTCCCCCATGGCGTTGGCCCGGCGTCGGCGCAGGAAGCGCAGAGTGTCGCAGAGCGCGCCCGGACCACGCCGGGCGGCGCGGGTGGCGGCGGCGAACTCGTGCACGATGGCGGTCACGGTGGTGGCCAGGGTGATCGGCAGGTCCGCCCCGACCAGGGCCGTGCGACGGAAGGTGGGGGCGATGTCGGCGGGCACCCGCACCCGCGTGGACACCGAACGTCCGTGCGCCCATCGGCGCAGGCGGGCCAGCGGAGCCCGACCCGGCAGCGGGGGCGTGCTCTCGGCCGCGGAGGCGATCAGCCGGTGATCCATGCCCACCGCGAACACCAGGACCAGCAGCAACAGCCACGGGGTGAGCGCGCCACCGCCCAGCACGCGATGCAGGAAGGTCGAGACCGGGTCCAGGGTGGCCGCCGCGAGAAGTGCGTTGAAGTGCAGGTGTTCCAGGTACACGAGCGCTACGGCCAGGAGCGGCAGCAGCCACGTCCAGTTCCCGTAGCGGCGGCGGCCGACGATGGCCAGGCCCAGGGCACCGGCGATCAGCCCGGTGACGACGGCGTGTCCGGAGAAGATCGCCAGCACCTCGCCCCCGGGGCCGGAGATGGTGCTCCCCCCGGGCAGGAACAGGCCCGGAGAGTTCGCGTTCGGCACGGAGAACTCGGTGAACAGCCGTTCGGCCGACTGGAACCCGGCCCCCGACGCGGCGCCCAGCAGCAGGAAGTCGACGGCGGCCAGGCGACGCATCCGCCGACGGGCCAGGAAGGCGAAGAACAGCAGCGGCGACAACTTCGCCGCTTCCTCCACGGTGACCGCCACGTAGGTGTAGCCGAGCGCGTCGTACGGTTCCAGACCGGCCAACCCCACGATCGCCCCCTCCAGCAGGGCCACCGGCCACAGCAAGAACACGCCGATGGCCGCCACCCGCATCAGGGTCGCGAAGGACACGGTGCGCGAACGCGCCAGGAACGCCAGTTGGAACAGCAGGACGAAGGTCAGGAGCAGGACGGGCAGGGCCGGTCCGAGCTCCGGGGCGCTCAACGGCGCCACCAACAGCAGCACGACCATGAGCCAGTTCCAACCGCCGCGCGCCGCGCGCAGCGAGCGCACGGCCCGGGGGGACCCCACCCGGGCCCGCTCGGCCCGCCGCGACAGACGTTCGTACAGGTCGGGTCCGGGGCCCCGGTTCCGGGAGTGCCGGGCGCCGGGTTCGATGCAGTGATAGCGCTGAGCGGCGCTCAAGAGCTCGGGGCGCTTGGTGCGCTGCGCCTTGGCCGCGAACTCCTCTCGAACGCCGGGGATGTCGGAGCCCACGATCTCGCGGACGAAGTCGGCCGGTCCGGAGGCGATGGTGAGTTCGTTGGCGGCGACCAGGACGGCGGCGGAGAAGTCCTCCACGCAGACGAGGAAGTCGGTGGGTTCGTTCCCCCAACCCCGGATGAGGTCGACGAGGGTCTCGGTGTGCGGCGGCACCTCGGTGACCGGTTCGTAGGAGAACTCGCCCCGGGTACGGCAGACCAGGAGCCGTTCCACGCCCAGGGCCCGGCCCGCGTCGACGATCCCACGGATGAGGTTGCGGTCCCGGGGCACCGAGAAGGGCGTGGTGACCTTGCCTCCGGCCCGGACCCACTGCGGGTCGAACTCGGTCGGTCCGGCGCAGACGCGCAGCACGAGATCGCGCGCGAGCATGGCCTGTTCTTGCATGGGTGTCCTCGTACCGGGGGGTGGGGATCACGTGGGGCCACCGGAGCCCGGCGGTGGTCCGGTACGGGGGCGGCCAGGCACGAGCATAACGGCGAAGGGTTCGGTCGGACCATGCGCGGTGGGTCGCTCGCGCGAAGGGCGTGGTCCGGCTCCGAAGGCGTCCGCGCACAGCTGTAGGAAGTGACGCACCACCGGCAGAGACAGGACCCAGCCGGTCAGGGCCCACCCCAGGTGCAGATGTTCCATCGCCCGGGCCAACGCCGCGAGGCCACTCCAGCGCGCGCCGTCGGCGGTTTCGTAGGTGAGCCGGTACAACACCTCCGGGTGGTCCGCGGCCGGGCGCATGCGCAGCGCCGTGGGTCGACGCGCCGCCACCAGGTTGCCCACCCCGCGGCACATCCCGCAGTCCATCGCCACGTACAGGGTGCCCTCGGTCCGACCCGGCCAGGGCCGCCATCGGGGCAGCCAGGGGCGCACCCCCGACCGGTACCCGGTCCAGGCCGAGCCGAAGTCCGCGCGGAGCCGGCCGCCCTCGTGCCAGGAGGCGAACCCGGCCCCGTAGGCGAAGCAGACCACCGCGCCGAGCGCCAGTACGGGGTGCGACAGGCCCAGCACCAGGTACACCAGCGCCATGGAGAGCTGCATCGGGTTGCGCACGTAGGCGTAGGGGCCGCTGGTGACCAGACGTTCGGGTGGATCGTAGGGCAGCGGGGTGCCGCGTCCCACGGCGGCGAACTCCCGGGCCGCGGCCAGTCCGGGCAGGCCGGCGAGGAACAGCAGTTGGACCAGGACGGACGCGGTCTCGGGCGTGGGCGGCTCGATCCGGACCAGAGTGGCCGACACGTACACCGGCAGGACCACCGTCAGCCCGAACGCGAGCAGCGCCTGGGCCCACATCCGCGCGGTGAGCAGTTGCTCGTGCCGGGTCCAGTAGGCCAGCAGCGAAGCGGGGATCAGGCACAGCGCCGCGCCCAGGATCTCACCGAGCAACCACCACGACCCCAGCACCACCACGGGTTCGGCGAGCGGCATGAGGATCACGTCCAGCCAGACCAGCAGCCCGGTGATCAGGGGGACGGGGAGCAGGCGCAGCAGCAGCGCGGGCAGGGCGCCCCACAACAGGACCCACGCCAGCGTCAGGTCCACCGGCAGTCCCCGCCACACGGCGCCTTCGGCGTGGAAGGACCACCAGCCGGCACGCACCGCGTACAGGTTCAGCGGGATGAGGGTGAGCAGGGCCCAGGCGGAGGCCACGATCATCGACGCCGTCTCGCGGTGGGTCGGGGCACGCCACAGGCACAGCGCGATCAGCGCCACGAGCGGCAGGAACAGGCCCAGGCCGCGCACGAGCAGGGCGGGGAGTTCGGGGGTCACCGAGCGGCCTCCGCGAAGGTGTCGGCGAGGTAGGCGGCGGCCAGGTCGGTGGCGTAGGCCTGGATCGGTCCGAAGTACCAGGAGGGATCGTAGGTGCGGGCGTAGTCGAACTCCCAGGTCAGCCTGGTGCCATCGCCCTCCCGTTCCCAGGTGGCGGTGGCGGTGCGCAGGTCCAGCCAACGGGCGAGGGTGGTGTCCTCGGTGACGTCGAAGACCACCCGGCCGCCATCGTCGTTGATCCGGCTCTCGGTGACCTCCAGCTCCATGGTGCGCGGGGTGGGTTCGTCGTCCAGGGCCAGGGTGGTGCGCGGGGTGAAGCGGATCAGGCGGCCCTCGCCCACGTCCAGGCCCTCCCCCACGGCCTCGACCGGCTCGGGAAAGGGGACCGCGCTCAGGAAGAACGCCTCGGGGGCCTCATAGGCGGGCGGGGCGGCGAGCGCGGCGGCGACCTGCTCGGGGGCGGCCGAAACCAGCACGGATCCCGTCCCGGTGTCCTCCCGGGGCAGCAGGGACAGGCCGGCGACCCCCTCCAGGGTGAGGGCGAACAGGACCGGGACGGCGACGAAGGCGTGCGGGCCGTCCAGGTCCCGGCCGGCCAGGGCGACGCCCAGCCAGGCGACCAGGGCGACCAGCCCGTAGATCAGCGGGGCCGCGATGACCAGGCAGACCAGTCCTTCGCCGAGCACCGGCCCGGAGAGCAGCAGCATGACGGTGGTGATGGCCATGGCCACCCCGACGGCGCTCTGGGGACGGGCCGTCAGCACCACGATCAGGGCGAGGACGACGGGGAGTCCGACGTAGAACAGGGCGGTCTGGTCCAGGCCGCCGAGGCTCGTCATCCGAAGGAGCACGAGCAGGGGGAAGACGCCCAGCGCCAGGATCCCGGCGAGGATCCAGCGGGCGGCGGAGGGTCTGAGGTCGTTCTTGGTCTCCCCCTCGAACCACGTGCCGGGCGGGGTTCCGGGTACGGCGCGCCGGCCGGCGGCGTAACGCGCGGCGACCTCCTCGTCGGAGGGGTGGTCGTCGGGGCCGTGTGGTTCCGTCATGGGCTTCTCCTCTCGTTCGGCCGAGCGATTGAATCACTCGATTTAATCACTTGATTAAACCGTATGATGAAGATCGACGAAAGGGAGGGTCATGGCCAAAGGTGGCGGCGGAGGCCGCAGAAGCAGCGAGGAGACCAAGGAACGCCTGCTCACGGCGGCGAGCGAGGTCCTGCGCGAAGAGGGGTACTCCGGGGCCTCGGCCCGGGCCATCGCCACGCGGGCCGAGGCCAACTCGGCGCTGGTCTTCTACCACTTCGGCGGGGTCGACCAGCTGCTCCTGGCCGCACTGGACCGATCCAGCGCCGAACGCATGGCCATGTACGAAGAGCTCGCGTCGTCCGCCCGCACACTCGAAGAACTGGTGGAGGTCGCCACCCGCATCCACCGGACCGACCTGGAACGCGGCTACATCACCGAGTTCACCCAGCTGGTCGCCGCCGCCGTGAGCAGACCCGAACTGCGCGAGGAGATCCGACGGCGTTCGGAACCGTGGATCGATTTCATCGCCGGGCAGTGGGAGCGTGTGGTGGGCGGCTCCCCCCTGGGACGGTTGCTGCCCGCGCGGGAGGTCGCCTACGCCGCGATCACCTACTACCTGGGGGTCAACCTGTTCTCCGTGCTCGACGAGGACCAGTCCCGCAGCGAAGCGGTGTTCGACCTGGCCGGAACCCTGGCGCCCCGCGCCCGACTACTGACCCTGCGCCTGCCCCGGCGCGCCGACAAGAAGGAGCACGAGTGAACGTCCGTGTCGCCGAGGGGATCGAGTTCCCCGACACCGCCGATGGCCACCGTTGGGTGGCCGCGGCCGTGATCATCGACGAGCGGGGCAACGTCTTCGCCCAGCGCAGGTCGGCCACCCGCAAGGTCTTCCCACACTGTTGGGACGTCGTCGGCGGCCACGTCGAGGAGGGCGAGGGGATGCTCGACGCCCTGACCCGCGAGATCGCCGAGGAGACCGGGTGGACCCTGTCGGAGGTGCTCGCCGAACTTTGCCTCCTGGACTGGGATCCGGGGGACGGGGCCGTCCGCCGCGAGATCGACTACCTGGTCCGCGTCGAGGGCGACCTGGCCCGTCCCACCTTGGAGGTCGGCAAGCACACCGAGTTCATGTGGGTGGACGAGTCCAAGGTGCATCTGCTGCACGACGCACGCGACCCCGGCGACTACTTCATCGCCGACGTCGTCCAAAAGGGCCTGGACGCCGCCCGCGCCCTCACCTGATCCTGGGGAGGGTCAGTCCACCAACCGCACCCGCCGGGGATCCTCTCGGTCCCAGGCGATGTCGACGGTGCCCTGCCTCACGAGGTCGTCCATCCCCAACAGTTCCACGTCGAGTTCTTCGCGGTACCGCATCCCATCGGCGCGGTACTCGATCACCACATAGGCCTGGCAGGATCCACCCTTGCTCTGGAAACAACCGCTTTCCACGATCTCGGCCCGCCCGAGCACCTCGGTTCCAAAAGCGGGGGCGACGGCACGATCACCCATCGGCAGGGTCGGGATCGTGACCGCGAGCGTCCCCGCGAGCAGTACGGGGGCGATCCAGCGGACGGCTCCGCGAGGCGCCGGTCGGAAGACCCGGGGCAGGGTCGTGACCGGCGCGACGTCGGCGTGCCGGTACAGGGCGGCGCGTAGAAGTGTGACCCCGAAGGTCAGGGATACGGAGGCGGGCACCGTCCATACTCCCTGACCGCCGCCCAGGGACGCCCCTACCATGACCAGGCCCGCCAGGAGTAGCACCATTCCGACGATGGCCGACGTCCACGGGCCTCGCACCGGGCGGCCGTCCTTCCCGGAGGCCGGTACCCGTTGGTAGCGCCGCTTGCGCTGTTCGATACGGGTCAGCGGGCCCATGGTCAGGGTTCGCACGCGACGCCAGAACCGGCCGGCTCTCAACCCACGCCGGTGGAAGAGTTCGAACAGGATCCAGATCACCAGCAGCACCGGAAACATCAGGAGGGCGGGTGACCAGGGCCGATCGGCCGCGAGGGCCTGCCCCGGATCGTCCACCCGATAGGTCACCTCCAGGGTGCGGGGGTCGTCGGGTTCGTGGTCCTGAGGCAGCCGAGCCTGGACGTCTACGCCCTCCTCGGTGGTGAAGTTGACGATCGTGGCGCCCGAGGAGACCTGGACGACGCTCGCCTCGGCGGTGCGGGTCTCACCAAGAGCGAAGGAGGCCTCGCGGACCGCTTCCGCCCCGGGGAAGGACAACAGGAGGGTGAACAACATCACCGGTATGCCGATGAGGAAGCCGCCAAGACATCCCGTGCCCCCGGTGTCTCGACGCGTCTCTTGGCTCTCGGCCAGCACACGGGTCAGTTCGAGGACCTCGGGGGTGGGCGAGGGACGTTCGGTCACCACTCACCCCGCAGGTCGGTGGGGTCGTCCGAGGACCAACTGACCGGGGCCTCGGCGGCACGGATGAGTTGCTCGGCCCGTTCCCTGGGCCTGGCGACGATGGTGTCCCGGTAGGTGAGTTCTCCGGCCTCGTACTCCACGGTGACGCTGTACACGCAGTGCTCCGCCCCGCCACGGCCACCGGTGGTCGGCGGTGACGGCCCGCTCCGGCGCGTCGGGGAGATGGAGGACGAGTCGTTCCGGTGGATCGTCGGGGGTGTGCTCGCCCCGGGCCGTGGTGGTGACCTCCGCGCCCTCGTCGGTGGTGAAGCGGACCACCGGTTCACCGTGATCGACACCCGTCACGACCGCCTCCACCGTGACTCCGTCCTCGAAGGCGGCACGGGTCATCGCCTGGTCGGTGGCCAGAGCGACGACCACTCCGATGAGGACACCGGACACCAGGACCACGACCTGGACGAAGAGGGGGTAGCGGTCCCTGGCCGGCGGCCGGGGTGAAAGGGATCGGCGGTGGGCTTCGAGTTCACGGGCGAGGTCGTTGAACCCGGGCGGCGGGGGGACACGGTTCACGGGGGATGCCTGTCCGGTCGGGACGACATGGGGAGCCTTCAAACCTGACCTTAGAACCCTCAGGTCACGTCTTCGACACCCTGAACCCGCGCGCCACCGCACTCACCTGATCGGGGGCTCCCCGACCAGACGGACGACGTCGGGTCGATCCGCACCGAACTCCACCGCCACGGTGTCTTGGCCCCGATGACCGTCAGCGTCTCGGCAGGACACACGGATCCGGTCCTCGTATCGCAGACCGTGGGATTCGTACTCCACGGTCACGTAACCCCGACAGCCGCCTCGTGAACCCCCTTGCCTGCCCGCGTCCAGCACGGTGGCCTCCACCACTCGGGAGTCCATCAGCGCCGCGTACCGAAGACCCATGTCGGTCACGAAGCCCACCGGGATCAAGAGGACCGCGCCCACGAACAGGACGAACAGGGGCCAGAACGCCCGTTCCCCGAACGGACGGCGCGTCCTGACAGCCTCACTCGATGGGGCGGGCCCGCCTCGAAGGCGCCGCAACAGTACGTATCCACCCAGGCCGGCACCGGAGACGACCAGGAACGCCAGTACGGCGGGGAACAGGTACCAGGGTGTGCCGGGATGGTCCGTTCGATGTGCGCGTTCGGGGTCCTCCGGAAGGTAGCGCACCATCAACTCACGAGGATCGTCGTGGGAGTAGGGGCCCGGAACCACGACCTGGACTCGACCGCCTTCCTCGGTCTGAAAACGCAGCTCGGCTTCACCGCGCACCACCCCCACCACGGTCGCGGTCGTCGAGACTCCCCGATCGGTGAAGGCGGCCTGTTCGTCCCGCTCCTGAAACGACTCCCACAACATCACGCCCAGCAGGACCAGCACGATCCCCAAGAGGAAGGCCACCAACAGGATGGGGCGGATGGCCCGTCTCCAAGGAGGCCATGGCGGTACCTTCTTCGGTTCGGGTGACACCGATGGCGTGGGGAAAGCCGGAAAGTCGGCCCGTTCCCGGTCCTTCTTCAGCTTCCACTCCGGGATCCTGTGGGGCTTGTCGGATCTTCGTTTCCTCGTCACCGGTGCGCCTTGTCTATTCGCAGGAGGTCAGAGGGGCAGGGCAACGAAGAGTCCCACCCAGATGAGCGCCAGGTCGCCCGGGATGTCCCGCCCGCGTTCGATCTCGCGGGGTTCTCCCGGATCGGCCTGGCCGGCGGCGAACCGCGACACCCGCTCGGCGTCCAGGTCGACCCCGGTGTGGACGACCGTCCCATCCCTCAGGTGCAGCCGCCGACCCTCGACCCGGTCCAGCGCCTCGACCGGGACGGAGGTGACGTGGATTCGGTGCACCACCTGGATCCACGTGCCCACCAAGCGCACCCGGGACAGGGACAAATGCAGCGCGTAGACGCCCAGGAACGCGACCGGAAGGACGAGGAGAAGCACGACGATCCGCCACACCAGGGGAAACGACTCAGACGACATCGGATTCGGTAGGCACCACAGCGTCATGCCGAATACGACCGTCGCGATGACGATCCCCAGGAGCGCCCACCCCGGGTTCCACAGGGTTCCTCTCTCCGGCACCGGGTGGAACCGCGCCGGGTCGCGGCGGCCGTCCGGCCCGACCCCGGACCGCAGCGCCCACCCTTCCCGCCCCTCCCCGCCAAGACCGACCGCCCCATAGGCCAGGGCGAATAGCCCCGCGTGGTGGAGGTCGACGTCGGTCACGATCGACAAGGTGAACAGGCAGAAGAGTCCGCTGCTCATGCCCCACCAGAGCATCCGGGAGTGGGGCAGGAACGCCGCCCGCAGCAGATCGCCCCGGGTCGGCGGTGGACCGTGGACGCGCACTCTGGCTGCGACGAAACGCCGGTGTTCGGACCACAGCGCCATCGCGATGACGACGACCCAGAACAGGAACAGCAACACAAGGGGGGTCCAGGACACGGAAAGACCTGTCCGGTCGGGGCACTGCCGTGCCGGTGGGGGATCCTTCGGCCACCCACCTTAGGGATACCGGGTCACATCCAGGACAACAGCGGACGCTCCCGACGAATCGACCCCACGCCTACTCCTGCGCCAACACTTCGGCCAGGGCGAGGGGCAGCGCGTCCAGCAGGTCCGAGGTACTGATCGGGGCGCCGTCACGCGCCAACACGGCCGACCGCCCGTGCAGATAGGCGGCGCACAGGGCGGCCTCCTGCGAGTGCAGCCCCGCCGCCAGCAACGCGCCCGCCATCCCCGAGAGCACGTCCCCCGAACCCGCCGTCGCGAGCAGCGGCGTCCCCGTCGGGTTGGCCACGACCGGCGCGCCCGGATGGGCGATCAGCGTCGTCGACCCCTTCAACAGCACGGTCGCGCGATACCGGGAGGCCGCGTGGGACACGTGTTCCAGCCGGCGCGCCTCGATGTCGGAGCGTTCGGTGTCGGGCAACAGCCGCGCCAGCTCACCCGCGTGCGGGGTCAGCAGGGTGTGCGCCGAACGGTCTCGGACCAGCGCGGCGAGGTGTTCCTCGGCGCCGACCAACGTGAGGGCGTCCGCGTCGAGCAGCACCGGCCGATCACCCTCCAACACCGCCTTCACCTCGTCCACTTCGGCGGGGTCGGTGCCTCGCCCGGAGCCGACCACGACGGCCGCGACGCGTCCCGGGCCCAGGTCGGCGCCGTTTCGCGGGTCCAGCCGCTCGCCGACCGTCTCCGGCCAACGGGCGATCACCTGGGAGAGCACCTGTTCCCCGCCGCCGTACCGGACCATCCCCACTCCGGTACGCAACGCCCCACCCACGCACAGGACGGCGGCGCCCGGATAACGATCGGAACCGGCTCGCACGGCGAGTACGCCCCGACGGTACTTGTCGGATTCCGCCCCCGGTGTGGGCAACAGCCGCGCGATGTCCACAGCCTGTGGACGGAGGAGGTCGGACCCCGGCAGCTCCGGGCCGAGACCGATGTCGACGAGGTGGACGCTTCCGGCCCGTTCGGCGCCGGGGTCGACGAACAGCCCCGGCTTGTACGTGCCGAAGGTGATCGTGACGTCGGCGGCGATCGCGGGCCCGGCGACCTCCCCGGTGTCGGCGTCCACGCCGCTGGGCAGGTCCACCGCGACCACCGGGGCCGGCGAGTTCACGGCCAGGGCGGCCAACGCGGCGTGGGGTTCGCGCAGGCCCCCGCGTCCACCGATGCCGACGAGCCCGTCGACGATCAGGTCGGTGTCGAAGAGCGCGGTCTGCACGTCGTCGGGGAGGGCCCCCTCCTTCGCCACGGTCAGGACGCGACCGCCCGCGCGCCGCAGCGCCGACACACCACCCGGGTGGAGCCGCGACCCGGCGGCCACCGCGCGCACGTGGGAACCCCGGGCGGCCAGGGAGGCCCCCGCGTACAGGGCGTCGCCGCCGTTGTCACCGCTGCCCACCAGGAGGGTGACCCGGGAGCCGTACACCCTGGGCAATATCCGGGAGCAGTGCACCGCCAGTCCGGTGGCGGCACGACGCATGAGGGCGCCTTCGGGCAGGCGGTCCATGAGCGTCTGTTCGGCCTCGCGGACGACGCTGACGTTGTGGGCTGAGCGCACCGGGCACCTCCGAGGGACGGTTCGGATCTCCCATCGTGACGCACCGGAGCCGAGTAACACCCGCCTCACCACACCCATAAGCGGTCGACTTTTTGGACATATCGCCCGTTGTAATGGGATCAGCACTAAGGGAAGTCAATTCTGGGGACAATGAAGGTATGCCTCGACCGAGCAAATACGTGTCCAGGTCCGATCTGGGCTGGGGCAGCTCCCCGGCCGACCAGGCGAACCCCCGTTCCGGCCTGGTCATCCACTACGACTCAGCCGACCAGAACCTGGCGGGCAAGGACCACTCCGCCTGCCTGTCCTACTGGCGCGGCACCCGTGACTTCCACACCGGCCCCGAACGCGGTTGGGCCGACATCGGGTACTGCGTCGACACCGAGACCGAGATCCTCACCGAGAACGGGTGGCGGACCTTCCGTGAGATCACCGCGGGGGACCTCGTCCTCACCCTCGACCACACGAGTGGCACCTCCCGTTGGCAGCCGTTGACCGCCGTCAACGTCTTCCCCGCCATGCCCCGCGAGCTGGTCCGGATGGAGGGGCCCGGCCATTCCTCCCTCACCACCGAACAACATCGCTGGCCCGTCGAACGCCCCTCCGCCGCCGGAGAACCCCAGCGGGCGTGGGCGACCAGCGCGACTCTGCGTGCGGGGGACCTGATCACGCTGGCCGCGCCCTGCCAGACACCGCCCACCGAGCCCAAGTGGCCCGATGCCCTGGTGGAACGGCTCGCGCGCGCCTGCGTGACCCGACGGACCAACGCCGACCACGACGACCCCCTCCCCGAAGAGATCACCGAACACGCCCCGGACGGGGTGCCCTCGTACGGGTTCCTGTCCGCCCTGACCGGCCCGCAGCTGGACCTGTTCCTGCGGTCCGCATCCGACACCGGCGGCGAGGGGTCGGGCAGGCTGCCCGCACCCACTCCGGCGGTGGCCGAGTCCTTGTTGTTCGCCGCCGTCCTCGCCGGGAGGGCGGCCGTCCGGCACGAAGGAGGGGACGCGAACCGGGTGGACCTGCTAGACCGGGACCGCTTCGCCCCCGAGGACGTCACCCTCACCCGGGAAGGCCACGACGGTCCCGTCTGGTGTCCCACCACCCCCGACGGGACCTGGCTGGCCCGCCGACGGGGCACGGTGTACTTCACCGGCAACTCCTTCATGGCGTGCCCGCACGGGTACGTGATCGAGGGGCGGGGGTTGTACCGCGCCCAGGCCGCCCAGCCCGGCGGCAACACCAGTCACTACTCGTGCACGCTCGCCACCGGCCCCAAGGACCCCATCACCCCCGAGCAGATCAACGCCGTCCGGGCCCTTCGGCAGTGGCTCATGGAGCCCGACACCTCCATCGCGGGCAGTGTCTCGGGGCACCGCGACTTCATCTCCACGTCCTGCCCCGGAGACAAGGCCTACAAGCTCGTACAGGACGGCACCTTCGCCAAGGACCCCGACGACACAGAGGGAGACGACGACATGCCCCGACACCGCAGGTTCGAGAAGGACGACGCCCAGTCCATGGAGCCCGGCGACTGGGTCAGTCTGGCGTTCGACCGGCGGCACGACGGCGAGACCGGCGAGTTCTACTCGCTCGTGGGGGTCGAGGAGACCGACGGCGCCCACTACGACATCTCCGTCGGGGTGGTCCTGGAGGACGTCACCCCCGGCGCCGAGGTGCAGATCCGCGCCACCGAGTACGAGTCCGACGGTGACGGCAGCTGGAAGATCGCCCGCAACCGCCCCCAGCACAGCCCCATGCACAAGGGTGGTCAAGGCCACTTCACCTACTCATGGAAGGGCAACCTGGCGGAGGGGCGCCGGGTCCGTATCCGTCTGGTCCAGTTCGGTGACACCCAGGCCCGGGTGGTCTCCGCGACCACGGACGTCTTCTACTGGCCCCGCTGATCGAACTTCGACATCCCGTCGGGACAGACGCCTAGGTATCTGGCCCGGCCCACCCTCCGTAGGTAGACTCAGACCTGTTCTGGTTACACGAAGAGGCCCCGGTTTGGTCACCGGGGCCTCTTGTGCTGTGCCTACTACGGGAGCACTCCGAGGAACGCCTCCCACTCTCGGTGGGTGAAGGCCAGATGACCGGCCTCGCGGTTCTTCGTGTCCCACTTGACCCTGACACAGAGGGGTACACCGAGTCACCGGAGTGGGGGTTCACCCGGGAAGAGCAAGCCATCCCGGCACTGTTCCTGGCCTCGACGTGGACGTGGCCGACCGACCGCAGGCTGGGGTGCATCTTGGCCCGGTGGGCGCTGGACCACGCGGCTCGCGGCGGTTTCCGGGTGGTGCGGCGGGGTACGTTCGCGCCGGCCTTGGTTCGCTACTACCAAGATGTTCAAGGGTGGTCCGTGGTTCGTGAGGTCGAACGCAGGCCGGGAAAGGTGTGCACGTTCCTGTCCCGAGCGGCAGAGCTCCGTACAGACGTGCACTCCTGAGCATGACAAAAGCACTTCCGGCCCGGGTGGTCTCCGCGACCACGGACGTCTTCTACTGGCCCCGCTGATCGAACGTCGACACCACGGCGGGACCAGCGGCCACCGAACCACATTCGATGCCGCCGATACCCGTACCGGGCGGTACTCCGCACGTACTACCGTGTGTCGTAGACATGCGGTCCGCTGACATGGGTGGACGTTCCGGAAGTACCCGAGCGGAGGCGACGTGGTCGACTGGCTGACCATGTTGATTCAGATGGTGTCGTTGGCGATGGCCGTGTGGTGCCTCGTCTCGACCTTCCGAGACCAGCCGATGCTGGTCCCCCACCTGGTCGGCATGGGTGTTCTGTGGCTCTTGGTCCTGGGCCAGGTCGGCGCGATGGTCTTCGCCATGGTCGGTGGTGACCGCCCCGACGATCTGGCGATGGTGGTCTCCTACCTGGCGACCGTCGCCCTCCTTCCTCCGGCCAGCGCGGTGTGGGGGTTCATGGAGCGCAGCAAGTGGGGGCCGGCGGTGATCGCCTTCACCTGCCTCATCCTCCCCGTCCTGCTGGTTCGCATCGAGCAGCTGTGGAGCCCCGTTGTCTGACACCGAGACCACGCCCCTGCCCCCCGACCGCACCCTGCGCACCGGGCCGGGGCGGCTTCTCGTGGCCGTGTACGCCGTCTTCGCCCTGGCGGCCACCGCTCGGGGCGCCTACCAGCTGGTGACGCGCTTCGAGGAGGCCCCGCTGGCGTACGCACTGTCGGTGTTCGCCGGTGTCGTCTACCTCGTGGCCGCGATCGGCCTGGCCCGCGCCGGCCGCACCTCCCGCAAGGTCGCACTGGTGTCGGTGTCCGTGGAGATGGTCGGGGTCCTGGTGGTGGGCGCCCTGTCCGAGTTCACCAGCGGGATCTTCCCCGAGGACACCGTCTGGTCGCACTTCGGCAGCGGCTACCTGTTCATCCCCCTGGTCCTGCCGGTCCTGGGGCTGTGGTGGATCCTCAAGGTGCACCGCGCCGACCGCGCCCACTCTCGGGAGTGACGCGGGACACAGTGTTACGGACCGCATAGTTCCGGACATCGCGGGCACAGACGTGTGCATGGAGGTACACACGCAGGCCCCCACCCGGCCTCTCTTTCCCTCATATCTGGGTGGCGGCGCGGTGTTCGCCGTGTCCCTCGTCCTGGTCTCGCTCGTTTGGAACGCGAACACCCCCTCCGTGGTCGGGCACCGCATCTTCCTGGTGCTGTGGCTGTCGGGCGCCGCGATCCTGGCGGTCCTCCTGTGGGCCGACGCGCGAACGCCCCGAGGCGCCTCGCGTAGCCTCGCCACCTTCGCCATCGGTCTCGTGGCGGCCACCGCCCTCAGCACCATGCCCTGGGCGAACCTGGACTCGGCCCTGTGGTACCAGGTATGGCTGTCGGTCCCGCTCCTGACCGGGCTGGGCCTGGTCGCCTTCCGACCCACCCCGCGAAACCCGCCCGGCGTCGACTCCCCGCACTAGGCTGTCGACCATGTCAGAGCCGACTCTTCCCGTGGCCGTATCCTCCGATTGGCTCCGCGAACACCGTGACCAGGTCGTCCTCGTCGACTCCCGTTGGTACATGGACGGTCGTTCGGGACGCGAAGCGCACCGGGCCGGGCACGTCCCCGGCGCCGTGTTCGCCGACGTGGACACCGATCTCGCCGCCCCCGCGAGCCCGGACGGGGGGCGCCACCCACTGCCCTCCGCCGAGGACTTCGCGCGCTCCCTCGGCGCGCTCGGCATCGGCGACACCACCACGGTCGTGGTCTACGACGACGCAGGGGGTTCGGTGGCCGCCCGGATGGTGTGGATGCTGCGCGCCCTCGGCACCCCCGCCGCCTTCCTCGACGGCGGCCTCCAGAGCTGGACCGGCCCGTTGGAGGAGGGAGAGGTGACGGTCGACCCCGTGCACCGGACCGCGATCCCGTGGCCCACCGACCGGATCGTGACCACCGAGGAACTGCGCGAGGAACTCTCCGCCCCCGACCGGCTGCTGTTGGACGCCCGCGTATACGGGCGCTTCACCGGCGCCGAACCGGCCCCCGTGGACGCGCGAGCGGGACACGTCCCCGGGGCGCGCAGCGCCGAATGGCCCGCCAACCTGGGCCCCGACGGGCTGTTGGCCGCACCGGAGGCCTTGCGCGAGCGCTTCGCGGCCCTGGGCGCGGACTCCGCGCGCACCGTCACCGCCTACTGCGGCTCGGGAGTGACCGCCTGCCACGACCTTCTGGCGTTGGAACACGCCGGTTACGGTCATACCCGTCTGTACCCGGGTTCGTGGAGCCGTTGGGGCGGGGACGAGTCGCTTCCGTTGGAGACCGGCGATCCTCGGGCTTGACCCCGACCGCACCGAACCACCTCTGACCGGCTCCGATACCATTGGGCCCGCGCCGACCCGCGCGGGCTTTGTCCTTTTCGCCCCCTTTGTTCGGACCACCGCCTAGGGTGGGCGGACGAGGAACGAAGGAACCGACGGCAAAGGGGCGTAAGTCAACCCTTCGACCACGCGAAAGATTCCCGAATCGCAGCGTTGTCGGAACCAGAACCCCTGTTCCGGCGTCACAGCGAACAGAGGGTCCCCGCCCCCCGGAACCGATATACGTGCTCCACCGCGAAACGAGGAACTCTGGTGATCGAACTCCTGCTCCTACTGATTCTCATCGTTGGGATCGTGATCGGAGTCCTGATCTACACGCAGCGCTCGCGCTCGCGGAAGCAGGACACCGCTCCCCCACCGCCCCAGGACCCCTTCGCCGCTTCCTCGACCACCGACACCGCCGGTGACCCGCGGGCCATCAAGGCCGGCGACATGATCGACTGGGGCACCGAGCGCACCTGGATCCGCGGCACCCTGCGCCTGTCCGAGGGCGGCTACACCTGGTCCGAGCACTTCCTGGAGGTGGAGGGCGGCAAGCGCTGGCTCTCCGTCGAGGAGGACCCGGACGTGGAGCTGGCCCTGTGGACCGGTCGCCCCGACCTGACCATGGTGCCCCAGGGCAAGAACATCGAGCTCGAAGGTGTCACCTACAAGCTCGAGGAGAAGGGCTCCGGCTCCTACCGCTCCGAGGGGACCACCGGTCTGAAGGCCGAGGGCGGCATGGACTACGCCGACTACGAGTCCACCGATGGCAAGCTGCTCGCATTCGAGCGCTTCGACCACGGGAACTGGGAGGTCAGCACCGGCGAGAAGGTCCACGCCGGTACGTTCACGATCTTCCCCGGGAGCTGATGCCCCCATGCGTGCGACCATCAGCGCCCCCTTCGTCGACACCAACGCCGACGACCTGGTCTGGACCCTGAACCACCCGCTGGTCGACCCTCTCGCCCTCCGCACCGTCCAGGTGTCGGGGCTGTCGGTCGAACTCCGGGTGCTGGGCGCCTCGCACCAGGTCGTCCTCGGTGCCGGACCGGGGGCGCCGGTGGAGACGGTCGCCTGTCTGCCGGGGGTTCCCGGCGGGCTTCCCGGCAACGCCGAGCACCCCCTGCCTGGGGTGGGCGACTACCGCTTCGACTCGATCGTCGAGTCATTGCCCCGCAACGAACTGGCCCGCCGGGTGGAGGGGATCCACCAGGAGACCTCGGACTCGTCCGGCGGGCTCATCGTCGCCTTCCCCGGTGACCCCCTCGCGGTCACCGCACTGCACCTGACCTCCGGCAATGGGACCTCGTTGCGTTGGCGGACCTGGCACGCCTATCCGCAAAGCGGCGAACTGGTGACGACGATCACGACCTTGACCCCCTAAGGAGGCCTTCATGTCCACGATCAAGACTCCACGACACAAGATCGCGGCGGTCGGTGGCGCCACCGTCCTGCTGCTGCTCCTGTCAGCCTGCGGCGGTAGCAACAGCGCCGATTGTCAGCCGAGCGACCGTTCCACCAGTGGTACGACCTCGTCGTCGTCCAACCGCACGCCGAGCCCGAGCCCGACGGCGAACCCGACCGCGAGCCCGAGCCCGAGCGCCTCGCCCACCGACGACTGCGACAACGGCCGCAACGGTGGCGGTGGAGGCGGAGGCGGTTTCTTCTTCTTCGGCGGTGGCGGAGGCGGTGGCGGAGGCAACAACAACTCCAACAGCGGGGGAAGCGGAAGCGACACCCGTGGTGGCGGATCGGGGTTCGGTAAGTAAGCCGAGCTCAGGCCAGTAGTCTGCCGTGTCGGGGGTACTTCGCGATCCCCGGACATACGAAGCCTCCCCCGACACGGACGAGACTATGAACGAAATCCTCACCAGCTCGCTCTACGCACTGGGTTACGGCGTGGTCGGCACGGTCATCATGGTGCTCGGCTACCTGATCACCGACCTGCTCACGCCGGGCAAACTCCACAAACTGATCTGGGAGGACCGGAACAGGAACGCCATCCTGCTGGTCTCCGCCAACACCCTCGGTGCCGCCATCGTGGTGGTATCCGCGATCCTGTCCAGCTACTCCGAGCTCGGACTGGGCGCCGGCCTGCTCTCGGCCACGATCTTCGGCCTCATCGGCCTGGTCGTGATGGCCCTGTCCTTCTTGCTGATCGATCTGATCATCCCGGGTCGGGTCAGCCACATGATCAGCGACCCCGAATGGCACCCGGCGACGTGGGTCAGCGCGACCGCGCACGTCTCCATCGCCCTGGTCGTGGCCGCCGCCATCTCCTGAACGGTGTTGCTTTGCGCCTCCGCTTCGCCTCGGCTTGTTCGGGCGCCCCAAAAAGTCGAACCTTCGCCACCTTTGGTGTGATGGTCAAAAGCGTGCCATCCCACCGCCGGCGGCTCCCCGGGTTCTCAGAGAGCGGGGCCTGACGGCGCCCGAACGCCAACCCCCGTAGTTCACGGAGTAAGTCCAGCCACTCTTCGAGAAAGCAGTAGTGTGACCGACACCCCGGCCGCAGAGGCCGCCGACCCAGACACCGCCGAGCCCGCGAGAACGCGACTGCCGGTGACACCGCGCCTGGCGCGGTTCCTCGTACTCCTGGCGGTGTTCATCTGTGCCGCCTGCGGACTGGTGTACGAGTTGGCACTCGTCGCGATCGGCAGTTACCTGTTGGGTGACACCATCACCCAGGCCTCCGTGGTGCTGTCGGTGATGGTGTTCGCCATGGGTGTGGGTTCGCTGCTGTCCAAGCGCTACCAGGCCCGCCCCGCCTTGGCCTTCGCCGTCATCGAGGGGCTGTTGTCCCTGGTCGGTGGTCTATCGATCCTGCTGCTGTACGGGTCGTTCGCCTGGCTGTCCGCCTCGGCCTACCAGCCGACCCTGGTGTTGTTGGCGTTCGTCATCGGCATGCTCATCGGTGTCGAGATCCCGTTGCTGATGACGCTGATCCAGCGCATCCGAAAGCAGGACGCCTCCGAGGCGGTCGCGGACCTGTTCGCCGCCGACTACGTGGGTGGGCTGATCGGTGGTCTGGCGTTCCCGTTCCTGCTGCTGCCGCTGCTGGGCCTGCCCAAGGGCGCGCTCATGGTGGGCGCGCTCAACGCGGTGATCGGCATGGCCGTGGTGCTGTGGCTGTTCCGATCCGAGCTCACCCGCCTCGCCTACGTGGGGCTGACCGTCGGGCTCGTGGTCATCGTGGCGGTCCTGGGGCTGGCCTTCTACTACGCGGAGCGATTCGAGGTGGACGCCCGGCAGGCCATGTACCGGGATCCGATCGTGCACGCCGATCGCAGTGAATACCAGGAGATCGTGGTCACCCAGTCCCTGGACGGCGTGGACACACGTCTGTTCCTCAACGGTGACCTGCAGTTCTCCACCTTGGACGAGTACCGGTACCACGAGGCGCTCATCCATCCCGCGATGGCCGGCCCGCGCGAGGACGTCCTGATCCTGGGTGGCGGCGACGGTCTGGCCCTGCGCGAGATCCTGCGCTATGACGACGTCGAGTCCGCGACGCTGGTCGACCTGGACCCGGCGGTGGTCGAACTGGCCAGGGAGGACCCGGTGATCCGCGACCTCAACGACGACTCGCTTCGGGACTCCCGGGTCGACGTGGTCAACACCGACGCCTTCCAGTGGCTGCGGGACAACGCCGAGGACTTCGACGTGGTCATCGCGGACCTGCCCGACGGCACGGACGTGGGCACCTCGAAGCTGTACACGGTGGAGTTCTACTCGTTGATCGGCCAGGCGATGACGGGCGACAGCAGGCTGGTCGTCCAGGCCGGGTCGCCGTTCTTCGCGCCCGACGCCTACTGGGGCGTCCGGCACTCCCTGGTGGAGGCGGGCATCGACGTCACCCCGTACAACGTGGACGTGCCGACCTTCGGCAACTGGGGCTTCTACCTCGGGACGCTGAACGGAGCGCCGGAGCTGCGCGTTCCCGAGGACGCCCCCGAGCTGCGCTACTTGGACCAGCCATTGCTGGAGGCGGCTCGGGTGTTCCCGATGGACCGCCGCGAAGAGGACGTCCAAGAATCCACGATGATGCATCCGCGGGTGATCGGCTACCACCAGGACCGACAGGCCTGGCGCGGGTACTGACCCCCCGGGGGGACCAGGAAACGACGT
>NZ_BCSH01000003.1 GCF_001570765.1 Nocardiopsis listeri NBRC 13360 | reverse complement strand
CGAGGTCACCGCGCGACCTGAGATCTTGGGCCGGTGGGCGGCCACGCGGTGGTTCGATGGAAGGTGGGAAGGCCGCGGGGGGAGCGGGTCACCTTTCGGAGCTCCCCCGCGGTCCGTGGACCATCCTGGCCTCGAAGCGAGGACGTGCGGTGGACGCCACGCCGCCCCGCTCGTCCCGGATGGCAACCCTTGACGCAGACTTACCGATCCTTGCCGAAAAAGCCGTGTTCAGGGTCGTGTGTGACCGAGTGACCGGTTCTCGACGGCCCCTTCGAAGTCGGCCCACCCCATCCCCTCACCCTTCGGCGTGTTCCAAGGCGGCGAGGGCGGTGACCGCCCCCAGTTCCCAGCAGGCCTCCCGGGCCTCGGCGTCGGGGCGCCCGGTCACAGTCACCGGGGGGCGGTGCCGTTCCCAGCCCATGCCCTTGGCGATGGACTCCACCGAACGCACCGCACCGGAGGTGTCGTTGTCGCCGTGCACGTACAGGGAGAACGGCATGCCCTGGCGATCGACCTGGACCGGGTAGTACACCGTGTCGAAGAAGTGTTTGAGGGCACCCGACATGTAACCGATGTTGGCGGGGGTGCCGAGGATCACCGCGTCGGCCGCCAGCAGGTCGGTCGGCGTCGCCGCCAGTGCCGCCCTGACCTCGACCTCCACGCCTTCGACGTCGTCGTCGCGCGCCCCCTCCAGGACCGCGTCCAGGAGTTCGCGGGTGGCGGGTGAGACGGTGTGGTGAACGATGAGCAGTCGTGCCATGCGCCCACCTTCTCAGAACCGATCGGCGAGACAGGGCGTCCCACCTTTCACCGAGACGACCACGGTCGGGACACCTCGCGGTCGGCGTTGACCTCGACCCTCAGCATGTCGGTATCGTCGGAGCGTGCCCAAAGCTCTTGGAACCGGCGCAAGTCGGATGGCGTCTCAGCCAACGGCACAACTTCAGTCTTCAGAAAGCCAGGCCCCGCCATGAGTCAGCCTCCTCCTTACGGACCTCCGCCCCCAGGCGGGCAACCGCCTATGGGGCCGCCTCCCGGCGGGATGCCTCCCGCAGGTCCGCCCCCACCGGGCGGCATGCCCCCCGGTGGAATGCCTCCCGGCGGCATGCCCCCCGGTGGGCCCTATGGCCAACCGCCGATGGGTCCCCCTCCCGGTGGCCACTACGGGCGACCGCAGCCGAAGAAGTCCTCCCCCTGGCTGTGGATCAGCCTGGGTTGCGGTGGCCTCTTCGTGATCGGCGTGGTCCTGGTCGTCCTGTTGGTCTTCGTCCTCGGTGACGAGCCCGAGGACGAGGGTGGCACCACCGGCGGTGGGTCCGAGGGCACCGGTGGGGGCGGGAACGGCGGTTCCGCGGGAGTGGACACCGACTCCGGTCTGGGCAACGAGCCGCGCTCCAACCCCGACATGCCGGGGATCGGCGAGACCGTGGAGCACGAGGGTCTGCGCTTCACCATCACCCAGATCGACTCGGGCCTCCCCGAGGCCGGCAGCCACACCCCGGTCGGCGAGTACGTCGCGGTGTGGATCGAGGTCGAACCGGCCGGTTCGTCCGCCGAGGACTTCTGGCGCGACGAGCAGCACCTCTACACCTACGACGGTCAAGAGATCGAAGAGGACTACGAGGCGACCTGGGACTACACCGAGGACAGCATGCTCATCGCACTGGAGCCCGGTGAGAGCTACGAGACCGTGATCGTGTTCGACGTGGACGACCCCTCGCAGATCTCCCACATGGGTCTGAGCGCCGAGACCCTCGGCGGCAACGAGGTCGAGGTCGACGTCACCGGCTGACGTGTGACACCGACGTCGCGCGGGCGGGGCCGCCGGATCCGATCCGGCGGCCCCGACGCATGTGCGGATACATGAAATTCCACCGCGATGGGCGCTCGAACTTGTCCGATCCTCCGACCGAATAGCACCACAGGAAGGTTATATATCCCCATACGACACAAACGCGAATTCGGTTAACACGCTCTTATCCGGTCCCGCCCGGTGTCGGATATTGACCGGCCATTCGTCTCTTATCTAGGGTGCGATCTCTACAGCGCAGGTCGCATGCTCGACCAGGAGCGAGGGAACCATGCCGCACAACGTCCGGGCCGCACTCGTACAGACCGAGTGGACCGGAGACACCGCGTCCATGCTGGACGCCCACGAGCGGTACGCGCGGGAGGCCGCCGCGCAGGGCGCCGGGATCATCGGCTTCCAGGAGGTGTTCAACGCACCCTACTTCTGTCAGGTCCAGGAAGCCGAACACCACCGTTGGGCCGAACCCGTACCCGACGGCCCCACCGTCGCACGATTCCAGGCGCTCGCGGCGGAACTGAACATGGTGATGGTGCTCCCGATCTTCGAGATCGATAAACCCGGTTTCCACTACAACACCGCCGCCGTCATCGACGCCGACGGCACCTATCTCGGAAAGTACCGAAAGCACCATATTCCGCAGGTCAAAGGATTCTGGGAGAAGTACTACTTCCGCCCCGGAAACCTCGGGTGGCCGGTGTTCGACACCGCCGTCGGCCGCGTCGGCGTCTACATCTGCTACGACCGCCACTTCCCCGAGGGCTGGCGTGCCCTGGGCCTGGCCGGCGCGCAACTGGTCTACAACCCGTCGGCGACCAGCCGTGGCCTGTCCGCACACCTGTGGAAGCTCGAACAGCCCGCCGCCGCCGTGGCCAACGAGTACTTCGTCGCCGCCATCAACCGGGTCGGCCGGGAGGAGTACGGCGACAACGACTTCTACGGCACCAGCTACTTCGTCGACCCGCGCGGACAGTTCGTGGGCGAGGTCGCCTCCGACACCGAGGCCGAACTGGTCGTCCGCGACCTCGACCTCGACATGGTCGACGATGTCCGTCGGCAGTGGGCGTTCTACCGGGATCGCAGGCCCGACGCCTACGGCCCGCTGACGGAGGGATGAGGCCATGGCCCGGACCCTCATCAGCGGCGGCCTCGTCGTCACCTCGGCGGAGGAGGTCGAAGCCGACGTCCTCGTCGAGGACGGGAAGGTGGCCGCCCTCGCCCTGCGCGGCAGTGACGCCGCCCGCACCTGGGCCGAAGGCGACGCCGAGGTCGTCGACGCCACCGGCCACTACGTCGTCCCCGGCGGCGTCGACGGCCACACCCACATGGAGATGCCGTTCGGCGGTACGTACTCCTCGGACACCTTCGAGACCGGTACCCGTGCGGCGGCGTGGGGCGGCACCACCACCATCGTCGACTTCGCCATCCAGCGGCCGGGCGAGTCCGTACGCGCCGGGGTGGACTCCTGGATGGCCAAGGCCGACGGCCGGTGCGCGATCGACTACGCGTTCCACGCCATCCTGTCCGACGTCGACGAATCCTCGTTGAGGGAGATGGACGCCCTCGTCGGTGAGGGCGTCACCTCGTTCAAGCTGTTCATGGCCTACCCGGGCGTGTTCTACAGCGACGACGGGCAGATCCTGAGGGCGATGCAGCGCGGCGCCGCCAACGGCGCGCTCACGATGATGCACGCCGAGAACGGCATCGCCATCGACGTCCTCGTCGAGCAGGCCCTGGCCGAGGGGCGGACGGACCCGCGCCACCACGGGGAGGTCCGCAAGGCCCTGCTGGAGTCGGAGGCCACCCACCGCGCCATCCAGCTCGCCCGGGTCGCGGGCGCTCCGCTGTACGTGGTGCACGTGTCGGCGGGCGAGGCCGTGGCCGAACTGTCCCGGGCCCGGGACATGGGGCTCAACGTCTTCGGTGAGACGTGTCCGCAGTACCTGTTCCTGACGGTGGACGAACTCGCCGCACCCGGGTTCGAGGGCGCCAAGTACGTATGCTCGACGCCGCTGCGGCCCGAGGAGCACCAGGCCCACCTGTGGCGGGCGCTGCGCACCAACGACCTTTCCGTGGTCTCCACCGACCACTGCCCGTTCTGTTTCAGCGGGCAGAAGGACCTGGGCGTGGGCGACTTCTCCAAGATCCCCAACGGCATGCCCGGGGTGGAGCACCGGATGGACCTGCTTCACCAGGCAGTGGTGGAGGGACGCATCGGTCGCCGACGATGGATCGAGCTGGCGTGCGCCACCCCGGCCCGGATGTTCGGTCTGTATCCGAGGAAGGGCACCATCGCCCCGGGCGCCGACGCCGACCTGGTCGTGTACGACCCCAACGCCGAGCGGATCCTGTCGGCGGACACCCACCACATGAACGTGGACTACTCCGCCTACGAGGGAAAACGGGTGACCGGCGAGGCCCGCACAGTGCTCTCCCGGGGCCGCGTGATCGTGGACCGGGGTTCCTACCTGGGTTCGGCCGGCGACGGTTCGTACGTGCCCAGGTCCACCTGTCAGTACCTGATCTGAAGGGGCCGCATGGACATCGGACTGGTCCTCCAGACGGATCCGCCCGCCGACCTTCTGGTGGAGCGGATGGCGCGCGCCGAGGAGAAGGGGTTCACGCACGGGTGGACCTTCGACTCCGTGGTGCTGTGGCAGGAACCCTTCGTCATCCACAGCCGCGTCCTGGAGCGGACCGAACGCCTGGTGGTGGGCCCCATGGTCACCAACCCCGCCACCCGCGCGTGGGAGGTGACCGCGTCGGTGTTCGCCACCCTCAACGACATGTACGGGAACCGGACGATCTGCGGGATCGGCCGCGGCGACTCGGCGATGCGGGTGGCCGGGCGCAGGCCCGCGACCCTGGACCGACTCTCACGGGCGATGACCGCTATCAAGGATCTCGCCGAAGGACGCGAGGCCGACGTGGAGGGAGCGACCCTGCGCATCCCGTGGGTGCGCGACGGTTCCCTGCCCATGTGGATGGGCGCGTACGGACCCAAGGCCCTGGAACTGGTGGGGCGGCGGGCCGACGGGTTCATCCTGCAACTCGCCGATCCCTACCTGACCGAGTGGATGGTCAAGGCGGTGCGGTCGGCCGCCGCCGACGCCGGGCGCGATCCGGACGAGGTGAAGGTGTGCGTGGCCGCGCCCGCCTACGTCACCGACGGGTCCATGGAGGGGCGGGCCCACGCCAGGGAGCAGTGCCGCTGGTTCGGCGGAATGGTGGGCAACCACGTCGCCGACCTGGTCTCCCGGTACGGGGACCGGTCGGACATGGTGCCCCGGGAACTGACCGACTACGTCAAGGCCCGCCAAGGCTATGACTACAGCCACCATGGCCGGGCCGACAACCCGGACACCGGCTTCGTTCCGGACGCCATCGTCGATCGGTTCTGCCTGATCGGGACGGTCGACGAACACCTGGAGAAGCTGGAGCGGCTGCGCGCCGCGGGTGTGGACCAGTTCGCGATCTACGCGATGCACGACGACGTCGACGGTGTGATCGACACCTACGGGAGCAGGATCGTCCCGGCGATGTCCTGAGCGGACGCGGCCACGTCCGTGACCCGTGTAGGGCCGGGCCGGCCCCGACACCGGGGGCCGGCCCCGACACCGGGGGCCGGCCCCGACCGCCCACGCACGGGAACGTCGTCGCGACCCCGGCGACGTGTGAGGATGGTCGACGGCCTGAATCCGCCTCCTATCCGGCCCTCCCCCGGCCCCGAGCGCGATCCCGCCGTCATGCGTCCCCGTCAGCACCACCGAGAAGGTGTCCCGTGTCCCAAGCCCCACCGCGACCCGAGTCGACCGCACAGGTCACCCATCCCGACGGCCGTGTCTCCCTGCCGGAGGGCACCACCCTCCCGGCCGGCCCCCTCGTCAACGACGACCTCCAGCCCGTACCCATGTCCAGGCGGAGCTGGGGCACCGGCAGCTTCTCCGCCCTGTGGGTGAGCATGTCGGTGAGCATCCCCGCCTGGACGCTGGCCAGTGGGTTGATCGCCGCCGGCCTGGACTGGCGTCAGGCGATGCTCGCGGTGGTCCTGGGCAACCTCATCGTGTTGTCGCCGATGGTCCTGACCGGGCACCCGGGGGCCAAGTACGGCATCCCGTTCCCGGTGTTCGCGCGCTCCTCCTTCGGGGTGCGCGGCGCGAACCTGCCCGCGCTGCTGCGCGGGGCGGTGGCGTGCGGTTGGTTCGGCATCCAGACCTGGATCGGCGGGCAGGGCGTGTACGTCCTGACCGGTCGGTTGTTCGGTGCCCCATGGATGGACGCCGGGGAGTTCGGCGGGTACCCGTGGACGCTGTGGCTGTCCTTCGGGGTGTTCTGGCTGGCCCAGGTCGCCATCGTCCTGTGGGGCATGGAGGGTGTGCGCAGGGTCCAGCTGTGGGCCGCGCCCCTGATGATCCTCGGCGGCGTCGCACTGCTGGGTTGGATGGCCTCCCAGGCGGGCGGCCTCGGCCCGATGCTGTCCGTGGACCGGCCCCTGGACTGGAGCCCGTCCTTCTGGGCGCTGTTCTTCCCGTCCCTGATGGGTGTGATCGGCTACTGGGCGACGTTGACCCTCAACATCAGTGACTTCACCCGGTTCGCCTCCACCCAACGGGCGCAGGTGATGGGTCAGTCCCTGGGCCTGCCCACGACCATGACGCTGTTCTCGCTGATCGCGGTCATGGTGACCGCGGGCACCGCCGCGGTGTACGACGAGCCGATCTGGAACCCGATCGACGTCGTGGACAGGATGGACTCCGGTCTCGGTCTGCTGTTCGCGATCTTCGTGGTGCTGTTGGCCACGGTGTCCACCAACGTGGCCGCCAACCTGGTGGGGCCCGCCTACGACCTGGCCAACCTCAAGCCGAACCTGATCGGCTTCCGCACCGGCGCGCTCATCACCTGTGTCCTCGGTGTCCTGATCTTCCCGTGGAAGCTCCTGGAGGACGAGAACACCTACATCTTCGTGTGGCTGGGCACCGTCGGGGGCATTCTCGGTGCCGTGGCGGGCATTCTGCTGGCCGACTACTGGTTGCTGCGCCGCACCAGGATCGACCTGCCCGCCCTGTTCGACCGGGACGGCGAGTACTGGTACTCGGGCGGCTGGAACTGGCGCGCGCTGCTCGCCTTCGGCGTCGGCGCGCTGCTGTCCGTGGCGGGCCCACTGGCCTCGTACGGCTGGGTGGTCGGCCTGATCGCCGCGTTCCTCCTGCACTGGGCGCTGGGCGCCCTCGTCCCGGACCGGCGGATGCTCGCCGCCGACCGGGCGGCGACGGAGGCCGTCTCCGAGGACAAGGGTTCGGCGAACGGCACGAGCTGATCCCTGGAAAACGGGTGCGGCGCGTCCCCGAGTCGGGGACGCGCCGCTCACACCCACGAGCCGTACGGATCGGGGCCGTTCAGGCCGCCGGACGGTGCCGTTCGAGGCCGCTGAGGTCCAACGCCTTCAACGTCTCGTTCATGTTCTGGGTGACCCGGACGAACTCGCGGGTGGACAACCAGAGCTTGTAGATGATCAACAGCTCGAAGGCGAGCATGAACACCGCGGAACCGATGATGGTGGCGACCATCCCGGTGATCGAGAACATCCCCACGAGCGGGGCGACGATGAACACGCCCATCTGGAACTCGATGCCGCTGAACAGGTGCGGACGGATCCGATTGGCCCAGAGCATGTCGCGCACCCTGCGGTACCAGGGGAAACGCTTGTCGAAGCCCTTCTGTAGGGCGGTGCTCTGTAGGTGCTTGGCCTTGCGGTTGGGGGTGATGCCCCCCGCTTCGTCAGTCTCGTCGTCGGACACCGAGGCGGGGGCCTGGACGCGCTCGGTCCCGCCGATGGAGACGCTGCTCTCCTCGTCGCCCATGCCGTCGTTGACGTTGTCGTCGGCGCCGGCGAAGCCGCCGGCGGCCTGGCGGACCCGACCGCTGTCCTGCTCGTCGGCGTGCTCCTCGACCTCGCGGATGGCCTGGGCGATGTGGCGGCGCATGGCCGAGCGGACCTTCGCCATCTGCGGCGAGTTCAGGTAGCGGAACATGTCGGTGAAGACGATGGCCAGCAGGACCCACAGGAAGACGGGGTTGCCGGTGATGGCGAACTGGCCGCCCATGAGGGCGATACCGCACAGCAGTACGCGAATGCGGTCGAAGACGTAGTCCAGCCAGCTACCGAAGACCGAGCCATTGCCCTTCAGGCGGGCGATCTTGCCGTCCATGCAGTCGAGGACGAAGCTCAGGTGGAACAGCAGGGCACCGGTCAGGAGCCAGTACCAGTCCGCGAGGAAGAAGCACGCCGCGGAGAGCAGGCCCAGGATCAGGGCCGCCACGGTGAGCTGGTTCGGAGTGATGTTGGTGCGGTTCGCCGTCGCCTTTACCAGCCGGGAGGCGAGCGGGTCGACCAGCCAGACCGTCCACCACGAGTCCCGTGGCTTGTAGGTCTGGTCTCGCACGTCTGCGAGGGTGAAGGAGGGCATTTCCCTGAACTCCGATGGATAGAGAACGGTGCAGGTCAGGGGGATGTTCGCCGGGATCAAAGGCGTGTGGTTCCCGTGTCTCGCCCGGAGAATCGCCCGTCGAGGGCGGTCCACCGCGTTCGAGGCCACCGAGAGGTGACGCCCGCGTGAACCGTGAGGTTGTCAAAAGTGACAGGTAGATCAAAACGTAATGAATGCGACCTGAACGACTCACTACCCCGAATCGGCCTATAAGCCTTCAGCGGCAGACGACCGGGGGCCGCACGGCGACTCACCGCACGACCCCCGGCCCGCCCCGCCCGACACCGAACGCCCGGCCCGGAACCGTCAGCGAACGTCGCCGTCTCCGGGGGCGCCCTGGAGGGGCCACCCCACCCCGAAGGCGCCGTCATCGTCGTAGTAGAACTCCTCGCCCTCCTCGTAGTCCTCGTACTCCCACTCGTCCTCCATGCACCCTCGCCCTCTCGTCGTGATCACCCAAGGGACGGTTCGACGCGAGGCGAGGTTGGCACTTCGATCGTCACGAGTCGGCCGCGAGTCGAAAACGGCACTCTCATCACTCTTCGCATTCGAAACGCTCGTCCAGGTTCGATCACGGATCCGAGAGGGCTCAATACATGAAACTGCATAAATCACAAGAATCCAGGTAAACCGGGCAAGGCAGAGCGGCGTCTACCCGTTGAACACAGGACTCTTCTCTGAGTCCGGTTCCCCTTCCCGCACCCCGGGTGACGAACCGGCCGGACGAATTCCGCTCCGCCGCACCCACCGGGGCCCATCCTCCTTGCGCGCAAGCTCTGCAACGAGCGCCGCGCCCCGCACAGTCCTTGGGAGACTCCTTGCCCACGACATCGCCCACCGGCGTGAAAAACCGAACCGCAACCCGGACCGTCGCCGTGGTCCTGGCCGGCGGGAGTGGACAACGTATCGGTCTGTCGACCCCGAAGCAGCTGCTGAAGATCGCCGGCAAGACGATTCTGGAGCACACCCTCGACGTCTTCGAGCGCTCGGCCTGGATCGATGAGGTCATCGTGATGATGAACCCCGGGTTCGTCTCCGACGCCGAGGTCCTCGTGAAGAAGGCCGGTCTGTCGAAGGTCTCCCGCGTCCTTCCCGGAGGCACCTCCCGTAACGCCACGACCCAGTTGGCGTTGGACGCCCTGTCCCACTACTCCGCGGCCAACACCAACGTGCTCTTCCACGACGCCGTCCGGCCGATGCTCTCGCAACGGGTCATCGAGGACTGCGTCACCGCCCTGGGGTCCTTCGAGGCCGTGGACGTGGCCATCCCCTCCTCGGACACGATCATCGAGGTGGACGACGACGTCATCACAGACGTGCCCACCCGTTCCCGTCTTCGTCGCGGCCAGACCCCACAGGCCTTCCGGATGTCGACCATCCGTGACGCCTACGCGAAGGCCTGGAACGACCCCGCCTTCGAGGCCACCGACGACTGCACCGTGGTCCTGAGGTACCTGCCCGAGGTTCCGATCCACGTCGTGGCCGGCGAGGAACAGAACATGAAGGTCACCCAGCCGGTCGACATCTTCATCGCGGACAAGCTCTTCCAGCTCGCCACCGCCGCCACCCCCGACTTCACCGACCAGGACCACGCCGACCTCCTCGCGGGCAAGACGATCGTCGTATTCGGCGGCAGTTACGGAATCGGCGCCGGGGTCGCCGACCTCACCGAGAAGCACGGCGCCCGGGTCTTTCGCTACTCGCGGAGCACGACCCGCACCGACGTGGCCGACCCCGACGACATCGCCGCCGCCTTGGAGCAGGCCCACTCCGCGACCGGACGCATCGACTTCGTGGTCAACACCGCCGGGGTCCTCCGCATCGGCCGCCTGGACCGGACGAGCACCGCCGAGATCGAGGAGACCCTCAAGGTCAACTACCTCGCCCCGGTCAACATCGCCCGGGCCGCCTTCCCCTACCTGGCCCAGACCGGTGGCCAACTGCTGTTGTACACGTCCAGTTCCTACACACGAGGACGCGGCGAGTACAGCCTGTACTCCTCGACGAAGGCCGCCACGGTCAACCTCACCCAGGCGCTGGCCGACGAATGGTCCGAGGACGGTGTGCGGATCAACTGCATCAACCCCGAACGCACGCAGACCCCGATGCGCACCAAGGCCTTCGGCGACGAACCCTCCGGCAGCCTGCTCAGCGCCGACAAGGTCGCGCGCACCTCCGTCGACGTCCTCCTCTCGGACCTGACCGGTCACGTCATCGACGTCCGCCGCGAGGACCTCCCCGGAGTCCACGGCGCGACCGCCAAGAAGGAAGCCGAGGCCGCGAAGTGATCCCGCGTCGACTCGACCGTGAGACCCTGGTCGGCGCGACGCTGTTGGGACTCGCCTTCCTGACGATGCTCGTCGGCGTCGTCACCGGACTGTGGTGGATCTTCCTCGTGGGCGCAGCCGGCGGCTACGTCATGGACGCCCTGCTGTTGCACCGCCTCACCGGCTTCGCCAAGACCCTCCAGCAGGTACGGCTTGGCATCACACCCCGTACGCTCCTGCGCCAACTCCTCGTGTTGGGCCTGCTGATCACCACCCCGGAGTCCACCTCCACCGGCATCGGGATGGTGCTGCTGACCTTCCTGGTGCTCTTCGGGTTGCAGCTGATGTGCGGCCTGGTGGCGCGTCGGCTTCGCACCCGGCGCCGTCTGCCCGTGGTCACCCGCAACATCGACCTGAGCGACCTGCGCATTCCCGACAGTCCGCCCATGCCACTCGTCCGAGAGCCCATGAGCCGGCTGCTTCCACTGGACATCTTCCTCCTCCTGGGCGTGACCGCCTTCGTCGCCCTGACCGGTGCGTGGACGGTGATCGCCGGCGCCGCCGTTTCGATCGCGGTGACCGTGGTGGCCTTGGCGCTGTTCGCCTGGCACTATCGTCGTGCGCTCGCCATCCCGCCCGAGGAAGAGACCATGGCCTTCACCCAGGCCTGGTTGAACTCCTACCGGCCCGAGGTGCTCCTGTACTTCTCCGGTTCCGCGGACTCCGCCTATCAGGTGAACATGTGGTTGGAGACGTTGGACAGGTTGCCGCGCCGTTCGGTCGTCGTCCTCCGGGAACGCGCCATCGCCGCGAAGCTCGCACCGACACGTGTTCCCGTCCTGTGCGTACCCACCGCGACCAACCTCATGGCCCTCGACTTCGGGCCGGCACGAGTGGCCCTCTACCCGGCCAACACCGGCAAGAACATCCACATGCTGCGCAACCCCTCACTGAAGCACGTGTTCATCGGGCACGGGGACAGCGACAAGGTCGCCAGCATCAACCCGTTCAGCAAGGTCTACGACGAGGTGTGGACCGCGGGCCGGGCCGGACTCGACCGATACGCCAAGGCCCAGGTGGGTGTGCGCGTGGACGAGATCGTGGAGGTGGGACGTCCCCAACTCGACGAGATCCGGACCGACACCGCCCCCAACTCGGTGCGCACCGTCCTGTACGCCCCCACTTGGGAGGGCTGGACGGACGAGCCCGGCAACACCTCGCTCATCGACGCCGGTCCCACCCTCATCGAGAAGTTGTTGACCACGGAGCCGAAGGTGCGTGTCCTGTACAAACCGCACCCGTTCACCGGTATCCGTTCCGCCGCGGCCCACAAGGCGCACAAGCGCATCGTGTCACTCATCGAGGCCGCGAACCGGGGTGTCCGAGGGCGTTCGGAGGAGAATCGGCGCCGGTTGGCCGAACTGGACCACCGCCTGAGCGACTTCGACACCGACACAGGCGCGCGGGACGAGGCGCACAACGCCCGGGAGGAGGGCCGGTCCGACCCCTCGATGATCACCGAGCTCAAGGCCCTGGCCACCGAGTGGAACCGTGTCCACTGGGACGGGCACTCCGATGAGGAGCACCAGGTCGTCCAGGGTCCCCGCCCCACCCTGTACTCCTGCTTCAACCAGGCCGACCTGCTCATCAGTGACATCTCCAGCGTGGTGGCCGACTTCGTCGCCACCGAGAAACCCTACGCGATCACCAACTGCGAGGGCATCACCCACGAGGAGTTCCAGGTCACGCACCCCACCTCCTCGGCGGCCTACATGCTGTCCCCGGACGGTGAGGGGCTGGACGAGGCACTGGACGCGACCCATCTGCCCGAGGCCGACCGGCTGTCCCAGCAACGCGGCGAGCTCAGGAACTACCTCCTGGGCGGGCCCGACTCGCAGTCGCGCTTCAACGCGGCCGTCGACGACCTCTACAGGCGCGGCAGACTCCTGCGACCCCTGGCCGCCGAGGGAACCTCCGGCGACGACACGTTGGCGCCCAGCACCTCCTGACCCGACCACGGCGGGCCCGCGCGACGTGGGCCCGCCTCGTCGTCACCGCCCCGTCACCCTCCCTTCATCGAAAGCACAGCCATGACGCGCGTTCTGCTCCGCTCCAAGAAGGACCCGTTCCAGATCGTCGGACCCGGGGCCGCCATCGAGCGGAACATCTTCGGTAACAACGCCGGAAACCTGATCTTCAGCCAGGCGAGTCACAAGACCCTCCAGACCGCCGGTACCGAGGTCGTCGCCAACGGCTTCCGCGCCGACGCCGCCGACGCCGATCGCATCAACGAGGAGTACGACGCCTTCGTCGTCCCCTTGGCCAACGCGTTCCGTGTCTCCTTCATCGGGCACCTCAACGACCTGAGCTCCCTGATCGAGAAGCTCACCATCCCGGTGGTCGTCCTCGGGGTCGGTGCCCAGTCCGACCTCGACTACGACCTTGGCCGGATGGCGCCCCTCAACGAGCCGGTGAGCCGTTTCGTACGGGCCGTCCTCGACCGCTCCGCCACCATCGGTGTCCGCGGCGAGTTCACCGAGAAGTACCTCCACAGCCTTGGGTTCAACGACGTGGAGGTGATCGGTTGCCCCTCGATGTTCATGTACGGGGAGCACCTCGACGTCGCCAAGGGCCTGGGGGAACTCACGTCCGAGAACGCCATCGCGGTCAACGCCTCGCGCAGCGCCCTGGGCGCGGGCGACGTCGGCGGCATCATCACGTCGAACTTCGAGCGCTACCCGCACATGCGCTACTTCGCCCAGGAGACGAAGGACCTGGAGCTGCTGTACTGGGGCGACAACTCCGGGGTCACCGGTGAGCGCAACCGCATGCCACTGCACCGCACCCACCCCCTTTTCCAGGAGAACAGGGTCCGGGTCCACCTGGACCCGGCCACGTGGATCGACAGCCTGCGTGATTACGACTTCTCCTTCGGCACCCGTATCCACGGGAACATCACCGCGCTGTTGGCCGGCACACCCGCGGTGGTGCTCTGCCACGACTCCCGGACACTGGAGCTGTGCCGGTACTTCGACATCCCGCACCGGCAGATCCGGCACCTCTCCCCTGACGCGGACGCGGCGCGAATGTACGCCGAGGCGGACTTCGACGCCATGCACGACGGTCACGCCGAACGCTTCGCCCGTTACACCTCCTTCCTGGAGAAGAACGGACTGGAGCACGTGTACCAGGACGGTGAGGACCGTGGCGCGGCGTTCGAGGAGCGCGTTCGTTCCACCGCCTACCCGGCCGGGGTCGACGCCTGGTCCAGCGCCGAGGAAGGCGTGTCCGCGCGGATCGGTTGGCTTCGTCGGAACCACGCTTCGACGGTGGACAAGGCCTCGGAGCTGAGCAAGCGTCTGCGCACCGTGGAAAAGGCCGCCAAGCAGGCCGACCAGCGGGTTCAGAACCTGGAGAAGCGACTCAAGGCCTTGGAGAAGTCCGCTTCGCGGGGCCTTTACCGACGCCTCCGACGGACCGCCGGACGCGTCCTGCGCAAGCTCGGACTGCGCCACTGAGTTCCGCCCGCTTCCGGGGCCCGCCGAGCACGGCGGGCCCCTTTTTGTGATCCAGGGCACCCGTTTGCGCAGATCAGGGCTACGCGTTCACACAGATTCCATCTCGACTCGACAACGGGGCGGCCCGTACACCCAAGTCACTCCGGACGGTTACCGATACTGGTTCGGCAGGGCTCTCTCTCGGCGTCACGAACCTCTCCTCGGACGCACCGAACCGCCGCGTCCGGCCGGGCCCCTGCCCCTACCTTCTTCGAGCCCGAGGCTGACCTGTGTCCGTTCCCGCTCACCCACGTGTCACCGATGTCATCGAAACGCCCGTGGCCGCGCCCGCGCGTCCACGTCATCGCGCCGACATCGAGGGCCTGCGCGCCGTCGCCGCCGTACTGATCGCCGTCTACCACATCTGGTTCGGTACGGTCTCCGGCGGTGTCGACGTGTTCTTGCTGCTCACCGGCTTCCTCATCACCGGTTCACTGGTCCGGGCGATGGAACGCGACGGCCGCATCGCCTTCGGCGCGTTCTGGACCAAGCTGGTCAAGCGCCTGTTCCCCGCCGGAGCGGTCGTCCTCGGTGCCGTGCTGGTGATGACCTACCTGTTCTTCCCGCGTTCGCAGTGGATGACGGTGATCGACGACGTGCGCGCCGCCGTCCTGTACTACGGGAACTGGCACCTCGCCGCGGGTTCGGTCGACTACATGGCCGACAACTCCGCCGCGAGCGCGGCGCAGCACTTCTGGTCGTTGGCGGTACAGGGGCAGTTCTACCTGCTGTGGCCGGTGCTGATCACCCTCGCCGGGCTCGTCGCCGTGCGGCTGGGTGTGAGAGTGCGCCGCGTCGCCTTCGCCGCCGTGGGCATCGTGTTCGTGGTGTCCCTGGCGTACTCGCTGTGGATCACCGCGGTCGAGCCGGTCTGGGCGTACTTCGACACCGGTGCCCGCCTGTGGGAACTGGCGCTGGGCGGGATGCTGGCCCTGGTGGTGCACCGGGTGGACCTGCCCGGCACCCTGCGGATGATCGCCGGGTGGCTGGGGCTGGCCGGTCTGGTGTCGTGCGGGCTGGTCATCGGTGACTCGCTCCCCTACCCGGGTTTCGCCTCCCTCTGGCCGACCGTCGCCGCCCTCCTCGTCATCCTGGCGGGTGCGGGCGAGGCCGCCAACGGTCGATTCTCCGCCAACCGGCTGTTGGGGGTGCGTCCCCTGACCTGGTTGGGCGGGCACGCCTACACCCTGTTCCTGTGGCACTGGCCGGTGCTGATCGTCTACTTGGAGCTGACCGAGCGGGTCCGGCCCTCCTTGACCGGTGGCCTCATGGTGCTGGCCTCCTCGTTCGCGGCCGCCCTGTTCACCACCCGGGTGATCGAGGGGAGCGTGAACCGGGTGACCAAGCGCCATCGTGCCCCGAGCTGGTCGCTGGCGGCCGGCGTCATCTTCATCGTTCCGGTGCTGGCGGCGGGTTCCCTGTGGGCCCACTCCATCGACCAGGACCGAAGACTGCGACTGGAACTGAGCTCCAACCCGCTCGCCTATCCGGGTGCGGCGGTCCACCTGAACCCGGAACTGGCCGCGGGACTGCCCGACCTGCCGATCCACCCGGACACGACCACCGTCGCCCGGGAGACCATCGACCAGACCCGCTCTTGCAACGCGGTCGTGGAGGACACCGAGGTCGTTTCGTGCGAGTTCGGCGACCCGGGCTCGGACTACACGATCGCCATGGTCGGAAGCTCGCACGTGCGGCACTGGTTCCAGGCGATGCGCACCCTCGCCGACCAGCACGGTTGGCGACTGGTCACGATGACCAAGAACGCTTGCCAGTTCAGTTCCGAGGAACAGGTGTACCGGGGTGAGGTCTATACCGAGTGCACCGCCTGGAACGCCGACGTGATGCTCGAGCTCGCAGAACTGACCCCCGATGCGGTGTTCACCCTGGCCTCCCTCACCGACCGCAAGGAGGATGAACACGTACCCACCGGTTTCGTGGACCGTTGGCGCCTGCTCGACGGGATGGGCGTCGACGTGATCGCGATCCGGGACACGCCCCGGTTCGACTTCCCGGTGCCGGAGTGCATCGACCGCAACGGCCGTGACGAGTGCTCCTCGCCCAAGGCCGAGTCCATGGCCGAGGTGCCGCCGTTCAAGGATCTGCCGAATGTCCCGCACAACACCCGGTTCCTGGATCTGACCGATTCGCTGTGCGAGGACGGGGTCTGCCACGGGGTGATCGGCAATCAGCTGGTCTACTACGACACCGACCACCTGTCGTACGCGTTCTCGCGGTCCTTGGCGGTGGTGATGGAGCCCCAGCTCTTGGAGGCGGTCGGGCAGGCGGTGCCCAAGGGTGAGCCGACCCTGGTGGACGCCGCCATGACGCTCCACGAGTCGGCCCACTCCTGAGCCGCTTTCGGACCCGACGGTCAGCCGCGGACCCGTAGGTAGGCGCGGACGACTTCCGCCAGATCGGAGAGGTCGTCATCGGGGGCTGGAGCGGGGGTAGGCCCGGGTTCGGGTTCGGGTGCGGCGGCGAGCAGGTCCCCTACCGGCAGGCGAGGTCGAGGGATCAGCGGGGCCAGGTACGGGCGAACGAGCGCGCCCGCGACCTCGTCCGGGTGCCGGTCGTGGTCTTTCGGCGCCGGCGGGCGCGGTTCCGGGTTCGCGAGCTCGGTCCTGCGAGGAGCGGGAGCGATCGCCGGACGTTTCCTCTGTTGCGGGATGAACACGTAGGCCGGCGCCGCCGCCAGCGTGAGGGCGAAGAGCGCCCACAGGTGTTCGGTCAGACTCCGGCATCGCCGGTGGTGCCGGCCGATAGGGTGCTGCACAGTCATCCTCCTGCTTGTTTCAGGTGGTTGATCAGCCCCGGCGCGGTGGTTGCCTCCACCGCGTCAGGGTGCTTCTTTTTCTGGGGGTTGGTTACGTGGCCGGGTTCCGGTCCAGCGGGATGGTCGCCCACAGCTCCAACGGAAAGCCGTGCTGGCCCTCCCACCACCAGTGCTCGGCGATCCGATCCACCAGCCACAGCCCCCGGCCACCGGCGCACAGATCATCGAAACCTTGTGCCTTCACCCTCGGCACCGAAGCGGGAAGACCGGCCTTGGCCCCCTGGTCGAGCACACAGAGGATCGCCCGACCGTCGCAGACCTCGATGGATGCGCCCATCCGGCCGTACTTCTCACCGGTGACCGTGTGCAGGACCGCGTTGGTGGCGAGCTCACTGGCCACCAACCGCACCCAGTAACCGCGCGGACCTCGCAGCCCGGGTTCACCTCCGCACCAGTCCCGCAGACGACGCACGTCGTCGAGCGTCCCGCCGAAATAGGACCAGCGCGCGGACGGCCAACCCACCCCACCACCATCAGGCCGCCGCGGTCCCGGTATCCGAACAGCACCCATCGCTACCTCCTCAGTCTTCCCTCGACATGAGTAGCCCAGCACTCCGCATCACCGACACGGCACCTGAACTCACTCCCTGTAACGATGATCAACGAAGGAAGCTTCTCCAGAAAGCGTTTCTAGAAATCTTTTTAAGGAAGCTTCGCCAGTGAGCTTCGATAGCATCTTGAAGACGGTGGGAGAGCTGTGTCACCCATAGGAGCAGAGCCAGAACGGGGAGGAACGTGGCGCGAGTACGCGGCCCGGCAGGAAGCAAGCGCAAGCTGGGACTCTGGCTGAAGGAACAGCGAACGAACAGCGGCCTCACCGGCAAGCAGGTGGCCAACGAACTAGGTTGCGGTGATCCCAAGGTCTTCCGAATGGAGGGCGGGCACGCGGTTCCCAGCAAACTCGAACTGGACCGCCTCTTCGACGTCTTCGGCGTCAGCGACGATCAGGAACGCGACCTCATACGCCAGCTGGCCGCCGACGCCAAGTCCCGCCACTGGACCAGCGACTTCGAAAGCGTCATGCCGCCCAAATTCGACATCTACGTCGGGCGGGAAGAGGATGCCAGCAGCATCTACGTGTATGAAACGCACCTGATCCAGGGACTGCTGCAAACCCAGGACCACATGCGTGCTCTTCTCGCTGCCACCAACCCACAGGATGGAGCCGAGGACGTCGAGCGACTCGTAGAATTCCGCACCCGCCGTCAGCAGATCCTCGAACGCGAACCCGAGCCTCTGAGTCTGTGGGTCGTCATGGACGAGGCCGCTCTACGGCGTCCGGTCGGAGGGATCGAGGTCCACCGCCAACAGCTCCAGCAGCTGTTGGATATCACCCAGAAACCCAACGTGAATCTCCAGGTCATCCCAGAGAGCGTTGGGGCCCACGCCGGACTGAGCGGCCCGTTCAGCCTCCTGGAATTTGAGCCGGATGAACCCACCATGGTCTACATCGAAGGCCAGGGTGGGAACCTCTATCTGGACAAGCCCCGAGAGATCCGCCGGCACAAACTCCTGTGGAATCACATCGTGGACGTCGCCAGCCCCACGGCCACTTCCACCCGGCTCATCAAGAAGGCAATGGAGGAACTCTCATCATGACTTCCCGTCCCACACCGGCCGAGATCACCGCACGGCCGTTCACCAAGTCCTCCTTCTCTGGAGGCCAGGGTTCCTGCGTGGGCATCAAGCGCTTCGGCCATTGGACCGTCGTGGGTAAGACCCAGCTGGGCGAGCACAGTCCCACCCTCGTCTTCCCGAATGAAACCTGGGACCGTTTCTGCGCTTCTGTGGCTCAAGGCGATCGCATCTCCATCGGTACCGTGCAGGCGGTCTTCACCTCTGATGGCGGGTTCACTCTGACCGAGTCAGACAACGACCAGGCACCGAAGATCGCCTACGACCGATCCGAGTGGGAAGCCTTCCGTCTCGGAGTACAGGCCGGAGAGCTTCGGGGTTCCGACCCCCGTGGCGTACTGGTCGGTTAAGCACTGTTCAGCTCTAACACGAACGGGTATCTCGGCACCGACCGAGATACCCGACCCTCCTAAAGGTGGCCCATGCAGTGGCACAAGAGCAGCTACAGCACCAACGGTGGTGACTGTGTCGAGGTCGCCGAAGGACAGCGAGTCCTGATCCGCGACACCCAACACCGCGAACACGGCCACCTCACCTTCGACCCCCACGAATGGTCCAGCCTCCTGAACACCCTCAGGCGCTGACCCGGTCAGGTACCTCATCGCTCCTCACGACCCCGCCCCCTCGAACATCGGCGCCCCGGCTCTGGCCGGCCTGGCCATCACGCCTTCCCCGGGGTTTCACTCTCCCCATGCGCTGGTATCGACACCCTATGCACAAGACGGATCGAAAGAGCTCGACCTCACCGTTGTTCATCGGCTGGGTCGTCCTGTGGCTGATCACCACTGCGTCCTGGATCGCCCTGCTCGGGTTGGAGTGGTACACCAGCGGCCCCGTGTTCTGCCCCTTGACGCCGGACAGCTCCGTGTACGGCACGGGAGGCTGGTCCTGGTTCCCTCCCGGCCGTGTGTGCTCATGGGAAGTGACCGTTGCGGGAGACACCTTCACCATCACCGAGGAGCCTCCCCTGGCACGCCTGGGAGTACTGACTCTGCTCGCGCTCTGGGGAGCCTCCCTGGTGACCTTGGGCCGCCGGCGTCAGCAGGGCACGGAGTGAGCACCCGACCGACGAACCCGGGACCGCGCCCTAGAGAAACCCTCCGGTGGCGCGGGCGCACAGCTCGTACAGGTGCGCCACCCAGTCGTCGTCCGAGGTCGGGTGGAAGTGGTTGTGCTCGCCCCACGAACGATTCGGCTTGTGGAACCGGCAAGCCCTCAGATCATTGAGGTCACCGAACAGCCCGCTGCCCTCGAAGACCGTGTTCCCCTGCTCCCAACCCACACCGAAGTCGGTCAGCACCAGGGAAGGCACCCGGGCCGAGATGGCTTCCAGCACCGGCAGCGAACCCAACGCCGCCAACCCGCGAGCGCGTTCGAACTGCTCGTGCAGGGGCCCCGACTCCACCACCGGCGAGACCTGCGAGACCCGTCCCGCCTCCACCATGGACCGCCGGACCCGCATCAGCTCCGGATGGCCCTCTTCACCCACGTGCAGGACCACTTCGAGATCGGGGCGGTCGGCGGCGAGTTCGGCCAGCGCCGAGAGCAGCGCCTCGCACCCCAGGGTCCCGGTCGGCTGCCCCGGCCTCGCGGCGAACACGATCCGGTTCCGTGAACCCTGGGACGCCCGCACGCTGAGTTCGGGGAACAGGCTCGCCAGCCCGACCCGGCCCTTGAGACCGAGCTGCTCCCCCAGCTTCGTGTACTCCTCCACCTCGCGGTGGCTGTGCGCGACCACCAGGTCCACCCGCGACCGGTGCATCCACTCGCCCTCTGAGGCGGGAAGCGCGGGCACGGGCAGGGCCGAGGCCACCACCGGCCGGTACCGGCGCAGAAAGGACCGGCTCGACCAGGACAGCGCCTCGATGTGCGCACCCGAGCAATTGAGCAGCACCCCGTCGGGGCGTCGCCGTCGAATGAAGCGACGCACCTGACCGATGGTCAGCAGGGGAATCCGTCGCCCCGCGTGACGGGTGCCCTCCAGGGCGGCTCGGATCTGAGCAGGTGAGGGTGTATCGGCCGAACGCAGCACGGCCAGACCCATGGCGCTCCCGGAATCGGGAAGGTCGCCGAGCATCATGGCCGAGAGGCGTGCGCGCGGAGCGGAGTCGGCGATGGCCAAAACAGCGGGCGTACCGCCGGCGGCCCGACTCCAGGTGGGAACAAGGGACACGGGGGTCGCTTCCTGGGAAGAGCTCGCTGGACCACCCCAGATTACACACGCATCGCCGGCTTCCGGACACCCCGGCGAAGGCCGAAAGTCCCGGAAACGACGAAGGCGGCCGCCTTCCAGGAAGAACGGCCGCCATGATGCGGAAAGGGGCTACTCGCCCTTCCACACGGGGGCGCGCTTCTCGGCGAAGGCCGCCGCGCCCTCCATCGCGTCGTGGCTAACGAACACCGGACCCGCGAGCTCGTTCTGCTTGTCCCACATCTGGTCGGTGGACCAGTCATCGGAGGCCTGGAGGATCTCCTTGGAGACCTTCAGGGCCAGCGGACCGTTGGGCGTGATGCGGGCGGCCAGGGCCTTGGCGCCGTCGAGGGCGCCGCCGCTCGCGGTGACCTGGTTGACCAGGCCCAGCTTCTCCAGGCGCTCGGCGTCGACGAAGTCACCGGTCAGGGCGAACTCCATCGCGACGTTGCGCGGGATGCGGTGTTGCAGGCGCAGCAGGCCACCGGCGCCGGCGACCAGGCCGCGCTTGACCTCCGGGATGCCGAACTTGGCGTCCTCGGCGGCCACGACCAGGTCGCAGGCGAGCACCGCCTCGAAACCACCGGCGAGGGCGTAACCCTCGACCGCGGCGATCAGCGGCTTCTTCGGGCCGCGCTCGGCGAAACCGCCGAACCCGCGCCCCTCGACCACCGGGACCTCGCCCTTCATGAAGGCCTTGAGGTCCATCCCCGCGCAGAAGGTGCCCCCGGCGCCGGTGATGATCGCGACCGAGACGTCCTTGCGGGCGTCGACGTCGTCGAGCGCCTCGGCGATCTGGCCGGCGACGGCGGCGTTGACCGCGTTCTTGGCCTTGGGCCGGTTGATGGTGATGACGGCGATGCCGTCCTCATGGGTGTAGAGAACTTCGTCGGACACGTCGTCCTCCTACTTCGGGGGCATCCGGAGGCCGCCGTCGATCCGGACGACCTCTCCATTGACGTAACTGACCTCCAGCAGGGTCCGGGCCAGCTTGCCGAACTCGGCGGCGGTGCCCAGACGCTTGGGGAAGGGGACCGGGGCGGCCAGCTTCTGTTTGAACTCCTCCGAACCGGGACCGTCCCCGTAGATGGGCGTCTCCAGGATGCCGGGGGCGATCGTGTTGACGGTGACGCCGATGGCGGCGAGGTCGCGCGCGGCCGGGAGGGTCATACCGATCACGCCGCCCTTGGAGGAGGAGTACGCGATCTGGCCGATCTGGCCCTCGATGCCGGCGAGGGAGGCGGTGTTGACGATCGAGCCGCGCTCGCCGTCCTCGTTGATCGGCTCGGTCTTGGCGATCTCGGCCGCGGCCAGGCGCAGCACGTTGAACGTACCGATCAGGTTGACCTGGATGACCTTCTGGTAGCTATCCAGGTCGTGGGGATTGCCGTTCCGGTCCACGGTGCGGGTGGCCCAGCCGATGCCGGCGCAGGACACCGCGACGCGGAAGGGCTTGCCGGTGTCGGCGGCGGCCTGGACGGCGGCCTTGACCTGGTCCTCCTGGGAGACGTCGGTGGAGACGAAGACGCCACCGATCTCCTTGGCGATCGCCTCGCCGCGCTCGGCGTTCAGGTCGGCGATGACGACGGTGGCACCGGCGGAGGCGAGTTCCTTGGCGGTGGCCTCGCCCAGGCCACTCGCGCCGCCCGAGACGAGGGCGGAGATTCCGTTGAGATCCATGTGCCGAACTCTACAGAGGATGTGACCCACGCACTAGAACCGGGTTCGGTTAATCGTGGGTATCCGCCCGCGAAGGCCCCACAGAAGTCGTCACGGAGCGCTACCTTCCCATCATGACGAGTACATCCGAGGGGGATTCCCCGGACGAGCGCCCTCTCCCCGATTGGTTCCGCACCCCTCCCGGTGGATGGACCGCCGACGACATGGACCTGCTTCCTCCAGAAGCCCCCCGCATGGAACTCATCGACGGAACCCTGGTCCTGCTCACGCCGCAGACCAGGTTCCACTCTCGTGCGAAGGCGAGGACGGCACACCGGCTCCAAGGCTTCCTCCCCGCAGGAGTCGAGGTCCTGGTGAGCATGACCATGAAGCTGGGCAAGTACCAGCGCCCAGAGCCCGACGTCCTCGTCTACCGCGACAGGGGCGACGATGACCGGCAGTCGAGCACCCACATCCCTGCGGAGGACGTCCTCCTCGTGGTCGAGATCGTGTCCGAGGAGTCCAGGGAGCGAGACCGGACCACCAAGCCGATGAAGTACGCGGCGGCCGGGATCCCGCACTTCTGGCGGATCGAACCGGAGGAGACCGGACCCGCGATCCACGTGTACGAACTCGACGGGGCCGAGCAACCCCGATACGTACCGACAGTCATCGCCAGGGAACGGCTCAAGCTCGACGTGCCCTTCACCATCGACATCGACGTGAAGGCACTGACCGGTCGTCGAAGCGGCCGGCAGCAGTGACCGCCACCCCGGCCGCACACATCGGTCCGCCTCAGCGAGACATGGCCGGCCGCCCCTGTCCCCGCACTTCACTCGGGTTTGGACGAAGAGCCCACAAGTGTCGTCACGGAGCGCTACCTTCCCATCATGCGCAGAACGGCGACACTAGAGTGGGCCCAGGAATCGACCCAGGAGGATTCGATGGCCGAGCCGCTCCCCGACTGGTTCCTCACCCCGCCCGGGGGTTGGACCGCCGACCACATGGACAACCTTCCTCCGGGAGCTCCCCGGATGGAGCTCATCGACGGAGCGCCCATCGTGATGTCCCCCCAGACCATGTTCCACAGTGACGCGATGTGGGAGCTGGTGTACCTGCTCAAGCAGGCGGCCCCATCCGGAATCCGGGTGTCCATGGAGATGACCACCAAACTGGGCAAGTACCAACGTCCGGAGCCGGACGTCGTCGTCTACCGGGATTCGAGCGAGTCCTCGAAGGACAGGCGAAGGCGAACCCACATCCCTCCCGAAGACGTGCTCCTGGTCATCGAGATCGTCTCTCCCGAGTCCTGTTTCCGTGACCACAACGTCAAGCCGATGAAGTACGCGGAAGCCGGGATCCCGCACTTCTGGCGGGTCGAGGACGAGGACGGAGTCACCGCTGTCCATGTGTACGAACTGGACGAGACCACCAAGAGCTACGTCCCCATGGCCATCGTTCGTGAGCATCTCGATGTAGAGGTTCCGTTCCCCATCACGTTCGATGTGCGTTCCCTGGCCGTCTAGAACCGACGGAGACCACCCAGGCGGCGTTGGCGTAGGCCTCGGCGGGCACGGGGCAGGGACTCCCGGGCCAGGTCGGCCGCGCCGATCACGCCCGCCTCGTTGCCCAGCGCCGCCGCGACCACGCGGGCCTCCGGCCGGTACCCGCGCCCGGTCAGCCCCTTGGCGAAGGCCCGCCGAGCCGGATCCAGCAACAGTCCACCGGTCTCCGACACTCCCCCGCCGATCACGAACAGCTCCGGATCGAACGCGGCCGCCAGATTGGCCAGCCCCACCCCGAGCCAGGTTCCGGTCTCCTCCATGAGCTCCCGACAGGCCCGGTCACCCTTGCGCGCCAGTTCGCTGACCAACGACCCGGTGATCAGGCCCGGGTCACCACCCACCTCCTGGCGCAACGCCTCGGCCACCGGCGACTCGGCCACCACCAGTTCGCGCGCCTCCCGGGTGAGGGCGTTGCCACTGGCGTACTGCTCCCAACATCCCCGGTTCCCACACTCACAACGGTGTCCACCGGGCACCACCGTCATGTGTCCGAACTCACCGGCCAGACCGTAGCGTCCCCGGCGTAACCGACCCTCGGAGACGATCGCCCCGCCGATCCCGGTGCCCAGGTTCACGACCACCACGTCGTCGACACCTCGGGCGGCACCCGCGCGCACCTCCGCCCAGGCCGAGGCGTTGGCGTCGTTCTCCACCACCACGGGCAGGCCCAGACGTACCGACAGGGTGTCCCTGAGCGGTTCCTCCCGCCATGACAGATGCGGGGCGAACAGGACCTTGGACCTTCGTTCGTCGACGAACCCCGCGGCGCCCACGCCCACGGCCCGCACCGTGTACTCCCGACGCAACTCCGACACGGCCGAGACGATCGTGTCCTCCACCACGGCGGGGCTCTTGCTGCGTTCGGGGGTCTGGGTGCGCAACCGCGCCAGCACCCGCCCACCCGGTGTCACCACGGCCGCGGCGACCTTCGTGCCACCGATGTCCACACCGATCGTCAGCGAGTGTCCATAGCGCGCGTTCGTCGTCATGCCCGTTTCACTCCACTGACCCTAGGCGGCCGCTCCTCGGACGGAGCCGCATCAACACGAACGAAAACGCGCACCCGGGCCACTATGTGCCCGGATGCGCGCGAAAACCCGAAAAATCCCTGAAAGGGACGACTTGCAGTGTTCCTCTAGCCAAGGGCGGAACGCACCACGCCGGCGAGCCGCTCGGCGAGCACGGTGGCCTGTTCTTGCGCGGGCGCCTCCACCATCACGCGGACCTTCGGCTCGGTACCGCTGGGCCGGAGCAGTACCCGGCCGGTGTCGCCCAGTTCGGCCTCGGCCTCGCGCACGGCGGCGGCCAGCTCCTCGGAGTCGGCCGCACGGTCCTTGTCCACGTCGGGCACGTTGATGAGCACCTGCGGCAGCCGGGTCATGACCTTGGACAGCTCGGCCAGGCCCTGCTTGTGGTGGGCCATGGCGGCCAGCAGGTGCAGACCGGTGAGGAGCCCGTCGCCGGTGGTGGCGTGGTCCAACAGGATCACGTGACCGGACTGTTCACCGCCCAGGCCGAACCCGCCGCGCTTCATCTCCTCCAGCACGTAGCGGTCGCCCACCGCGGTCTCCACCACGTTGATGCCCTCGCGCCGCATGGCGAGTTTGAGCCCCAGGTTGGACATGACCGTCACCACGAGGGTGTCCTCGACCAGCCGTCCGGCCTCCTTGGCCTCGGTGGCCAGGATCGCCAGGATCTGGTCTCCGTCGACCACGTCGCCGTCGGCGTCCACGGCCAGGCAACGGTCGGCGTCACCGTCATGGGCGATGCCGGCGTCGGCGCCGTGCAGACGGACCGCCTCCTGGAGCGTGGCCAGGCTGGTGGAACCGCAGCCCTGGTTGATGTTGTGGCCGTCGGGAGCGTCACCGATGGCGATGACCTCGGCGCCCGCCCGACGCAACGCCTCGGGGGCGACCGTGCTGGAAGCGCCGTTGGCGCAGTCCACGACGACCTTCAGGCCCTCCAGTCCGTGCGGCAGGGAGTTCAGGACGTGTCGGGTGTACATCTCGGCGCCGTCGTGGGACTCGGTGACCCGGCCGACCTCCTCCCCCACGGCGGGGGTGGAGGGCACACCCATCATGCCCTCGATCTCCTCCTCCAGGGCGTCCGCGAGCTTCTGGCCGCCCTGGGCGAAGAACTTGATCCCGTTGTCCGGAGCCGCGTTGTGGCTCGCCGAGAGCATCACGCCGAAGTCGGCCTCCAGCGCACCGGTGAGGTAGGCGACGGCGGGGGTGGGCAGCACGCCCACCTTGACGACGTCCACGCCGGTGCTGGCCAGCCCGGCCACCACCGCGGCCTCCAGGAATTCACCCGAGGCGCGAGGGTCACGACCCACCACGGCCAGCGGGCGTCGGTCGCCTTCGGCCCGGGTGAGGACGCGCGCCGCCGCGATGGACAGGTCCAGGGTGAGCGAGGCGGTCAGGTCACGACCCGCGAGACCACGTACACCGTCAGTTCCGAACAGCCGTGCCACAGGCGTCAGCCCCTTTCGAAAGTGGCACCGGGCTTCCGGCACCTGAGAAGTTCAGCGTGGCGGAGAGCGCCACCGACGAAAAACAAAAGCCCGTACGCCGCCCCCTGTTGCGGAGACGACGTACGGGCGAAAGCTCAGCCGAGCGTGTGCCGGCGCATGAGCATTAGCGCTTGGAGAACTGCGGAGCCTTGCGCGCCTTCTTCAGACCGGCCTTCTTCCGCTCGACCTCGCGGTCGTCACGGGTGAGGAAACCGGCCTTCTTCAGGGTCGGGCGGTTGTTCTCCGGGTCCAGCGAGGCCAGGGCGCGGGCGATGCCGTGACGCAGGGCGCCGGCCTGTCCGCTGGGACCGCCACCGTCCAGACGGGCGAAGACGTCGTAGGCGCCGTCGAACCCGAGGGAGGTGAAGGGGTCCTTGATGGTCTGCTGGTGGACCTTGTCCGGGAAGTAGGCCTCGAGCGGCTTACCGTTGATCTTCCACTCGCCGGCGCCCGGGGTGATCCGGACTCGGGCGACGGCCTTCTTGCGACGGCCGGTGCCGGCGCTGGGGCCGGACGCGGTGGGAACGTAAGCGGCGGTCTGCTCATCGGACTCGCTGGTGTACTCGGAGGGGAACTCCTCCGGGTTCTCGGCGAAATCCTGGGCGACGTCTTCGATGCCGGTGGGCTCGGCCACGGTTAACCTCGTGTTTCCTGTGAAAGTCTGCGAACGCCTACGCGGGCTGCTCGATCTTGGTCATTTCGAACGGGACCGGCTGCTGGGCCTGGTGCGGGTGCTCAGGACCGGCGTACACCTTGAGCTTCTTGGCCATCTGACGGCCGAGGGTGCCATTGGGCAGCATTCCCTTGATGGCCTTCTCGATGGCCCGCTCGGGGTTCTTCTCCAGCAGGTCGGCGTAGGCGACCGAACGCAGACCACCGGGGTAACCGGAGTGACGGTAGGCGCGCTTCTGCTCGAGCTTGTTACCGGTGAGCGCGACCTTGTCGGCGTTCACGACGATGACGAAGTCGCCGGTGTCGATGTGGGGCGCGTAGTAGGGCTTGTGCTTCCCCCGAAGCAGCGTGGCGATCTGGCTGGCCATACGCCCGAGCACGAGATCGGTAGCGTCGACGACGTGCCACTGACGCTGGACATCGCTTGGTTTGGGGCTGTATGTGCGCACGATCGTTCGCCTTCGCTCTTCATTCGGCTGCCCCATCCCGAACGGGATGGTGGACTCGTATTACGGAACACCCCGACGGGTGCGGGGCCGGAAACAGCCCTCTATGTTGCGGGGCTGTTACGTTGGCCGGATGTCCCATGTCCAATCAGGACGACCCGGTCGTGAGTGCGCAGACGATGGTGCGTGGATCGGCACCCAACTTCGGGAGTTTTGGGGCCCACGGCAACTCAACGCACAACGACGAAGTATCCTACCCGCCCACCCTAGCGCAGGTCAAAGCAAGCGCCGGGTCGGACCGGTGGGATCATCGTCTTGGCGGGAAAGCGCCGGGACGGGTTCACATCCGTGACCTCTCCGCCTTTTATTATGCCTGTTGTCGAGAGTGCTTCGTCCTGCCCCCGGCCGCGGGTTGGTTACCCTGGCTCCGAAAGGCCGGTCTCCGCCCGGTACGACGGGCGATGACGTGTTCCTTGGAGACGCCCGTCACGGTCGCCGACCCCATACGGACGCCACAAGCGCGGGAAAACGGCGAACCGCGGACCAGTCCCACCCTCAGAGCCTTCGGAGACTCCCATCAGTACGCATCCGAACCCGCCTCATCACGGTTCCGACGGACGCCCCCTTCCCCCGGACGGCGAAGGTCCGGACCTGCTCGGAGGACCCCGATCCCCTTCTGAGGGACAGCCTTCCACAACGGGCCCCGAGCACCAGCACGGCACGCCGCCGGCGCAGGGGTTCCCGCCGCCGCAGCCCGGTGCCCCGACCGGGCCGCAGCACCCCCAGGGGCCGCAGGGCGGCCCGCGAGGGCCGGCCGGGCCTCCGCCCGGCCCC
>NZ_BCSH01000002.1 GCF_001570765.1 Nocardiopsis listeri NBRC 13360 | reverse complement strand
GGCCCGGAATGGGCCCGGGCCGACCTCCCATGTACCAGCAGGGACCGCCGCCTCCCGGCGCGCTCCCGCCGGCTCCCCCCAAGGAGGAGCCGGTCTTCCCGCCCGACGCCATGGGCGCCACCCAGAACATGAACGCGGTCCCCGGGCCGAGCGCGGGTGCCGCGGATCGCCCGCTGTACCGTGACGAGGTGCCCGAGGACGCCGGCGCGGACACGGCCCAGTTCGACGTCCAGAACGCCTCCTACGACGACTACGACGATTACTACGACGACGGCTACGACGACCGTCGTCCCGGCGGTTCCACCAAGCGCAACGTGCTGATGGGCATCGGTTTCGCCGTCCTGCTCCTCGTGGTCGGCGGCGGCGTGTTCCTGTTCGCCAGTGGCGGCCTCGGTGGTGGTGACGGCGGCGCCACCACCGTCGCCGACGAGGGCGGCGACCCGGGCAGCCTGGCCCCCGAGGCCCTCTTCCCAGAAGAGATGGAGATCGAGGGTCAGGGAACATTCACCCGTGTGGCGGTCGACGACACCGAGGACTGCGCCAGTGGCACCCACGGTGACTACGGCGAGGTGCTCGGCTCCAACGAGTGCCGCCAGCTGGTGCGGGCCTCCTACCTGAGCGAGGACCAGAACCACGCCGTCACCGTCGGTGTCGCCGCCATGCCCGGGAGCACCGAGGCCGAGGAGGCCTTGTCCGCCCAGGACCTGGTCGGCGCCCAGTGGTTCGCCGGCCTGCCCGGCGAGGAGGGCAGCCCGGCCGAGCGCCTGGGTTACTCCGGTGGCCACGGCAGCAGCGGCCAGTGGGGCCGTTACCTGCTCTTCTCCCTGTCCGCCAACAGTGACGGCAGCGGCGACGAGGAGACCGACGCCACCGAACTGCGCGACATCGGCGACGGCTTCATCGACGCCGCCTACGACAAGCTCGTCGAGGACCGTTCCTGACCCGGAGCGCTCGAGAACACGAGACGGCGCCACCCCGTTCGTCCACGAATCGTGGATCGAGGGTGGCGCCGTCTCACGTATTACGGGTCTATCCCGTGTGCCCCTTGCAAGGCAGCTCACGGACGCGTCGGGTGAGGGTGGCGCGCTCGGCCAACTCCTCGTCGGCCGGGTAGCGCACCTCCTCCAGGCTCAGCCCCTGGGGGCCGACCACGTGCACCGACGAATCGCGCACGGCGGCGCCCAGGATCCGTCCGGGCCACTCCACCCCCTGACGGCCGTCACCGACCGCCAGGAGCGCGCCCACGAGCGCGCGGACCATGTTGTGGCAGAACGCGTCGGCCTGGATCGTGCCGGCAAGGACGTACTCCTCCTCGCGTACCCAGGACAGCCTCAGCAGCTCGCGGATCGTGGTGGCGCCCTCCCGCTTCTTGCAGAAGGCCGCGAAGTCGTGTTCCCCGACGAGCAGGGCCGCCGCCTCGTTCATCCGGTCCACGTCCAACGAGTGCCGGTGCCAGAGCACGTCACGACGGCGCAACGGCTCCACACCGTGGGGCGCGTCGCTCACCCGGTACACGTAGCGGCGGAACAGCGGCGAGAATCTCGCGTCGAACCCGGGCGGAGCCACACGCACGGCGTTGACCCGAACGTCCTTGGGCAGGACCCCGGCCAACCGGCGCAGCACACGCCCGCCCTCGTTCTCCCAGGTCGTGCTCGGCACGTCGATCTGCGCCACCTGCCCGCGGGCGTGCACACCCGCGTCGGTGCGCCCCGCGCAGGTCACCGACGCCTCCGGTAGCCGCAGCACCTTGGCCAGCGCCGACTCCAGCTCGCCCTGCACGGTCCGACGGGTCGGTTGGGTCGCCCAACCGGAGAAGTCCGTTCCGTCGTAGGCGATGTCCAGCCGCAGCCGGACGGTCTCGTTCTCGTCCATCCCCATCCGTTCCACCTCGCCGGCCACCCCGGTCCGGACAAAAGAGAAGTGCCCGACCCCCACAAGGGTCGGGCACTCACGAGGGCTTCGCGCGGGCCTGACGGCCACGCACGGGCACCCTACTTGCTCTCGGCGCTCTCCTCGGGGGCCTCGGGGGCCTCCTCGGTCTTGGCCTCGGCGGTCTCCTCGGCGGGAGCCTCAGGGGTCTCCTCGACCGGGGCGGCAGCGGCGGCCGGAGCGGCGGGGGCGCTCAGCGCCTCGACCAGCTCGATGACAGCCATGGGGGCGTTGTCGCCCTTGCGCGGACCGATCTTGGTGATGCGGGTGTAACCACCGGGGCGGTTCTCGAAACGCGGGCCGATCTCGGTGAAGAGCTCGTGCACGATCGACTTGTCGGTGATCTTGGTGAGCACCTGACGACGGGCGTGCAGGTCACCGCGCTTGCCGAGAGTGATGAGCTTCTCGGCGTACGGACGCAGACGCTTGGCCTTGGCCTCCGTGGTGCGGATACGGCCGTGCTGGAACAGCGAGGTGGCCAGGTTCGCCAGGATGTGCCGCTCGTGCGCGGGCCCGGAACCCAGACGGGCGCCCTTGGTAGGCGTGGGCATGTTTTCGTTCTCCTAGTGATGCGGTCCGCGGCCGCACTCGGCCGGGGACCATTGGGCGACGAAGGTCTAGAACTGCTCCGTCTCGACGAAGGACTCACCCTCGTCGTCCTCGGAGCCGAAGGAGTCGGCCGCGGTGCCGGGGTCGAATCCGGGCGGGGAGTCCTTCAGGGACAGGCCCATGTCGACGAGCTTCTGCTTGACCTCGTCGATGGACTTGGCACCGAAGTTCCGGATGTCCAGAAGGTCCTGCTCAGAGCGGGCAACCAGCTCGCCAACGCTGTGGATGCCCTCACGCTTGAGACAGTTGTAGGAACGAACCGTGAGGTTGAGGTCCTCGATCGGCAGCGCCAGGTCGGCCGCCAGGGCGGCGTCCGTCGGCGACGGGCCCATGTCGATGCCCTCGGCGTCGACGTTGAGCTCTCGCGCCAGACCGAACAGCTCGACCAGGGTCTTGCCCGCGCTGGCCACGGCGTCACGGGGACGGATGGCCTGCTTGGTCTCGATGTCGACGATCAGGCGATCGAAGTCGGTGCGCTGCTCGACACGGGTGGCCTCGACCTTGTAGGTCACACGCAGCACGGGCGAGTAGATGGAGTCGATCGGGATACGACCGATCTCCTGACCCTGCTGCTTGTTCTGCGTCGCGGAGACGTAACCGCGGCCGCGCTCGACCGTCAGTTCCATCTCCAGCTTGCCCTTGCCGTTGAGCGTGGCGATGTGCAGGTCGGGGTTGTGCACCTCGACACCGGCCGGCGGAGCGATGTCCGCGGCGGTCACCACGCCCGGACCCTGCTTGCGCAGGTACATCAGAACCGGCTCGTCGTGCTCGGAGCTGACGACAAGGCCCTTGAGGTTGAGGATCATCTCCGTGACGTCCTCCTTGACACCGGGCACGGTGGTGAACTCGTGCTCGACGCCCTCGATGCGGATGCTGGTGACAGCCGCGCCGGGGATGGAGGACAGCAGCGTACGCCGGAGCGAGTTACCGATGGTGTAGCCGAAACCCGGCTCCAGCGGCTCGATGACGAACTTCGAACGCCACTCGGAGATGGTCTCCTCGGTGAGCGTCGGACGCTGTGCGATCAACATGGTCCGTGTCTTCCCTTCCACATGGCCGACCGTTATTTGACGGCCACCGGATGGACACCGCCCGGTCGGCGGTGTCCCCTGTTCGGATTCCTACCCGGTCCGCCCCTCACCCCACCAGGGTGGAGGCGGACCGCACCACGAGGCGCCCGCGGGTAGGAGACGCGGGCGCCGGTACCGGCTCAGACGCGGCGGCGCTTCGGCGGACGGCAGCCGTTGTGCGGAACCGGGGTGACGTCCTGGATGGAGCCCACCTCGAGGCCGGTCGCCTGCAGCGAACGGATGGCGGTCTCGCGGCCCGAGCCCGGGCCCTTCACGAAGACGTCGACCTTACGGACGCCGTGCTCCTGAGCACGACGCGCGGCGGCCTCGGCGGCCATCTGGGCGGCGTAGGGGGTGGACTTACGCGACCCCTTGAAGCCGACCTGACCCGAGCTGGCCCACGAGATCACGGCACCGGTCGGGTCGGTGATGCTGACGACCGTGTTGTTGAACGTGCTCTTGATGTGAGCGTGCCCGTGGACAATGTTCTTCTTTTCCTTGCGGCGCACCTTGCGCGCGGCACCCTGACGGCCCTTAGGCGGCATGCGTGAAACTCCCAGAGATCATCGGTCCGTTGCTTACTTCTCGGACGCGGTCGACAGGTCCGAGGCGGACTACTTCTTGGCCTTCTTCTTGCCGGCCACGGTCTTCTTCTTGCCCTTACGGGTACGGGCGTTGGTCTGCGTGCGCTGACCACGCACCGGGAGACCACGACGGTGACGGATGCCCTGGTAGCTACCGATCTCCATCTTGCGACGGATGTCGCCCTGGACCTCGCGTCGCAGGTCACCCTCGACCTGGTAGTTGGCGTCGATCCAGTCGCGCAGCTTGACCAGGTCCTCTTCGGACAGCTGGTGGACGCGCGTGTTCCCGTCGACACCGGTGTTCTTCAGGGTTTCGATGGCGCGAGTGCGGCCAACCCCGAAAACGTACGTGAGAGCAATCTCCACCCGCTTGTCGCGGGGGAGGTCTACGCCGGCAATACGTGCCATGTGGGCGAGACTCCATCCATGCATGTGCGGAGGTCTGACCCGTCCCTTCCTCTCATCGCCCAATCGACGAGGCCCCGGCCTCCGACCGAGGGTTCTCCCCCACCACCAACGGGCGGGAGATCGGAACAGGTTTTTCGTTGTTACGGGGCCCGGCGGGGAGGGAATCCCCTACCCGGGTCCGGTGCGACACGGAAGTCGCGGCCGGCGAACCGGGGCTTGGTCAGCCCTGGCGCTGCTTGTGCCGCGGGTCCGAGCAAATGACCATGATCCGGCCGTTACGGCGGATCACGCGGCACTTCGCGCAGATCTTCTTCACGCTCGGCTTGACCTTCATGGTGACTCCGAACTCATCACATCACCAGTCACGGGCCGTTCGGCCCCGGACGGGCTACTTGTAGCGGTAAACGATGCGCCCGCGCGTGAGATCGTACGGGCTCAGTTCCACGACGACACGGTCGTCGGGAAGAATACGAATGTAGTTCATCCGCATCTTGCCGCTGATGTGGGCAAGAACCTGGTGCCCGTTATCGAGCTCTACCTTGAACATAGCGTTGGGTAGGGACTCGACAACGGAACCCTCGATCTCGATGGCGCCGTCTTTCTTTGCCATGTCCTCCACGCCTCGCTCATCGATTTGGTTGATCAGGACGACCCGACGCGACCTGAGTGGTCCCTCGCACGACGCGACGGCCCCGGCGATCACGGACACACCGCGTCACCGACGCCGGAACACACTGGAAGTCCAGGCCAACTGCAAGGCTTACGTCGATAGGAAGACGTGGCACAAAGAAGGCAGACTGACCCAACAGCCCGCGTATGGGCAGTGTCAGTCTATCCCCTTTCGGCAAGTGCTATCGACACGAGAGCAGAGCAGCCTACACGCTCCACCTCACCGGACGAAACCACCCGACCTGACGGACGTCCCGACCCCCTCGGCCATCAGGGGTCACCGTTGGGGCGCCAAAGCGCCGGCGGCGGCGCTAGGCGACAGGGTCTTCGGGGTCCTGGCCGCTTCTTTGGGCGGCCAGGACCCCGAACGTCACCACGAGCATCAGGATTCCCCAGGGTGCCAGCACCCACAGGAACCACGGATACGACGCGTCGGTGGTCAGGTACAGGATGAGCCAGATGGTGAAGCAGAGGATGTTGACGCCGCCGTAGAGCCACCACGGAACCATCAGGGCCGGGTCGCGCAGGCGCAGCGGCGGTGCCGCCACGCCCATGTCGAAGCCCACCGATCCCTTGGTCTCCACGACGTCCCTCTCGGGAAGGTCCGCGGTCACCCTGGCGAGGTCCTCCGCAGTCTTGGCCTTGTACGCCCGACCGAGGCGTTCGGTGAACTCCTCGTGGTCCAACCGCCCCTGAGCGAAGTGATCCTGGAGCAGCCGTGCCACCTGGTCGCGTTCGGAGTCGGAGGTTCGTATGGAAGGCCCCGGGTCGGACACTGTTCGTACCTCGCCTCTGCACCAGTGAGTGGTCGCCACCCCATCGCCGCCGGATTCCGACGGGACGCGGGGGTGGGCCCGCCGTCACCAGGTCGGCTGGACGAACCCCATCGCGTCGATTTTATCGCGGTTGGACTCGCGCGCGGTCAGGACCATCGGACCGTCCGCGGTGATGGCCACGGTGTGCTCGAAGTGGGCGGCACGACGGCCGTCCTTCGTCACGACCGTCCAGCCGTCGTCGAGTTCCACCACGTCGTGCTTGCCCAGCGTGGTCATCGGTTCGATCGCCAGGCACATGCCCTCACGAAGCCGCATGCCCTTGCCGCGCTTGCCGTAGTTGAGCACGTGCGGGTCCATGTGCATCTGCGTGCCGATGCCGTGGCCGCCGTACTCGCGCACGTTGCCGTAGCCACCGTTGCGCGAGATGTGGCCACCGATCGCGTGACCGATGTCCCCGAGGCGCTTGCCCGGGACCATCTCGGCGATCCCCCGCCACATGGACTCCTCGCACACGTCCATCATGGCCAGGTCCTCGGAACGGGCCTCGCCCACCGCGATGGTGACCGCGGAGTCGCCGTGCCATCCGTCGAGGATGGCACCACAGTCGATGGAGATGATGTCGCCGTCGGCCAGCACACGCTCGGAGCTGGGGATGCCGTGCACGACCTCCTCGTTCACCGAGGCGCAGATCGAGCCGGGGAAACCGTGGTACCCCTTGAACGACGGGATGGCGCCGGCGTCCCGGATCACCTTCTCGGCGATCGAGTCGAGTTCGAGGGTGGACACTCCGGGCCGCACCGCGGCCCGGAGGGTGTCCAAGGCGTCGGCCACGACCTGGCCCGCCGCCCTCATCTTGGCGATCTGTTCCGGCGTCTTGAGCTGCACGTCGGGATCGGCCTTGCCGAACATCAGGCGGCCGACCTCTTCTCGGCGATGGCCGACTTCGCACGCGCCGTCACCTCGGCCACGGGGCCCGTGGCCGAGATGGTGGCCAGCAGGCCCTCACCGGAGTAGTACTCGACCAGCGGCGCGGTCTGCTCTCGGTAGACCTTCAGGCGGTGCCTGATGGTCTCCTCACGGTCGTCCTCGCGCTGGTACAGCTCGGCACCCTCGTTGTCGCACTCACCCGCCACGTTCGGGGCGTCGTACTCGACGTGGTACACCCGACCGCACTCGGGGCAGGAACGACGACCGGAGAGCCGCTTGACGACCTCCTCCTCGTCGACCCTCAGCTCCAGGACGACGTCCAGGTTCGAGCCGAGGTCGGCGAGCATCCCCTTGAGCGTCTCCGCCTGGGGGACGTTGCGCGGGAACCCGTCGAGCAGGAAGCCCGCCGCCGCGTCGTCCTTGGCCAGTCGGTCCTTGACCATGGCGTTGGTGATCTCGTCGGGGACGAGGTCGCCACGGTCCATGAACTCCTTGGCCTTCTTGCCGAGTTCGGTACCACCGCTGACGTTGGCCCGGAAGATGTCACCGGTGGACACCTTCGGGATCGACAGCTCTTCCGCGAGGATCTGGGCCTGGGTGCCTTTACCGGCCCCAGGCGGCCCCACCAATACAGCTCGCATTTATCGCAGAAAACCTTCGTAGTTCCTCTGCTGGAGGTGACTCTCGATCTGCTTCACCGTGTCCAGCCCGACACCGACCATGATCAGGATGCTCGTCCCGCCGAAGGGGAAGTTCATGTCGGCGCCGGTGGCACCGAGAGCGACCATCGGCAGGAGAGCGATCACACCCAGGTACAGAGAGCCGGGAGTCGTGAGCCGAGTGAGCACGAAGTCGAGATACTCGGCGGTCGGACGCCCTGGTCGGATACCCGGGATGAACCCACCGTACTTCTTCATGTTGTCGGCGACTTCGGTGGGGTTGAAGGTGATCGCCACGTAGAAGAACGCGAAACCGACGATCATGACGAAGAAGGTCGCCATGTAGACGGGGTGAGTGCCGGTGAGGAAGTAGGTCTGGAAGAACTGCGCCACCGGATGGGTGGACTCCTGGCCCAGAAGACCCACGATCAGCTGCGGGAGATACAGCAGGGAAGAGGCGAAGATCACGGGGATGATGCCCGCCTGGTTGACCTTCAGCGGGATGTAGGTGGAACTGCCCCCGTACATCCGCCGACCCACCATGCGCTTCGCGTACTGCACCGGGATACGGCGCTGGGCCTGCTCCATGAACACCACAGCGGTGATCAGTGCCAGGGCCGCGATGCAGATGATGATGAAGATCCAGATGGAGCGCTCTTCGTACAGGCCCATGATCGAGGACGGGAAGACCGCGATGACCTGGGTGAAGATGAGCAGCGACATACCGTTGCCGACGCCGCGCTCGGTGATGAGCTCGCCCATCCACATGATGATCACGGTGCCACCGGTCATCGTGAAGACGATGGTCACCATCGTCATGATGTCCTGGTTGGGCATGTAGGACGAGACCGGGATGGAGTTCTGGAACAGCGCACCGGTACGGGCCATGGCCACGATGCTGGTCGCCTGCAGCACCGCCAGCATGAGCGTGAGATAGCGGGTGTACTGGGTGATCTTGCCCTGACCGGCCTGGCCCTCCTTCTTGAGGGACTCCAGGCGGGGAATGACCACCGTCAGCAGGTTGATGATGATGCTCGCGGTGATGTACGGCATGACCCCGAGCGCGAACACCGCCAGTTGCAGAAGCGCGCCACCACTGAACAGGTTGACCAGGGCGTAGACGCCGGACTGATCGGCGGTGGTGATGGTCTCCATCTGTTCCCTGATCGCCGCCGAGTCGATGCCCGGAGCCGGGATCACCGATCCCAGGCGGAACAGCGTCAGGATGAACAGTGTGAACAGCAGCTTATTGCGCAGGTCGGGCGTGCGGAATGCACGAACGAACGCACCTAGCACGTCTCCTCCTGCGCGGCTTCGGCGGCGGAACGGGTTCCAGACATCGCGGCCGATCCTGAATCGTCGTAGAACGTCAGCAACAGGCACGTCGCCCATTGCTCGGAAGTACTCACATTACGTCAAGCGGGGAGCTCAAACAGATGGCACTGTAACAGCCATCACCCAACAGCAGGGTTCGTGAGCCATAACGATCAACACTCACAACGCGTGAGGGCGCCCGACCAGCAGATCCTCGTGGATCCTGCCGGGCGGACGCCCCCAAACGCGCATCGTAGGGAAAACCCCTACAGCTCGGTGACGGTGCCACCGGCGGCGGTGATCTTCTCCTTCGCCGAGGAGGAGAACGCGTTCACGCTCACCTGCACGGCGACGGTGATCTCACCGGTGCCCAGCACCTTGACGGGCTGGTTCTTGCGAACCGCGCCCTTGTCGACCAGACCCTCGACGGTGACCTCGCCACCCTCGGGGTAGAGCTCGCTCAGCTTGTCCAGGTTGACGACCTGGTAGGTCGTCTTGAACAGAGCGTTGCTGAAGCCCTTGAGCTTCGGGACCCGGCGGATGAGGGGCATCTGCCCACCCTCGAAACCGGGCCGGACGGTGTTACGAGCCTTCGTGCCCTTGGTACCGCGACCGGCGGTCTTACCCTTGGAGGCCTCGCCACGACCCTTGCGGATCTTGGCCTTGTTGGCACCCGGGGCGGGACGCAGGTGGTGGAGCTTGAGCGGCTCGTCGGGGCTGTAGTCGCTCATTCTGCGACCTCCTCGACAGTGACGAGGTGCGAGACGATCGTGATCTGCCCGCGAACCTCAGGGCGGTCCTCACGGACGGTGGACTTACCGATCCGACCCAGACCCAGCGACTGGAGAGCAGCGCGCTGCTTCTCCTTGCCACCGATCTTGGAGCCGGTCTGCGTGATCTTGATCTTTGCCATGATCAGGCTCCTGCCTTCGCCTCAGCACGAGCGCGCAGCATGGCGGCCGGGGCGACGTCCTCGATCGGCAGACCACGACGGGCGGCGATCTCCTCGGGCTGGTTGAGGCCCTTCAGAGCGGCCACCGTGGCTCGCACGATGTTGAGCGGGTTGGACGAACCGAGCGACTTGCTCAGGACGTCGTGGATACCGGCGCACTCCAGGACGGCGCGGACCGGACCACCGGCGATCACACCGGTACCCGGGGCCGCGGGACGCAGCAGGACGACACCCGCGGCGTCCTCGGCCTGGATCTGGTGCGTGATCGTGCCCTGGACGCGGGGGACGCGGAAGAAGTTCTTCTTCGCCTCCTCGACACCCTTGGCGATGGCGGCCGGGACTTCCTTGGCCTTGCCGTAACCGACACCCACCATGCCGTTACCGTCACCGACGATGACGAGCGCGGTGAAGGAGAAGCGACGGCCGCCCTTGACGACCTTCGCGACCCGGTTGATGGTCACGACCTTCTCGATGTAGGAGACACCCTTGTCTGCGGCGCCGCCGCGGCGATCGTCACGGCGATCACGCCGCTCGCCACCGGCGCCGCGCCGCGGTGCTGCAGCCATCAGTGGTTCCTCTTCTCGTGGTTGTTCTCGGCCTGTACAACGGTCATCAGAACTCCAGCCCGCCTTCGCGCGCCGCCTCGGCGAGCTTCACGATGCGGCCGGCGTACCGGTTACCGGCACGGTCGAAGACGACCTTGGTGATGCCGGCGTCCTTCGCGCGCTGCGCGACGAGCTCACCGACCTTCACGGACTTGTCGGACTTGGTGCCCTCGGCGCCACGCACATCCGACTCGACGCTGGAGGCGGCGACCAGGGTGTGACCCTTGGTGTCGTCGATGACCTGCGCGACGATGTGCTTGGAGGAGCGGAAGACGGCCAGACGGGGACGCTCTGCGGTGCCCACGACCTTCTTGCGCACCCGGAACTGGCGGCGCTTGCGAGCGGTGGTGGCCTTCGCGGTGCGCTTGCGGCTCACGGTGATGCCCATGCCTACTTACCAGCCTTTCCGGCCTTGCGGCGGATGTGCTCACCCTGGTAGCGCACGCCCTTGGCCTTGTACGGGTCAGGCCTGCGCAGACCGCGGATGTTCGCGGCGACCTGGCCCACCAGCTGCTTGTCGATGCCCTCGACGTGAAGGATCGTCGGCTTCTCCACGCGGAAGGAAATGCCCTCCGGCGGTTCCACCACGACGGGGTGGCTGTAGCCCAGCGAGAACTCCAGGTTGGAGCCGCGAGCCTGCACCCGGTAACCCACGCCGTGGATTTCCAGAGTCTTGGCGTAGCCCTTGGAGACACCCTCGACGAGGTTCGCGATCATCGCACGGTTCAGACCGTGCAGCGACCGGTTCTCCGGCTTGTCGTCGGGACGCGACACCGTGACCACACCATCCTCGAAGGAGGCGGTGATGGGCTCGGTGATCGTGTGCTTCAGTTCGCCCTTCGGCCCCTTGACAGTGACGTCTTGCCCGTTAATCGTGACCTCGACGCCCTTGGGGACCGAGAGCGGCAGTCGACCGATACGCGACATGCTCTTTGTCTCTCCCTATTCCCTATTACCAGACGTAAGCGAGGACTTCGCCGCCCACGCCACGCTTCTTGGCCTGCTTGTCGGTCATCAGGCCGCCGGACGTCGAAATGATGGCCACACCGAGGCCACCCAGAACGCGAGGAAGGTTGTCCTTCTTCGCGTACACGCGGAGACCGGGCTTGGACACCCGGCGGATGCCCGCGATGGAGCGCTCACGCGTGGGGCCGTACTTCAGCTCCAGGACGAGGCTCTGGCCGACGGTGGCCTCCTCGGTCCGCCACCCCTGAATGAAGCCCTCGTGCTGGAGGACCTCGGCGATGTGCGCCTTGATCTTGGAAAACGGCATCGTCACGGTGTCGTGGTAAGCCGAATTCGCGTTACGCAGACGAGTCAACATGTCTGCGATCGGGTCGGTCATTGTCATGGCCGACTGGCCCTTCCTCACCGCGGTTTCCGAGTGCGGGCCTTTCCCAGGGCCTGCCTTCCACGGGGTCTCCCCCCAGAAGTGCACAAACGGACCTTCGGCGTGGTCGTGGGCACCGCTGTCCCCGTGGGACTGCCGTGCCCTGGTGAATGAGTTTCGCTTCCCGTCGTACTCCGTCGTGGAGGACGACGGTTCCTACGTCGAGCCACCGGGAAGGTGGCGTCTCCGGGGGCCGACCGCGCTAGGCGCTTGGCCGGCCCCGCCGGAAACTACCAGCTCGACTTGGTGATACCGGGCAGCTCGCCCCGGTGCGCCATCTCGCGGAAGCAGATACGGCACAGGCCGAACTTCTTGAAGACGGCACGCGGGCGACCGCACCGCGAGCATCGAGTATACGCCCGAACGCCGAACTTCGGCTTCCGGTTCGCCTTTGCGATCAGGGACTTCTTAGCCATGGTTAACCCCTCAGGCTTCCTTGAACGGGAAACCGAGCCGCTTGAGCAGGCTGCGGCCCTGGTCGTCGATGGTGGCGGTGGTGACGACGGTGATGTCCATCCCACGCTGCCTGTCGACCTTGTCCGGGTTCACCTCGTGGAACATGACCTGCTCGGTCAGACCAAAGGTGTAGTTCCCGTTCCCGTCGAACTGCTTCGGGGAAAGGCCACGGAAGTCCCGGATACGGGGCAGGGCCAGGGAGAGCAGCCGGTCGAGGAACTCCCACATCCGGTCGCCGCGCAGCGTCACGCTGGCGCCGATCGGCTGACCTTCGCGCAGCTTGAACTGCGCGATGGAGTTCTTGGCCCGGTTGATCTTCGGCTTCTGCCCGGTGATCGCCGACAGGTCGGCGATCGCGCCTTGGATGAGCTTCGCGTCACGAGCCGCCTCGCCGACGCCCATGTTCACCACGATCTTCGTGAGACCGGGGATCTGCATGACGTTCTCGATGCCGAACTCGTCCTTGAGGCCCGCGACGATCTCGTTGCGGTACTTCTCCTTGAGCCGCGGCATCGGAGGGGCGGTGATGTCGTTGGTAACCGTCATCAGATGTCCTTACCGGTGCGGCGGGAGACGCGAACCTTGGTTCCGTCCTCCTCGAAGCGGTAGCCGACCCGGGTGGCCTTACCGTCCTCGGCGAGCGCAACGTTGCTCACGTGGATGGCGGCCTCCTTGGTGACGACCTCTCCCTGCTCGCCACCGGCGGGGTTGGCCTTCCTGTGCTTCTTGACCAGGTTGACGCCCTCGACGATGACACGGTCTTCCTTGGGAAGGGCCTTGACGACCTTCCCCGTGGCACCCTTGTCCTTGCCGGCGAGAACGATGACCTCGTCGCCAGATTTGATCTTCATCGCTTAGAGCACCTCCGGCGCCAGCGAAATGATGCGCATGTACTTCTTGTCACGCAGCTCGCGGCCCACCGGGCCGAAGATGCGGGTGCCTCGCGGGTCCCCACCGTCCTTGATGAGCACGGCAGCGTTCTCATCGAAGCGGATGTAGGAGCCGTCGGGCCGGCGGCGCTCCTTGGCGGTGCGCACGATAACGGCCTTGACGACGTCGCCCTTCTTGACTCCAGCGCCAGGCAGGGCGTCCTTCACCGTGGCGACGATGGTGTCGCCCATTCCGGCGTAGCGCCGACCCGAGCCACCGAGAACACGGATGGTAAGGATCTCCTTGGCACCCGTGTTGTCGGCGACCTTGAGTCGCGACTCCTGCTGAATCACGTCTGCTCCTGATGTGATGCGTGCGGTCCACTGCCGCACGGCTAGGTGGTCTCACCCCTCGCGACGGCGGCCGACAACTGGTGTCGGCCGCCGACAGGCCGGGGTTACTTAGCCTTCTCCAGGATCTCCACGACGCGCCAACGCTTCGTCGCGGAGAGCGGCCGGGTCTCCATCAGGAGGACTCGGTCACCGACGCCACAGGAGTTCGCCTCATCGTGGGCCTTGTACTTGGTCGTCCGACGGATGACCTTGCCGTACAGGGCGTGCGTGACACGGTCCTCGACCTCGACGACGACGGTTTTGTCCATCTTGTCGCTGACGACGAGGCCTTCACGCGTCTTGCGGTCGTTACGGGCCGCGGTCTGGTTCTCAGTCATTCGGCTGCTTCCTTCGTCTCCTCAGCCGACTCACCAGACAGCGGGACGATGCCCAGCTCGTGCTCGCGCATGACCGTGTAGATCCGCGCGATCTCGCGCTTGACCGTGCGAAGACGGCTGTGGTTGTCGAGCTGGCCGGTGGCGGCCTGGAAGCGGAGGTTGAAGAGCTCTTCCTTGGCTTCCTTGAGCTTGGTGACCAGGTCCTCGACGGACTGGTCGCGCAGCTCATGGGCAGTCACGGACTTCGCCATCACTCCCCCTCACGCTTAACAAACTTGCACTTCATCGGGAGCTTGTGCATCGCACGGCTCATGGCCTCCTTGGCCACCGCCTCGGGCACGCCCGACAGCTCGAACATCACGCGACCGGGCTTGACCGGCGCGACCCACCACTCGGGCGAACCCTTACCGGAGCCCATGCGGACCTCGGCGGGCTTCTTGGTCAGCGGACGGTCCGGGAAGATGTTGATCCACACCTTGCCGCCACGCTTGATGTGACGCGTCATGGCGATACGAGCGGACTCGATCTGACGGTTCGTCACGTAAGCGGACTCCAGGGCCTGGATACCGTACTCACCGAACGTGACCCGGGTCCCGCCCTTGGCCTTGCCACGAAGGTCCGGGTGGTGCTGCTTGCGGTACTTGACCTTACGAGGAATAAGCACTTGTCAGCTCCCCTCGGTCTTCGGGGCCTCGGCGGAAGCGCCGGCCTTGGCTTCGGTCTGACCGCCACCCGCGGGGCCACCGCGACGGCGGCGCTGCGGACGCTCGCGGCGCTGACCGCCACCGGCGGTGCGCTGCGCGGCCTGGGCGGCCTCGCGCTCGGCGCGGGTCACAGGGGCGTCGCCCTTGTAGATCCACACCTTCACACCGATGCGACCGAACGTCGTCCGGGCCTCGAAGAAGCCGTAGTCGATGTCGGCGCGAAGCGTGTGCAGCGGGACCCGACCCTCGCGGTAGAACTCCGAGCGGGACATCTCTGCCCCACCCAGGCGACCACCACACTGGATACGGATGCCCTTGGCACCGCTCTTCATCGCGCTCTGCATGGCCTTGCGCATCGCGCGGCGGAACGCCACGCGGCTGCTCAGCTGCTCGGCGACGCCCTGGGCGACGAGCTGCGCGTCGATCTCCGGGTTCTTCACCTCGAAGACGTTCAGCTGCACCTGCTTGCCGGTCAGCTTCTCGAGGTCCGTACGGATCCGGTCGGCCTCCACGCCGCGGCGGCCGATGACGATGCCCGGCCGGGCGGTGTAGACGTCCACGCGGACACGGTCACGGGTGCGCTCGATCTCGACCTTGGAGATGCCCGCGCGCTCCATGCCACGGGTCAGCATCCGACGGATCGCGACGTCTTCCTTGACGTAGTCCTTGTAGGACTTGTCGGCGTACCAGCGACTCTTGAAGTCGGTGGTGATGCCGAGGCGGAACCCGTGCGGGTTGATCTTCTGCCCCACTATCGGGTCCTTTCCTTCGTCTTGGACGAGGCACGCGCGTCCTCGGCGACGACCACGGTGATGTGGCTCGTGCGCTTGGTGACACGGAAGGCCCGGCCGAAGCCTCGCGGGCGAATACGCTTCAGGGTCGGACCTTCGTCCACCCAGACGCGCTCGACCACGAGGTTCTCCCGGTCCAGCTTGTCGTTGTGCTCGGCGTTGGCGATGGCGCTGTCCAGCACCTTGCCAACGGGCTCACTCGCCGACTGGGGAGCGAACCGGAGCACCGCCTGCGCCTCGTCAGCGGGCAACCCGCGAATAAGGTCCGCCACCCGGCGAGCCTTGCGGGGCGTAACGCGGACGAACCGCGCCTGTGCCCTCGTTCCCATCGCTTTTCCCTCGCTCACGGAAAATATCTTCTCCACTCACCGTGGAGAACATTGTTCTTACAACTGCTGCAACCGCTAACGGCGGCTACGGCGGTCGTCCTTGACGTGGCTACGGAAAGTACGCGTGGGAGCGAACTCACCGAGCTTGTGGCCGACCATCGACTCCGACACGAACACCGGAATGTGCTTGCGGCCGTCGTGGACGGCGATCGTGTGACCGATCATCTCCGGAACGATCATGGACCGCCGGGACCACGTCTTGATGACGTTCTTGGTCCCCTTTTCGTTCTGTGACTCCACCTTCTTGATGAGGTGGCCGTCCACGAAGGGGCCCTTCTTAAGGCTACGTGGCATCAGACGTGCTCCTTACCGCTTCTTCTTACCGCTACGCCGACGCCGCACGATCAGCTTGTCGCTGGCCTTGTTCTTGGCCCGGGTCCGGCCTTCCTTCTTGCCCCACGGGCTGACCGGGTGACGACCACCGGAGGTCTTGCCCTCACCACCACCGTGCGGGTGGTCGACCGGGTTCATCACCACACCACGGACGGTCGGGCGCTTGCCCTTCCACCGCGAACGTCCGGCCTTGCCCCAGCTGATGTTGGACTGCTCGGCGTTGCCGACCTGGCCGACCGTGGCGCGGCAGGAGATCTCCACCAGGCGCATCTCACCGGAGGGCATACGCAGCGTGGCGTAGCCGCCCTCCTTGGCCAGGAGCTGGATCTGCGATCCCGCGGAGCGGCCCAGCTTGGCACCGCCGCCCGGCTTCAGCTCGACCGCGTGCACGAACGTACCCGTGGGGATGTTGCGCAGCGGGAGGCAGTTGCCCGGCTTGATGTCGGACTGGGGGCCGTTCTCGACCTTGTCGCCCTGTGCGAGACCGGCGGGCGCCAGGATGTAGCGCTTCTCACCGTCCACGTAGTGGAGCAGGGCGATGCGAGCGGTGCGGTTGGGGTCGTACTCGATGTGAGCGACCTTGGCCGGCACGCCGTCCTTGTCGTGGCGACGGAAGTCGATCACGCGGTAGGCGCGCTTGTGACCGCCACCCTGGTGACGAGCGGTGATCCGGCCGTGGCCGTTACGACCGCCCTTGGAGTGAAGCGGACGAACCAGGGACTTCTCCGGCTCCGAGCGCGTGATTTCGACGAAGTCGCTCACGCTGGAGCCGCGACGACCCGGCGTCGTCGGCTTGTGCTTACGAATGCCCATCTTCTTCGCGCATTCCTTTACGTGTTACTTGATGTGCAGCGGTAGGACCCGGAAGGTCACTGACCGAAGATGTCGATGCGGTCACCCTCGGCGAGGCTGACGATCGCGCGCTTCGTGTCAGGACGCTTCCCGAAACCGAAACGGGTCCGCTTGCGCTTGCCCTTCCGGTTGATCGTGTTCACGCCGGTGACCTTCACTTCGAAGATCTTCTCGATCGCGATCTTGATCTGGGTCTTGTTGGCGTCCGGGCGAACGATGAACGTGTACTTGTTCTCGTCCATGAGCCCGTAGCTCTTCTCGGAGATCACCGGCTCGACGATGATGTCCCGGTGGTCGGCGATCCTCACTGGTCGTCCTCCTCGGACTCAGCGGCCTTCGAGGTACCGGCCGCGTGGGCCAGGAACTCGGCGTAGCCCGCTTCGGTGAAGACCACGTCGTCCGAGTACAGGACGTCGTAGGTGTTCACCTGGTCCGCGTCGAGGATGTGGACCTCTTCGAGGTTGCGCAGGGCGCGCCGGTTGTGCTCGTCCTCACGAGCCAGGACGACGAGAACCTTGTCGGACTCGGTGACCTGGCGCAGCGCCTTGAGGGCGGTCTGCGTGAGCTTGGTGTCCGCGTCCTCGGCCACGAACTGGCTGACGACGTGGATGCGGCCGTGGTTGGCCCGGTCGGAGAGGGCGCCACGCAGGGCGGCGGCCTTCATCTTCTTCGGGGTCCGCTGGCTGTAGTCACGCGGCTGGGGGCCGTGAACGGTGCCACCACCGGTGTACTGCGGGGCGCGGATCGAACCCTGACGGGCACGACCGGTTCCCTTCTGGCGGTAGGGCTTCTTGCCACCGCCGCGAACCTCGCCGCGGGTCTTGGTGGCGTGCGTGCCCTGACGGCCTGCGGCCAGCTGGGCGTTCACGACCTGGTGCAGCAGCGGAATGCTGACCTGCTGGGCGAAGACGCTCTCGGGAAGCTCGACGCTGCCCTTGGAGCCGCCCTCAGGGTTCTTGACCTCGATCTGGGTCATGGCTTACTTGTCCCCCTTCACAGCGGTGCGGACGAGCACCAGACCGCCGTTGGGACCGGGCACCGCACCCTTGACCAGGATGAGGCCCTTCTCCGCGTCCACGGAGTGAACGGTCAGGTTCTGGATGGTCTTGCGCACGTTGCCCATGCGCCCGGCCATCCGCATGCCCTTGAAGACGCGGCCGGGCGTGGCGCAGCCGCCGATGGAACCGGGAGAGCGGTGGGTACGGTGCGTACCGTGCGAGGCGGTCATACCGGCGAAGCCGTGCCGCTTCATCACACCGGCGAAGCCCTTGCCCTTGCTCTTGCCCGTGACGTCGACCTTCTGGCCGATCTCGAACGTGGCCGCGTCGACCTCCTGGCCGAGCGTGTACTCGGAGGCGTCCGCGGTGCGAACCTCGACGTAGTGACGGCGCGGGGTCAGTTCGTGCTTGCGCAGGTAGTCGCCCAGGGGCTTGTTGACCTTGCGCGGGTCGATCTGCCCGTAGCCGAGCTGGACGGCGGAGTAGCCGTCGGTGTCCGGAGTCCGGATACGACTCACGACACACGGACCGGCCTTCAGGACGGTCACGGGAACCATCTGGCCCGCGTCGTCGAAGACCTGGGTCATGCCGAGCTTTTCGCCCAGGACTCCCTTGATCTGCTTGGTAGCCATTGTCTGTGCCCTTACAGCTTGATCTCGATGTCAACGCCGGCCGGAAGATCGAGTCGCATGAGCGAGTCGACCGTCTTCGGGGTCGGGTCGATGATGTCGATCAGCCGCTTGTGAGTGCGCATCTCGAAGTGCTCGCGCGAATCCTTGTACTTGTGCGGCGATCGGATGACGCAGTAAACGTTCTTTTCCGTCGGCAGCGGCACCGGGCCCGCGACCTGTGCGCCAGTTCGCGTCACGGTCTCAACGATCTTCTTCGCCGAGCTGTCGATGACCTCGTGGTCATAGGCCTTTAGCCGAATGCGGATCTTTTGTCCCGCCATGTGGCCTGTTCGTCCTTCGCTTCAGTGTCCGTAACGGTGAGCAGTCCCGGTCACAGAAGCCCAGGCCCGTCGACGGAATCCGCCGGCTTCTTGGCCTTGAGCCCCTATTCCCTTGAGAAACCGCAACAGGGCTTGCCCCTGCGGTGCGTCACCGTCACAGAGCCCGATGACGTCTTGTCAGTGTGATGGGTGGGCCACGAGGAAGCGGCCCACCCACCACGCCGGGGTGGTTCCGTACGGGACCACCCCGGCGTGTGTACTACTTGAGGATCTTGGTGACGCGACCCGCGCCCACGGTCCGGCCACCCTCACGGATGGCGAACTTCAGGCCCTCTTCCATGGCGACCGGCTGGATGAGCTGGACGGTCATACCGGTGTTGTCACCGGGCATGACCATCTCGGTGCCCTCCGGCAGCGTCACGACGCCGGTGACGTCGGTGGTGCGGAAGTAGAACTGCGGGCGGTAGTTGTTGAAGAACGGCGTGTGGCGGCCACCCTCGTCCTTGGACAGGATGACGACCTGGCCCTCGAACTGGCTGTGCGGGGTGGTGGTGCCGGGCTTGATGACGACCTGGCCACGCTCGACGTCCTCGCGCTTGGTGCCGCGCAGGAGCAGGCCGACGTTGTCACCGGCCTGGCCCTGGTCGAGCAGCTTGCGGAACATCTCAACACCGGTGACGGTGGTGGTCTGCTTCTCTTCCTTGATGCCGACGATGTCGACGGTCTCGTTCACGTTGACGATACCGCGCTCGATACGACCGGTGACGACGGTGCCGCGACCGGTGATCGAGAAGACGTCCTCGATCGGCATCAGGAAGGGCTTGTCGGTGTCACGCTCGGGCTCCGGGATGAAGGAGTCGACGGTGCCCATGAGCTCCAGGATGGACTGGCCCCACGTGGCGTCGCCCTCGAGCGCCTTGAGAGCGGAGACCTTGGTGACGGGGGTGTCGTCACCGGGGAACTCGTACTCGCTGAGCAGCTCACGGACCTCGAGCTCGACGAGCTCGAAGATCTCCTCGTCGTCCACCATGTCGGCCTTGTTCAGGGCGACGACGATGGCCGGGACACCGACCTGGCGGGCCAGGAGCACGTGCTCCTTGGTCTGCGGCATCGGGCCGTCGGTGGCGGCGACGACCAGGATCGCGCCGTCCATCTGAGCCGCACCCGTGATCATGTTCTTCACGTAGTCGGCGTGACCGGGGCAGTCGACGTGGGCGTAGTGACGCGCCTCGGTCTCGTACTCGACGTGGGAGGCGGCGATGGTGATGCCGCGCTCGCGCTCCTCCGGAGCGTTGTCGATCTCGTCGAACGGCGTGACCGGGTTCAGGTCCGGGTACGTGTCGTGCAGCACCTTGCTGATGGCAGCGGTCAGCGTGGTCTTGCCGTGGTCAATGTGACCGATGGTGCCGATGTTGACGTGCGGTTTGTTCCGCTCGAACTTTGCCTTCGCCACTGGAAGTCTCCTAGACGTACAGATCTATCTGACTGTGGTCCAACCCCGCGGGCACGGGGAAACAGCCGGGTTACGTGTTCGCGACTATTCGCCGCGAACCTTCGCCACGATTTCCGTGGCGACAGCGGACGGAACCTCCGCGTAGGAGTCGAACACCATCGAGTAGTTGGCTCGACCCTGCGTACGGCTGCGCAGGTCACCCACGTAGCCGAACATTTCCGAGAGGGGCACGAGGGCCTTGACCAGTCGAACACCGGAACGGTCGTCCATGGACTGGATCTGTCCACGGCGAGAGTTCAGGTCGCCGACCACGTCGCCCATGTACTCCTCGGGCGTGGTGACCTCAACGGCCATGACCGGCTCCAGGAGAGCCGGCTTCGCCAGCCGGACGGCCTCCTTGAAGGCCATCGAACCGGCGGTCTTGAACGCCATCTCCGAGGAGTCGACATCGTGGTACTGACCGTCGGTCAGCGACACCTTGATGCCCACGAGCGGGTAGTGCGCGAGCACGCCCAGCTCAGCGGCCTCCTGGCAACCGGCGTCGACCGACGGGATGTACTCCCGCGGGATGCGGCCACCGGTGACGGAGTTGACGAACTCGTAGCCGGAAGCGGCGCCGTCCTCGGACTGCAGCGGCTCAAGGTCGATCTTGACCTTGGCGAACTGGCCCGAACCACCCGTCTGCTTCTTGTGGGTGTAGACGTGGCCTTCGACCTTCTTGCGAATGGTCTCGCGGTAGGCCACCTGGGGCTTACCGATGTTGGCCTCGACCTTGAAGTCGTCGCGCATGCGGTTGACCAGCACCTCGAGGTGCAGCTCGCCCATGCCCGAGATCACGGTCTGACCGGTCTGGTCGTCCGTGGCCACCTGGAAGGAGGGGTCCTCCTCGGCCAGGCGCTGGATCGCGATGCCCAGCTTCTCCTGGTCGCTCTTGGTCTTCGGCTCGATGGCCACCTCGATGACCGGAGCCGGGAAGGACATGGACTCCAGGACGATGGGCGACGACTGGTCGCACAGCGTCTCACCGGTGGTGGTGTCCTTCAGACCCATGACGGCGACGATGTCACCGGCACCGGCCCTCGGGATCTCCTCACGCTTGTTGGAGTGCATCCGGTAGACCTTGCCGATGCGCTCCTTGCGGCCCTTGATGCTGTTCAGCACCTGGGTACCGGCTTCGAGGACACCGGAGTAGATCCGCACGTAGGAGAGCTTGCCCAGGTGGGGGTCGCTGACGACCTTGAAGGCCAGGGCGGAGAACGGCTCGTCCACGCTCGGCTTGCGCTCGAGCTTGGTCTCCTCGGTCTCGTCCTTGGGGTCGTGGCCCTCGATGGCCTCGACGTCCATGGGCGAGGGGAGGTAGGCGATGACCGCGTCGAGCAGGGGCTGAACGCCCTTGTTCTTGAACGCGGTACCGCAGACCACGGGGACGGCGGTGCCGGCGATGGTGGCGCGACGGATCGCGACGACCAGCTGCTCCTCGGTGGGCTCCTGGCCCTCGAGGTACATCTCCATGATCTCGTCGTCGGCGTCGGCCAGCGTCTCGATGAAGGACTCGCGAGCCTCGCGGGCGGCCTCGACGTGGGTCTCCGGGATGTCGACGGTGTCGTACATCTCGCCCAGAGGAGTCTCGGCGCTCCAGACGTAGGCCTTCATCTTCACGAGGTCGATGACGCCCTGGAAGTCGCTCTCGGCACCGATGTTCAGCTGGATCGGCATGGCGTTCGCGCCGAGGCGCTCACGGAACATGTCGACGCAACGCTGGAACTCCGCCCCGATCTTGTCCATCTTGTTGACGAAGCAGATGCGGGGAACGCCGTAGCGGTCGGCCTGACGCCAGACCTGCTCCGACTGGGGCTCGACGCCTTCCTTGGCGTCGAAGACGGCGACGGCACCGTCGAGCACACGCAGCGACCGCTCGACCTCGACCGTGAAGTCGACGTGGCCGGGCGTGTCGATGATGTTGATGGTGGTGTCGTTCCACTGGGTGGTGATCGCAGCCGAGGTAATGGTGATACCCCGCTCCTGCTCTTCCTTCATCCAGTCCATCGTCGAGGCGCCGTCGTGCGTCTCGCCGAGCTTGTGGTTGACACCGGTGTAGTAGAGGATCCGCTCGGTCGTCGTGGTCTTGCCCGCGTCGATGTGGGCCATGATGCCGATATTGCGGACCTTGTCGAGGTCAAGCAATTTAGCCATGAGGCTCGTCCTTCGGTCTGTTCAGGTCCAGCCGCTTTACCAGCGGTAGTGGGCGAAGGCCTTGTTCGACTCGGCCATCTTGTGCGTGTCCTCACGCTTCTTGACGGCCGCACCGAGACCGTTGCTGGCGTCGACCAGCTCGTTCATCAGACGCTCGGTCATGCTCTTCTCACGACGCTGGCGCGAGTAGGAGACCAGCCAGCGCAGGGCCAGCGTGGTGGACCGGGAGGCGCGAACCTCGACCGGAACCTGGTAGGTCGCGCCACCGACACGGCGGCTGCGGACCTCAAGCGCGGGCTTGACGTTGTCCAGAGCTCGCTTCAGAACGACGAGCGGGTCCTGACCGGTCTTCTCGCGAGCGCCCTCGAGGGCGTCGTAGACGACGCTCTGAGCGATGGAGCGCTTACCGTCGAGCAGCACCTTGTTGATCAGTGCGGTGACGAGCGGCGAGCCGTAGACCGGGTCGGTGATGAGCTGGCGCTTCGGCGCCGGGCCCTTGCGCGGCATGCTTACTTCTCCTTCTTGGCGCCGTAGTGGCTACGGGCCTGCTTGCGGCCCCGGACACCCTGGGTGTCGAGCGAACCGCGGACAATTCGGTAGCGGACACCCGGCAGGTCCTTCACACGACCACCGCGAACGAGCACGATGCTGTGTTCCTGAAGGTTGTGACCAATGCCGGGGATGTAGGCCGTGACCTCGATGCCGCTGCTCAGCTTGACGCGAGCGACCTTACGCAGAGCGGAGTTCGGCTTCTTGGGCGTAGTGGTGTAGACACGCGTGCACACACCACGACGCTGCGGACTCCCCTTCAGCGCCGGGGTCTTGTTCTTTGCGACCTTGTCCTGTCGGCCCTTGCGGACCAGCTGCTGGATGGTGGGCACCGCGTCTCCGTCTTCCTCGTGACCTACGCCGGTTCTCGTAGCCGATATCGCTATTGACCTGCTGAATTTCCCGAAACTCCCCGGCCCCCGCAGTCGGGCGTGTCGACCTCGTTCCCGAGCACGGGAACGGAAGCACACCCGGCCATGAGGCCGATTCGCAGGAGAGGGGTTCACATGCGCCGCGCGCCTCGTATCCGTCCCGTAAAAGGACTGGGGCACCGCGCACATGCGTGACCCGTCGACTCACGGGCACAATCACACAGGCTACCGCTACCAGACCAGGTGGTCAAAACGGTGTGCGAGATAGCGAGAACAAACGGAACCGGTTCTCGCGTAGCCGTGGGTCACCCCTAGTCTACGCGCTCTCCGACTCGCTTCGCCCCAGGTTTCCCCTGGAATGTGGTTGGAGGGCCCTCACAGGAGAACGGCCGCTTCCGGAGGGCCCATTCTCCCCCCGAAAGCGGCCGGCCGGCTACAGAATCACCAAGATCGCGACGGAGATCACCGTCACCACGATGCCGACCACCGCGAATACGGTGCCGGTCGTGATCAGACCGAGTCCATCGAGGGTCCCACGCGATCCCCGGATCTCCTTCTTGGCCTTGGGTCCCGTGACGAACAACGCGAGGATCGCGGTGATCACACCGAGGAACGGGATCAGCGAGGCGAGACCCAGCCACAGGGTCCGCGTCGCGCCCGGATCGGTGTCGGCCAGGAAGTCGACGCTGTCGTACCCGGGGTAGGAGTCACCGGCCTCTCCCCCGAGGGGGCGGTCCTCGAAGCCGGGAAAGTCCTCAACGATCCGGTCACGACGGCGACGGTTCGACCTCGGGCGTTCGGTCATCCCGTAGTCGGCCGGGGTGAAGCCGTCCTCGTACTCGGGGTCCTCCTCCTCTGCGACCTGTTCCTCCGCGACCTCGTACCGGGGTTCCGGACCATCGTCCGGAGCGTCGGTCGGGTCGTCGTCCGGAGCGTCGGTCGGGTCGTCGTCCGGAGCGTCGTTCCAAGCGCCGGCGGGGCCCTGTGGCCGGGACCCGAAGGGTGAGGCCAGGTCGGAGGGGAGCCCCGCCGCGGACGGGGCGGGACGGTCGTCGAAGCCGAGCTCGTCCCGAACCCGATCGTCGTAACCCTGGTCACCGTAGGACCGGCCGTCATAACCCGGGTCGTCGTAGGTCCTCTCTTCATAGGCGCCCTCGTCGTAGGCCCGGTCACCCAAACCCTGTTCCGGGTACCCCGACCCCCGATGGCCCTGCTCGGTGTACCCCTGGGCCGCGTACCCCTGGTCCGTGTACCCCCGGTCGTAGTAGACCGGTTCGTCGTAACCGCCGATGTTCCGGTCACCGCCCGCGGGCGCGTCCGGAGCACGGTCGATCGAACGCGCGCCCGCCGTCCCGTAGTCATCGAGCCCACGACCGTCGAATCCGAGTTCGTCGTGGGGCATAGCGGGTCCGGTGCCGGTTCCGTACGCCGACGGTTCCTCGTCGTAGGCGGGCCGGTCGAACATCTGGGTGGCGTTGTCGGCGCCCCTGCTCCAAGAGGGTTCATCAACCGGGTCCGGGCCGTATGCCTGCGGTTCCTCGGTCTCCTTGGCCTTGGCCCGCGATTGCATGTTCGCGATCGCGGCGAGCGGGTCCTCGGATGAGGGCACCGCCGCGGACAGTGCCCCGGTGTCGGGGCCGTTGTCGCGTTCGGTACCGATCTCGTCCAGGCCCGTGGGCTCGAACCCGGTATCGCCGCGACGACGCCGTTCGGCCTCCCGGACCACCTCCGGCAGCCGCGGGTCGTCGCGGTCGAACGCCCAGGTGTTGCCACTGCCGGTGCCCAGGGCACCGTCGTCGGCGGGCACCGAGTACCGGGAAGGGGCGGAGAGCTCGTCGTAGGGTTCCGTGTACCTCTGACCGGACCGTTCCCCCAGCAGCGGATCCTGGGCCGGGGACGCCTCGTGGCGGCGATCCTCCAGGTAGGAGGGAGCGGGGTCGCTCCAACGCTCCGACCGGGATCCGGCCCAGGGCTCGGCCGCGCCGGTGGCCTCCCGATCCGGCGCCGGGCTCTGGTCCGGGGCCCGATCGTCCAGGCCATCGGTGTCGTACCGAGGCACCGCGTACTCCTCGGCCGCGGTGTCGGCTTCCCACGCGTCCGCGGATCGCGCACCGGGGGTCGCCTCGTCCATCCAGGAGTCCTGAGCGTCCACGGGGCCGCTCTCCTCCGACTCCTCGGGCGGCAACGGGACCTGTGCGCTCGCCGCGATGCCCGGATAGCCTCCGGCCCGGCCCTCGTCGTCCTCCGGCTCCCAAGCGGGCTCACCCTCGAACCCACGCCCGGGCGCGGTGCCCCACCACGGTTCCCCTCCGGGAGGGACATCGGAGGGCACGTTCTCCGAAGGGGAGAGCGTGTTCTCCTCGTGCCGGGGCCACAGCGGCTCGGCGGGATCCCGGGGTTCCGTGGACGACTCCCAGGACGGCGCTCGCGAGGCCGAGGCTCCGGCCGGACTCTCCCCGGTCGGAGCACCCCACTCGGGGTGGGTGTTCGGCACCGAGGGCTCGACCGGCGTCGAGGAGGTGTTCGAAGACTCCCAGGCGGGCGGACGCTCGCCCGGCACACGTGTCACCGGCTGATAGGCACCACTGCCCGCACCCGGGTAGGAGATGCCGGGCGGACCCTGAGGCTCCTGGCTCACCGCGGGGGGTGGGGGCGGAGCGCCCAGAGCGTCAGGGTAGGGCTCCACCAGGGCCGGGCGCGACGTGCTCAGCCCCGAATACCCGCCGCTGTCGGGAAAGACCGCGGTCTCTTCCTTCGGGGCGTCGCCCTCGGGCTCCTCCCCTTCATTGTTCATGGGGTCCTGGTAATCGGACTGTGTTCGGAAACGGTTCTCACTGGGCTTGAACCAGGAGTCCGCGTCCTCTCCGGACGACCGATTCCCCGGTTCTCCGCCCCCGTTATCGTTCACTTGCGTGCTCTCCCGCCGGCGCCGTGGCGCCCTCTCCCCGTCAACACAGCGGTGTGTCGACCCACAACGACGAAACGGCGGCGGGGCCACCCCCCGTGATGAGGGTGGCTGACCGCCGCCGTCAGCTCAGCCAACGTTCAGTTCGGCTGCTTATCGGTTGTACGGCCCGAAGTCGTACTCCTCCAGTGGCACGGCCTCTCCCGAACCCTGCCCGAAGGTGTACTCACTCGGTTCCTCGTAGCCGGACACCGAGTACATCGAGGCCTTGGCCTCCTCGGTCGGCTCGACCCGAATGTTCCGGTACTGCGGAATGCCCGTACCGGCCGGGATGAGCTTACCGATGATCACGTTCTCCTTGAGGCCGAGCAGCGGGTCGCTCTTGCCGTGGATCGCGTTCTCGGTGAGCACCCGGGTGGTCTCCTGGAAGGAGGCCGCGGACAGCCAGGACTCCGTGGCCAGCGAGGCCTTGGTGATCCCCAGCAGGACCGGACGTCCGGCGGCGGGCTGGCCGCCCTCGGACACCACGCGCCGGTTGATGCGCTCGAACTTGGGCCGCTCGACCATCTCACCGGGCAGCAGCTCGGTGTCGCCGGACTCCAGGATGTTCACCCGCTTGAGCATCTGGCGAACGATGATCTCGATGTGCTTGTCGTGGATGGACACACCCTGCGACTTGTACACCTCCTGGACCTCCGACACGAGGTGCTGCTGCACCGCGCGCGGGCCCTGGATGCGAAGCACCTCGTGCGGGTTGATCGCACCCTGGATGAGCTGCTGACCGACCTTGACGTGGTCGTCGTCGGTCACCAGGAGCTGGGCACGCATCGGGACCGGGTAAGCGATCTCGTCGGTGCCGTCGTCCGGGATGACGACGATCTTGCGGCTCTTCTCGGTGTCATCGATCCGGATCCGGCCCTCCATCTCGGAGATCGGGGCCACACCCTTGGGGATGCGGGCCTCGAAGAGCTCCTGGACACGGGGCAGACCGTGGGTGATGTCCAGACCGGCCGAACCACCCATGTGGAAGGTCCGCATGGTCAGCTGGGTACCGGGCTCACCGATGGACTGTGCCGCGATGATACCGATCGCCTCACCGACGTCCACCGGCTTGCCGGTCGCCATGGAGCGGCCGTAGCAGGTGGTGCAGACGCCGATCTTCGCCTCACAGGTCAGCGACGAGCGGATGCGCACCCGGGTGATCCCGGCGGCGACCAGCTTGTCGATGTTCTGCTCGGAGGTGTCGGACAGGGCGGGCAGCACCACGTTGCCGTCGGCGTCCAGCACGTCCTCGGCGAGGGTACGGCCGAAACCGGTGTTCTCGACGTTGTGCTTGCGACCGACGACGCCGGCGGCGTTCTTCTCACCGATCTCGTGCCACAGGGAACGGTCGGTGTTGCAGTCCACCTCACGGACGATGACGTCCTGGGCGACGTCCACCAGACGACGGGTCAGGTAACCCGAGTCTGCGGTACGCAGCGCGGTGTCGGCCAGACCCTTGCGCTGACCGTGCGTGGAGATGAAGTACTCCAGCACGGACAGGCCCTCACGGTAGGAGGACTTGATCGGACGCGGGATCGTCTCACCCTTGGTGTTGGAGACCAGACCACGGATACCGGCGATCTGGCGCACCTGCATCGGGTTACCACGCGCACCGGACTGGACCATCATCCACACCGGGTTGTCGGCGGGGAAGTTGTCCTCCATGTTCTTGGCGACCTCGGCGGTCGCCTCGGTCCACAGCTCCGTGAGCTCCTTGCGGCGCTCATCGTCGGTGATCAGACCACGGTCGTACTCGCGCTGCAGCTTGTCGGCCTTGCCGTCGTACCGGGTGAGGATCTCGTCCTTCTGCGGCGGCGCGACGACGTCCTCGATGCCGATGGTCAGACCGGACCGGGTGGCCCAGCGGTAACCGGCGTCCTTGAGGGCGTCCAGAGTCGTGGCGACCTGGACCTTCGGGTAGTTCTCGGCGAGGTCGTTGACCAGCGTCGAAACCTGCTTCTTACCCACCTGGAAGTTGACGTACGGGTAGTCGACCGGAGTGGCCTCGTTGAAGAGGTACCGCCCCAGGGTCGTCTCCAGCACGTACACGTCGCCCTGTTCCCAGCCCTCGGGCGGGGTCCAGTCCTTGGGCGCGGGGGCTCCGTCCGCGATCCGCAGGCGGATCTTCGCCTGCAGGTCGAGGTAGCCCAGGTCGAAGGCCATGATGGCCTCCGACGGCGAGCGGAACGCACGACCCTCGCCCGTGGCGCCGGCCTTCTCCGTCGTCAGGTAGTACAGACCGATGATCATGTCCTGGGTGGGCATGGTCACGGGCTTACCGTCGGACGGCTTGAGGATGTTGTTGGTGGCCAGCATCAGCAGCCGCGCCTCGGCCTGGGCCTCGGCGGACAGCGGCAGGTGCACGGCCATCTGGTCACCGTCGAAGTCCGCGTTGAACGCGGTGCACACGAGCGGGTGGATCTGGATGGCCTTGCCCTCGACCAGCTGCGGCTCGAAGGCCTGGATGCCCAGGCGGTGCAGCGTCGGGGCACGGTTGAGCAGAACCGGGTGCTCGGTGATGACCTCTTCGAGGACGTCCCAAACGACCGGGCGGGACCGCTCGACCATGCGCTTGGCGCTCTTGATGTTCTGCGCGTGGTTCAGGTCGACCAGACGCTTCATCACGAACGGCTTGAACAGCTCCAGGGCCATCTGCTTGGGCAGACCGCACTGGTGCAGCTTCAGCTGCGGGCCGACGACGATGACCGAACGGCCGGAGTAGTCGACTCGCTTACCGAGCAGGTTCTGACGGAACCGACCCTGCTTACCCTTCAGCATGTCGGACAGCGACTTGAGCGGACGGTTACCGGGACCGGTGACCGGGCGCCCACGGCGGCCGTTGTCGAACAGCGCGTCGACGGCCTCCTGGAGCATCCGCTTCTCGTTGTTGACGATGATCTCGGGCGCGCCCAGGTCCAGAAGCCGCTTGAGGCGGTTGTTCCGGTTGATGACACGGCGGTACAGGTCGTTGAGGTCGGAGGTCGCGAAGCGGCCACCGTCCAGCTGCACCATCGGACGCAGGTCCGGCGGGATGACCGGGATGCAGTCCAGCACCATGCCCATGGGGCTGTTGGTGGTGTTGAGGAACGCCGAGACGACCTTGAGCCGCTTCAGGGCACGGGCCTTCTTCTGGCCCTTGCCGGTACGGATGGTCTCCCGGAGTTTCTCGGCCTCCTCCTCCAACTCGAAGTTGGACAGGCGGTCCTGGATGGCCTGAGCGCCCATGCCACCACGGAAGTACTTCCCGAAGCGGTCCCGCATCTCGCGGTAGAGCATCTCGTCGCCCTCGAGGTCCTGGACCTTGAGGTTCTTGAACCGGTTCCAGACCTCGTCGAGGCGGTCGATCTCACGCTGAGCGCGGTCGCGCAGCTGGCGCATCTCACGCTCGGCGCCCTCACGCACCTTGCGACGCGCGTCGCCCTTGGCACCCTGCTCCTCGAGCTCGGCCAGGTCGGTCTCGAGCTTGCGGTGACGCTCCTCCAGGGTGGAGTCGCGACGCTGCTCCAGGTGCTGCTTCTCGACCGAGATCCGGGCCTCGAGCGACTGCAGGTCGCGCTCACGGCCCTCGGTGTCCACCCACGTGACCATGTAGGCGGCGAAGTAGATGATCTTCTCGAGATCCTTCGGCGCCAGGTCCAGCAGGTAGCCCAGGCGAGAGGGCACACCCTTGAAGTACCAGATGTGCGTGACGGGAGCGGCCAGCTCGATGTGGCCCATCCGCTCACGGCGCACCTTGGCGCGGGTCACCTCGACGCCGCAGCGCTCACAGATGATGCCCTTGAAGCGGACGCGCTTGTACTTACCGCAGTAGCACTCCCAGTCCCGGGTCGGACCGAAGATCTTCTCGCAGAAGAGTCCGTCCTTCTCGGGCTTGAGGGTCCGGTAGTTGATGGTTTCGGGCTTCTTGACCTCGCCGTGCGACCACTGGCGGATGTCCTCGGCCGTGGCGAGACCGATGCGCAGCTCGTCGAAGAAGTTGACGTCGAGCACTTAATTCGTCCCCTGCTCTCGAAGAATGCGGAAGTTAGACCTCTTCGACACTGCTCGGCTCACGCCTACCCAGGTCGATTCCCAATTCTTCCGCGGCGCGGAAGACGTCCTCGTCACTGTCCCGCATCTCGATGGACATACCGTCACTGGACAGCACCTCCACGTTCAGACAGAGCGACTGCATCTCCTTGATGAGCACCTTGAAGGATTCAGGGATGCCCGGTTCGGGGATGTTCTCGCCCTTGACGATGGCCTCGTAGACCTTGACGCGGCCCACCACGTCGTCGGACTTGATGGTGAGCAGCTCCTGAAGCGCGTAGGCGGCACCGTAGGCCTCCAGGGCCCAGACCTCCATCTCACCGAAGCGCTGACCACCGAACTGTGCCTTACCACCCAGCGGCTGCTGCGTGATCATGGAGTACGGACCGGTGGAGCGGGCGTGGATCTTGTCGTCCACGAGGTGGTGGAGCTTCAGGATGTACTTGTAACCGACGGAGATCGGCTCGGCGAAGGGTTCGCCGGTGCGGCCGTCGAACAGACGCGCCTTACCGTCGGTGTTGATGAGACGGTTGCCGTCCGCGTTCGGACGGACCGACTTGAGCAGACCGCTGAGCTCGGGGCCCTCCAGGCCGTCGAAGACCGGGGTGGCCACTCGCGAGTTCGGCTCGACCTCCGCGGCACCGACCGCGTGGATCGCCTTCTCCCATTCCTCTTCCATGCCCTCGACGGACCAGCCGTTCTTGGCCAGCCAACCGAGGTGGACCTCCAGGACCTGGCCGACGTTCATTCGACCGGGCACACCGAGCGGGTTGAGGATGATGTCGACGGGCGTGCCGTCCTCCAGGAAGGGCATGTCCTCCTGGGGCAGGATCTTGGCGATGACGCCCTTGTTGCCGTGACGCCCGGCCAGCTTGTCACCATCGGTGATCTTGCGCTTCTGGGCGACGTAGACGCGGACCATCTCGTTCACGCCGGGAGCGAGCTCGTCGCCGTCCTCGCGGCTGAAGACGCGCACGCCGATGACCTTGCCGGTCTCACCGTGCGGAACCTTCAGGGAGGTGTCGCGGACCTCGCGGGCCTTCTCACCGAAGATCGCGCGCAGCAGGCGCTCCTCCGGGGTCAGCTCGGTCTCACCCTTGGGCGTGACCTTGCCGACGAGGATGTCGCCGTCGACGACCTCGGCGCCGATCCGGATGATGCCCCGGTCATCGAGGTCGGCCAGGACCTCCTCGCTGACGTTGGGGATCTCCCGGGTGATCTCCTCCGGGCCCAGCTTGGTGTCACGGGCGTCGACCTCGTGCTCCTCGATGTGGATCGAGGAGAGGACGTCGTCCTGCACCAGACGCTGGGAGAGGATGATGGCGTCCTCGTAGTTGTGCCCCTCCCAGGACATGTACGCCACGAGGAGGTTCTTGCCCAGCGACATCTCGCCCTGGTCCGTGGAGGGACCGTCGGCGAGGACCTGACGCTCCTCGACCCGCTGGCCCTCCTGGACGATGGGGCGCTGGTTGAAGCAGGTGCCCTGGTTGGAGCGCTGGAACTTGCCCATCCGGTACGTCTTGCGCGTGCCGTCGTCGGCCATCACGGTGACGTAGTCGGCACTGACGTCCTCGACCACGCCGGCCTTCTCCGCGAGGAGGACCTCGCCGGCGTCGGTGGCGGCGCGGTACTCCATGCCGGTGCCGACGAACGGCGACTCGGCGCGCAGCAGCGGCACGGCCTGGCGCTGCATGTTGGAACCCATGAGCGCGCGGTTGGCGTCGTCGTGCTCCAGGAACGGGATCATGGCGGTGGCGACCGACACCATCTGGCGCGGCGACACGTCCATGTAGTCGACCTCGTCGGTGCCGACCTGCTCGAACTCCCCGCCCTTACGACGGACGAGCACACCGGACTCGGCGAAGCTCCCATCGGCGTTCAACGGGGTGTTGGCCTGCGCGATGACGCACAGGTCCTCCTCGTCGGCGGTGAGGTAGTAGACCTCGTCGGAGACCTTGCCGTCGATGACCTTGCGGTACGGGGTCTCCACGAAGCCGAAGGAGTTCACCCGGCCGTAGGCGGCGAGCGAACCGATCAGACCGATATTGGGGCCCTCAGGGGTCTCGATCGGGCACATGCGGCCGTAGTGGGACGGGTGGACGTCTCGGACCTCGAAGCCCGCGCGCTCACGGGAGAGACCGCCCGGACCCAGCGCCGAGAGGCGACGCTTGTGGGTCAGGCCCGCGAGCGGGTTGGTCTGGTCCATGAACTGGGACAGCTGCGAGGTGCCGAAGAACTCCTTGATGGAGGCCACGACGGGACGGATGTTGATCAGGGTCTGCGGCGTGATCGCCTCGACGTCCTGGGTGGTCATCCGCTCGCGGACGACGCGCTCCATACGGGCCAGGCCCAGGCGGACCTGGTTCTGGATGAGCTCGCCGACGGTGCGCAGGCGACGGTTGCCGAAGTGGTCGATGTCGTCGGTCTCGATCGGACGGAGGCCGAGGACGGTCTCCTTCTCGACCTCACCCGCGTGCAGGCGGACGAGGTAGTCGATCGTGGAGACGATGTCCTCTTCGGTGAGGGTCCCCTGCGTGAACTCGGTGTCCAGACCGAGCTTCTTGTTGATCTTGTAACGACCGACCTTGGCCAGGTCGTAGCGCTTGGGGTTGAAGTACAGGTTCTCCAGCAGCGCCTGAGCCGACTCCTTCGTGGGCGGCTCTCCCGGGCGCAGCTTGCGGTAGATGTCCAGCAGCGCGTCGTCGGTACCCGCGGTGGGGTCCTTCTCCAGGGTGTTGCGGATCGACTCGTACTGGCCGAAACGCTCCAGGATCTGGTCGGTGGTCCAGCCGAGGGCCTTGAGCAGGACGGTGACGCCCTGCTTGCGCTTACGGTCGATGCGAACACCGACGAAGTCGCGCTTGTCGACCTCGAACTCCAGCCAGGCACCACGGGACGGGATGACCTTGCACCCGAACAGGTCCTTGTCGGAGGTCTTGTCGACGGAGGTGTCGAAGTAGACACCCGGGGACCGAACCAGCTGGGACACGACGACGCGCTCGGTGCCGTTGATGATGAAGGTGCCCTTGACGGTCATGAGCGGGAAGTCGCCCATGAACACCGTCTGGCTCTTGATCTCACCGGTGTCGTTGTTGATGAACTCCGCCGTGACGAACATCGGGGCGGAGTAGGTCATGTCCTTGTCCTTGCACTCCTCTTCGGAGTACTTGGGCGGTTCGAACCGGTGGTCACGGAACGAAAGGGACATCGTGCCCGAGAAGTCCTCGATCGGGCTGATCTCCTCGAAGATCTCTTCGAGACCGGACTGCTCCGAAACGTCCTTGCGGCCGGCGGCGCGGGCCGTCTCGCCCCGCGTCTTCCACGTGTCGTTGCCCAGCAGCCAGTCGAACGACTCGGTCTGCAGGGCCAGAAGATTGGGAACCTCGAGGGGTTCCTGGATACGGGCGAAAGAAACGCGGTGCGGACCAAGGGCGTTAGCGGAGGCGTTGCGCGAGGCTGCCAACAGGGGTCCTTCCGAAGGCTTGTGGCGGTTGAAGCGCGCACGCCAGACGATCCGTCACGAGAAGGACCGCCGCAACACGGTTGAGACGGTCACTTCGAGCGGGAGCGGGCATTGTCGGAGCTTCCGGAGTAACAAACGGAAACGACGAAAAGCCGTTCACCGACACAGGGATCACCAAAGGGCAGCGCAAAAGAGCAGTGTAGCCGAACACTACACCGCTGTCCACTCACGGTCCACGGCACCACTCACGACACCGGCAGGATCACCCCTGGAGGGCGATCCGTCAAGCCCGGTGGCCGCCGAACGCCACCGCACACGCCCCCGGGGGAAGGCCCTGGACCATCAGGGTGAAACAGCGCGCCTGCCCTGGCCCCACGGGGGAATGTGAGCCAACGGACACCCGGAAGGATTCCCTCGCCCAAGGCGGGTAAACACTCCCCAACGAGTCCGTCAGGATTCCCGGGACGGGAGATTATCGCGTCCGAGGGACAGTTCGCACACGCGCACCCCTCCGGTCCCGGTTTCCCCTGGCCCCAGGGCCGGGGACCGCAACAGCTTCGCACACCGAAGACCCGTGTCCCCGCACGGACACGGCCGCGCCACGACAAAGGGGACGTTCGTTCTCGTTCGACCCGCGTACCGGCCACCCATGGGCCCGGGCCCTTCGACCCCGGCCCGAGGACGGACACGGACATGAAAAAACGGCCGCCCCTCCCCGAAGGGAGGAACGGCCGCTCAGCGTAGACCAGCAGGCGCCTGAGGCCCGCGGAGGACTACTTGAGGGTGACGGTGGCGCCGGCGCCCTCGAGGGCCTCCTTGGCCTTGTCGGCGTTCTCCTTGCTCGCGGCCTCGAGCACGGCCTTCGGAGCGTTGTCGACCAGGTCCTTGGCTTCCTTCAGGCCCAGGCTCGTGAGGCCGCGGACCTCCTTGATGACCTGGATCTTCTTGTCACCGGCGGACTCGAGGACGACGTCGAACTCGGTCTGCTCTTCGGCGTCGTCCTCGGCGCCGGCGGCACCGGGAGCGGCGACGGCGACGGCGGCCGGGGCGGCGGCGGTGACGTCGAACTTGTCCTCGAACAGCTTCACGAACTCGGAGAGCTCGAGAAGGGTCATCTCCTCGAACGCGGCAAGCAGGTCATCGTTGCTGAGCTTCGCCATGATGCGATCTCTCTTTCTCTCATGACACGCGCGCCAACGGCACAGCGTGCGAGCCAATGGCCGGGCGCCGTCGGCACCCGCCGTGGTTCAAAAGGTTTAAGCGGCTTCCTCGGTACGCTTGTCCGCCAGAGCCTGCGCGAGACGCACAGTCTTGGAGGGCAGCGCCTGGAAGACGGCGGCGGCCTGGCCCTGCTTGGCCTTGAGCGCGCCGGCCAGCTTCGAGAGGAGGACCTCTCGGGACTCCAGATCGGCCAGCTTGGTGACCTGCTCGGCGGTCATCGACTTGCCGTCGACGACAGCACCCTTGATCACCAGGGGCGAGTTCGCCTTCGCGAAGTCACGCAGACCCTTGGCGGCCTCGACGACGTCCCCGTGGACGAAGGCGATGGCGGAGGGGCCTTCGAGCAGATCGGTGATCTGCTCGTCGACGCCGGCCTCCTTGACCGCGATCTTGGTCAGCGTGTTCTTGACGATGCGAAAACGCGTGCTCTGACCGAGGCTGCGGCGCAGTGCGGAAACCTGCGCGACAGTGAGCCCCCGGTATTCGGTCAGCACTGCGGCGTTCGAATCGCGGAGCTCGTCCGCGAGTTCGGCGACCGCGGCTGCCTTGTCCGGCCTCGCCATGGGACTCCTTCCAACAGTGAACGCTGGTTTTCTCCCAAGGACTTCCACGATCGGCGTCAGCACGAGAAAAGCCCCGAGCGCAAGGCGCACGGGGCATGTCCGCGTTCTCCCACCCATGTGCTCGGCACACGGGACTTGGAACGGGAAAGCTCTGGTGACACCTGCGCGGGCGCCCATCGAGGTGGGTCCTTAGGTCACCCGAGCGGGTGACGACCAGCGGTCTTCGGCAAGTCCCAATGCTAACCGACGAATGGGAGTGCTCGACCACGTCCGGCTGGACCGTCCGGTGACGATCGCCACCCCGACTTCAGCGAGGGTGGAAAGCGAACCGCCCCCGCGCTCCCGAAGGAGGCGAGGGCGGTTCGAGCATCATCCGGTCCCCCCGAATGTTCCGTAGACCACAGGGGGTACCGTTCGGGCGCCGTCAGGCCCTGTTCACTGGAAACCCGGCGAGGTGCCGGCGGTGGGATAGCACGCTTTTCGCTATCACTCCGAAGGCGCCGCTGTGTCCCCTTGAACCCATTCCTGACTCATTTGGCGCCCGAACACCCGATAGGACTGCGCCGTAGGCGTCCGTTGAGGGTGGTGGCGGGCGACGGGTGGGCCAAAGCGTTAGCGGCGGCGCAAAACAAACACTGCCTAGGCGTCGAGCGGGATGCTCGGGCCCATCGTGGTGGAGACCACGGCCTTCTTGATGTAGCGGCCCTTGGCGGCGGACGGCTTGAGGCGGTTCACCTCATCGATCGCGGCCTGGTAGTTCTCGAGCAGCTTGGGCTCGTCGAACGAGGTCTTGCCGATGATGAAGTGCAGGTTCCCGTGGCGGTCCACGCGGAACTCGATCTTGCCGCCCTTGATGTCGGTCACGGCCTTGGCCACGTCCGGGGTGACGGTGCCCGTCTTCGGGTTGGGCATGAGGCCACGGGGGCCCAGGACACGGCCGAGACGACCGACCTTGCCCATGAGGTCCGGGGTGGCCACGACGGCGTCGAAGTCGAGGAAGCCGTCCTGGACCTTCTGGACGAGCTCGTCGTCGCCGACGATGTCGGCGCCGGCGGCCCGAGCCTGCTCGGCACGCTCACCGGTCGCGAAGACCAGGACCCGAGCGGTCTTGCCGGTGCCGTTCGGCAGGTTCACGGTGCCGCGGACCATCTGATCGGCCTTGCGCGGGTCGACGCCCAGGCGCAGGGCCACCTCGACGGTGGCGTCGAACTTGATGTTGCTGGTCTCCTTGGCCAGCTTCACGGCCTCGGCGGGGCTGTAAAGCCGGTCGCGGTCCACCAGGTTGGCGGCTTTGCGGTGGTTCTTGCTGCGCTTCACGCTGTTCTCCTACGGGAACGTGTGGTCCTTGGGCCGGCGCATGGCCCTGCCACTGTGGTTCTTGCCGTCGAGTAACCCCTGTTCGGGGGTTACTTGACCTCGATGCCCATGGAACGGGCGGTACCGGCGACGATCTTGGTGGCGGCCTCGATGTCGTCGGTGTTGAGGTCGGGCAGCTTGGTCTGCGCGATCTCACGGACCTGGTCGGCGCTGATGGAACCGTTGTTGCTACGGCCCGGCTCGCCGGAGGCCTTGTCCACACCGGCGGCCTTCAGGATCAGCTTGGGCGCCGGGGGCGTCTTGGTGACGAAGCTGAAGGAACGGTCCTCGTAGATGGAGATCTCTACGGGGATGACGTTGCCGCGCTGGGCCTCCGTAGCAGCGTTGTACTGCTTGCAGAAGTCCATGATGTTGACGCCGTGCGGACCGAGAGCGGTACCGACGGGCGGCGCCGGGGTCGCCTGACCGGCGGGCAGCTGCACCTTGACGAGTGCGGCGAGTTTCTTCTTCGGAGGCATATCGGGTCCTTTGCCTGATCTGCGTTGTGTGCCGGCCCCTGCCTCCCTGACGGCACGTACGGGCCGAAGGGCCACGGCCGTGCCGCTGCCGAAGGAGGCTTCCCCGCGCAGGGCGCGGGCCACGGCCCGTCGGGACCGGACGGGCCGGGCGCGTGTTCGTCGGGCCGCGAGGCCTACCGTGACACGCGACGGTGGGTCCACCCTCGTCGAGGGTGGACCCACCAAGTCTACGTCGCCCGGACAGTACTCCGGGCTGGTTGTGGGATGAACCCCACGACGTCAGATCTTGGCGACCTGGTTGAAGGAGAGCTCCACCGGGGTCTCACGGCCGAAGATCGACACGAGCACCTTGAGCTTTTGGGTGTCGCCGTTGATCTCGCTGACCGTGGCGGGCAGGGTCGCGAACGGACCCTCCATGACGGTGACGGACTCTCCGACCTCGTAGGCGACGTCGGAGCGGGTCTCGCCACCGCCCGCGGCCTTGGCCTGCGGGGAGGACTCCGGCTCCACCTCCGGTTCGGGGGCCAGGAGCTTGGCGACCTCGGTCAGGCTCAGTGGGGCGGGCTTGTTGGACAGGCCCACGAAACCGGTGACGCCCGGGGTGTTGCGAATGGCCGACCAGGACTCGTCGGTCAGGTCCATGCGGACGAGCACGTAGCCGGGCAGGACCTTCTCGGTGACCTGCTGGCGCTTGCCGCTCTTGACCTCGGTGACCTCGTGCTCGGGCACCTCGACCTGGAAGATGTACTCCTCCATGTTGAGGGACTGGGTACGGCTCTCGACGTTCGCCTTGACGCGCTTCTCGTAGCCGGCGTAGGTGTGCACGACGTACCAGTCGCCGGGCAGCAGGACGAGTTCGTTCTTGAACTCCTCGACGGGGTCGAGGCGGGGCAACTCGGGCTCGGCTTCGGCCTCTTCAGCACTCTCGTCGGCTTCAGCGACCTCATCGGCCTCATCGGCGAACCCCGGGACGTCGCTATCGGCGTCCTGGGCCGGCTCGCCCGCCAGGCCGGTCTCTTCCGCCGACGACTGATCCGGCTCCTCTTCGGGGAAGTCGTCAGAGGTCAGTGGGGACTCGGACACGGCTGCTCTTTCTCTCGTCGGATTCGCTAGTGCGTGCGACGCACACCGAACAGGCCGTGCGTCGAACCCAGTTCTGCCAGCTTACGGTCTCTCAGGGCGACGCGGGACCAACGCGCGGACGAGGAAGGGCTTCCAGGGCGGAGTCGACGCGCCCCTGTCCCTGTGCGAACGGGTCGTGCCTTAGACGCTGGGCCGACCGAAGGTGCTGTAGAGCCAGGTGACGGCCTCACCGAAGGCGAAGTCGAGAACGGAGACGTAGGACAGGACCAACACGACGAACACCAGGACGACGATGGTGTAGGTGGTCAGTTCCTTACGCGTGGGCCAGCGGACCTTGCGCAGCTCGTCGACGACCTGCTTGGTGAACGTCACCGGACCGGTACGACGCTTGGGCTCCTTCTCGGGCTTGGCGTCGGCGTCAGTCTGAGTCACCTGGGGTCCTTAGAGTCGCGGGCTGCTTGATTCCCCTGTAGTTCCGTTGCCCTCGCGGCGGGGTGACGACCGTGGTCGCCACCCCGATCCGCGCTCGGACTTGCAGGGCAGGAGGGACTCGAACCCCCAACCGCCGGTTTTGGAGACCGGTGCTCTGCCAATTGAGCCACTGCCCTTAGCGGAAACTGCGTTGCCCACCATAGCCGGTCCTGAGAGTCGTCGCACAACCTCGAAGGTGTGACGCCTGCGTAACGAACCGGCCGACACGAACGATTGTACGCCCATCCGGGGGCCACGGCCAAACCGGTTCCGCCGATCCGAACGACCGGGGTGACCTTCCCCGCCCGAGGAAGTGACCTTCCCCCCGACGTCGTGGAGGAGCGCATGACACCATGGGAACATGACTGATCGACCCCGTGTCTCTGCACGTATCAGCGCCATTTCCGAGTCCGCCACCCTCGCGGTGGACGCCAAGGCCAAGGCCATGAAGGCCGAGGGCCGACCCGTCATCGGATTCGGCGCGGGGGAACCGGACTTCCCGACCCCCGACTACATCGTGGAAGCCGCGGTGGCCGCCGCCCGTGAGCCCCGCTTCCACCGCTACACCCCGGCGGGTGGTCTTCCCGAGCTGAAGAAGGCCATCGCCGAGAAGACCGAGCGTGACTCCGGTTACAAGGTCGAGCCGGCCCAGATCCTGGTCACCAACGGTGGCAAGCAGGCCATCTACGAGGCCTTCGCCGCCCTGCTGGACCCGGGCGACGAGGTCATCGTGATCGCCCCGTACTGGACGACCTACCCCGAGTCGATCAAGCTCGCGGGCGGTGTGCCCGTCTACGTCGTCACCGACGAGAGCACCGGCTACCTGGCCTCGGTCGAACAGCTGGAGGCGGCTCGCACCGACCGCACCAAGGTGCTGGTGTTCGTGTCCCCGTCCAACCCGACCGGCGCCGTCTACCCGCGCGAGCAGGTCCGCGCCATCGGCCGGTGGGCGAACGAGCACGGCCTGTGGGTGCTGACCGACGAGATCTACGAGCACCTGGTCTACGGTGACGCCGAGTTCTCGTCGCTGCCCGTCGAGGTCCCCGAGATCGCCGACCGCACCATCATCGTCAACGGGGTCGCCAAGACGTACGCGATGACCGGCTGGCGCGTGGGGTGGATCATCGGCCCCAAGGACGTGGTCAAGGCCGCGAGCAACCTACAGTCGCACGCCACCTCCAACGTCGCGAACGTATCGCAGGCCGCCGCCGTGGCCGCCCTCTCCGGCGACCTGACCGCGGTCGATGAGATGCGGAAGGCGTTCGACCGTCGCCGCCGGACCATCGTGCGGATGCTCAACGAAATCGACGGCGTGGTCTGCCCCGAGCCCGAGGGCGCGTTCTACGCGTACCCGTCGGTGAAGGGCGTGCTCGGCAAGGAGATCCGCGGCAGGACCCCGAAGACCTCCACCGAGCTGGCCGAGCTCATCCTGGAGGAGGCCGAGGTCGCGGTGGTCCCGGGTGAGGCCTTCGGCACCCCCGGCTACCTGCGTCTGTCGTACGCGCTCAGCGACGAGGACCTCGTCGAGGGCGTGACCCGCGTGCAGAACCTGCTGGCCGAGGCCGAGTAGCGAACACGGGAGTGACGAAGGAGCCCCGGGCCGGGTGGTCCGGGGCTCCTTCGTGTGCGGGGCGGGTCACGGTTGTCGCCGTTCCCGGTGCGCGAGGTGTGCTTCATACGGCAGGCTTGGGACATGGAGACACCGACCAGCGCCCGCCGGTTGGACCGGCTGCCCAAGGCCCACCTGCACCTGCACTTCACCGGGTCCATGCGCCACGGCACACTCGTGGAGATGGCCGAGCAGCGGGGCGTGCACCTGCCCCAGGCCCTGGCCGAGGAGTGGCCGCCCAGACTGCGGGCCACAGACGAACGCGGCTGGTTCCGCTTCCAGCGCCTGTACGACATCGCTCGTTCGGTCCTACAGCGGCAAGAGGACATGTACCGCCTGTTGCTCGAGGCCGCCGAGGACGAACGAGAGGCCGGTTCGGGCTGGCTGGAGATCCAGGTCGACCCCAGCGGCTACGCTTCCCGTTTCGACGGACTCACCGCCACCCTGGAACTCATCCTGGACGCGGCCCGCGTCGCCTCGGAGGCCACCGGTGTGGGCATCGGGATCATGGTGGCGGCCAACCGCACCCGGCACCCGTTGGACGCCCGCGCCCTGGCCCGGCTCGCGCGCCAGTACGCGGGCAGGGGCGTGGTCTCGTTCGGGCTCAACAACGACGAACGCCGCGGCCGCGCGCGCGACTTCGAGGCCGCCTTCCGGATCGCCAAGCGCGCCGGCCTGCTGTCGGCCCCGCACGGTGGCGAACTGAACGGTCCGCTCAGCGTGCGCGAGTGCCTGGACGAGCTGGACGCCGACCGCATCGGACACGGGGTCCGGGCCATCGAGGACCCGTACCTGGTGGAGCGGATCGCCACCCAGGAGGTCACCCTGGAGGTGTGCCCGACCTCCAACGTGGGTCTGGGCGTGGTGGAGAAGGTGGACCACCTGCCGCTGCGCAGGCTCTACGACGCGGGGGTGCCGATCGCCCTGGGCACCGACGACCCCCTGCTGTTCGGCCCCCGTCTGCTGGAGCAGTACCGGATCGCCCGCGAGGTGTTCGGGTTCAGCGACCCCGAGCTCGCCGATCTGGCCCGCATGTCGATCCGTGGTTCGGGTGCCCCGGACTCGTTGAAGAAGGAGATGCTCTCGGGCGTGGACGACTGGCTCGAGATGCCTATCGTTTAGCGCCGCCGCTTCGCTTTGGCGTGTTCGGGCGCCCCAAAAAGTCAGGAACCTTCGCCACCTTCGGTGTGATAGCGAAAAAACGTGCCATCCCGCCGCCGACGCCTCCCCGAGTTTCCAGAGAACAGGGCCTGACAGCGCCCGAACGTCAACCCCCCGTGGTCCCCAAAACGAGTTCGGGCGACCACCCCACGCTGTTGAGCGCCGCCGCTTCGCTTTGGCCCACCCGTCGCCCGCACGGCCCTCTGGCGGGATCAGGCGAGGAGGGCCCACGCGCCCTGGGCGAGCATCGCGGCGCCGGCGACGAAGAACAGCACCGAGGCTCCGATCCTGATCGCCCGCTCGGGCAGCTTCTTGCCGAGGACGGCGCCGATGGCGATGGCGATCCCGTCGGCGGCGACCATGCCGATCGTGGAGCCGATCCACACCGGGAGCCAGTGGTGCTGGGTGCCGACGGTGATGGTGGCGAGCATGGTCTTGTCCCCGAGCTCGGCGACGAAGAAGACCAGGGCCACGGTCATGAAGGCGGAGCGGATCCGGCGGGAGGCGGCGCGTTCCTCGTCCTTGTCGGTCATCTCGTCGCCGCGCAGGGTCCACAGACCGAAGAAGAGGAAGGCCAGACCGGCGGCTAGGGTGAGCCAGTCGGTGGGCAGGGTCGCGCCGAGGACCTCGGCGATGAGGACGCTGCCCAGGTGGACCACGGCGGTGGCGGCGGTGATGCCGAGGATGACCGTGAGGACGCGGTAGCGCGAGGCGAGGGACATCGCGACCAGTTGGGTCTTGTCACCCATTTCCGCGATGAAGATGGCCGCCGTACTGAAGCCGAGAGCGGCGAGAAAAGCCGACATGCTACTCCTGCTGTCCTGGTTGGGCAGAAGGAGGCGGATAACGCCCCTTCAACCCGGTCGATTACTACCGGGTCAAAGGTCTCGCCCGCCCGCCTGAGCTGGGCTCACGCGGCCGGGACGGAAGGTCCAGTATGTCGACCGCGCGCATTGGGGACTACTCCCCTTCGACACGACCGACATTACCAGCGGCTTTTTTCATCGGCAATTCGTTGATTCGGCGAATTGTTCAATTCGGCGAGGTGGAAAAATGAGTTGGGAACGCCCAACTCGTTTCTTCGGTGCGTCGCCCCAGGACGTATCGGGCACAGGACCGGGCCTACAGGCCCACACCGACCATGACCGGTTCGTTGACCAGGCGTACCCCGAAGGCGGCTTCGACCCCGGCGCGCACCTCGCGGGCCAGGTCGAGCAGGTCGGCCGTGCTCGCACCACCGGGGTTGGTCAGGGCCAGGGTGTGCTTGCCGGAGATCCGCGCGGGACCGTCGCCGTAGCCCTTGGTGAATCCGGCCCGGTCGATCAGCCAGGCGGCGGAGAGCTTCACGTTGCCCTCGTCGTCGGGGTGGCCGGGGATCTGGGCGTCCGTACCCAGGCGTTCGAGGGCTCGCTCGCGGAAGGCCGCGTACTGTTCCGGCGACAGGATCGGGTTGGTGAAGAACGAACCGGCGCTGCGGGTGTCCGGGTCGGCCGGGTCCAGCACCATGCCCTTGCCTCGACGCAGACCCAGGACGACCTCCCGAGCCTTCTCCAGCGGTACGCGCTCCCCCGCCTCGACACCCATGGTGCGGGCGACCTCGGCGTAGCGCACGGGACGGCTGAGAGGTCCGCGACGCAGTTCGAAGACCACCTCGCACACCACGTAGCGATCGTGACCCTTGAAGGAGCTGTCCCGGTAGGTGAACCCGCAGTCGGCGTTGGACATGGTCACCAGGTCACCGGTGGTGCGGTCCAGGACCAGCACCTCACGGATGGTCTGGCTGACGTCCTGACCGTAGGCGCCGACGTTCTGGATGGGGGTGGAGCCGACCCGGCCGGGGATGCCGGAGAGGAACTCGATGCCGTTGAGGCCCTCGGCGACGGCCCGTTCGACCAGCGGGTCCCAGTCCACGCCCGCGTCCGCGCGCAACAGGACGACGGTCTCACCGGTCTCCGGGTCGGTCCCGGCCTCGGTCAGGGTGACCCCTTGGGAGGCGACCAGGATCACGGTTCCGGGGAAGCCGTCGTCGGCGACCACCAGGTTGCTGCCGCCGCCCAGGACGAGCACCCGTTCACCGGTTCGCTCGGCGTCGGTGACCAGGCGGACCAGTTCATCGGTCGTGGCGGCGGAGTGGAAGGCCTTGGCGGGACCGCCCAGGCCGAGCGTGGTGTGGTCGGCGAGCATCGTGGACACGGGCGTGGTACCTCTTCGTTCTCGGGCGGGTCAGGCGAGACGGACGACGGCGGAGGCCTTGGCGAGTACCTTGGCGCCACCGGACCGGGCGGTCAGCAGAACGGTGACGGTGCCGTCGTCGTTCTTGGACTTGACCTTGCCTCCGACGGTGATCTCGGCGCCGTCATCGTCGTCGGGGACGACCACGGGCGCGGAGAAGCGTACCGAGTAGTCGACGACGCTGCCGGGGTCCCCCGTCCAGTCGGTGATGACCCGTCCGGCCTCGGCCATGGTGAACATGCCGTGCGCGATCACGTCGGGCAGGCCGACGGACTTGGCGAAGCGCTCGTTCCAGTGAATGAGGTTGAAGTCACCGGAGGCACCGGCGTAGCGGACCAGGTCCAGTCGGCGGACCGGGAAGGTCCGTTCCGGCAGCTGCGCGCCGGTCTCGACCTCGTCGTACTTGAGCCTGCTCATCCTCGTGTCCCCGCTTCCTAGGATCCCCGGACGACGAGCATCATGCCCGCCGTCACCACGTGTTCGCCATCGGCCGCCGTGGCCACCGTCTCCAGGGTGAGCAGCTCGTTGCCGCCCAGGGCCTTGATGTCGGTGATGCGGGTGACGGTGTTCAGGACGTCACCGGCGTACAGCGGGCGCTCGTAGTGGAAGCTCTGGTCACCGTGGACGACACGGGAGAAGTCGACGCCCAGGTCGGGGTCGGCGATGGCCAGCGCGGAACCGGCCATGCCCAGGATCACCGGGAAGGTGGGAGGAGCGATGACGTCGGGGTGACCCATGGCCTTCGCGGACTCACGGTCCAGGTAGACCGGATTGAGGTCGTTGATGGCCTCGGCGAACTCGCGGATCTTGCCGCGGGTCACCTCGTAGGTCTCGGGGGCGGGGTACTCCCGGCCGAGGTAGTCAGGGTTGATCGCCACGCTCTGCCTCTCGGATGTGGAAACGTCGGGGCTCGGCCGCCGTCGCGGAGAGGACCCCTGGACAGCGAACAGCCCGGTGAGCGATTCGCTCACCGGGCTGGATTCTACGAGAAGCCGCCGTTCCCCGCCGGGGGCGACGACCGTCCTGCGTGACCTAGCGGGTCTCGCGGTGGTCGTTGTGCTTGCGGCAGTTCGGGCAGAACTTCTTGATCGTCAGACGGTCGGGGGTGTTCCGACGGTTCTTGCGCGTGATGTAGTTCCGGTGATTGCACTCCTGGCAGGCCAGGGTGATCTTCGGCCTCACGTCTGTGGCAGCCACTTCGGAGTGCCTTTCTCGCTGGAGACATTACCTTGACGCAGTGAAAAACTGCTGAGACCCACGACGACCCCTGAGTTTGACGCTCAGGGGTCAGTGGGTTGGTAGCGGGGGCCGGACTTGAACCGACGACACAGCGATTATGAGCCGCTTGCTCTACCGACTGAGCTACCCCGCCCCGATCAGACAACAAAGACATCCTATCGCGGATGTCTCCTGTTTCGGCCGGCGAAGTTCCACCGGCCGCCCACCTGAGTGGACCGGAACCTCATCAAGTGGTGGAGCCCCTTTACGGAATCGAACCGTAGACCTTCTCCTTACCATGGAGACGCTCTGCCGACTGAGCTAAAGGGGCGCGCCGTGGGACTTTCTCTCGTCCGCCCCGGGGGTGTTGCCCCCTTGCGCTGGTCATGACTATACAGGGATTGAGGGGTGGTCTGCCAAATCGAAGGCCCAAGCCCCCTCCCACCGGCTTGCCCGAGGCCGACACCGGATCACGAAATCCCTGGTCAGAGCAGGATTCTTAGAGTTTTCAGAGCCTGTCCCACGCCTCGAAAAACGGCCCGAATGTGACGGCGTGCACGCCCGTGAGGAGCCGTCAGGACCCCTCACTCCCCTCAGAGCCCCTCAGACGCCGTTCTCGGCGAGCCAGACGTTGGACATGGCGTCGCGGTTGATCGTGCGGATGTCCGCGGCCAGCCCCAGCCGGCGCAGCGCGTCCGACAGTCGGGTGTCGTGGGTGAAGACGATGAGCTGCCGGTGCCGGCCCACCTCGGCCAGCACGGAGGCGAGTCCCTCCACGGTCTCGGTGTCCATGGCCTGGACCGGGTCGTCCAGCAGCAGGAACCCGAACGGGTTGCCCTCGACGAGGGTGCGCGGCAGACAGATGGACAGCGCCAGGGCCTGGAACTCGCCCTGGCTGAGCAGCCCGGGCGCGCTGGTCTGGTCCTCCACGCCGTCCACGGACACGTCCACCTCGACCCTTCGCCGGGCCCCACGGCCGATGAGCCGCATGCCCTGTAGGTCGATGTGGCGTTCCTGGCGCAGCCGGAACCAGACCTGTTCGGCCTGGGCCGCGACCGGACCGAGCCGTTCGGCGCGCACCGCCCGGGCGTACTCGGTGAGCTGTCCGAGCGCGGCCTCCGCGTATGAGAGGGACTCGCTCGCCTTGATGGCGTCCTGGGCGTCGTCCAACCACTCGGAGAGCCGTTCGGCGAGGTCCGACCACCCGTCGGTGGGGTCCTCCAGGCGTTCGGACGCGTCCCGACGCGCGCTGACCGCGGCCGCGCGGAGCCTACGGCCCACGTCCTCGATGTGGTCGGCGAGTTCGGCGAGGTCCTCGATGTCGGAACCGGACTCCCACAGAGACCACACCTGGCCGAGTTCGCTCTCCGGGGGGAGCCAGCCGGGCATCGGGGAGAGCAGGAAGCGGGCCTGGTCGCGAGCGACGTCGGCGCGTTCGTAGGCGGCCGACGTGATCGCGGCCTGGGGGCGTAGCGCGCGCAGTTGGGCGTTGGCGCGCCGCACCCAGTCGGCCCCCAGTGCTCCGGTGGTGGCGCATGTGGGGCAGGTGGTCTCGGTGGGATGACGCTTGTGGTGTTCCAGCGCCTGTTCGAGGAGCCGGACCACCCCGTGGGCGTGGTCGCCCTTGGTACCGGCCGCCATGGCCAGTTCCATGGAGGCGCCCCGCAGCTCGTTGACGACGTCGCTCATGACGACGCGTTCGGGGACGCTGAGTCGGCGCAGCCTACGCATGACGACGTGTTGGGCCGGGTCGCTGGGGCCGTCGTCGGCGGCCAGTCGACGCAGGGCGTCCAGGTCCATGTCGGGTGCGGAGAGCAGCCCTGCGCTCTGGGCCGCCCGAGGGTCGGCGGAGGCGCCGAGCGCGTCCAGGAGCGGCCCCAGGGAGCGCGAGGGACGGTCTCGGCGGCGGACGAGGCCGTCGCAGACCTTGGCGAGGCGACGCTCCGCCTCTGCGAGCCCGGTGATGCCCAGGAGTGCGGTGAGGGTGTCGTAGAGCTCGGCGGCGCGACCGGTGACGGTACGGCCGAGTTCGTCGTAGGACAGGAAGGGCCGGTAGCGGACCAGGTTCTCGCCCCAGTCCAGGGTGCGCAGCGGCGAGACCTCGCCGCTCGGGTGCACGACCTCGCCGCGGGCGGAGCGAACGCTCTCACCGGTCCAGCGGCGACTGATCCGCGTGGGTCCGTGGTCCCCCGCGATGTGGATGTCGACGCTGGCCTCTGTGCGCTCGTCGTAGTGCAGGTTGCGCCAGCCGTCGCGCCATCCCGTGGGCATGGCGTCCCAACGGGGGTTGCGACCGGTCAGGGCGGCTTCGGCGGCCTCGGCGAAGCTGGACTTGCCGGATCCGTTGCGGCCGACGATCACGGTGAGTCCGGGGCCGGCCGGGAAGGTGAGTTCGGCCGGCCGACCGATGCCGCGGAAACCCTGGACCCGGATGCCGGTGAGGTAGGCGCGACGCATCGATCCGGGCGGAACGCTCGGGGGCTCGGGAACGGCCTCGGGGAAGTGTTCACCCCGCAGGAGGGCCTCCAGGGCATCATCGCCCCACAGGGCGGCGTTGACCCATGATCGGACCCGTGAGGGCACCCCGGAGCGCGCCAACGCCTCCAGGAGTCCCTTCGTGGTGGGGTCGTCGGCCCCGGGAGCGACCCCCCGGCCGTCCGGTCCTCCGTTCGCGCCCGCCTCGGGTCCCCGAGTCACCTTCGCCACCCCGCTCCGTTTCAGAACCTGCGTCAGCAGACTAGGACAGGAAAGGTGCAAGCCCGCTGGTGATGTCTACAACACGAGGCGCGGATCACACCCCCACCAGTTTCCTCCGGCTGCCGTCCCAGGTGAAGTGCAGGGTCGCGATCCCGGGCACGTTGGGGTCGCGCAGGCATTCGTAGATGTTGAGGCTGGGCACGCTCGCGAAGCAGCCCCAGACCCGTTCGGAGGTCAGCACGAAGTCGAGGTCGAGTTCGACCAGGAGACCCAGGAGCCTGCCGTGAGTGGGTTCGTCGACCTTGGCGAAGGCGTCGTCCAACAGGATCAGGCGAGGCGCCCAGGGCGCCCGGGCCGCGAGGGCGTCGAAATGGGCTGCGGCCGCCGCGAACAGCACCAGATAGGCGACCACGCGCTGTTCGCCCTGGCTGAGGGCGGTGCGATGGCCCAGACGGCGTTCGTCGCCCGCGGAGTCGGTGACGTACACGGTGAACGTGAACCAGGATCGGTAGTCCAGGGCCGCGCGGAGTTGGGCGCCGCCGGTGGCGGTCGGGTCGAGTCGGCGGATCGCCTCGATGCAGCGGCGCAGCGCGTCGCGTAGCCGGGTGGTCTGGACACGGGTGCGTTCCTCCGGCGGTGTGGCCAGCAGGGGGACGACCGCCTCGACGTCGGCTCCCGCGTCGGGGGCCAGGTTCCAGTCCAGTCGCACGCCGAGACCGGCGGAGGTGGTGACGTCCTTGAGGACGTCGTTCATGGTGGTGATGAGGGCGCGGGCCTCGTCGATCTGATGGGACAGGTGCCCGGCGAGCTCGCCGAGCAGGTGGCGTTCGAAGGCCTCCTCCTCCGCGATGGCGACGGCCTCCTCGGCCTTGGTCACGGACGCCGCGACGTGTTCGGCGTAGGCGGTGACGTCGTGTGCCCCGTCCTCGTCGTGGACGGTGAGGCGTTTGACGCCCCGGGGTTCGGTGAGTTCGGTGCGGGTCTGCGCCCGGCCGACGGAGGTGAGGAGACGCTGTAGGTCCTCACGGCTGCCGAGGATGGCGCTGTCGTCGACCTCGGTGACGTCGGTCTGCGCGGCCAGGCCGGCCTCCAGCCGTTCGACGAAGTCGGCGAGGAGGTCCAGGCGGGTGTCGGGGCCGACGGGTTCGGTGTCGGCTCCGGTCTCCAGGGCGGCCAGGTAGCGGGTCAGTGGGCCGTCGTCGGCGGCGCAGTCCTCCAGCCCTGCGGCGCGCAGCAGGACGGCGTCGGGAAGGGTGTCCTCGGTCCCCTTGACCGCCTTGGCCGCGGGGTCGCCGAGGGTGGTGACCGCGCCGACCAGGTTCTCCCCCGTGTTGAGGGCACGGCGGACCTGTTCGGCCCGTTCGATGGTGGCCGCTTCCAGGCGTGCCTCGGCGGCCACCCGGTCGTCGCGTGCCTGTTGGGCTCGGCGTTCGAGTTCGGGAAGGCGTTCGGCGGCCTCTTCGGCGCGGGCGCGGACCTGGTCGCGGGCCGCCTCGATCTGTTCGCCGGGCACTCCCCGCGCGCGATCGCCCAGTTCGAACTGGCGACGCACGGTGATCATGTCGTCGATGGCACCGGCTCGGGCGTCCTCGGCGACCAGACGCGCCGATCGGGTGCGGCTCCAGGCCGCGACGTGGCGTTCGTGGTCGGCCAACTGCCAGGCGAGGACTTCGAGGTCGCGCAGGGCCGAGGCGATGAGGACGCGGAGGTGGTCCATGGCCCTCAGGGCGCTGTCGAGTTCGGCACGCGTGGTGGGCAGTCCCTCGGTCCCGGCGGCGTCCTTGAGGCGACGGCGAAGGTCCAGGAGCTCGGTACGGGCGGCGTCGGCGGTGGCTCGGGCGGTGTCGTGCGAGCGACGGGCCGCGGCGACGTCGGTGCGTGCCACGTCGAGGGTGGCCCAGGCCCGGACCAGAGGTGAGGCGTCCGGCAGGTCCCGCGAGACCTCCAGGAGTTCGGAGTAGGAGTGCTCCACCGCCCACCGTCGTTCGCCGGCCTCGGCGAGGAGGGCCTCGGCGATGGCCATGCGGCGGTCGGTGTTGGCGGTCTGACGGTCGCGGGCGCGTTTGCGGGCTGCCTCGCCGATGTACTCCGGTTCGGTCTTGGTGTGTGCTCCGGAGGCCACGCCCAGGCGCCAACCTCCGGAGAGCGACATGGAGCTGACGGTGGCCACGGAGCTGTCCCGGCGGTGCTTGGCCTCGGTGTCCTCCGTGGAGGCGGCGGTCGACTCCGAACCCAGGGCGATGGAGGCCAACAGGGCGCGCAGGTTGTCGTTGTCGACGCCGCGGTCGGGGACGGCGACCGGTACGAGCACGTCGAAGAGGGTGCGGCCCTTGGCGGGGCGGGCCGGGGTGATCATGAGGTCTCGGGTGGCGGGGTCGTACAGGGTGCCGTCGGAGCGGATCCAACCGGCAAGCAGACCGCTGGCCTCCAGTGCGGCTTCGAGCCCGGCCTGTTCACGCGTGGTGAGCCCGTTGGCGAAGTCGACGGCGAGGTGGAAGGGGACGCCGTCGGAGTCGGGGCGCGCGTAGGTGGCCCACGCTGGGCGTTCGGGTGCGGCGTCGGCGTTCTTGGCCTTGCGTTCGGCGAGCTCGGCGAGCTCGTCGGCGAGTTGGCCCTCCTCGTTGACGGCCACGTCACGTCGGGCGCGCAGCTCCTCCAGGAGCGGGTCGACGGCGAGGTGGGCCCGGCGGGCGACCTTGGCGGGCACATCGGGGTCCAGCACGCGCAGCGCGTCGGAGATGGGCAGCTCCACGCTGCCCTCCAGCTCGTGGATGGCGTCGCCCAGGGCGTGGGCGTGGCTGGAGTCGCGCAGGCGCGCCGCCCAGGTGCGAACGCCCTCGGCGTAGGCGGCGCTCTGTTCGCGCAGCCCGGCGATGGCGTCCTGTTCGCGGGTGTGGGTGTGTTCGAGGATGGCCTGGGCGCTCTCCGACTCGCTGGTCAGGGCGACCAGGCGACGGTCCGCGGCGGTCTCCGCGCTGGTCAGGCCGGTGAGACGGGCGGCCTGGTCGGTGCGGTCGGCCGCGGCGTCGGCCGCGGTGGTGAGCCGGTCGTGCAGTCGGCCCAGGTTCTCGCGCAGGTCGTCGAGGTCGATGCCGTCGACGGGAGCGCGTTCCACGGCCTGTTCGAGGCCTTGGATGTCCACCCGGGTGGTGCTCTCACGGGGCGCGTGCACGGTGGTGCGGGTGTCGGGGACCCGGCCCAGCGCACGGGGGTCCAGGCCGGCGGCCGTGGCAGCGCGGCCGGCTTCGGCGTGGGTCTGTCGCAGGACGTCGAGGGCGCGTTCGACGGCGGAGACGTCCTCGCCCAACCGCTCGATCGCGTGGTCCTCGGTGGTGGTGGCGTGTTCGGAGGCGGCCCAGGCCGCCTCCGCGGCGCGGATGTAGGCGCCCACGGCCGCGTCGTAGGCGCGACGTTCGTTGGCGGTGGCGGTGGCCGCGTCCTGTTGGGCGGAGGCGAGGGTTCCGTCGTCGGCCTCGGCCGTGTCGCGGGTGCGGCGGGCCTGGTCGCGCTCCTCGGAGATCTGGCTCTCGTCCGAGATGAGCTCGTCGAGTTCGGCGCGCAGTCGGTCGGTCTCGTCCACGCGTCGGTCACGGGCGTCGAGCTGTTCGCGGACCTCGGCGGCCCGGGCGCGCAGGGTGTGGACCAGGTAACCGTGATAGTCGGTGAGGAACTCGGCGATGCCGCCGTCGGCCTCGGTGAGGGCGTTCTTCTCCGCGCGGGCCTGTTCGAGGTCGGAGATGTTGCGGGCCACCTCGTCCAGGATCGACTCGTCCATGGGCGGTAGTGCCTCGGAGAGCACCCCGACGAGTTCGCCCGCTTCCAGGCGGTCGCCGATGGTGGGGCGGCGCAGTCGGTAGAGCAGGTGGATGAGGTTGCGGTAGCGGACGGAGTCGTCGATGCCGAACAGCGTCCGCATCACCCGTGCCCGGTAGGGGACCGCGCTGGTGAAACAGTTGTCCGCACCGATCTCCGAACGCAGCCGGTCCACGGGCTTGGGTCGGCCGTCCACGACCAGGTCCAGGTCGTGTCCGACCCGGCGTTCGGTGACGAAGAAGACGCAGCGCGGGTCGGAGTCGCCCACGGCGAGGACGGCGGCGCCCAGGGTGAGGTAGTGGGGTTCCTCGCCCTCGGGTTCGGGTTCCGCGACGGGTTCGGCCTGCGCCGCGAGCAGGGCGGAGGCGGAGTTGGGTCCGGTGGTGTGGGCGGCGGCGTCCAGGCCGCGGTCCCCGCGCGCGGTGGTGAACTCCACCCACAGGTAGCCCAGGCGGGTGACGGGGCCGGGGGTCGCGTCGCCATCGTCGGAGGCGGTGTCGGTGTCGGTGTCGGTGGGCGCGGTTTCGGTGTGGGCCGGGGTCGCTTCGTCGGACGCGCCCTCGACGGGATCCTCGGGGCCACCGAGCAGGTCCGGACCGGTCTCCTCCTCGACCGGGGCACGGCCCGCGCGGGGGTCGTCGGCCATCAGCCAGCGCAGGCTCGTCCGGTTGGTTCCGGTGGTGTCCAGACGCCGCACGTCCCCGTCCAACAGAAACGGCAGCAGCATCTCCAGGGCCTTGGACTTGCCGGCGCCGTTGCGGCCGCGCAGCAGCAGTCGCCCCTCTGCGAAGTCCAGGACGTGGTCGTCGTACTGCCAGACGTTCCGGATGCCCGCGCGTTCGAGGCGGTAACGGGGGGTGGGGGCGGGGTCAGCCGGAAGCTTCCCGTGGGCCTGGCTCGTCTCCTGTGTCACCACTGGTCGCGCTCACCTTCTCGTTCGCCACCGCTTGCAGCACGGACGCCACCCGGTCGAGGTCGCTACGGGGGTCGTCCCGGGGCTCGGGCTCCTGTCGACCGGAACCTCGCGGTTGTTCTGGGTGTGTCCGGTCTTCGGGATGTGTCCGGCTGTCTTCGCCATTGTCCTGGATCCGGGGGACGCGATGGTCCACTTCCGCGCCGTACCTCGCGGCGGCGGCCGTCAGTCTTCGGGCACCGGGTTCGCCCCGGAGCAGCCCGAGCCCGGTGAGAAGCTCCAGGACGAGGGCGAAGAGGCGTTCGGGATCGGGGATCTCCGGCCCCGCGGTACGCGCCCACTCCGCGCGCACCGGTGCGTCGGCGCCACCGAGCGCGTCCAGCGCGACCTGGAGTTCTCGCTCGGGGATGGGGACGGACGTGGTCGGGCGGCCAGGGTTCAGCAGACCGGAGAGGTGGCGGACCAGGGCCAGCGCGGTGTGTCCGACCGGGTCGTCGGAGGGGAAGCGCGGGCGTGCCATCGCCTCGTCGGGCATGACCAGGGCCACACCCTCGGCACGGATCTCGGTGTCGCAGCCCAACAGGTTGCCCAGGGCGGACGCGGCGCGCCACTGGTGGGCCGCGAGCAGGTCGCGCTGCCGGTCGGAGAGCTCTTCTCGGTGCACGACGGCGGTCTCGGCGAGCAGACGGCGCAGGGCGACCTCTCCCGCCTGGTCGCTCTCGGGTTCGGGGTCGACAGCCTCGGCGAGGAAGGTGTCGGCGTCCGTGCCGGCCCGGGGCAGGTGCACGGTGACCGTGCGCAGGGCCTCGGTGTCGGGGAGGAGTTCGACGTCCACCGCGGCGTCGGCCTGGTGGGCTCCGATGGCGCCTGAGGTCTCCGTGAGCGCGCCGAGGTCGACCAGGTGGAGCAGGGCCGCGCAGTAGGCACGGCGCTCGCCCAGGCCACGGGCGGGGTCGGCGTCGATGCCCGCCTCATGGGCGGTCGCGCGCACGGTGGCGGCGAGGGAGCGCACGCTGACGGGTCCGTCGTACTCGACCAGGACCGCGAGGGTCAGGGCGAGGTAGGTCAGGGCCCGGGGGGTGAGCCGGGAACCGTCCGCGCGGGTGATCGGTACGGTGACCTGGTCGACGAGTCCGCGTTTACCCAGGCGGGCGTGGTCGTCGGCGACGGTGAGCCGGTAGCCGAGCACGCGTTGGAAGCGCTGGACCAGCCACTCGTTGTGCGAGCGGACCAGGGAGAACTCGGCCGGGTGGGCGGCACGGGTGAGCAACGGGTGGGCCATGAGGGCGCGCGCGGCGGCCTGGCGTTCCCCGATGAGGGCGGCGTCTTCGCTGTAGGCGTTCGTCTCCATCACCCCCACCTCCGCGTCCAGGGTGTTTGCGTGGTGATCCCGATGGGACCGGTGTTCTGGGAGTCCGGGTCCGGTTCGGAGAGGCTATCGGTGCCGCTCGGCTCCTCGACAGGGGCCTGCGCGGTGTCCTCCTCCGATACCTCGGAGGCCGAGGGCACGGCGTGCGGTGTTCCGGTGGGCGGGGTTCCCGCGGGGGGTGGTTCGGTCGGGACCGGTTCCACCGGTTCGGGGGTGTCCGAAACGGGTTCCGGAGGGATGGGCGCGGCCGGGGTCCGGTCGACCGGGCGTTCCGGCGGGTCGGGTGTGACCGTGCGGTCGGCGGGGACGTCGATGAAGTGCTGCCCATAGGGGGTCACGCACAGACGCAGCCCCTCCAGGCTCAGGTCGCCGCCCTCTCCCCGGACGGTGACCTCGGCGCCGGGCGCCACGATGACGTGCAGGCGCAGGCCGAACTCCAGGTCACCGGCGGAGGTGGGGCGCCGGGAGGCGTCGCCCGAACCGAGCGCGGCGGTGAGGAGCTCCATGAGGACCTCCATGCCGGCGCCGGACAGGTCCAGCCGGGCGTCGTCGCCGGTGGGTTCGGCCAGCAGGGAACGGATCTGGTCGGCGCCCGCGCGGCGCCAGTGCGCCGAGGACTCGGCGGCGTCCCGAAGGCGGGCCTGTTGGGCGCGGTGGTCCCGGACCGGTTCGGGAGGGCGGGCACCGGGGTGCTCGGTGATGGTGCTGCGATCCGGTTCCCCCTGCCACCAGCTGGTGGTCGCCGCGACACTGTCGTCGACGCGTCCTTCCAGGTGGCGGGCGGGGTGGAGGGCGAAGGCCGCGGTCGCCAAGGCTTCGGCGCGGTCCGGTTCCGCCTCCTCGAACCAGCCGGCCAGACGCAGCAAGGCGGCGCGTCCGTGCCGTGGCACCGGCCGATCGCCGTTGCCCCGTCCGTCGTCCGCGCGGTCGTTCGTCCACTGGTTGAGTCCCACAACTCAGCAGACTAGAGACCTCTCGGGCCCGCCACGCCCGGTTCGGTTCCCTCCGTCCTCGATGAGATTCCCCGCCACCCGCTCTGAACAGGCATTTTGTCCCGACTGTGGCGTTTGTAAGGATTCTGCGAAGAGCCGGGGAACCCTTCGGCGTCACCCCGCCCCTGGACGCCTACTGCGGGACGCCGAGCCGGCCCTCGTCCGCCTGGTCGAACGCCTCCCGGGTCTCCTCGGGCATGTCGTCGTCGTAATCGGTGATCGTGTACGTGGAGAAGTACATGGTGCCGTCGACGTCGACGGGATCGCCGAGTTCCACGTCCACGTCGTAGGGGTCGTCCTGACATCCCTGGTCCATGCACCAGGTGCCCAGGACCTCGCCCTCTCCTCGGGCTCGCCCCTCGTCCCACTCGTCCCACTCCATGTCGGTGAAGGTGGTGAACTCGGTGGCCACGTACTCCGTGGGCCGCTGCTCGTCGAACCCGGCCTCGTCGCCGTGGAAGTTGAGGACCTGGACGTCCCCCTGGGTCGCCGCGCCACCGTCTTCGTCACGCTCGTCGTCGTCACGGTCGTCGTGGTCGTCGCGGTCGTCGCGGTCACGCTCGTCGTCACCGCTACCGTCCTCGGCCGGAACGTCGTCCCGGTCCGGCTCGTCCTGGTCGCCACAGGCGGAGAGCGCCAGGGCCAGGACCGCGCCGATCAGTAGTGCACGCTTCATGTCGCCTCCTGGGTGTCGAGACCCCATCATCCCGGTGTGAACGCGAAAGGCCCCCCGGCACACACCGGGGGGCCTTCGAACAGCTCTGTTCCGTCATCGGGACCGGATCGGCCCCGCCGGACTCGGGCTACTACTAGTGGTAGCCGTTGCCCTTGTCACCATCGTGACCGTCGTGACCGTCGTGGCCGTGGTGGCCGTCATCGTCACGGTCGTGGTCGATGTTGGTGCTCGTGGGGCCGTTGACGCAGTCACCGGCGGTCTGCGGCGACAGGATCGGCACGTTGGCGCCGACCAGGCCCACGGCCAGCTCGGTGTTGCACAGCTGAACCGGAACCAGCTGGAGGTTCTGGTTGAACTGCTGGTCGCCGCCGTGCGAGGCGAAGGCCGGCGTGGTCGCGAGCATCGCACCCATGGCGATACCGGCGATGGCGGTGGCGGCGGTGAACTTGCGCAGCATCTACGGTCCCCTAGTCGATGTTGGTGCTGATGGGGCCGTTGACGCAGTCGCCCGTGGTCTGCGGCGACAGGATCGGCGCGTTGACACCGGCGAGGAGTCCGACGGCCAGCTCGGTGTTGCACAGCTGGACCGGGACGGCCTGGAGATTCTGGTTGTACTGCTGGTCGCCACCGTGCGAGGCGGAAGCCGGAGCGGCGGCGAGCATGGCGCCGAAGGCGATACCGGCGATGGCGGTGACTGCGGTGAACTTGCGCATTCTGGGGACTCTCCTAGTCGATGTTGGTGCTGATGGGACCGTTGACGCAGTCGCCCGTGGTCTGCGGCGACAGGATCGGCACGTTCACACCGACCAGGCCCACGGCGGCGCTGGTGTTGCACAGCTGCACCGGGACGGCCTGGAGGTTCTGGTTGTACTGCTGGTCGCCACCGTGCGAGGCGGAAGCCGGAGTGGCGGACAAAATGGCGGAGAAAGCGGCACCAGCGACGAGGCCGGCAACGCCGAGCTTACGCAGCATTGAATTACCTTTCGAAAAAGTTTGGGACAGCGTCTCGGTCGGACCGATTGCCGGAACTAGCTGATGTTGGTGCCGACGGGGCCGTTCACGCAGTCGCCCGTGGTCTGCGGCGACAGGATCGGCACGGTGACGGCGACCAGACCGACGCTGCCGGTCAGGTTGCAGGACTGAACCGGAACCAGCTGGAGGTTCTGGTTGAACTGCTGGTCACCACCATGCGAGGCGTGCGCGGGAGCTCCCATGAGGAGCGCGCCCATCGCGGCACCGGCGACCAGGCCAGCAGCGGTCAGCTTCTTGATCATGTTTCCCCCGAGAAATCATGCGAGGCATTGACAGAAAAAGACGCAGGCGCTTCTTGCACCTGTGTCGCGGCGGACTGTGGCAATCATTATCCGACCCCGCTTTTTTGTCAACGCCGAAACCCGGAAGCCATTTTGTCCATATTGCCGGAACAATTCTTTTCGCCAGGCAACTCGAATACGACAATGCGCTGATTTATCAACCCATCCGGGTCGCCCCACCACCCCGCGAAGATCACCCAGAGTGATCTCCCTGTGGCTCTGCCGTAACATCTTCGCGACCACCCGAATCCCCGAGCACCACGTCACCCGCGGCGAACAAGCCCGAAACCACGACGCACCGTCACTTCGTGCCGCCGGCCCTGATCCGTCGGCTCCCGATCGGTGGTCGCGTGGTCGAGTCGGCGAGCACGTCGCGATGTGGTCGGGAGTCGATGCGGTCGTGTCGCCCACCGGTGGCCGCCGTCCCACGAGGCGGGCCTGGAAGGCCCAGGGAACGCGAAAGGCCCCGGTGGGCAGCGTTTCCGCTGTTCACCGGGGCCTTCCCCAGGGTGGCAGGTGAAGGATTCGAACCTTCGAAGGCTAAGCCGACGGATTTACAGTCCGCTCCCATTGGCCACTCGGGCAACCTGCCTGGGCTGCGGCGACGTGTGTGTCGCTGCGCATGAATGACAATAGCGGATGATCGGCCTCAACCTGAAATCGAAACCTGGAGCGCGTCCCCACCAGGGGCTTCGGGTGTGCGAAGCGGGGCGCGGCTAAGCTCTGAAGCCGGCCCGAACCGGGCCGAACAGACGTGCACGGGCATCGCCCGTGACCCACGAGATCTAGCGGGATGTGAGAGTACGTGGCCGCCGAATCCAGTTTCGACGTGGTGTCCAAGCTCGACCGTCAGGAGGTCGACAACGCCCTGAACCAGACGGGCAAGGAGCTGGCCCAGCGGTTCGACTTCAAGGGCACCGGGACCACCATCGCCTGGCAGGGTGAGAACGGCATCGAGATCAAGAGCAGCGCCGAGGAACGCGCCACGGCCGCCCTGGAGGTCTTCAAGGAGAAGCTGATCAAGCGCAAGATCTCCCTGAAGGTCCTGGACGCCGCCGAGGAGCCCAAGCCCTCGGGTAAGGAGTACCGCCTCTCGGTGAACCTCAAGGAGGGGATCACCACCGAGGACGCCAAGAAGATCTCCAAACTCATCCGCGACGAGGGCCCCAAGGGTGTCAAGGCGCAGATCCAGGGCGAAGAACTTCGGGTCAGCGCCAAGAAGAAGGACGACCTCCAGAACGTCATGACGCTCATCAAGGAGAAGGACTTCGACCTGGCCCTCCAGTTCGTCAACTACCGCTGACGCACCGACGTTCGACGGCCGCCCGCCATCGGTGGACGGCCGTCGTCGTGTTCAGCCCAGGTCCCACTCGCGGCGCAGCTCGCGCAGGCGTCGGATCCGCTCGGCGATCGGTGGGTGCGCCGAGAACAACCGGCCCACCGGCCCGGGAAACGGGTTGGTCGTCATCAGATGCGCCGTGGCCAACAGCACCCGCTCGCGTGGCAGCGGGTGGGCCCGGTTGCCGGACTCCAGCTTGCGCAGCGCGTCGGCGAGCCCCAGCGGGTCCCCGGTGAGTTCGGCGGCCTGCTCGTCGGCACGGAACTCGCGGGCCCGCCCCACGCCGCAGTAGACGACCACGCCCGCGAGCGGTGCCAGCACGGCCAGCATCAGCCCTCCCAGGAGGTTGGGCATGTCCGTCTCCTCGGACTCCCCCAACGGCAGCAGGAAGGTCACGAGGGTGAGCGCTGTGATGAGGGTGGTCAGGGTCGCCGCGACCGAGCTGAGCAGCGTGTCGTGCGAGCGGATGTGCGCCAGCTCGTGGGCGATCACCCCGCGCAGCTCACGTTCGTCGAGGGCGCGCAGCAACCCGGTCGTGCAGCACAGGGACGCCCGGCGCGGGCTGCCCCCGGTTGCGAAGGCGTTGGGTGTGCGCACCGGCGCCAGGTACAGCTTCGGCATCGGCTGTTTGGCGGCCGTGGCCAGTTCCCGAACGATCCGGTACAGCTCCGGGCGCTCGATCTCGCTGACCGGTCGGGCCCGCATCGCCCGCAACGCCAGGGACTCCCCGAACAGATAGACGAGGATCCCCGCGCACAGCACCAGGGCGATCGCGATCTGGACGCCCTTCTGGGCACCGCAGAACCAGCCGACCACGACGATGAGCGCCGATGCTCCGGCGAACAGGCCGACCGCGCGGACCGCGTTGACGTGCACGCGCCCTCCCTTCCGGTGTTCGCCGGTGTCCGGCTTTTGATGCGTACATGGTGACAAACGTGCGGGTCGAGGTCTCGCGTTCCCCATGTGACCGGTCGGTGTCGCGGCCCGCGCCATCAGCGCGCGAACACGGGCCGAACCGGCTTGTGTGACAATCGCCACCCGCACGGCCTCCGTCCGGCGTCGACGACCTATAGTGCGAACGTGGTCCTCGTCACTACGCGCACCGACGGGGACGGAAGAACTCCGTCCTTACGGTGGAGTGGTGGGCCGTGTCGTCGAAGGTCGGCAGCCACGCGCGATCCGGCCGCGGTACCCGCACCGCACACGCCGCACCGGGTTGGCGCACCCGGCGCGTGTGAGGGCCACGACCGAAGTCCCCGCCCCCGACCCTGGCATCCGGCCCGCGACGGTGCGGTCCGGCCGGGGGTGGAACACCCGAGCGCCGCCGCCTCCACGACCGGCGGCTCACCGAGGAGGTCGTCGATCTCAGTGGCCAAACAGATCGAACAGCTCGACCGCGTCATCATCCGCTTCGCCGGCGACTCCGGCGACGGCATGCAGTTGACCGGTGATCGATTCACCCAGGAGACCGCGTCGTTCGGCAACGACCTGTCGACCCTGCCGAACTTCCCGGCGGAGATCCGCGCTCCGGCCGGCACCCTTCCCGGTGTCTCCAGCTTCCAGTTGCACTTCGCCGACCACGACATCGTGACCCCGGGGGACGCCCCGGACGTACTGGTGGCGATGAACCCGGCGGCCCTCAAGGCCAACCTCGGCGACGTGCCCAAGGGCGCCACGATCATCGTCAACACCGACGAGTTCACCAAGCGCAGCCTGGCCAAGGTCGGTTACGTCTCCGATCCGCTCACCGACGGGACCCTCGACGGGTTCAAGGTGAGCGCGGTGGGGCTGACCTCGATGACGGTGGCGGCCCTGGCCGATTCCGACATCTCCAAGAAGGACGCCCAGCGCGCGAAGAACATGTTCGCCCTGGGTTTGTTGTCCTGGATGTACAACCGCCCGACGGAGGGGACGACCTCGTTCCTGAAGTCGAAGTTCGCGAGCAAGCCGGACATCCTCGACGCCAACCTCAAGGCCTTTCGGGCGGGGTGGAACTTCGGGGAGACCACGGAGGACTTCGCGGTCTCCTACGAGATCAAACCGGCCCGGCTGCCCTCGGGCACCTACCGCAACATCACCGGGAACCTGGCCACGGCCTACGGGCTCATCGCCGGGTCCAAGCGTTCCGGTCTCCCCCTGTTCCTGGGCTCCTACCCGATCACGCCGGCCTCGGACATCCTGCACGAGTTGTCCAAGCACAAGCGGTTCGGGGTGCGGACCTTCCAGGCCGAGGACGAGATCGCGGGGGTGGGCGCGGCCCTGGGCGCCTCCTTCGGCGGTTCGCTCGGCGTGACCACCACCTCCGGGCCCGGCATGGTGCTCAAGCAGGAGACCGTGGGGCTGGCCGTGATGACGGAACTCCCCCTGCTCATCGTGGACGTGCAGCGGGCCGGCCCGAGCACCGGCATGCCCACCAAGACCGAGCAGACCGACCTGTTGATGGCCATGTACGGGCGTAACGGCGAGTCCCCCGTCCCGGTGGTGGCGCCCTCCTCCCCCGCGGACTGCTTCGACGCGACGATCGAGGCCACCCGGTTGGCGGTGAAGTACCGCACGCCGGTGGTGGTGCTCTCCGACGGCTACCTCGCCAACGGCTCCGAGCCGTGGCGACTGCCGGACGTGGCGGACCTTCCGGTCATCGAACCGGACCTGGCCACCGAACCGAACGGTCCGGACGGCGCCTACCTTCCCTACCTGCGCGACGAGGACACCCTGGCGCGCCCGTGGGCGGTTCCGGGCACGGCCGGCTTGGAACACCGCATCGGCGGCATCGAGAAGCACGCCCAGAGCGGCGACATCTCCTACACCCCCGGTAACCACGACCTCATGGTCCGCACTCGGCAGGCCAAGATCGACGCCATCGCGAGGGACATCCCCGAACTGGAGGTGTCCGACCCCACCGGGGACGCGGAGGTGCTCGTGCTGGGTTGGGGCGGCACCTACGGGTCCATCACCGCCGGGGTGCGCCGGGTGCGGCGGGCGGGCGGCCGTGTGGCCCAGGCCCACCTGCGCCACCTCAACCCGTTCCCCGCGAACCTGGGCCGGGTGCTCGCGCGCTACGAGCGCGTGGTGGTACCCGAGATCAACCTGGGCCAGCTGGCGCTGCTGCTGCGCGGCCGCTTCCTGGTCGACGTCATCGGTTACAACAAGGTCCGTGGTCTTCCCTTCAAGGCGGAGGAGCTCGCGGGTGTGCTTCAGGAGGTCATCGACCGTGACTGAGAATCCGAACGGAACCGGGCACGTTCACGACGAGGGCGGCCTCGCCGGACTACGACTGGTGCCCAAGACCGACGCCCCGTACAAGATGAAGGACTTCAAGTCCGACCAGGAGGTGCGCTGGTGCCCGGGCTGCGGTGACTACGCGATCCTGGCCGCGTTCCAGTCGTTCCTACCGCAGCTGGGGGTGCCCCGGGAGAACATCGTGATGGTGTCCGGGATCGGCTGCTCCTCGCGGTTCCCGTACTACCTGAGCACGTACGGCGTGCACTCGATCCACGGGCGCGCCCCGGCGATCGCGACGGGGTTGGCCACGAGCCGACCGGACCTGTCGGTGTGGGTGATCACCGGTGACGGCGATGGGCTGTCGATCGGCGGCAACCACCTCATCCACGCGCTGCGTCGCAACGTCAACATCAACATCCTCCTGTTCAACAACCGCATCTACGGGCTCACCAAGGGCCAGTACTCCCCCACCTCCGAGGCCGGGAAGATCACCAAGTCCTCGCCGGTGGGGTCCCTGGACCACCCGTTCAATCCGCTGTCGTTGGCGCTGGGCGCGGAGGCGGGGTTCGTGGCCCGGACCGTGGACTCGGACCGCAAGCACCTGACGTCGGTGCTGCGGGCCGCCGCCGACCACCCCGGCGCTTCGTTCGTGGAGATCTATCAGAACTGCCCCATCTTCAACGACGACGCCTTCGAGCCGTTGAAGGACGCGTCCTCGCGGGACCTGAGGCTGCTGCGGATGGAGCACGGCGAGCCGCTGCGGCTGGGGCCGGACCGCGGTGTGGTCGCGGGCGACTTCGGCGGCCTGGAGGTCGTCGACGTGGCCCGGGTGGGTGAGGAGAGGTTGATCCGCCACGACGCGCACCGGGAGGACCCGGGTTACGCGTTCGCGCTGTCCAGGCTGGACCGGCCGGCCTTCGAACACGTGCCGATCGGAGTCTTGCGGGACGTGCGCCGGCCCACCTACGACGATCTGTTGAACGAGCAGATCGAGGACGCGCGGTCCGAACGCGGCGACGGCGACTTGGCCGCGTTGCTGGCCGGCGGCGACACCTGGACCGTGGACTAGTGGAATAGGGGCCCGGCGGTCGACCGATCACGAGGCCGATCGTCGGGTCGGCCCGGTATTCCCCCGGACGGCGTCGAGAAGTTCACAGGCGCCGTCCGGTGCGGTCCTCGGCCCGCCGTGGGTGAAGGCAATACGCTGCCCCCATGCGAATCGTCATCGTCGGAGGACACGGAAAGATCGCGCTGCGACTGGCCAGGCAGTTGGCCGACCGCGGTGACACCCCCGTGGGCCTCATCCGCAACCCCGACCATTCCCAGGACCTCGTCGACGCCGGGGCCGAGCCGGTCGTGATCGACCTGGAACAGGCCACCGTGACCGAGCTGACCGAGAAGATCATGGGCGCCGACGCCGTGGTGTTCGCGGCCGGCGCCGGACCGGGCAGCAGCGCGGAGCGCAAGGAGACCGTCGACCACAAGGCGGCGGTGCTGACCGCCGACGCGGCCGCCCTCGCCGGGGTGCGCCGTCTCGTCCAGGTATCGGCGATCAACGTGGACAAGCCGGTTCCGGAGGACACCGGTGAGGTGTGGAAGGCGTACGTGGCGGCGAAGAAGGCCGCCGACGACGACCTCCGTCAGCGCGACCTCGACCTGGACTGGACGATCCTGCGTCCCGGAGGTCTGACCGACGACGTCGGAACCGGTCGGGTCGACCTGGGTGAGGAGGTCGAGCGCGACACGGTGACCCGTGACGACGTCGCCGCCGTGATCGTCGCGCTTTTGGGCGAACCAGGAACCGTCGGCCGGGTTCTCAACCTGGTGAACGGTGAGACGCCCGTCGACGAAGCCGTCCGCGCCGCCGCCGGCTGACCCTCGACCGCGTGTCGTGGGGCCGGGGATCCGTTCGGTCTCTGTGGCCAGACGCACCTATAGAAGGCATGATGGTTTCGGAGCCCGGCGGAATCCCGCCACGGTGGACGCGGACGACCGGGAACGCCCCGACGGGTGAATCAGCTCCGCAGAGCAGATGGGTACGGTTTTCATGAGCGTCACACAGGTCGTCAGGGATAGCACGGTCGTCGAACACGCCAAGGTCGCCGCGCAGCAGAAGCGTCGGATGTTCATCATCCAGTTGGACGTCAACGCCTACGACGAGGCTTCGAGCAAGCTGCGTCCGGGGCTGACCCGCATCCTCGAGGGGATCGAGGAGGCCGGCTGGCGTCTGGACCTGATCACACCGAGCGAGAACGGGGAGTCCCAGGCCGCCCGCCTGTTCATCTTCCGCCCCGACGCCGAGGCGCTGAAGGCGAGGGAGTCGGCGCAGGCCGAGGCCCAGCAGCCGCAACAACCCCAGCATCCGCAGGACGGGACGGGGCAGCAGGCCGCCTACCCGCAGCACCCTACGGGCGCGCAGCAGCCGGACCCGTACGCGGGTTACGGCCAGGGTTACGGTCAGCAGCCGCATCAGTACCCGGGCTACGACCAACAGCAGTACCCCGGATACGGGCAGCAGCAGCCGGGGTACGGGCACCAGCCCGGCTACGGCCAGCAGTACCCGGGTTACGGCCAGCAGGGCTGGTAGTCCCACCAGGTCTTCGGGCCCGTACGGCGGATACGCCGTACGGGCCTTTTCGTGCGTTCCCTACGCTTCGTCCCCGTCTCGGGTCCGACATGACCGGCGATGAGCGGACAGTTACGTATTCCGATGCATTCGCCAGAAGCCTGTTCTAGCCGTGCTTTCGGTTGTGTAACACGGCGGGGACTCCATGCGGTGACATGTCGGTCATACCACCCGGGAAGCCGAGGAAACTCTGGGGAAACTCTGGAATCTTCGCGGAAACTACTTCAGGCACGCGTGCGGCTACGCTAAGTTAATTACGGCGGCCGCAGCCAACCCGTTTTAGTACTTCCGAAAGGTGACTCACATGTCCCGTATCGCCAAGATTTCCGGCTTCGTCCTGGCCACCGGCCTCGCCTTCGGCGCGTTCACCGGCACCGCCGCGGCCGACAACAACGCCGACGTCCAGAACATCACCATCCCGATCTGCCTGGACGTCCTGAAGGCCTCCGGCGTCAGCGCCAGCGGCTGCAACGTCGTCGACTGGGACGCCACCTCGGGCATCTCGGTCGACGACTGATCACCCGGTAGTCATCCGGGTCGGCTCCATCCGGCCACCGTCACCACCTGCACACAGCGAACCACGAAGGAACACTCACCATGAAGCGCATCACCGCCGTCTCCGGTCTCATCCTCGCCACCGGCCTCGCCCTGGGCGCCATGTCCGGCACCGCCGCGGCCGACAACAACGCCGACATCCAGAACGTCACGGTGCCCGTCTGCGCCGACGTCATCAGCTTCGCGGGCTTCAGCTCCGAGGGCTGCAACGTCATCGACACCGACTTCAACTCCGGCATCACCGTCATGGACGACTAGCGGTCGACACTCCTCCGGAGACGGCGCGGGGCACGGCGAATCCATCGCCGTGCCCCGCGTTCCGTTCCGTCGCCGCCCCCGCTCACGCGGAACCGACTCAGCCCTTGCAGGGCCCCTCGGGGGTCCAGGTGTCCGGATCGGTCACCAGGCGCGCGTGCGACGCGGTGTCGTAGCGGGAGGTGCCGTACCGCAGCTTGGCCCGCTCGGTCCCCTCCGGCAGCAATCCCGCGCGACCCAGCGCCAGGCACGAGCCCGGGTTGTCGAGTCGGTGCCCCGCCTCCACCCGGAACAGGTCCAACCGGTCGAACGCCAAGCGCGAGGCCAATCTCGCCCCGGCCGTCGCGACCCCGCGTCCCTGTTCCGCCGGGTGCGTCCAGAAGGACAACCAGCCCAGCTCGTGTCTGCGGCTACTGACCGAGATCTGCACGTGCCCCAACGCCTTGTCCTGGTCGTCCACCACGGCGAACCCGTGGACGTCGCTCTTCCCGGCCAGTTCGGCCCGGTGCGCGATCCACTCCCGGGCCTGGTCCTGGGTGCGGGGAAGGTCACCGGGCTCCTGCCAGACCAGCTCCTCCCAGGAGAAGGCCTCCAGCAGTCGGTCGGCGTCCCCTCGGTTCCACTCACGCAGTCGGTACAACGACACTTCCTCTCCTCGACTCCACCGATCGCGCCAACCTAGAAGCCGTCCTCTTCCCGGGCAAGTGGTTTGCCGTCCCTCGGGGGTCACCGTTCGGTCTCTCCCCGCGACCCGAGAGGCGTTTCGGTGGATATAGGACGGGGACGTGTCACAGACCACGCACGGTGGTACGTCTTCCCTGCCATGACGACGACAGAGGTCTTCGAAGAGCACCGCTCCCTGCTGAACGGGGTCGCCTACCGGGTCCTGGGCAGCGCCAACGACGCCGAGGACGTGGTCCAAGAGGCCTGGTTGCGCTGGTCCGGGGTCGACCCCGCCGGGATCGACGACCCGCGCGCCTACCTGGTCACCGTGGTCTCTCGGGTGGCCATCGACCGGTTGCGCCGGGCCGGTTCCCGACGTGAGTCCTACGTGGGCGAGTGGCTTCCCGAACCGGTCAGCGACCTGCCCGACGGCGCCGAACGGGCCGAACTCGCCGACTCGGTGGAGTTCGCCCTGATGGTGGTGTTGGAGACGCTGAGTCCGTTGGAACGTGCCGTGTTCGTCCTGCACGAGGCCTTCCAACTGCCCTACGCCCAGATCGCGCAGGTCATCGGGCGCGGAGAGGCCGCCACCCGACAGTTGGCCAAACGCGCCCGCGACCACGTGCGGGATCGCCGACCCCGGTTCGAGGCCGACCGGGTCGAACGACGACGGATCACCGAACGCTTCCTCCGGGCCTGTCTGGAAGGGGACCTGGACGGGCTCAAGGGCCTGCTCGCCGACGACGCCACCCTGGTGAGCGACAGCGGTGGCAAGGCCAGGGCTCCCCTACGGGTGCTGCGCAGCGCGCACAAGGTGGGTCGCTTCCTCTCGGCCGTCACCGAGGAGCGCAACGTCACCCGATTCCTCGCCTCGGTCGGGGTCGAGGGCATGGACGGCCTGGACATCCGGGTCACCGAGGTCAACGGCGGTCCGGGGGTGCTGGTCTCGGCGACCGGGGCCGCGGTGCTCATGATCGCCCTGGACGTCTTCGCAGGGCGGGTCCAGCACGTGTATCTGTTGGTCAACCCCGACAAGCTGTCACGTTTGAGCCCGGTCGACCCGTCCTAGGGACATGGAACTCAACGTTGTGGGCGGTGGCCTCGCCGGACTGACCGCGGCCATCGCCGGCGCCGAGGGAGGCGCCACCGTCACCCTGTACGAATCCCACGCCACGCTGGGCGGGCGGGCCCGCTCCACCGAGCCCCCGTACGTGGCCAACGACGGACCGCACGTCCTGTACTCGGACGGGGCGCCCTACGTCTGGTTGGAGCGGCGCGGCCTGGTCCCGCGCTCGAAGGCCCTGCCGTTGAGGGCCGCGCTCGGGACCCGGTGGCGATACCGGGAGCGGATCGGCGGCCCCCCGACCGGGGTACTCCGTGCCGCGTCCCACAGGCGTCTGCGCGCCCCGAACGACGTGGACTTCGGTACCTGGGGCACCGAGCGCCTGGGCGCGGATTCGGCCCGGGCCGTCGCCAACATGATGGGGGTCGTGCTCTTCCACGCCGAGCCGGAGCGCCTGTCGGCCGCCTTCGTCTGGGACCGGTTCCAACGTGTCACCACCCCGGGATGGCCCGCGCCCCGGTACCTGATCGGGGGCTGGGGCGCCTGGGTGGAGCACCTGTCCGCGCGTGCCCGGGAGATGGGGGTGCGGATCGAGACGCGGAGCCGGGTGGACGCCCTGCCGCAGGGCCCGACCGTCGTGGCCACGTCCTTGAACGCGGCACGCACCCTGTTGGGGGACGACACGCTGCGTTGGGAGAGCGGACACACCCTGATGGTGGACCTGGGGCTGACACGGCGCCACGGCGATCCGTTCCTGGTGTTCGACTCCGACGAGTGCGGTTTCCTGGAGCGCTACACCGTCGTCGATCCCACGCTCGCACCCGAGGGTGAGGACCTGGTCCAGGCGCAGCTTCCGGTCCGCCCGGGTGAGGGTCGCGCGAAGACGAACGCCCGGTTGGAGGTCCTGCTCGACACCGCGCTGCCCGAGTGGCGGGAGAGGCTGACCTGGCGGCGCGACCAGGTGGCGCGGGGGCGCACCGGTGCGCTGGACCTGCCGGGCACCACCTGGCGGGACCGTCCCGCCATCGACCGGGGTGAGGGCGTGTACCTGGCCGGGGACCAGGTCGCCGCACCGGGCCTGCTGGGCGAGGTGGCGGTGACCAGCGCGGTACGGGCCGCGGAGCTGGCCACCGCTCGGCACTCGCGTGCCGCCACCGACTCCCGCTGAACCAGGTCCGGGGCCCGGCCGTGTCCGATCAGCCCCGGGCCGGGACGTGGGAGACGGCCTCCACGTTGTTGCCGTCGGGGTCGCGGACGAAGGCGCCGTAGTAGTGCTCGTGGTACTCGGGCCACTCCTTCGGTTCGTGCAGGACCCGCGCCCCGACCTCGACGGCGGCGGCGAAGAAGGCATCGACGGTGGCCCGGTCGGCCGCGGTGAACGCGATGTGGGACTCGCGCGCGGGGCCGTCCGTCTCGCTGGGCGAGATCCAGAACGCGGGGTCGTCGGAGCCGTAGGCGATGACCTCCCCGAACTGGAGCATGCGGCGGTGTCCCAGGGGCGCGAGGACGGCGTCGTAGAAGGATGCGGCGGCTGTGGGGTCGGTGACCTGGATTCCTAGGTGATCCAACATGCCCCGAGTGTGACACCCGCCACCGACATTCCTCGATGGGACACGTCCCTCCGAAGCACGCCCCGCCGGTTCACCGATCCGAATACACCCTGTGGAAACCCGTCGGTAACCCAGGGTGACACTGAATACTGGTCTTCATGCACCCGAGGAGGCAGTATGTCTGTCATGAGTATCCGGCCGGAAGTACCCGAACGACGGCTCACCGTGGACGACCTCGAGAACACTCCGGACGACGGGCGGCGGTACGAGCTGGTCGACGGGAGGCTTGACGTGTCTCCCGCGCCCAAGCCCTTGCACACACGAGTGAGCTACCGTCTGGGTTTCCATCTCGGCAATCACGCCCCCCACGATCTGGAGATCGGGGAGGGCCCCGGGATCATCCTCGACGGGGACCCGGGCCGGCATCGCATCCCCGACCTGGCCGTCTTCGACCAGGAACCGCCGGAGGAGGGTTACTACACCGTTCCCCCGTTGCTGGCGGTGGAGGTGGTCTCGCCCGAGAGCGTGCTTCGCGACAACCACACAAAGCGGCACGAATACGCCGCTTTCGGCATCTCCGCCTACTGGATCATCAACCCCCACCCGGAGAAGCCCGGCATCGTGGAGTTCCGTCTGGAGGACGGTGTCTACCAGGAGATCGGTCAGCGCCAGGGTGAGGAGCTCTTCGAGACCGACTTCCCCTTTCCCGTGAAACTCGTCCCGCACTGGCTCGTGGCCAGTGGCCCATGGCGCGAACACATCGGGGGGACGCCGGCGACCAAGTGATCCGGCGACCGGGGTCAGGCGACCCAGCGGTAGAGGTGTTCGGGACGACCGGCGGAACCGTAGCGCATGCGCAGTTCCGCCCGACCATCGGCGCACAGGTGCTCAAGGTAGCGGCGGGCCGTCACCCGGGACACCCCGGAACGCTCGGCCACCTCCGCGGCGGACAGCTCCCCCTCCGCCTCGCGCAGCACCCCCGCGACCAGGTCGACGGTGGCCGCGGTCAGGCCCTTGGGCAGGGAACGGGCCGCGGGCGGACGCAACAGTCCGAACAACCGGTCCACGTCCTGTTGGGTGGCCTCCCCTGGGGCCTGCATCTGCCGCCGGGCCACCGCGAATCGTTCGAGCTGGTCGCGCAGGGCGCTGAGCGGAAAGGGTTTGAGCAGGTAGTGAACGGCACCGCCGTGCACCGCCGAGCGGACCTGGGCGATGTCGCGAACGGCGGTGATCATCAGGAAGTCGGGTTGGGGCGTGCCCGGTTCGCCGGCCGATCGCAGGGCGCGCATGACCGAGATCCCCGAGCCGTCGGGCAGGTGCAGGTCCAGCAGGACCAGGTCCGGACGGTGTCCGCGTACCTGGGCCAGGGCCGCGGCGGCGGTGTGCGCCACCCCGACCACGGTGAACTCGGGCACCGACTCCACCAGCTCCTGGTGGTTACGGGCCACCCGCACGTCGTCGTCGACGACCAGGACACGGATCACCCGGCCACCCCCGTCGGCGCGGCGACCGGCAGGCAGGCGGTGAAGACCGCGCCCTCCTCCGCGTCGGGAGCCTCCATCTCGATGCTTCCCCCTCTGCTCTCACAGACCTGCTTGACCAGGGCCAGGCCCAAGCCCCTGCTTCCACCGTCCCGGGACGCCTTGGTGGTGAAACCGAACCGGAAGATCTCCTCGGCGACGTCATCGGCGACCCCCTGTCCGGAGTCGATCACCCGGATCTCCAGGAGGTCGTGCGGCAGGTCGGTGTCGGCGGACCTGTGCAGTCGTACCAGGACCTCGACCCATCCGCCATGGGCGACCGCGTCCAGGGCATTGTCCACCAGGTTGCCGAGGATGAGCAGCGCGTCGGATCGTAGTTCGCCTTGGAGGCACTCGGGGACACTCGTCATCGGGGACAGGCCGAGGTCGACGCCCATCTCGGAGGCCTGCGCCGACTTGGCCAGGGTGAGGGCGGCCAGCGCCGGGTCGCGCACGTGTTCGGCGACGCCGCTCGTGGTGCGGGTGTGGGTGGCGGTGAGGTCGGCCAGGTAGTCGCGGGCCTCCTCGTGGGCGCCCAGCTCCAGCATGCCCGCGACGGTGTGCACCCGGTTGGCGAACTCGTGGGTCTGGGCCCGCAGCCCTCGGGTGACGGTACGGGCTCCGTCGAGTTCTCCGGTGAGCCGGTTCACCTCGGTGCGGTCCCGGAGGGTGACCACCGCCCCGGACTCGACGCCGCGGATGCGCACCGGCATGCGGTTGGCGACCAGGATCCGGTCACCGGCCAGCAGGATGAGGTCTCCTCCCTGATCGACTCCGGAGACGATGTCGCGGGCCCGTTCGGGCAGGTCGAGTTCATCCAGGTGCCGGCCCTCGGCGTCCACCGGCAGGTCGAGCATGGCGCGGGCGGGCGGGTTCACCAGGACCACCCGGTCGTTGGTGTCGACGGCGAGGACACCCTCGCGCACGGCGTGCAGGAGGGCTTCTCGGCTTTCGAGCAGCGCGGTGATGTCGGCGGGTTCGAGCCCGTGCGTCTTGGCGCGCAGCCGCCGGGACAGCGCCCAGGAACCGACCACGCCCACGGCGAGGAGGAGCACGGTCGTGGCGAGGATGGCGGGGATGGCGGCACGGGCGTCCCCGGCCGCGCTGGAGGTGAGGATCCCCAGCGACACGTAGCCGACCACGTCGCCCCGCGCGTCGCCGCCACTGACCGATCCGCCTTCGGAGAAGACGGGCACCTTGGCGCGGACCGTGCGGCCTTGGGTGCCGTTCTGGACCCCGGTCCACTCCACGCCCCGGGCCGCGGGGCCGGGCGGGGTGGAGACCGTCCGACCTATGAGGTCCTTGTTCGGGTGGGTGTAGCGGATTCCCTCGGGCGTGGCGATGACCAGGAAGTCCGCGCCGGTGGCCGCGGCGACACGGTCGGCGAGGGGGTCCAGTTCGGCGCTGGGGTCGGGCCCCTGCACGCCCTCGACCACCGTGGGCATGACGGCCACGGAGCGGGCCACGGTGAGGACGCGTTCGGCGTACTGGCGGTCGGTCGCCCGGTCGGCCTGGAGCATCCAGAGCACCCCGACGCCGGCGAGCGCCACCGCCAACAGGCACACGTATCCGATGAACAGTGAGCCGGTGAGCGTGAGCCGGCTTCGTGCGGGCGGTGAGGTCATGGGTACTCCAGTGGCCGGGGAGCGCGGGTGATCCGGCCGAAGGCGCAGGTCGTCAAGGGACGTAACGCGCTTCACGAACAATACGACCAATATGACGCCAGTTTTAACAAAACCCTCATCTCTCCGTGCCGCGGGTCACACTGTGTCCTGGATCTCCCCTGCGTCTGCGCACCGGGGGACGTGCACAGACGATCAAGGAAGGAGAGGACCCATGCGCAACAGTGGCGTGGCACTCCGCCTGCTGGGTGGGCTATGTGCCCTCCTGCTGGTCGGGACGGCGCTGTTCGACGTTCGCCAGAGCGCGGCCTCGGGCGATGGAGCTCAGGAGAAACTCCTGCTCATCGCACCGGCCGGGCCCGGCGGCGGCTGGGACACCCTGGCCCGCGAGATGCAGAACGGCCTGCGCGAAGAGGACCTGCGATTCAACGTCGAGGTCCGCAACGCCGAGGGCGCCGGCGGCACCATCGGTCTGGCCCAGACCGCGAGCCGCGAGGGTCAGCCCAACGTATTGACCATGACCGGTCTCGGGATGGTGGGAGCGGTGGAGACCACCGGGTCGCCGTACACGATGGCCGACTCGACTCCCATCGCCCAGCTGGCCTCGGAGTACCTCGCGATCGTCGTCCCGCAGGATTCCCCCTACGAGACCGTCGACGACCTCGCCGAGGACTGGCGCGAGCGCCCGGGGACCCTGCCCGTGGCGGGCGGCTCCATGGGCGGCGTCGATCAGATCTTCGCGGCTCAGGTCGCCCAGAGCATGGACATCTCCCCCGGTGAGATCAACTACCTGCCCTACTCGGGCGGCGGCGAGACCCTGACCTCCCTTCTCTCCGGCACCTCGGAGATCGGGTTCGGCACCCTGGGCGACTTCAGCGACCAGATCGAGGACGACGGTCCGCTCCGCGCGCTCGCCGTCTCCTCCCCCGAACGTCTGGACGGGGTGGACATCCCCACCATGACCGAGCTCGGCTACGACCTGGAGATGTCGAACTGGCGCGGGGTCATCGCACCGCCCGGGTTGACCGAGGAGGAGGCCGACGGGTTGGAGGCGCTCGTCGAGGAGATGGTGGCCTCGGACTCCTGGGCCGACACCTTGGAGCGCAACCGCTGGACCGACACCTACCAGGGTCGCGACGATTTCGAGGAGTTCTTGGGCGAGGAGATCTCCCTGACCCAGGAGACCGTGGAGGAGCTGGGACTGTGAGCCCCGACGGAACAGACGAGAAGCACACCGCGGGCACCGACCCGTCAGAGACCACCGACGGCTCCGGGCCCCCCGAGACCACGGACGTCGTCGAGACCCGGGGGACGGAGACGAACACCGCGGACACGGCCGCGGACACGGCCCCGGATCCCGAGACCACCGTGTGGAGGGGCCCGGCGGCGTGGATCGTCCCCGCGCTGGCCGCGATCCTGGGCCTGGTGGCCCTATGGGGCGCGGTCACCATCGAGGCCCCGCCCAACGCCACCAGTCCCGGTCCGGGCGCCTTCCCCGGCGCGGTGGGCGCACTGTTGCTGATCATCGCCGTGTGCATGAGCGTGGTGAACCTGCGCAACCAGGGCAGCGGGAAGGGCTCGTCCCCGTTCGCCTGGTTCGAGAGCCGACCGGTCCTGTTGGTCCTCGTCGGCCTGGTGGCGCACACCGCCCTGCTGGAGTTCGTGGGCTGGCTGCTCGCCGGCGCCCTGCTGTTCTGGGTCGTGGCCTACGCGTTCGGCGCCCGCGCGTACCTGCGTGACGCGATCGTGGCGCTGTCGATGTCGGCCGCCGTGCAGGTCGGTTTCTCGCTCGGGCTCGGGCTCAACCTGCCGGGCGGCTTCCTGGAATTGGTGCTGTGATGGACACTCTGATCAACCTGATGGACGGGTTGGCCTCAGCGCTGACCCCGCAGAACCTCATGTGGGCCTTCCTCGGCGTGCTCTTGGGCACCGCCGTGGGCGTCCTGCCGGGCATGGGCTCGGCCATGGCGGTGGCCCTGCTGTTGCCGGTGACCTTCCGGTTCGACCCGACCAGCGCGTTCATCCTGTTCGCGGGTGTGTACTACGGCGGCATGTTCGGTGGCGCCACCACGTCGATCCTGCTGAACACACCCGGGCAGGCGTCGTCGATCGCCACTACCTACGAGGGCCACAAGATGGCGCTCAACGGCAGGGCGGCGCAGGCACTGGGCACCGCGGTGATCGGTTCGTTCGTGGCGAGCGTCATCGGCACGCTCGTCGTGGCGTTGTTCGCGCCGGTCATGGTGGCGTTCGCGCTCAACTTCGGTCCCGGCGAGTACTTCGCCCTGACCGTGTTCTCGTTCGTGGCGGTGGCCGCGGTGGTGTCGGGTTCGGTGCTGCGCGGCGTGACGTCGCTGCTCATCGGTCTGGCCATCGGTTTGGTGGGCATCGACGCCCAGAGCGGCGCGGCCCGTTTCGACTTCGGTTCCTCCAGCCTGATGGACGGCATCGACATCGTCATCGTGACCGTGGGTCTGCTGGCACTGGGCGAGGTGCTGTACATCGCGGCGCGCGGCAAGTCCGCTCCGAACTTCGCGGCGATCCGCACCGGGCGTCCGTGGCTGGGCCGCAAGGACCTGCGCCGCTCCTGGAAGCCGTGGCTGCGCGGCACCGCGTTGGGCAGCGCCTTCGGGCCGATCCCCGGCAGTGGCGCGGAGATCCCCACGTTCCTTTCGCTGGGTCTGGAGCGCAGGCTCGCGGCTCGTCGTGCTCGCCGCACGGGTGAGGAGGACGAGTTCGGGCAGGGCGCCATCGAGGGTGTGGCCGGCCCGGAGTCGGCCAACAACTCCAGCGCCGCGGGCACCATGGTTCCGTTGCTCGGGCTGGGTCTGCCCACGTCGGCGACGGCCGCGATCATGTTGGCGGCGTTCCAGCAGTACGGGTTGCAGCCGGGTCCGGTGCTCTTCGAGCGCAACGCCGAGCTGGTGTGGACGCTGTTGGCGTCGCTGCTGATCGGCAGCGTCCTGCTGCTGGTGATCAACCTGCCGTTCGCTCCGCTGTGGGCCCGCCTGTTGAAGCTGCCCAAGCCGTACCTGTACGCGGGCATCACGCTGTTCTCGGTGCTGGCGGTGTACGCGATCAACACCTCGGTGACGCACCTGGTGATGCTGCTGGCGGTCGCGGTGCTGGGTCTGGTCATGCGGACGTTCGGGGTCCCGGTGGCGCCGGCGCTCATCGGTGTGGTCCTGGGGCCGATCGCGGAGACGGAGTTCCGTCGGGCCTTGGCCGCTTCCTCGGGCGACCCGTCGATCCTGGTGGGCAGTGGCATCTCGATCGGCCTGTACGCGCTGGTGCTGCTCGCGGCGGCACTGCCGCTGATCGCGTTCCTGCGTCGGCGTCGCGCCGACGCCCGCGCGGTGGACGTGAAGGAGCCCGTCGAGCGGCCCTGACTTCTCGTTCCCTCCCCCTGTGTGGCCCCCGGTTTCCGTCTGCCGGGGGCCACCGTTCGTGGAACCGTGCCCGTGGCCGCCCGAGACGGCTCGTCCGCCGAGGCGTGGCGTTACCGTCGCGGCGCCCGTGAGAACCGCGCACGATCCCACTGAACAGGTCCGGAGCGCGACCCGGTAATCTCGTCGGGCCAGTCGTACTCCACTCCGTGGGGCAGGGAACCCGGTGTGAATCCGGGACTGACGCGCAGCGGTGAGGGTGACGGGTGGGCATGTCCCGGGACACGTTTCCCGGGACGGCCACTGGAGCGACGCTCCGGGAAGGCGCCCCCTACCGATCGAACCCGAGTCCGAAGACCTGCTGGCGCTGGCGGTGACGGGCCGCCAGGTCATCCGCGGACCCCGCGTACGGGTCCCTGACCCGAAGGACGCGCATGCCCGATGTGCCCCGCACGCGGCGTGACCGCTGCCCCGGTGTACTCAGACCCTGGGCCGCCGACGACGGACTACTGGTCCGCCTCCGTCTGGTCGGCGGACGGCTCCCCTCCGATTCCCTGCGCGCCCTGGCCGCCGTGTCCGAGAAGTACGGAACCGGCAGGATCCACGTCACCGGCCGGGCCAACCTGCAACTGCGCGGGCTTCCCGGCGAGGACGGGCTCCTGCCCCCCGAGGTGCTGCGTGCCCTGGAGGACACCGGCCTGCTGCCCTCCCGCACCCACGAACTGGTCCGCAACATCATGCTCTCCCCGCGCGCGCAGGGAACGGTCCGTGACTCCGTCGCCACGGCTCTCGACGGGCTGCTGTGCGCCCGACCGCATCGGGCCGCCCTGCCCGGGCGCTTCCTGTTCGTCCTGGACGACGGCACCGGCGACCTGCTCGACCGCACCTGTGACCTCGGGCTCGTCGCACTCGACGAACACACCGCGCAACTGCGCGTCGGCGCCGGTTGGGGACCACTGACCCCGATCGGCGGAGCCGCGGCCCGGCTCGTGGAGCTCGCCGACGAGTTCCTACGGAGGCGCGGCGACGGGCCCACCGCGCCGTGGCACGTCACCGAACTCCCGGCACCGCTGATCGAACCGGTGCCACCGGACCCCCGGCTACCCGCCCCCGCGCCGCCGCTGCCGTACGGACCGCTGCCCGAGGGCGGGCATCACGTACCCGTGCCCGTGGAGGGCCTGGACCGCTCCGCCGCCGAAGCACTCGCCGCGGAGGCCCTGGTCTCCGGACGCGCAGACCTCGTCGTCACGCCCTGGCGTGGCGTTCTCGTCCCCGGAGGCGCCCTGTGAACGTTCCGAGTCGCCCGAACCGACGCTACGAGTACGTGGACGACGGCCCCGCGATCTACGTCGACTCCTTCGCCACCATCCGGCGCGAGGCCCGCCTGGACCACCTTCCGGCCAACGCCGAACGGCTCGCCGTACGGATGATCCACGGCACCGGCCAGGTCGACCTCGCCGAGGACCTGGCGATCCACCCCGATCTGGTCCCCGAGGCGCGCGCCGCCCTACGGTCCGGTGCCCCCATCCTGTGCGACGCGAACATGGTGGCCAGTGGTGTGACCGCGAGCCGCCTGCCACGCGGCAACGACGTGCTCTGCTTCCTCGGCGACGAGCGGGTCCCCGGTCTGGCCCGGGAGTGGGGCACCACCCGGACCGCCGCCGCCGTGTCCCTCTGGGAGCCGCTGTTGGAGGGCTCCGTGGTCGCTGTGGGCAACGCGCCCACCGCCCTGTTCCATCTGCTGGAGATGCTGATCGACGGCGCCCCGCGCCCGACCGCGATCGTCGGCTGCCCGGTCGGCTTCATCGGAGCCGCCGAATCCAAGCAGGCCCTGACCGAGCTCGCCGACCGGTTCGGTGTCGACGTTCCCTACGTGGTCGCCCGAGGCCGCCGAGGGGGCTCGGCGATGACCGCATCGGCGCTGAACGCACTGGCCAAGGAGGAAGAGGCGTGACCGGTCGTTTCCACGGTGTCGGCGTCGGTCCCGGCGACCCCGAACTGATCACTCTCAAGGCGGCCAGGCTCATTCGCGGAGCCGACGTCGTCGCCTACCACGCGGGCGTCGGTAAGGAGTCCAACGCCCGCCGCATCGCCGCCGACCTCATCCCGGACGCGGCGGTCGAGGAACAGCTGACCTACCCGGTGACCACCGGCGCGACCGACCACCCGGGCGGCTACACGGGGGCACTGGCCGACTTCTACGAGGCGTCGGCCGCGCGGTTGGCCGCCCACCTCGACGCGGGCCGCGACGTCGTGCTGCTCTCGGAGGGCGACCCGCTCTTCTACGGCTCGTACATGTACATGCACGACCGGCTCTCCGAACGGTACGAGACCGAGATCGTGCCCGGGGTCCCCGCGTTCGGCGCCGCCGCCGCGGCGACCGCGACGCCGTTGGTCCGGCAGACCGACGTGCTCACCGTGCTGCCCGGCACCCTTCCCGAGCCGGAGCTGGCCCGCCGTCTGGCGGACACCGACGCCGCGGTGATCATGAAGCTGGGCCGGACCTTCCCCGCCGTGCGCCGTGCCTTGGAGGCGGCCGGGCGTCTGGAGCACGCGATGTACCTGGAGCGCGCGTCGATGGAGGGGGAACGGCGGATGCCGGTCGCGGAGGTCGACCCGGCCACGGTCCCCTACTTCTCCCTCGTGTTGGTCACCGGCGACAGCCGCAACGGCAGGAGGTCCCGGGACCGCGTGGTGTCCGAACCCGCCACGGGACCCGCGGCCACCGAACCCGCCGGGCCGGCGGCCGAACTGCTGGTCGTCGGTCTGGGGCCGGGCCCCGGGCACTGGCTCACCCCCGAGGCCTCCTCGGCGCTGGCGGAGGTGGACCACGTGGTGGGCTACGGCCCCTACGTCGACCGTGTCCCCCAGCGCCCCGGCCTGAGGCGGCACGCCTCCGGCAACAGCGTCGAGATCGACCGCGCCCGCCTCGCCCTCGACCTCGCCCTCGAGGGGGAACGCGTGGCCGTGGTCTCGGGCGGGGACGCCGGTGTGTTCGGTATGGCCACCGCCGTGTTCGAGGCGGCCGAGGACCCTGCCTACCAGGGGGTCCCCGTCCGGGTGCTGCCCGGTGTCAGCGCCGTGCAGGCGGTCGCGGCGCGGGCGGGCGCCCCCGTCGGGGGCGACTTCGCGGTGATGAGCCTGTCGGACCGGCTCAAGCCCTGGGAGGTGGTCGAACGCCGCCTGCGGGCCGCCGCCGAGGCCGACCTGGCGCTCGCGATCTACAACCCGGCCTCGCGCTCGCGAACCGCGCAGATCGCCACCGCACGCGAGGTCCTGCTGGAACACAGAAGACCCGACACCGTGGTCGTCGTCGGTCGGAGCATCGGCCGCGACGGCGAGTCCCTGGAGGTGACCACGCTCAACGAACTCGATCCCGCCACGGTCGACATGCGCTGCCTGCTCATCGTCGGCGCGTCCGGGACCCGTCTGTCCCGGTCGGGCCGTGTCTGGACGCCGAGGTGGGTGAGGGCGTGACGGTGCACTTCGTGGGAGCCGGGCCCGGCGCCGCCGACCTGCTCACCGTCCGCGCCACCCGGATGCTCGCCGTGGCCGACGTCGTCCTCTACCCCGGCACGTACCTGGACCCGGAGGTCCTCACCCACTGCGCGCCCGACGCCGACCTGGTCGACACTCAGGGCCTGGACCTGGACCGCATCACGGAACGGCTGGTCGCCGCGCACGCGGCGGGTCGGGAGGTGGTCCGACTCACCTCCGGGGACCCGTCGCTGTACTCGGCGCTGGCCGAACAGACCCGCCGTCTGGACGCACACGGCGTGCCGTGGGACGTCACCCCGGGTGTGCCCGCCTACGCGGCCGCCTCGGCGCTGGTGGGCAGGGAGCTGACGGTGCCGCTGGTGACGCAGTCGGTGGTGCTGACCCGGACCAGCGCCCGCTCGACCGCGATGCCGGCCACGGAGTCGCCGGCGGCGTTCGCGGCGACCCGGGCCACCCTGGTGCTGCACCTGGCGATCCGGCGGGTCCGCGCGCTCATGGCCGAGATCGTCTCCGAGTACGGCGCCGACTGCCCCGCCGTGGTCGTGTACCGGGTCAGCCAGCCGGAGGAGTCGGTACTGCACGGCACGGTCGCCACCATCGCCGACCTGGTGGAGGAGGCGGGGTTGCGGCAGGCCGCGGTGGTGTTGGTCGGACGCGCGCTCGCTCCCGAGGGCGGCGGCGAGTCCTACTTGTACGACCCGGCGCGGCCGAGGGTCAACGATCCCTCGACAGGTACCACTGGGTGACGGTGCGGGCGGGGGTCCAACCGGTGAACGTGCCGACGGGAGCGGCGGTCTCCACGGCCAACCGGGACAGCTCCCCGCCATGGCGCCGGTACGCCTCCGCCAACAGGTGCTCGGTCTCCAGCGTCACCCCGTGCACCACGATTCGGCCACCCGGGCCGAGCGCCTCCAGACAGGTGTCGAGCACGCCCGGTCGCGTCGCCCCGCCGCCGACGAACACCGCGTCGGGGGCGTCCAGCCCGGTCAGCGCGTCCGGCGCCCGCCCGGTGACCACGCGCAGCCCCGGAACGCCGAGCCGCCCGGCGTTGCGTCCGATCCGCTCGGCACGCCCGGGATCGGCCTCCACCGCCGTCGCCGCGCACGAGGGGTGGGCGCGCATCCACTCGACCGCCACCGAGCCCGCACCCGCACCCACGTCCCACAGGTGCAGCCCCGGGGAGGGCGCCAACCGGGCCAGGGCCGACGCGCGCAGGTCCCGCTTGGTCAGCTGGCCGTCGTGCTCGAAGGCGGCGTCGGGCAACCCCGGGACCAGCCCGTACCCCGCCGGACCGGACAGCTCCAACGCCAGTACGTGCAGGCGGGGGACCTTCTCGAAGGAGCCTCCGAGCAGGTCGTCCGCCGTGGTGGACGAACGGGACTCGGTGTCCGACCCCAGGTCGCCGAGGACGGTCAACCGGCTGGAACCGTAGCCGGACCCGACCAACAGGGCGGCGACCGTTCCGGGTGTGGTGGCGTCCGAGGAGAGCACCAGTACACGGCGGCCCGGCGACAGCTCGCGCATCAACAGGCGCGGATCGCGGCCGACCAGGCTCACCACCGCGCACCCGTGCGCCGACCAGCCCATCCGGGCGCGCGCCAGAGCGACCGAGGAGACGGCCGGCTCCACGCGTACCGCGTCCGTTCCGAGCAGTGCGACCAGTGTGGTGCCGATCCCCGACACCAGGGGATCACCTGAGGCCAACGCCACGACGCGGCGGCTTTCGAGGGAGTCGAGCAGCGGGCCCAGGCCCTCGCGCAGCGGAGAGGGCCAGGCTCGCCTCAGCTGACCGGGCGCGTCCGGTAGCATGGCCAGGTGCCTGCGCCCGCCCAGCACCACCTCGGCCGTCAGGACCAGGGCGCGCAGCCTCTCGGGCACGCCCGCCCAACCGTCTGCGCCGACGCCGACGACGGTGATCGGGGGAGGGGACGTCTCGACCTTCATGACAGGACGCTATCGTGGCGGCCGAAGGTGTGAGGTGCCCCGACGGCCCGACCATCGGAAACGGTGGGAAGGGCGGGAGGGGAGAATCTGGGAAGCCCGGTGAGACTCCGGCACAGGCCCGCTGCGGTGAACCGAGCCTCCCCGAAGGAGGACTCGGCAAGTCCGAAGACCGGCCCCGCACCCGCCCATGATCCATGGCGCAACGAGCGGGAGCCTCACATGCCATTGCGGACGTCCCACTATCCCTTCTCCGCGATCGTCGGCTGCGACGCCGAACCCCTTGACGACCTCGGTCTGGCCCTCGTCCTGGCCAGTGTCTCCCCCGACATCGGTGGTGTGCTGGTCCGCGGCCAGAAGGGCACCGCCAAGTCCACCGCGGTGCGGGCCCTGGCCTCCCTCCTGCCCCCTGTCGAGGTCTACCGGGGTGACCGCTTCTCCGTAGATCCGGCCGACCCCTCGCAGGAGTCCCCCGACGGCCCCTTCCCCTCCGGCACGGCCGTGGAGAACCGCCCCGTACGCCTGGTCGAACTGCCGGTCGGTGCCACCGAGGACCGTGTCCTGGGCTCCCTGCACCTGGAGCAGGCGCTCACGCACGGCCAGGTCGCCTACGAACCCGGCCTGCTGGCCAGGAGCCACCGCGGGCTCCTCTACGTGGACGAGGTCAACCTGCTCCACGACCACCTGGTCGACCTCCTCCTCGACGCCGCCGCCACCGGCCGGGTGACCGTGGAGCGAGACGGCTTCTCCGTGGAGCACGCCGCACGGTTCCTGCTCATCGGCACGATGAACCCCGAGGAAGGTGAGCTTCGCCCGCAGCTCCTGGACCGGTTCGGGCTCACCGTCGAGGTCGCCGCTCCCACCGATCCCGCCGCCCGGGTGGAGGTGGTCCGCAGGCGGATGGCCTACGACTCCGACCCGGACGCCTTCGCCGAGCGCTATGGCCGGGCCGAGAAGACGTTGGCCGAGCGCATCGCGGCGGCTCGGGAGACAGCTTCGCGCGTCCGGCTGTCCCACACCGCGCTGTTGAAGATCGCACAGGTGTGCGCGGCGTTCGAGGTCGACGGTTTGCGCGCCGACATCGTGACCGCGCGCACGGCCCTCGCGCACGCCGCCTGGCACGGCCGGACCTCGGTGACCCTGGCCGACATCCGTCGCGCCGCCCTGCTGGCTCTGCCTCATCGGCGCCGACGCAACCCTCTCGACGCGCCCGGCATCGACGAGGAACTCCTGGACCGTGTCCTGGGGGACGAGGAGCCGCCGCCGGACGACCCCGAACCGCCGGGCGGCTCGAACGTCCCGGACGACCCTGACGGCTCCGGTGGTCCCGACCCGTCCGATCCGTCCGACCCATCCAGCGAGGACGGCGAGGACGGCGAGGACGGCGCATCCGACACCGACGACCCGGGAGGGGGCCCCTCCCAGGGCCCGGACGGCGGAGGAACCGAGCAGGCCCCCGCCCCGCCCCGAGGGCCCGAGGGCTCCCAGGGCGAGGAGACGTCCCGGGAGGCGGAGGAATCCGAACCGGAAGGGGGCGCCCCTCGTCCCACGGCGGGCACCACGGTCAAGGCGGACCCCGCCTACCGACCCCGCACGTTCACCGCGCGGGGCGCGGGCGTCGGCGCCGACGGTCGGCGCAGCCGTGCCCTGGGCACCCGAGGCCGCAGGATCGGGGCCGCACCTCCCAGCGGGGGAAGCGGCGGCCCGTTGCACCTGGTGGAGACCATCAAGGCCGCGGCCTCCCGCCCGCACGGCGATGGGCGAATCGACCTGCGCCCCCGCGACCTGCGGGTGGCGGTACGCGAGGGCCAGGAGAGCAACCTGGTGCTGTTCTGCGTCGACGCGTCCGGGTCGATGGCGGCGCGCAAACGCATGGGCGAGGTCAAGACCGCCATCCTCTCCCTGCTCCTGGACGCCTACCGACGTCGCGACAAGGTCGGTCTGGTGACCTTCCGCGGCACGAGGGCCGAACTGGTACTGCCTCCGACCCGTTCGGTGGACACCGCCGCCGCCCGGTTGGACGCGCTGGCCGCCGGAGGGCGCACCCCGCTCGCGGAGGGTCTGTTGGAGGCTTCCCACGTCCTGCGACGCGAGCGTCTGCGCGACCCGAGACAGCGTCCGTTGCTCGTTCTGGTGACCGACGGCCGCGCCACCGGCGGCCGGGGTTCCGTCGGTCGTTCCCTGCGGGCGGCCGACCACGTCGCCGGGATGGGCGTGGCCACCGTCGTCGTGGACGGTGAGTCCGGCCCGATGCGGCTGGGTCTGGCCGCCTCCCTCGCCGCCCGGTTGGGCGCCGAACACCTCCCCGTCGGTGAGGTCAGCGCCGACACACTGGGTACCACCGTCAGAGAGAGGGCCGCCTGATGCCTCAGGGAAAACCGCTCGTCGTCCCCGACGACGGGCTCACCACCCGGCAGCGCCGCAACCAGCCCGTGTTCGCCGTGCACACCGGGGACGGCAAGGGCAAGTCGACCGCCGCGTTCGGGCTCGCCCTGCGCGGCTGGAACCAGGGCTGGCGAATCGGGGTGTTCCAGTTCGTGAAGTCGGCGAAGTGGCGCATCGGCGAGCAGACCGTGCTCGAACGTCTGGGAAGGCTCCACCAGGAGACCGGCGAGGGTGGCCCGGTGGAGTGGCACAAAATGGGCTCGGGCTGGTCCTGGAGCCGCCGCAAGGGCAGCACGGAGGACCACGCGGCGGACGCGGCCGAGGGCTGGGCCGAGATCAAGCGCAGGCTCACCGAGCAGACGCACGACCTGCTCATCCTCGACGAGTTCACCTACCCGATCCACTGGGGATGGGTCGACGTCGAGGACGTCGTGACCGCCCTCCGGGGCCGCCCGGGCCGCCAGCACGTGATCATCACCGGCCGCCGCGCCGCCCCCGAACTCTTGGAGGCGGCGGACCTGGTCACCGAGATGGCCAAGGTCAAGCACCCGATGGACGCGGGCCGCAAGGGCCAACGGGGGATCGAGTGGTGAGGACCCCGGCGGCCTCCGGGCCGACGGGACGGTCCCTCCCGGCGGACCTGCCGCATTCGGCGAAGCCGCCGAGGCTGATGATCGCCGCTCCCATGACCGGGCAGGGCAAGACCACGATCGCCACCGGGCTGATGGCCGCGCTCGGGGACACCGGCCTCACGGTGAGCGGCCACAAGGTCGGCCCGGACTACATCGACCCCGGTTACCACGCCCTGGCCACCGGCCGCCCCGGCCGCAACCTCGACCCCCATCTGGTCGGTGAGGAGCGGGTGGCCCCGTTGCTCCTGCACGGGGCACGGGGCGCGGACGCGGCCGTCATCGAGGGCGTGATGGGGCTGCACGACGGGCGGATCGGCACCGACGGCTTCGCCTCCTCCGCGCACGTGGCGGCGCTGACCCGCACTCCGGTGGTACTGGTCGTGGACGTGTCCAGGATGTCCCGCTCGGTGGGCGCGCTGGTCAAGGGTATGGCGGACTTCGACCTGGCGGTCGAGGTCGTCGGCGTGATCCTGAACAAGGCGGGCTCGGCGCGCAACGTCGCCGAGATCACTCGCTCGGTCGGCCTGCCCGTCCTCGGTGTGGTCCCCCGTGACGAGCGCGTCGCCGGTCCCTCCCGCCACCTCGGGCTGGTCCCGGCGGCCGAGCGGGAGGGCTCGGCACGGGTGGTCGAACGCCTCGGTGAGCACGTCGCGAACCACGTCGACCTGGAGGCGCTGCTGGAGGTGGCCCGTTCGGCTCCCCCGCTGAACACACGCCCCTGGGCCCCGGCCGAGCAGGTGAGGGCCCCGGACGGGAACGACCGGCCGGTGGTCGCCGTGGCCGGGGGCCGGACCTTCACCTTCCGCTACAGCGAGACCGAGGAACTGCTCACCGCCGCCGGATGCCGGGTCGTCGTCTTCGACCCGTTGACGGACACCGCGCTGCCCTCCGGTACCCGGGGCATCTACCTGGGCGGCGGTTTTCCCGAGGTGTACGCGGCCGAGCTGGCCGCGAACCGGAGCCTTGCGACCGAGCTGCGCGAGGCGGTCCGCGACGGGGTCCCGACCGTGGCCGAGTGCGCGGGATCGCTCTACCTGGCCGGGTCGCTGGACGGCCACGACATGGCGGGGGCGATCCCTGCCGAGGCCCGGATGACCAAGCGGCTCACCCTGCGCTACCCCGAGGCGGTCTCCCCCGGCGACACCCTGCTGACCCGGGCCGGGGAGAGGGTCACCGGCCACGAGTTCCACCGAACGACCCTGACGCCCGGTTTCGGGGATCACCCGGCCTGGGAGATCGACGGTGCGCCGGAGGGTTTCGCCTCCGCGACCCTGCACGCCTCCTACCTGCACACGCACTGGGCCGGGCACCCGAGCCTCCCCGCGAGGTTCGCCGAAGCCGTACACAGCGCACCGACCACGGCCTCGGTATCGGCCGCCGCGCCGGCCATGCCCTCCCCCATCGCACGGACGGCCGCCCCCGACCCCAAACCGGTGGTCGACCCGCTGCGCCACCACGGCGACGTGGAAGCACGCGGCGACCTGCTCGACTTCGCCGTCAACGTCCACCCGGGGCGGCGACCCGCCTGGCTCGACCGGGCGCTGCGAGAGAGCCTGAACCACTCGGGCGTCTACCCCGACGCCGAACCCGCACGCATGGCCGTCGCACGGCGGCACGCCCGGCCGCCCGCGGACGTTCTGCCAACGGCGGGAGCGGCCGAGGCGTTCACCCTCATCGCCCGGTCGCGTTCCTGGCGTCGACCCGTCGTCGTGCACCCCCAGTTCACTGAGCCGCACGTCGCCCTGGAGCAGGCCGGGAACACCGTCACCACCGTGCTGTGCGCGCGGAGGGACGGCTTCGCCCTCGACCCCGCCGCCGTCCCCGAGGACGCCGACCTGGTGGTGGTCGGCAACCCCACCAACCCCACCGGTGTCCTGCATCGGGCCGATGCCCTGCGCGGGCTGTGCCGGCCCGGACGGCTGGTCGTGGTCGATGAGGCGTTCATGGACGCCCTCCCCGGGGAACCGGAGTCCCTGGTCGGTGAGCGGATCGAGGGCCTGGTGGTGCTGCGCAGCCTCACCAAGCACTGGTCGATTCCGGGAATCCGCGCCGGATACGTGGTCGGTGACGAGGCCGTGGTGCGCGAGCTGGCCCGGGTACAGACGCCCTGGTCGGTGTCGGCGCCCGCGATCGCCGCCACGGTCGCCTGCATGAGCGACGAGGCGAGCGCGGAGGCGGAGCGCCGGGCCGAGGAGTTCCAGGGCCGGCGCACCGATCTGGAGAACGGCCTGCGCGAAGCGGGAATCGAATTCGTTCCCTCCCGGGCCCCGTTCCTACTGGTCCGCGTAGGTGAAGGGGTCCACGCGCGCCTGCGCGAGCAGGGCATCGCCGTACGCCGCGCCGACACCTTCCCCGGACTGGACTCCACCTGGGTGCGTGTGGCCGTGCGCCCGACCGAGACCACGCGGGAGCTACTCGCCGCCCTTTCCCGTTGACCCCACCGGACGACCTCACGTCCACCGTCGGTCCGCCTTTCGTACGGACGGTGTCCGAGGGTGGGGGCACGCGACGTCATTCCAATGAGGACACCCAGTCGAAGGCGGACGCCACGTCGTCGACGGTGGGAACCCCCTCCGGTCCGGGTGGGCGCCGTACCACCACCACCGGGACACCGAGCCGCTCGGCGGCCGCCATCTTCGGCCAGGTGTAGGTGCCCCCGGAGTCCTTGGTGACGAGCACGTCCGCGCGGTGCCCGGTCATCAGCTCCAGCTCACCTTCGAGCCGGTACGGGCCCCGGCTGGTCAGCAGACTCCAGGCGTCCGGAAGTTCGAGCTCGGGCACGTCCACCACCCGGGTCAGCACCGCGTGCTCACCCAGGGAGGGGACGAAACGGGCCAACTCCTGGCGACCGACCGTCACGAACGGCCGCTGTCCGAGTCCGGCCGCCAGCTCCGCCGCTTCCTCGTGGGTGTCGGCGTAGCGCCAGGTCGGGTCGGGTTCCCACCCCGGCCGCTCCAGACGCAGCAGCGGCAGGTCCGTACAGGCGGCCGCCGCGTTCGCGGTCATCCCGAGCGCGAAGGGATGGGTGGCGTCCACCACCGCGTCGTAGTCGGCCAGAGCCGCGCGCAGTCCGGGTACTCCCCCGAACCCGCCGATCCGCACCGCGCCCACCGGCAGACGCGGTCTGGCCACCCGTCCGGCCAGCGAGGTGGTCACGTCCACACCGTTCTCGACCAGTAGGGCGGCCAGTTCACGGGCCTCGGAGGTACCGCCCAGAAGCAGGATCCTCATAGGGGACGGCTGCGCCGAAGGCGTCCGTTGAGGGTGGCGGCGGGCGACGGGCGTGCGGACTCCCGACCTAGGAGGGGGAGAGCGGTGGGAGCGCCGTCGCGGGCCAGTCCCAGCAGCGCGTCGACGTCCAGGTACCGCTCCGCGAGGTCGGCGAGCAGGTCCATGCGCCGCTCGCGCGCGGCGGAGAAGTCCGCCCCGGACGGCTCGTGGCCCAGCGCCTGGGAGAGGAAGGCCGCCCGGAAGGCGTCGCCCTCCAGGCTGCCGTGCCACATGGTGCCGAAGACCCTGCCCGCACGCGCTCCGCCCAGGAACCCCTCCGCTCCCCCGCCCACGGTGACGCGTCCGTGGTGGATCTCGTAGCCGCTCGCGGGCGCGCCCAGCGCCTCGCCCTCGGGCAGCCGCAAGGTCTTCTCGGCGGTGAAGTCGGTGCGCACGTCCAGCAGTCCCAACCCCTCCTCGGACGAACCCGGCGCGGCCTCGACGCCTTCGGGATCGGTGATGGTGCGCCCGAGCATCTGGAGACCGCCGCAGATCCCGAGCAGCGGTCGCCCCCGGCGCACGTGCTCGGTGATCGCCTCGTCCAGCCCGCGCGAGCGCAGCCAGGCCAGGTCGGCGAGAGTGGAGCGGGTGCCGGGCAGCACCACGAGGTCGGCGTCGGCGATGTCGCGCGGCCCGGAGGCGAAGACCACGTCGAGTCCGGGTTCCAGGCCGAGCGCGTCCACGTCGGTGAAGTTGCTGATCCGGGGCAGGCGCACCACCGCCACCCGCGATACCGCCGTGGGGGCCGTCCGCCCGTCGGCCCGCCGCCCCTCCAGGTCGAGGGCGTCCTCGGAGTCCAGCCAGAGCCCGGGGTCCCAGGGCAGGGTCCCGAACACCCGGCGGCCGGTGACCCGTTCCAGGTCGTCCAGGCCCGGCTGGAGCAGGGCGTGCTCGCCCCGGAACTTGTTCACCACGAAACCGGCGATCAGGGCCTGGTCGGCGGGCTCCAGCAGCGCCACCGTCCCGTACATCGCGGCGAACACCCCGCCCCGGTCGATGTCGCCGACCACCACCACGGGCATTTCCGCGTGCCGGGCCAGGCCCATGTTCACGTAGTCGCCCGCGCGCAGGTTGATCTCGGCCGGGCTGCCCGCGCCCTCTGCGACGACGACCTCGTAGCGGGTGGCCAGGTCGTCGAAGGCGGTGTGCGCGGCCTCGGCGAGGTGGCGTCTGCCCGCTTCCCAGTCGGAGGAGGAGACCTCCCCGGCGGGACGACCCATCAGCACGGCGTGGCTGCGCCGGTCGCTGCCGGGTTTGAGCAGCACCGGGTTCATCGCGGGTTCGGGGACGGCGCGGGCGGCGAGCGCCTGCACCCACTGGGCGCGGCCGATCTCCGCCGGACGCCCGTCCGGGCCGTGACAGACCATGGAGTTGTTGGACATGTTCTGCGCCTTGTAGGGCGCCACCCGTACCCCCCGGCGGGCGAAGGCCCGGCACAGGGCGGTGGTGACCACGCTCTTGCCCGCGTCGGAGGTGGTCCCGGCGACCAGCAGCGCGGTCACTCGGGCCTCCTGAGCAGGGCGGTGTCCATCACCCAGCCGGCCTTGTCCTTGGCCCGCCGGCGCGCCGCCCCGATCTCGGTCAGCACCTCGCCCACCCGTCCGGCGACCAGTTCCTCGGAGTCGGCGCCCAGGTTGGCGCCCCACCACAGGGACCAGTCCTGCAGCCCCTCGAAGCCGTGCCGTCCGCCGAGCATGACGACGATGTTGTCCTGCCCCGCCTCGACGGCCTCGCGCAGCCGCCGCGCCGGTGTCACGTGCACCGGGCGGCCGACCCCGTTCAGCACGATCCGGTGCCGGGCGGCCAGGATCTGGGGGGCGCTGATCCCGGGGAGCACGTCGTGGTCCACTTCGACGTTTCCGCGTTCGGCGATCCGCGCCACGATCCGCAGCGTGGAGTCGTACAGGGAGGGGTCGCCCCAGACCAGGAAGGCCGCGGTGCCGCCGCGCTCGCCGAGTACCCGCTCGAAGGCGGCCACGCGTGCCTCGTGCCAGTCGGCGACCGCGGCCGGGTAGTCGGCGGGATCGTCGCGGTCGCGCTCCGGGTCGGCCACGGCCACCAGCGGCACACCGTAGGCGTCACAGATCTCCTGCCGCAGCGCGAACAGACCGTCGTCGTCCCTCTTGCGGACGGCGACGGCGTAGTCGCAACCGCGCAGGGCCTCGGCGACCTCCCCGGTGACGTGCCGGGGTCCCATGCCGATCCCCAGGATCCACACCCTCACTCGGATTTCTCCTCCAGGTCGCCCTCCACCTCCAGGTAGACCTCGGTGAGGGCCTCCATCGTGGCCGGGTCCGGCTCCGCCCACAGCCCACGCCGGGCGGCCTCGTGCAGCCGCTCGACGATGCCGTGCAGGGCCCACGGGTTGGAGCGACGCAGGAACTCCTGGGTCTGGTCGTCCAGCACGTACTCGGCGGCGAGTTTCTCGTACATCCAGTCGTGCACCACCCCGGCGGTGGCGTCGAAACCGAACAGGTAGTCGACGGTGGCGGCCAGTTCGAAGGCTCCCTTGTAGCCGTGGCGACGCATGGCCGCGATCCAGCGGGGGTTGACCACGCGGGCGCGGAAAACCCGGGCGGTCTCGTCGGCCAGGGGTCGGGTGCGCACCGCGTCGGGCGAGGTGGAGTCGCCCACGTAGGCCTTGGGGTCGGCCCCGCTGAGGGCGCGCACGGTGGCGATCATGCCGCCGTGGTACTGGAAGTAGTCGTCGGAGTCGGCGATGTCGTGTTCGGCGCTGTCGATGTTCTTCGCGGCGACCTTGATCCGGCGGTAGTTGGCCCGCATGTCGTCGGCGGCCGGAACGCCGTTGAGGTCGCGCCCGTAGGCGAACCCGCCCCAGGCCGTGTAGACCTCGGCGAGGTCGCGGTCGTCGCGCCAGTTACCGGACTCCACGACCTGGAGGATCCCGGCACCGTAGGAACCGGGGGCGGAACCGAAGATCCGCGAGGTGGCGCGGCGGTGGTCGCCGTGCTCGGCCAGGTCGGCGTTCATGTGCGCGCGCACGTGGTTGCGCTCGTCGGGTTCGTCGAGGTCGGCGACCAACCGGACCGCGTCGTCCAGCATGGCGACCACGTGCGGGAACGCGTCCCGGAAGAAACCGGAGATGCGCACCGTCACGTCGATGCGCGGACGCCCCAGCTCCTCCAACGACACCACGTGCAGCCGGCCGACCCTGCGGGAGGCCTCGTCCCACTCGGGGCGCACCCCGAGCAAGGCCAGGACCTCGGCGATGTCGTCGCCGGAGGTGCGCATGGCAGAGGTCCCCCACACCGACAGGCCGACCGACTCCGGGTAGGTGCCGGTCTCCTCCATGTGGCGGCGCAACAGGGACTCGGCCATGGCCTGACCGGTCTGCCAGGCGAGCCGTGAGGGGACCGCACGCGGGTCGACGGTGTAGAAGTTACGGCCGGTCGGCAACACGTTGACCAGTCCGCGCAGGGGGGAACCGGAGGGTCCCGCCGGTACGAAACCACCGTTCAGGGCGTGCAGGACGTGGTCGAGTTCGTCGGTGGTGCGGGCGAGCCGGGGCACGACCTGTTCGGCCGCGAACTCCAGGACTCGACACACCTCCGCGTCGTCGTGCGCGGCCGCCGCGGCGGCCGGGTCCCATCCGGCGGACTCCATGTGCTCGACCAGGTCCCGGGCCAGCTCCTCGACCCGGTCGACCTCGGTGGTGGGCGCGTCCTCCTTCAGCCCGAGGGCGGCGCGCAGGCCTGGCACCGCCCCTCCGACGCCTCCCCAGACCTGGGCCGCGCGCAGCACGGACAGGACCAGGTTGATCCGGGCCTCGCCCTCGGGCGCCGCGCCCAGCACGTGCAGGCCGTCGCGGATCTGGGTGTCCTTGATCTCGCACAGCCAGCCGTCGACGTGCAACAGGAAGTCGTCGAACTCCTCGTCGTCGGGCCGTTCCTCCAGTCCGAGGTCACGGTGCATCTCGGCCGCGCGCATCAGCGCCCAGATCTCACCCCGGATGGCGGGCAGCTTGACCGGGTCCATGGAGGCGATGTTGGCGTGCTCGTCCAGGAGCTGCTCCAGGCGCGCGATGTCGCCGTAGCTCTCCGCGCGGGCCATCGGCGGGATGAGGTGGTCGACGACGGTGGCGTGGGCGCGGCGTTTGGCCTGGGCGCCCTCCCCCGGGTCGTTGACCAGGAACGGGTAGACCAGCGGCAGGTCGCCCAAGGCGGCGTCGGTGGCGCAGGCGGCGGAGAGCGCGGCGTTCTTGCCGGGCAGCCATTCCAGGGAGCCGTGCTTGCCCAGGTGTACGACGGCGTGCGCGCCGAAACCGTGCTCCAGCCATCGGTAGGCCGCCAGGTAGTGGTGGCTGGGGGCCAGATCGGGGTCGTGATAGATGGCGATCGGGTTCTCACCGAAACCGCGCGGCGGCTGGACCAACACGACGACGTTGCCCGCCCTCAGCGCGGCCAGTACGAGTTCGCCCTGTTCGTTCACGTACAGCCTTCCGGGCGCGGCGCCCCACGCCCGGGTCATCGCCTCCTTCAGGGAGGGGTCCAGGTCCCGGGTCCATTCGGCGTACTGCTCGGGGGTGATGCGTACGTGGGCCTCGGTGAGCTGGACGGAGGTCAGCCAGTCCTCGTCCTGGCCGCCCGCCTCGATGAGCGCGTGGATCAAGGCGTCGCCCGCCTCGGTCTCGTCGGGCAGGTCGAGGCCGGGCAGGGCTTCGGGCTCGCCCAGGTCGTAGCCCTCCTCGCGCATGCGACGCAGCAGGCGCACCAGGGAACGGGGGGTGTCCAGGCCGACGGCGTTACCGATCCGCGCGTGTTTGGTGGGGTAGGCGGACAGGACCACGGCGATCCGCTTCTCGGCGGCGGGCACGTACCGGAGCCGGGCGTGGGCGACCGCGGTCCCGGCCAGGCGGGTGCAGCGCTCGGGGTCGGCGACGTAGCGCGGCAACCCGTCCCTGTCGATCTCCTTGAAGGAGAAGGGCACGGTGATGATCCGGCCGTCGAACTCGGGGATGGCGATCTGGGTGGCCGAGTCCAACGGGGTGACCCCGTCCTCGGACTCCTCCCAGTCCGCACGCGGGCTGGTCAGGCACAGGCCCTGGAGGACGGGGACGTCCAAGGCGGCCATGCGCTCCACGTCCCACGCCTCGTCATCGCCCCCGGCGCTCGCGGACGCGGGGACGCTACCGCCCGCCGCCAGGACCGTGACCACCAGGGCGTCGAGTGCGCCGAGCGCCTCGTAGAGGTCGTCGGGGGCCGAACGCAGCGAACCGGCGAAGACGGGCACGCCCACGGCCTGGCCGGTCGCGTCCACGGCGTCGGCCAGGGCGTGCGCGAAGGCGGTGTTGCCGCCCGCCTCATGGGCCCGATAGTAGAGGACGCCCACCTTGGGGAGTTTCGGGTCGCGGGGGCCCTCGCGCTCGGCGAAGCCCCACGGCGGCAGGGCCGACGGCGGCTCGAAGCCCTCTCCGGTCAGCAACACGGTGTCCGACAGGAAGGCGTGCAGACGGGCGAGGTTGGCGGGTCCGCCCTCCGCGAGGTAGCGGTGGGCCTCGGTCGCCAGACCGATGGGCACTGTGGAGTGCTCCATCAACTCGGCGCTGGGCTGCTGCTCACCGCTGAGGACCACCAGGGGCGTGCCCCCGTCTCGGACGGCGGCCAGTCCGTGCCACAGGTCGTGCGAGGAACCCAGCAGACGCACCACCACGAGGTCGGCACGCTCGACGGCGGCGGTGAGCTCGTCGTCGGACGCGCGAGACGGGTTGGCCCACAGGTACGCGGCGCCGCAGGCCCGCGCGGACAGCAGGTCGGTGTCGGACGTGGACAGCAGAGCGATCCGGACCGTCATGGCCGGACTCCTCCCTCGGGGTTCTCGCCCCATCGTCGGTCGGCTTGCCCGAGGTCGGTGTCCGGCTGCACCCCGGAGAGGGGTGTCACAGTGGCGGAACCGCCCCGGAATCGCACCGGGTTCCCGGACCACGAGCAAAGGATTCTCACTTTAGCCGTGCCACCCCGCGCCCTCCGGACGGGGAGGCACCCCTGCGCAGGAAACGGACCACCGGCCCCCCGGAGCCCCGGGCGACCTCGGCCGGGACCCCGTACACCTCGGCTATGAGGGCGGGGGTGAGGACCTGGTCGGGTGTGCCCTCGGCGACGGCGCGGCCGTCCTTGAGCACCACCAGGCGGTCACAGTACATCGCGGCCAGATTGAGGTCGTGCAGGGCGATGACGGCGGTCACCGGCAGGCTCGTGACCAGCTCCAGCAGTTCGAGTTGGTACTGGATGTCGAGGTGGTTGGTGGGTTCGTCGAGCAGGAGCTGGTCGGGTTCCTGGGCCAGGGCACGGGCGATCTGGGTGCGCTGGCGTTCACCGCCCGACAGGGTGTGCCAGGACTGGTCGGCGCGGTCGGTCAGGCCGGTGCGTTCCAACGCACGGGTCACGGCCGCCAGGTCAACGGAGGTCATGGGCGTCCAGGACCTGCGGTGCGGGATACGTCCCAGTGCCACCACCTCGCGGACCGTCAGCTCGGTCTGGGTGTGCGCGTGCTGCTGAACGGTGGCCACGCGCCGTGCCGCGACCCGGCGACCGACCCGGTGCAGCGGGCGTCCGTCCAGGGTGACCGTCCCCGCGGAGGGGCCGAGCACTCCGGCGAGCAGCCTCAGCAGGGTGGACTTGCCCGAACCGTTGGGCCCCAACAGGCCGATGGTCTCCCCGGGTCGGGGTGTGAGGGTGACGTCGTCGAGCACGATGCGCCCACCGATCCCCAGGCCGACCCGGTCGGCGCGCAACCCCTGACCCGGGGCCTGGACGGGATGCTTCACGACTTCCTCCTGGATCGGTACAGCACGGCGACGAAGGCGGGCACCCCGATGAGGGAGGTGACCACCCCCACCGGGATCTCCTGCGGGTCCAGCGCGGTCCTGGCGACCGTGTCCACCCACACCAGGAAGACCGCTCCCGCCATGGCGGTGACCGGCAGCAGCCGGGCGTGGGCGGAACCGGTGAGGGCGCGTGCGGCGTGCGGCAGGACCAGGCCCACGAATCCGATCGCCCCCGCGGAGCTGACCAGCACGGCGGTGAGCAGGGCGGTGACGCTCAGCAGCAACACGCGGGCCCGCCCCACCCGCACGCCCAGGTTCGCTGCGGCCTCCTCACCGAAGGCGAAGGCGTCAAGGGTGGTGGTGCTGGCCAGACAGACCACGAGCACCAGGCACAACACCGCGGCGCACAAGAGCACGTCCGACCATCCGGCACCACTGAGGGACCCCAGCAACCAGAACAGCACCCCGCGCGTGGTCTCGGCGTCCGCCGAGGTCAGCACGGTGAACGAGGTCAGCGCCGAGAACAGCTGCATGGCCGCGACCCCGGACAGCACGACCCGATCCATGCCGCCGCCCAGGCTGTGACTCAGTAGCAGCACCATGGCGAAGGAGAGCAGGGCGCCCACGAACGCGCCCGCCGACAGCGAGACCACACCCGCGCCCCAGCCCAGCACGATCACGGCGACCGCACCGGTGGAGGCACCGGAGGAGACTCCGAGCACGAAAGGGTCGGCCAGAGGGTTGCGGAGCAGGGACTGCATGACCACACCGCACAGGGCCAACCCCGCACCGCAGACCGCGGCCAGCAGGGTGCGGGGCATGCGCAGGTTCCACACGATGCCCTCGCGCAGCTCCGAGAGCGGACTCCCGCCCCACCCGAGGCGGGCGGCCACCGACCGCCAGACCTCGGCCGGCGTGATGTCGGCGGGGCCGATGGTGACCGCGACCGAGACCGAGAAGGCCAGGAGCAGCGCCCCGAAGGTGATGAGCAGCGCCGGACGCGCTCCGTTCACCGCGCGTACCCGAGTTCCCGCAGGCCCTCGGCGACCAGTTCGATGCCTTCGACCGTGCGGATGGAGGGGTTCATCGCCTGTCCGCTGAGCAGGACGTACCGTTCCTCCTTGACCGCGGTGAGGTTGCGGGTGGCCGGATTCTCCTCCAGGAACTCGATCTTGGCCGCAGCGGTCTCCGCGGTCTGGGACTCGCGGGTCAGGTCACCGAGCACGATGACGTCCGGGTCGCGGTCCGCGACGGTCTCCCAGTTGATCTGTGGCCACTCGTCATGGGTGTCGTCGAAGGCGTTCTCCGCACCGATCGCGCGGGTGATGGCGCCCGGGGCGCCGCAGCAGCCCGCGAGGTAGGGCGACTGGGAGTTGGCGAACCAGTACATGAGGCTCACGTCCTCGACCCGCAGGTCCTCGGTCGCGGTGTCCACACGCCGCCGCAGCTCGGCGACCAGTTCCTCGCCACGCTCCTCGACCCCGAACGCCTCGGCCAGGTCGTGGATCTCACCGTAGACGGCGTCGAGGGTGAGCGGCTCATCGCGGGAGCCGTCCCCGCCGCTCTCGTTGTCCTTGCCCACGGCGCAGTCGGTCGGGGAGACGTAGGCGGGCACGCCCAACTCCTCGAACTGTTCGCGGGTGGCCACGCCTCCGGTCCCGAGGGTGGAGACGAAGGAGGCGGTCACGAAGTCGGGCTCGGCCTCCAGGACACGCTCGAAGGAGGGGCCGTTCTCCGCAAGCCTCGGGATGTCCGCTTCGGCCTCCTCCAAGCCCGCCATGATCGGGTCGGTCCAGGTGGCGGTACCGACCACGCGGTCCTCCAGGTGGAGGGCCAGGAGGATCTCGGTGGTGCCCTGGTTGAGGGAGACCGCCCGTCGCGGGGCCGCGTCGAGGGTGACCTCGTGGCCGCAGTTGTCGATGGTGCGGGGGTAACCGGACTCGGCGACGGTTTCGGTGCCCTCGCCCCCGCCTTCCTCCGGCTGACCGCAGGCGGTGAGGAGCAGGACGGGCAGGAGCAGGAGGGTGAGAGGGGAACGCGCGTAACGCGGCATAGGGGTGCCTCGAATGTCGGGGCTCGGACGCGGAGCCTGGCATGGATGCGCCTCCGCGCGCTCGGCGCGAAGCGACCAGCAGGTCTTCGGACTCGGGTTCGTCCGAGCGGGGCGCCTTCCCGGGCCGGTGCGTCCGAACGTCCTCGTCCGTGCGCCCGTGTCCTAGTGGCGTCGATGCCCCGTTCGTCCCCCACACCGCTGCGCGTCAGTTCCGGATTCGCACCGGATTCCCTGACCACCTGAGTGGTACGACTGGCCATCGCAGCCTACCAAGGGACCTTCGCGACATCCCGTCCGGTCCCCGACTCCGCTCTCGCCCCCGTGCGGTGCCGGCCCAAGGGGCGCGGATCAGACGATGGTGCGCACGAGCGGGATGCGCTGGACGAGGGCCACCAGGATCAGGCTGATCACGGCGGTCGCCACGGCGTACCCGGCCGCCGCGAACAGCGCCGGGTAGCCCTCCGGCATGCCGCCCAGGTCGCGCAGCGTGTACATCACCATGACGTGCACGAGGTAGACGCCGAAGCTCAGTCCGGAGACCACGCGAACGACGTTCTTCGTGGCCAGGGCCGCCGGGTTCTCCGCCACGGCCAGGCGCTCGCCGGCGGCGCGCAGCGTCAGGTAGGCGCCGATTCCGGCGACGATCATCGGCGGGGACAGGAAGGCGTAGAAGTACTCGCCGCCCGCGCCCCATTCCCCTTCCACGTGCGCGGCGGCGCCCGCGCCCAGGGCCGTGCTCGCCACACCCAGGGTGAGCGCGGCGATCCCGAACCGGGTGGTCCGGGGACTGTTCTCGGTGGTCAGTAGCAGCCATCCCACCAGGTAGTAGCCGAGGAACGGCAGGAACCGGGTGGCGGCGCTCACACCGCCCGCCCCGTCGATCAGGGACAGGATCTGGTCGAAGACGCCCACCCCGAACGATGCCCCGGCGAACCACCACAGCGCGGTACGCGAACTGTGCGCGACCACCGTCCGGAAGAACGGGGTGAACAGGTAGAGACCGGCGATGACGTACAGGAAGTACAGGTGGATCGAAGGGGCTCCCGAGGCCGCCTGTGTCGCGGCGTCGGGTGTGCCGAGGTCGTCCCGCCAGTACTGCCAGACCAGGTAGATGGCGGTCCAGGCCACGAGCGGGATGCCGATCTTGGCCCATCTTTTGCGGTAGAAGGTGCCCACGCTCTCATCGCGCGGGCGCAGCAACAGCGCACCGCTGATCATCACGAACACCGCGACGCACCAGCGCGTGCCCGCGTCCAGGAGGTTGGCGGACCACCACGTGTAGCCGCCGAGTTCGGCGTAGACCGTACTCACCAGTGGTGAGTAGGCGTGCACGCCGATGACCGCCGCCATCGCGGCCACACGGGCGAACCCCATCCACGAAGTGGACGAGGAGGACTGTGAGGGCGCCTGTCTCCCGGCGGAGGCTGTCTCTACTCGCACACCCTACCGATACCAGTTCGTTATATCGGAATTCAACCCGAGTCTGGTTCGATCCATGTCACCCGAACGCCAACGTACACCGCCTGACCTGGCCATCGACACCCTCTGTGAATTCTTCGAATACCGTCCCGGCACGCCCCGGAGCCGGGGACCGTGGGCTCTTCGAATGACCGGCTCACACCGAAGAGCCAAGGAGGCCGAACCGAGGACGGCGCCTCGGGTGGTGCTGCGGGATCAGTCCGGCACCGGGAAGCGATAGTCGAAAACGGCCATGTCGGCGCGGATCAGAAAGTGTGCCACGTCGAGTGGACCGTCCTCGGTGTGATAGGTCCGGATCACCTCGAAGACCGGCGTCCCTTGAGGGATCCTCAACCGACCCGCCTCCGGCCCCGTAGGCATACGCGCGCTGATCTCTTCCTGGATCTCTTGGACGGTACTGATCCGGTCGATGTCGCAGATGTGCCCGCCCGGACCTTCCCCCTCCAGAATCCCCGGAGCTCGCGCAGCGGTCGCCGTACTGAAGTAGCTGTCCACGGACTGGTTGATGGTTCCGTCGAGTTTCGTGACGCGCTTGCGCACGTGGACGAGGTCTCCGTCCGAGACGTCCGGGAGCCTTTCCACTACGAAGTCGGGGGCGATGGTCTGGATGATCTCGGACTCCTGCTCCACCTTCTGGCCCTGATCAGAGCCTTCGGCTTGCAGCACTCCCTGAGGGTCCGGTCCACCCCAGACGGAGCGGCTATAGCGCTGGAGCCCGTATCGACGCGTCCATTTGGGCTCACGGACGTAGGTTCCACTGCCCTTTTTGCTGATCAAAAGACCTTCTTGGCGCAGTAGGTCCATCGAGCGGCGAGCCACCATCACGCTGACGTCGTATCGCTCGGCCAAGACGTGAAGGGTGGGGAGCTTGTCCCCCGGCACAAGCTCGGATCGCCGGATCTGATTACGCAAGTCATCGGCGATGCGCACCTGCTGCGGGCGAGCGTCAGTGGTCTCGTCACTCATGGCACCCACTCTAGCCTCATGCATGTTTGCATACAAACTTATTGCACAGGCCTTTGGAATGTGCTCTCATCTTTGTCAGCAAGTATGCAAGCTTTGGCCTTGCCCATGAGAAAGGCCCCGGCAGGTGCTAGCGACACCCGCCAGGGCCGGGCCGACAACCGACCCTCTAACCAGGAGTTGCCGACATGACCATTGTCCCTGAAAACCCCACCCCCGCCTACCCGGGCCGGCGCTGGCAGGCCCGCCACTACCCCGGCACCCGCTCCACCTGTACTCGCTTCCGGGCGGAACTGCGCTCCGACCTGGCCGCCCTCACCGGCGTTCCGCGTTCCCTGACCGAGGACATCGAATTGTGCGCCGGCGAAGCCTTCGCCAACGCCGTCACCCACTCGCGCTCTCAGCGACCCGGCGGAACGGTGGTCCGGCTGCTCTCCACCCCCATCGTGATGGGCCGCGAAACCACCCTGCGCCTGTCGGTCATCGACGACGGACCCCTGGACGCGCGCCCGGTGTGCCCGCCGGTTCGAAGTTCGGTGGAGGAATGGGAGGAAGCCGAATCCGGACGCGGGCTACTGCTCATCCACCAACTGGCCAGCGAGTGGGGCACCCAACGCTGGGCCGACCCCACCTTGCCCGCCGTACTGGGCACCGTGCTGTGGGCCGAATTCACCTACCCCACCGCCTCCGCTACGACCACTTGTGTCTGCGGAGGTGGGCGATGAGCAACTCGACCATCCCCATGGACCTACGCCGAGTCCTGGACGCACCCCGAGGCCGACGCTTCAACCACACCCCACACCGCCCCGGCACCCGCCCGGCTCCGCGCGATACCCCCAACCAGAGGCACGAACCGGCCCCTGATCGGCTCCCGCCGTTGGTCTCGCTGGGCCGCACCCCCAGGGAACGCGCCCTCCTGGCCCACATGCCCGACACCCCCGGACTACGCCGCCGCCTCGAACGCGGAGACCTACCCGAATGGATGCGCCTCGCCGCCGCCCGACGAGCAGAAGAACTCGACCGACCCCAACCACTCCCCTGGTGGCACGACCAGGTACCCGACCGAACCCCCACCCCGGAACCGGCCCGCGAACCCACCGAAGAAGCCGAACCCGCCAGGCCACTACCGATCCCGCGGCCCCGCCGAGAACAGGCCCCTCCTCCGCCGCTCCCGCGCAGGTCCGACCGGCCCCGCCGCCCGGCGAGCCACCGCAAACCCCGCCGCCGAATCGGCCACCTCATCACCGGCTACGCCCTGGCCGCCATCGCCGGCGCCGCCGCCCAACCCCTGATCACCCTCCTGAGTTGATCAGCCGAGCCCACGGTCCCTGGCAGGCCGCACCGGGCACGGGAACTGATGCGTACGGCACATACAAAGGTGTGTCGTATGACCAGGGTGTATGTGGCGGACGTGGAAAGAGATCGCCGAAACAGTTGACCTCAAGTGAGATTCAGGTTCCAGAGTGTGATGCGAGGGCCCTCCCCCACGACCCGGGCAGGGGCCATCCACTATCCGGAATGGACAGGTCATGAAAGCAGCAGCTTTCCAGGAGTTCGGTGAACCCGAGGTACTCAGGGAAACGGAACTCCCCCTACCCGATGCCGCCCCTGGAGAGGTTCGAGTGCGAGTGCTGGCCGCAGGAGTGCAACCCATTGACTGCGCTATCCGATCCGGGCGCCGTAGGCCACCAGGACTGAAGATCGTATTTCCACACGTGACCGGCGGAGAATTCGCCGGGGTCGTCGACGCGGTGGGCCAAAGTGTGACCGACTTCCGCGTCGGAGATCAGGTCTTGGGATTCCGGACACAGGGGACCTACGCCCAATACACGGTCGTTCCCACCAACCAACTCGTCGCCAAACCCGCCTCCGTGCCGTGGGAGATCGCCGGCAGCCTTTCCGGCGCCGGGCAAGCCGCCCACACCGCCGTCGGGGCGCTCAGGGTCACGGCCGGTGAAACCTTCCTGATCAACGGTGCCGCGGGGGGCGTGGGCACGGTCGCCATCCAGTTGGCCCAGCGCTGCGGGGCCACTGTCATCGGTACCGCTAGCGAGGCCAACCACGACTACTTGCGGTCGCTGGGAGCGATCCCGCTCACCTACGGCGACGGATTGGCCGATCGGGTCCGCGACGTGGCCCCGAACGGTGTGGACGCCGCTTTGGACGCGGCGAACGAGGCAGGTCTGAAGGCCGCTTTGGACCTCGTCCAGGATCCTGATCGTGTGGGCACGATCGCCGCTCCGGAAGCCGCCGAGAAACTCGGCACGCTGTGGATTGGGAGCCGGCGCTCCACCGAACGCCTCACCGATCTTGTGAACCTGTACACCGAAGGTGGTCTACGCATCCTCGTCCGCGCCACCTATCCCTTGGCAAAGGCCGCTGACGCCCACCGGGACGTCGAGTCCGGCCATGGCCGCGGCAAGGTCGTCCTCACGCTCGACTGACCTGAATCTCCTGGAATCGAGGCCACTTCCCATGAAACAGCGGCCGACAAGTGGCGACACCTCTCCCCTTCAATCCGCACCGGTCGACGCACCGCAGAGCCGTCACAGCGGGGTGCTGGTCGTCCTCCTCCTGGCATCGACCCTGGCCGTTATGGCCGGTTCGGTCGTCTCCCCTGTCATCGAGGTGATCCGAGGCGACCTGGGACTCAGCGGTACGGCCGGCGGCATGGTCATCGCAGCGCATGCTGCCGTCATCGCCGTCACCAGCCCTCTCATCGGCCGCCTCATCGACCGTTGGGGGATGCGACTGCCCCTGACCCTCGGGCTGATCGTCTACGGTGTGGCGGGTGGTGCGGGTCTGCTGACCTCGACCTATGCCACGCTCATCGCGAGTCGGATCGTGTTCGGCCTGGGTGCCGCAGCGGTGTTCGCCGGTACGACGGTGGCGATGCTGCAAATGTTCTCCGGACCCGAACGTGACCGGGTGATGGGATGGCGTTCCTCCGCCAACAGCGTCGGCGGTCTGCTATGGCCATTGTTGGGGGGCCTGTTGGGCGGGCTCTCCTGGCATGGACCGTTCGCCCTGTACCTGGTCGGCCTGCCGATGGGGTTGGTGGCGCTGTGGGCGTTGCCGCGCACCCCTCCCCCCGCCGCCGAGCGCGGGAGAATCGGCCTAGGGGCGCTGTTTCGGCAGAGCCCCACCCTGGTGGGCTTCTACCTGTTGCAGGCGACGGCGTCGGTCTTCCTCTACGCGACAGTGGTCTTTCTTCCCCAGCGCCTGGCCGACCTGGGCATCCACCAACCGGTCGCGGTGTCGCTCTACTCCGTGGTGACCACTGCCGCGGTGGGCTCCCTGGCCGGGCTGTCCTACGCTCGCTTGCGGTCGAAGCTGAGCTACGGCGCGCTGCTGCGCCTCTCGGCCCTGGCCTGGACCGGAGCGTTCCTGGTCCTAGGGACGGTGGAGCACTCCTGGCTGCTCCTCGTCGGCCCTGCACTGCTGGGGGTGGGGCAAGGTCTGTCCCTGCCGACACTGACCGTGCTGATCAATGACCGGGCCCCGGCGGAATCGCGCGGTCAGGCCGCCTCGCTGTCGGGAACCGTGATCTTCGGCGGCCAGTTCATCTCCCCCCTCCTCCTAGGACCGCTGATCGGTGCGACGTCCAGTACAACCGGTTTCCTTGTCACCGCCGTGTTCGGCGCGCTCCTGACGGTGGGTCTTCTCCTGCTTCGCATTTCCCCGCCCGGAAAGTGATATCTCCATGATCACCCTCCTGAGTTGATCATCCGAGCCCACGGTCCCTGACAGGCCGCACCGGGCACGGCTCCGGCCCGGGGTGTACCGCCGGGCCGGAGCGGGAGCGATCTCGCGCCGCCGCATCGATTCCGCCCACGCGGCCTCACATCCGGGCCCTCAGCACGTCTACCTCGCTGCCCGGCGCGAAGGGGTCGAAGCCGTGCTCGCTCAACCAGCGAACTATCAGCAGGCTTCGCAACGACCACCACGCATGGATCACATCGAGGTCGATGTCGGTGCCATAGCCGGCGATGACGTCGTCGAGATGCTCCTCATGGCCGAGCGTGAAGGTCGCGAGGTCGTACAGGGCATCGCCTTGGCCCGCCTCGGACCAGTCGATAATGCCCGTGACCTCATCACCATCGACGAAGACGTGTGCGATCTGTAGGTCGCCGTGCGTGAACGCCGGGGTCCACGGCCGGAGTGCGGCATCGGCGACCTGGCGATTACGGGTGACCAGGCCGGCGGGCAGGACACCGTTCGTCACGAGCAGCTCACACTCGTTGTCGAGTTCCGCCGCCAGCGCGACGATGCTCCGGCCGGACTGTCCCGTCCGGGACGGCGGCGGCGCGTCGTGCAGCTTCCGGATGGCGGCGCCCGCCGCGGCCCACGCCGCCGGCGACCCGGTCGACGGCCCACCAAGGCGCCCGAGCGTCGTCCCCGCGAGTGCGGCGGTCGCGAGCACGTGCGGCTTGCGCCACAGAACCTCGGGGGTCGGAACCGGCGCCAGGGACATCGCCTCGAACTCGGCGTCGATGCGCGCCTGATCGGAGTCCACCTTCAGGAACACGTCGCCGACGCGCAGAGTCGCACGTTCGGAGTGGGCGACGACGACTTCGACCTCATCCATGGGAGACCAGTATCCCCGGAACCATCGCCGACGTCGCCGGGTTTTTCGCCTGCGATCACGCGGGCGACCCCGTCCCACCGGCCGGTGGGACCGCGAAAACGCGAAAGGCCGGAGTGGAAGGTTCCACTCCGGCCTTCGTCGCTCGGGCTCTGGATCAGTCGTCGGCGGTGGCCACACCGATGGGGCAGCTGGCGCCGGTTCCGCCGATGCCGCAGTAACCGTTGGGGTTCTTGGCGTCGGACAGATACTGCTGGTGGTAGTCCTCGGCGAAGTAGAACGTCTCCAGCGGGGCGATCTCGGTGGTGATGGGTCCGTAGCCGGACCGGGTCAGGGCGGGCTGGAAGGCGTCCCTGGTGGCCTCTGCGGCCTTGCGCTGGGCCTCGGAGTGGAAGTAGATCGCCGACCGGTACTGGCTGCCGACGTCGTTGCCCTGGCGCAGACCCTGTGTCGGGTCGTGACCCTCCCAGAAGATCTTGAGGATCTCCTCGTAGGAGATCAGCTTCGGGTCGAAGACCACGCGCACGGCCTCGGTGTGACCGGTCAGACCCGAGCACACCTCTTCGTAGGTGGGGTTGGGCGTGTAGCCACCGGCGTAACCCACGGCGGTGGTGATGACGCCGCCCTGTGCCCCCAACCGCCAGAACACGCGCTCGGCGCCCCAGAAACAGCCCATGCCCAGGTCGGCGATCTCGCTGCCCTGCGGGTAGGGCGGGGTCAGCGAGGTGCCCAGGACGGTGTGACCGAAGGGCGGCTCGATCGGAGTGTCCCGGCCCGGAAGGGCGCGGGAGGGTTCGACCATGGTGGCGTTTCTACCGAACATGTCTCCAGCCTATCCACGGGCACAAGAAAGGGGAGGACAGGAGGCACGATTCGTCCTACGATTGCCGTTGTGCCGGAATCCAACCGTGGTGTCGCCCTCGGGGCGAGCGCCTTCATCCTGTGGGGCTTCGCGGCCATGTACTGGCCGTTCCTCTCCGCCGCAGAACCCGCCGAGATCCTCGCCCACCGCATGGTGTGGGCCCTGGGCGCGATGTGCCTCTTCCTGCTGCTGGCGCGGCGGGGCTGGGCGTGGCTGCTCCCCATCCTGCGCAGTCCCAGGCGCCTGCTGCCGGTGGCCGCCGCGGCCGTGCTCATCTCGCTCAACTGGTGGGGGTTCATCTACTCGGTCTCCATCACCCAGACCTTGCAGGCCTCGCTGGCCTACTTCATCAACCCGCTGATGACCGTCTGCCTGGGCGTGGTGTTCTTCTCCGAGCGTCTGCGCGCCGCACAGTGGGTCGCCGTGGGACTGGGTGCGACGGCGGTGGTCGTGATGACCGTCGCCTACGGTTCCACCCCGTGGCTCTCCCTGCTCATGGCCTCCTCCTTCGCCGCGTACGGCGCGGTGAAGAAGTACGTGAGTCTGGACGGGTTGCAGAGTCTGACCGTCGAAACCCTCGTGATGTTCCTGCCCGCGTTGGGCTACGTGGTCCACCTGGAGGTCACCGGGGCCGGTACGACGTTCTCGGTCTCGCCCGGACACACCGCGCTGCTGATCGGCGGTGGTTTCGTGACCGCGCTGCCGCTGCTGTTGTTCGGGATGGCGGCGCGCCGCGTGCCGTTGAGCGTGATCGGGATGCTCCAGTTCATCGCGCCGACCATGATGTTCCTCATCGGCTGGCTGCTCCAGGGCGAGGAGATGCCCCTGAGCCGCTGGGTGGGCTTCGGATTCGTGTGGCTGGCCGTGTGCGTGTTCGCCTATGACCAGGTCCGTTCGTCCCGCCGCCGGGCCGCCGAGCGCGCCGCGGTGACCGACCTTCCGGACGCACCGACGCCTCCCCCGTCCCCCGCGCCGCGAGAATGAGTTCCCCGGTTCCGGCGAACCGAAACTACACTGTGTGACCCTGTGCTAACGTCTGGTCGTGGGTGTCGGGCTCTGCTCCCGCCCCGAACCGGCCGCCTGCCCTGGAGGGTCCTCTTGAAGCCTCGCCTCAGCTCGATCGGCACGCTCCGTGCCGCCTCGGGCCTGCGCGCGGCGGCACCCTCCCTCCTGCTCCTGCTCGGTGTGCTGTTCGCGGCCCTATGGCTGTTCTCCGCTCCCGCTCAGGCCGAGACGCGCTCCGATCCGTTGGGGGGCCTGGGGCTGGAACGGGTCGACGAGGTCACCGGCCCGGTGACCGCTCCGGTCACCGACACCCTCGGCACCGTCCACCAACGGGTGGAGCGGGGAGCCGGCGAGGCCGCGGCGTCCGCCGTCGCCCTGCCCGAGCCCGCCGTCACCGAGGTGCGAGGCGAGGTGCGCGAGGTCGTCGCCGGGATCGACCGGACCCGCGAGGAGGCCGCCGATCAGGGCCTCGTTCCGAGCCTCGTCGAACCGGTCGCGCCCTCACGCTCCGATCTCGAACCGACCCCCGACGACCCGACCACCTCGCCGGAACCGGACTCCCCGGCCCCGGCGCGGCCGTCCGCCGAGGAGACCACCGAGGCCGGCGAGGACCAGGCCGTCCCGGACCCGTTCCGACTCATCGTCGAGGACCACCGGGCCGCCGAACCCGCACACGACCACGAGTCCGCCGAGGCGCTCATCGGTGGTCCCATCGACCCGCCCGAGGTTCAGGCCGGCACCGGTTCCGCGGTCTCCGCGGTCTCCTCCGCCAACGCCCCCACCTCCGCGCCCGCCGCCGTCGCCGGCTACCTCGCCGCGGCCGCGCTGCCCGGCCCCGACGCCGCCACCGTGCTCGTGCACGCCCGGTCCCCGCACGCCACGCCCGCGGACCCGGCGGACGACCCCACGGTCTCCCCCGACTAGCGAACGGCTCGACCGCACGTTCGGCGCGTGTCACCACGCCTGCCCACGTGCCCCCTGCGCCCTCCGTGCGCCCCTCGGACCCGTTCCCAGCCGGCCCCCACCCTTCTTCGTCTGGGAGCTGACCTGAGTCCCGTGCTCCACACACGTGATTCACGTCAGCCGGTGGTCCACCCCGGCTCGATCAGGCCGCCTCCCGCGGCCGCCCCAGCAGCAGCTTCAGGAAGGAAACCCATGACCCAGCCCAAGCGCCTGACAGCCCGAACCGTGATCCTCACCGCCGGCGCAGCCGGATTCGTGGCCCTGGGCGCCGGTATCGCCGGGGCCGAGGACTTGCAGACCCCCATGCACGACATCGCCCCCACCGTCGAGCGGGCCCTTGTCGAAGGCGTGGCGCCCACCGTGAACAAGATCGCCCCCGAGGGCGTGGGACCCATCGCCGGCACCGCTCTGGAGGAGTTGCAGGCGAGCGCGAACGACCCCGAACACGGTGCCCCCGACCTGGGTGCCGCCCTCCCGGACTCCCCGCTCGCCGACGCCGTCACCCGGACCCAGGACGCCACCGGTCTGGACGGGGACCCGCACGACACGATCGGTCACGCCGCCGGTGAGTCACTGGAGGCCGGCGCGCAGGACGCCGGGGTCGTGGTGGAGGACACCGCTCGCGGGGCCGGTGGCGTCGTGGAGGACAAGGCCCGGGAGGTGGTGCCGCACACCGTGGTGGCCGTCACCGACCTGCGCGACGAGGCGCTCACCCTCCCGGAGTTGGAGGGGCCCACCCTGCCCATGAGCCACTCCGAGTCCGCGCTGCCCACCGCGCCCAACGTGTGGGACCTGGCCGCCGGCTTCGGTGTGCGCACCCCCGACCGGCTCCAGGACGTCGTCGAGTCCAACCCGGTCACCTCCGACAACTACGTGGACCTGGGTGAGCAGGAGGTCTTGGGCATGGTGGGCAACCAGGCCTGGGACGAAGAGGTCACCACCGTCCCGCAGAGCTCGCCCCAGGCCCCGGGTCTGACCGACCTCACCGACGGACTGGCCGAGGGCATGTCCTCGGGTGAGGCCAAGCCCGTCGACGTGAACGGCCCCCTGGCGGACGCGCAGCTTCCCCAGGTCGCCGAGGGTCTGGACACCACCGCCGCCGAGGACCTCGTGGCCGGCCTGAGCCGCGGCACGGACCTGGTCCACGACCTGGACACCAGCGACCTGGTCTCCATCGAGGGCGGCACCGCCGAGCAGGAGACCCCCGAGGGCATGGTCGAGCACCCCACGTTCATGGACCTGCCCGGTTCCGAGGCCCTGCCCGTGGTCTCCTAAAGCCATCTGACGGCACTCCCCGTGTCGACGGCGCCGCCCCGGTGTATGGGGGCGGCGCCGTCCCTGTTCGTGGGTGGGACCATTCGTCACCCGGTGTCCGGTGGGCCGGGGCTCGGGCTCCTCGGCCCGCTCTCGAAGGCCCGACCCATCCGAACACGACGCGGGCCCTGCCTCGATCCGAGGAAGGGCCCGCGTGAAGTCGTCGTGCGGTGGGTCAGCCGGAGCGCTCCACCACGTAGTCGCACAGCGCGAGGAAGGCGTCCCGCGCCGGGATGTCCGGAAGGGTGCTCAGCTCTCCCCGGGCCTTGTCGGCCCAGTTGCGCAGGGTCGCGTCGGCCTCGGCCATGGCCGGGTGGGGGCGCAGCAGCGCCAGCGCCTCCTCGGCCTCCGTGTCGTCGAGCTGCCGCCCCAACAGGGACTTCAGGCGCTCGTCGGCCGGGTCCTGCGAGCGCATCGCGTAGAACATGGGCAGGGTGAGCACGCCCTCGCGCAGGTCCGTACCGGGGACCTTGCCCGAATCGGCGCTCTCACTCGCCACGTCCAGGATGTCGTCGGCGAGCTGGAACGCCATGCCCAGTGCGTCGCAGGCACGGGTCAGGGTGCCGACCGTCTCCGGGTCGACCTTGCCGAACATTCCACCGAACTCCGCCGACGAGGCGATCAGCGACGCCGTCTTGTCGTCGATGACGTTGAGGTAGTGGTCCAACGGGTCGACACCGTCACGGGGCCCGGAGGTCTCCAGGATCTGTCCCTGCACCAAGCGCGCGAAGGTCTCGGCCTGTAGGCGGACGGCCTCGGTGCCCAGGTCGGCCAGCATCGTGGAGGCCTTGGCGAACACGTAGTCACCGGTGAGGATGGCGACGGTGTTGCCCCAGCGCTGGTTGGCGCTGGACCTGCCACGGCGCAGTTCCGCCTCGTCCATGACGTCGTCGTGGTAGAGCGTCGCCACGTGGGTCAGTTCCACCACGGCCGCCGCGGAGATGAGGTCGGGGACCTTCGGGTCGCCGAAGTGGGCGGCGAGCAGCACCAGCATGGCGCGGAAGCGCTTGCCTCCGGCCTCCAACAGGTGGGACGCCGCCTCGGTCAGCAACGGGTCGCTGGACCGCACCGACTCCCGCAGCAGCTCCTCCACCTTCTCGAGGTCGTCCTGCACCCCACGGGCGAGGGCCGTGTCGACTCTCGGCAGAGCGAGAAACCCGCTCGGGACAGCACCGCTCACCGTAAAGCTCCACCTGTTGAACGGGCGTGTCGGCGACCCCTCGTGAGGGGGCCGCCGCACGCTCAGCACATGAACATGATCCGACTTGCCACGGTATCCGACCCGGAATGATCGTCCAAAGCCACACCCGGGTCGACGATCACTCCTCGGTGACCTGGTGGACCATCACCGCCGCCGGTTCCTGCCCGGCCTCGGCGTCCGGAAGCAGGCTGTCCAGGACCGGCCCCGGGAAGATTCCGAGGGCCAGCGTAGCCGCCACACCCACGGTGATCACACCGCCGGTGAGCGCGCCCGCGCGGGCCACCGTGGGGCCTTCGCCCTCCGATTCCCGGAAGAACATCACAACGATGATCCGGATGTAGAAGAAGGCGGTCACCGCGCTGCTGAGGACACCGACCACCACGAGCGGGGTCGCACCCGCGGCGACGGCGGCCTCGAACACCGCGAACTTGCCGATGAACCCGCTGGTGAGCGGGATACCGGCGAAGGCCAGGAGGAACAGTGACAACGCGAGCGCGAGTCCGGGGGCACGACGCCCCAGACCGGCCCAGCCCTCCAGGTCGCCGAGCTCCTGACCGCCGTCCCTGGTACGCACCAGGGTGACGATCGCGAAGGCGCCCAGGGTGGTGAACCCGTAGGCGGCCAGGTAGAACATGGCGCCCGCGAGACCATCGGCGCTGGAGGCGATCACGGCGGTGAGGATGAAGCCGGCGTGCACGACCGAGGAGTAGGCCAACAGCCGCTTGATGTCGCGCTGGGTGACCGCGATGACCGCCGCCGCCACCATGGTGAGGATGGCGACCGCCCACAGCATCGGTTCCCAGATCTCCAGGGAGCCGCCGAAGGGCACGAAGAACACCCGCAGCAGCGCACCGAACGCGGCCACCAGGGTGCAGGAGGCCATGAGCGCGGTGATGGGGGTGGGAGCGCCCTGGTAGACGTCCGGCTTCCAGTTGTGGAAGGGCACGGCGCCGACCTTGAACAGCAGACCGATCGCGACCAGGCCGATGCCCATGATGAGCAGCGGTTCGCCGTTGCCGTCGGCGAAGATCGCCGCGCCGCCCGAGTCCACGGCCTGACGGATCGCGGTGAAGTTCACCGAACCCGCGTAGCCGTACACCAGGGCGATACCGAAGAGGAAGAACGCCGAGGAGAACGCGCCGAGCAGGAAGTACTTGACCGCGGCCTCCTGGGAGAACAGGCGACGGCGGCGGGCCAGCCCGCACAGCAGGTACAGCGGCAGGCTCATCACCTCGAGGGCGATGAACATGGTGAGGAAGTCGTTGGCCGCGGGGAAGAGCAACATGCCCAGCACCGCGAACAGCACCAACGGGTAGACCTCGGTGTGCTGGGACCCGGCGAGGATGTGCCTGCGCTCCTCCTCGCTGCCCGGGACCGTGGCGGCCTGCGCGGAGAACGCGTCGCGACCGTCGCGCCGTTCGGCGATGAGCATGAGGCTGATCAGGGCCAGAACGGTGATGGTGCCCTGAAGGAAGAGCACCACGCGGTCCATCGCGAGGACTCCGCCCGCCACGACCACGCCGTCGCCGACCGCCTCCACCTGGAGGACGATCATGACGAACGTGACGAGCAGGGCCACGGCGGCGACGGTGATCTGCACCGGCCGCAGGGCCTTCTTGGGCAAGAAGGCCTCGAACAGCACCGCCAGCACACCGGCGCCGAAGACCACCAGGACCGGGGCGAGGAGCCACCAGTCCAGGGTCGGTGCCGCCTCGGTGATGCCGGGGAGCGACGGGGGCGCCCCGTCGGCGACGTAGAGCGCGTTCACTCCTCGTCTCCTTCCTCGGTGTCGCCCTCGGCGTTCGTGGTGGCCGAGGCGGTGTCCGCCCCGATCTCCACGGTCCGTTCGACGGCGGGGTTGATCACGTTGAGCAGGGGCTGCGGGTAGACGCCGAGCGCGATGATGAGGGCGAGCAGCGGGGCCACCACCCAGGTCTCACGAGCGGACAGGTCCGGCAGCTTCGACAGCTTCTGCGGGGTGGGGCCGGTCATGGTGCGCTGGTACATCCACAGGATGTAGAGAGCGGCCAGGACCACGCCCACCACGGAGATGATCGCGGGCACCGGGTTGAAGGCGTAGGCACCCACGAACACCAGGAACTCGCTGACGAACGGGGCCAGTCCGGGCAGGCCCAGACCGGCGAGACCGGTCACCAGGAACACCCCGGCGAGCTTGGGCGCGACCTTCTGGACACCCCCGAAGTCCTCGATGCGGGAGCTGCCCCGACGGGCGATGAGGAAGCCCACGATGAGGAAAAGCGCTCCGGTGGCGAAGCCGTGGTTGACCATGTACAGGGCCGCGCCCGCCTGTGCCTGCGGGGTCAGGACGAAGATTCCCAGGGTGATGAACCCGAAGTGGGAGATCGAGGTGTAGGCCACCAGGCGCATCATGTCGCTCTGCCCGATGGCGACGATCGCGCCGTAGATGATGCTCACGACGCTGAGTCCCACCACCGGCCACACGAACCAGGACACCGCGGACGGGAACAGCTCCAGGCAGAACCGGAGCATCCCGTAGGTGCCGACCTTGTCCAGGACACCGACCAGCAGCACCGCCGTGCCGGGGCTGGAGGAGCCCGCGGCGGTGGGCAGCCAGGTGTGCACCGGCCACATCGGGGCCTTGATCGCGAAGGCGATGAAGAACCCGAGGAAGAGCCAGCGCGCGGTGGCCGGGTCGACGGCGGCGAGCGGGCTGCCCGGCGCGGTCAGTTCGGTCCACAGGAAGGTGCCGCCGATGACGTACACGCCGATCACCGCGACCAGCATAATGAGGCCGCCGGCGAAGCTGTACAGCAGGAACTTCAACGCGGCCCTGGTGCGCTCGGCGCCCCGGCCGTACCGACCGATCATGAAGTAGACCGGGATCAGCATGACCTCGAAGAACACGTAGAACAGGAAGACGTCGGTGGCGGCGAAGACACCGATCATCATCGCTTCGAGGGCGAGGACGAGGGCGAAGTAGCCGCGGCCGCCGTCCGGATGGTCGGAGTGTTCGTTCCAGGCCGCCAGGATGACCAGCGGGACCAGGATCGCCGACATCAGGACCATCGTCAGGGCGATGCCGTCCACACCGACGGCGAAGTGGACCCCGAAGTAGGGGATCCACGGGTAGACCTCCTCGAACTGGAGGTCACCCGCCGTGGCGGTGTCGAAGTTCAGCGCCATGGCCACGATCAGGGCCAGGGTGACCAGGGAGACGATCAGCGCGACGCGCTTGGCGTTCTCCGCTGAGGCGGTCCCCGCCCCGGTCGTGGTGGCGGGTCGTGTCTTGACCGCGGTACCGCCACCGCCCGCATCGGCGGAGGCGGTGGCCCGGACCGAGGCGGACTCCGCCTCGGCCTTCGTCCCGACCCGGGGCAGTGCCCAGATGAGGATCGCGCCGACCGCTGGGAGGGCGATGGCGAGTGTGAGCCAGGGGATCATGTCAGAACCTCACAGCCAGCGTCGCGGCGACGATCACGGCGCCGATGAGCATGGTGAGCGCGTAGGTGCGGGCGAACCCGGTCTGTGTCCTGCCGAGCCCGGTGGAGGAGTCTCGGACCCCGGCACCGATCCCGTTGACCGCGCCGTCGATGACCTTGTCCTCGATGACGACCAGTGCCTTGGTGAGCACCTGGCCGGGTCGCATGAACAGGTCTTCGTTGATCTCGTTGCCGTACAGCTCGTTGCGGGCCGCGTTGGTGACGAGGTTGCCCTTGGGGGCGGTGCGTTCCACCGGCTTGCGCAGGTAGATCGCCCAGGCCGCGACCACGCCTAGGACCAGCACGGCCAGCGCCGCGATGCCGTAGGGCGAGGTGAAGGCGTGGCCCACCGTGAAGTGGGGGAGCTCCGCTCCGGTGACGGGCTGGAGGAACGCGGCGAAGCGGTCGCCGGCCACCAGGAATCCGCCCAGGGCGATCGAGCCGAGCGACAGCACCACCATGGGGGCGGTCATGCTCACGGGCGACTCGTGCGGGTGCGCGCCCTCGTCCCAGCGCTTCTCGCCGAGGAAGGTCATGAAGACCATCCGGGACATGTAGAAGGCGGTGAGCGCGGCGCCCAGGACGACCAGGGAGCCGAACACCAGGCCGACGTTGCCGCCGAGACCGAAGGTGGCGGAGATGATGCTCTCCTTGGTCCACCAACCCGACAGCAGCGGGACGCCGATGATCGCGAGGTAGCCCAGGCCGAAGGTGGCGAAGGTGATCGGCATCTTCGACGCCAGACCGCCGTACCTGCGCATGTTCACGTCGTCGTTCATGGCGTGCATGACCGAACCGGCGCCCAGGAACAGCCCGGCCTTGAAGAAGCCGTGCGTGACCAGGTGGGCGATGGCCGCCGCGTAGCCGATCGGACCGAGGCCCGCGGCCAGCACCATCATGCCGATCTGACTCATCGTGGATCCGGCCAGGGACTTCTTGATGTCGTCCTTGGCGGAGGCGATGATCCCGCCGGCCAGCATGGTGGCGGCGCCGACGATCATGACGGTCAGCTGCGCCGCCGGGGAGGCCTCGAAGATCGGACCGGCGCGCACGATGAGGTACACACCGGCGGTGACCATGGTGGCGGCGTGGATGAGCGCCGACACCGGGGTCGGGCCCTCCATGGCGTCCAGCAACCACGCCTGCAACGGCAGCTGCGCGGACTTACCGCAGGCGCCCAGCAGGAGCAGCAGACCGATGGCGAGCAGGACACCGTCGTGCGCGCCCGGCACGGCCGCGAAGACGTCGCTGAAGCCCACCGCGCCGAACGCGGTGAACATGATCATGATCGCCACGAGCAGGCCCATGTCGCCGACCCGGTTGATCAGGAACGCCTTCTTGGCCGCGGTGGCGGCGGTGGGCTTGTCCTGCCAGAACCCGATGAGCAGGTAGGACGCCAGGCCCACACCCTCCCAGCCGAGGAACAGCAGGACGAAGTTGTCCGCCAGCACCAGCACCAGCATGGCGGCGACGAACAGGTTGAGGTAGGCGAAGAACCTGCGCTTGCCCGGGTCCTGGGCCATGTAGCCGAGGGAGTAGACGTGGATCAGCGAACCCACGAACGTGATGAGCAGGACGAAGGTGATGGAGAGCGGGTCGACCAACAGGTTGATCCGCGCGGAGAAGTCACCGACCGCGAACCACTCGTAGACGGGAACGGAGACGCTGCGCGCGTCGGCGCCTCGTCCGAGCAGGTCGAACAGGGCCAGGACGGCCCAGACGAAGGAGACCACCGGTAGGACGGTGGCCAGCAGGGGCCCCCAGGCGTTGGTGCGTCGCCCGCCCAGCAACAGGATCGCCGCGCCCACCAACGGCAGGGCGATCAGCAGCCAGGCGTTCGACAGCACCGCGCTGTCGGCCGCGGTCGCCGCGGGTTCGGCGGCGAGGTACGCGTGATGTCGTGTCACAGCCACGTCGCCTTCTAGTGCTTGAGCAGGTTGGCGTCATCGAGCGACGCGGACCTGCGGGTTCGGAAGATCTGCATGATGATCGCGAGGCCCACGACCACCTCGGCGGCGGCGACGACCATCACGAAGAACGCGATGACCTGCCCCTCGATGTCCCCGTGCATCCGGGCGAACGCGACGAACGCGAGGTTGCAGGCGTTGAGCATGAGCTCCACGCACATGAAGACGATGATCGCGTTGCGTCGGACGAGGACGCCGACCGCGCCGATGGTGAACAGAAGCGCCGCGAGGACGATGTAGTTCATCGGGTCCACGTGGACTCGACCTCCTGTCCCTTGCCGTTGGTGCCGTTGTCGACCGCGGGGTCGGGGCCGTCCTCACCGTCGCCGGTGGGTCGGACCCCCTTCCCGGCGGCGGGTTCGTCGTCCTCGGGTCGGACCGCGTCGGATCCCCCGCCCTGGAGCGGGGTCGCCCGGATGTCCATGGGCACGCCCTTTTGGTACTGGGGGTCGCGCGCGGTGAGGACGGGGTTGAGGGACAGCTGGGAGACCGTGCCGTCCGGCAGCAGCGCGGGCATGTCGATCGCGTTGTGCCGGGCGTAGGTGCCCGGTCCGGGCAGCGGGGTGGGGTGGTCGCCGCGGATGCGGTCCTCGGACATCTCCCGCTGGGTGCGGCGCTTGCCGATCCGGGCGGTGTGCGCGAGCACCATGGCACCGAGCACGGCGGTGATGAGCAGCGCCGCCGTGGCCTCGAACGCGACCAGGTAACGCATGATCAGCTCGCCGGCCAGCCACGGGATGGTTCCTCCCACCGGGGCCGCGGCGGCGATCCCGGCCGGATCGCCCACGGTGATACGGGTGATCCCGGTGGCCAGGGCGCCGATGAAGCAGATCGCGACGATCGCCGTCATCAGCCGCTGTCCGCGCAGGGTCTCCGACAGGGAGTCGGAGGAGCTGACGCCGACGAGCATCAGCACGAACAGGAACAGCATGAGGACGGCGCCGGTGTAGACGACGATCTGGACGACCATGAGGAACGGCGCCTCGTTGACGCCGTAGAAGATCGCCAGGCCGACCATCGTCAGCGCCATCGACAGGGCCGAGTGGACGGCCTTGCGGGAGAAGACCACGCCCAGGGCGCCGAGCACCACGATGGTGCCCAGCACCCAGAACAGGGCGGTCTCCCCCGATCCGATCGGCGCTCCCGCGGCGGAGTGCAGTACGTGCGGAGTCGTGTCGAGCGGGGTCACCGGGTGGCCTCCGCGTTCTCCGGCCGGTCCTGCGTGCCGTGCTGACCACGCCCGGTGGCGTAGTAGTCCTGCTCGTCGTCGCCGAGCCGCATCGGGTGCGGGGGCTGCTCCATCTCCTCGGTGAGGGGCGCCAGGAGCTGCTCCTTGGTCCAGATGAGGCTCTGCCGGCTGTCGTCGGCGAGCTCGTACTCGTTGGTCATGGTGAGCGCCCGGGTCGGGCAGGCCTCGACGCACAGACCGCAGAGGATGCAGCGCAGGTAGTTGATCTGGTAGACGCGACCGTAGCGTTCGCCGGGCGAGTACCGGTCGTCGTCGGTGTTGTCACCGGCCTCCACGTAGATGGCGTCGGCCGGGCAGGCCCAGGCGCACAGTTCGCACCCGATGCACTTCTCCAGGCCGTCGGCCCACCGGTTCAGCTGGTGCCGTCCGTGGAAGCGCGGCGCCGTGGGGCGCTTGACCTCCGGGTACTCGACGGTGGGCACCTTCTTGAACATCGTGTGGAAGGTGACACCGAAACCCTTGACGGGGTTGAGCCACTCAAGCACCGGTAACCTCCCCCTTCTTCTGGTTGCGTTCGACGGTGCCGGCCGAGGCCGTCCGCGACGGTTCGGCGAGCACGCGGCTGCCGTAGTGGGCGGCGGTGCTCGGGGGCACCGGGAACCCGCCGAAGGAGGGTTCCTTGTGGGCTCGGCGCGCGTTCTCGGCACGCGCCTTGGCCTCCTCGGCGCGCTCACGGCGCACGAAGCGCACCCAAGCGGCGAAGGCGGCGATGGTGGCCACGGTGAAGGCCGCGACGACCGCCCCGATGATGACCGGGGAGGCGCCGTCCAGGATGAGCATGCGCACGACGGCCACACCGGTGATCCACACGAGCTGGATCGGGATGAGGACCTTCCAGCCGAGCTTCATCAGCTGGTCGTAGCGCACACGCGGCAGGCTGCCCCGGGCCCAGATGAACAGGAACATCACGGCGACGAACTTGAGCAGCCACCACAGGAGCGGAAGCCAGCCCTCATTGGCGCCGGGGATGATCGCCGTGACCCCTGGCGGCGCGTACCAGCCGCCGAGGAAGAGCGTCACGGACACCGCGGCGACGGTGCACATGTTCACGTACTCCGCGAGGAAGAACATCGTGAACTTCATGGACCCGTACTCGGTCATGAAGCCGCCGACGATCTCGCCCTCGCCCTCGGCCAGGTCGAACGGGAGCCGGTTGGTCTCGCCGATCATCGTGACGATGTAGATGAGGAAGGAGGGCAGGAGCAGCACCGCGAACCACAGGTTCTCCTGGGCCGCGACGATGCCGGAGGTGGTGAGGGTGCCCGCCATGATGAAGACCGCCACGAAGGACAGGCCCATGGCGACCTCGTAGCTGATCACCTGCGCGGAGGCGCGCAGGCCACCGAGCAGGGCGTACGGGGACTGGGAGGCCCAGCCGCCCAGGACGATCCCGTACACGCCCAGCGCGGCGGTGGCCAGCACCAACAGCGCGGCGATGGGAAGGTCGGTGAGCTGTAGCGGGGTCATGACCCCGAACATGTTCACCTCGGGCCCCATCGGGATGACCGAGAAGGCCAGGAACGCCGGAATGGCGGCGATCATCGGCGCGGCGATGTAGACGAACCGGTCCACACTGCGCGGGATCACGTCCTCCTTGAGGGAGAGCTTGATCCCGTCGAACAGGGACTGCAGGAGACCGAAGGGGCCCATCCGGTTGGGTCCGTGTCGCTGCTGCATGCGGCCCATGACCTTACGGTCGGCCATGATCATCATCAGCACGCAGACCATCAGGAACACGAAGATGCCCAGCGCCTTGATGGTGGTGATCCACCACGGGTCGTTCCCGAAGGCGCTCAGGGTGCTCTCCGCGGCCAGGTCGGCCACGCGCGGATCGAGGGCGGCGGGGGTCACTGTTGCCTCCCGTTGGTGGTGGGCGAGGCCAGTTCGACCGTCTGCCCGGCGGTGGCGCCCAGGTCACGACGGATGTCGCAGCCGTGCGCGTTGGCCGGGAGCCAGACGACCCGGTCGGCGATGTCGGTGACGACCGCGGGCACGGTCACCGTTCCCAAGGGACCGGTGACGCGCAGCGAGCCGCCGTCGGAGACGCCGACCTCCTCCGCCGTGGTCTTGGACAGGTAGGCGCGGGCCTTGCGGGCGGTCCCGGCCAGGTAGGGCTCTCCGTCCTCCATGCGACCGGTGCCGAGCAACTGCTTCCAGGTGGACAGCAGCGCGCGGCCGGGGCCGGGTTCGGGCGTGGCCACCGGGCGCGCGGACGGGCCGACGGGGCGGTTCCCCGCCCACGGGCCCAGCTCCAGCAGTTCCCGGTGGGCGCCCGCGGCGTCGGGCAGACCCAGGTGCACGTCCATCTCGTCCGCGATGGCGGACAGGACCCGCAGGTCGGAGAGGGCTCCGGGCACCTTGAGCGCCTCACCGAAGGGCCTGTGGCGACCCTCCCAGTTGACGAAGGTGCCGGACTTCTCGGCGACGGAGGCCACCGGGAGCACCACGTCGGCGCGGTCGGTGACGTCACTGGCGCGCAGTTCCAGGCTGACGATGAACGGCACCCGGGCCAGGGCGGCGCGGGCCGCCTCCGGGTCGGGCAGGTCGTCCAGTTCCAGTCCCGCGATGACCAGTGCGTCCAGTTCTCCGGCGGCGGCCGCGGCGATGATCGCGTCGGTGTCGCGGCCGGGTTCGCTCGGCAGGGAACCGACGTTCCAGGCTCGGGCGACCTCGGCCCGTGCCGAGGCGTCGGCGACGGGGCGTCCGCCGGGCAGCAGGTTCGGAAGCGCCCCGGCGTCGATGGCGCCGCGCTCACCCGCGCGACGCGGGATCCACGCCAGGCGGGCTCCGGTGCGTTCGGACAGGGCGATCGCCGCGGTGAGCGCGCCGGGGACGGCGGCGAGCCGCTCGCCCACCAGGATGATCGCGCCCTCCTGGCCCATGGCCTGGAGGATCTCGGGGTGTTCCACGTCCAGGGAGTTGAGGGTCCGGCCCTCATCACCCGGGACGGTCCGGACGAGCGTGCCCTTGGTCTTGGTCAGACCCAGGGTGGAGTGCGAGGCCAGCGAGTACACCTTCAGTCCTCGCTTGCGCATGCCCTTGCGCAGGCGCAGGAACGTGGAGGCCGACTCGTCCTCGGGGTCGAACCCGGCGAGCAGCACCGCGGGTGCCTTCTCCACCGAGGTGAAGTCGACGTCCACCGGCCTGCCCGCCACACGCGCGGCGAGGAAGTCCGCCTCCTCGACGGAGTGCTCGCGGGCGCGGGCGTCCACGTCGTTGGTGCCCAGGGCCACACGGGCGAACTTGGCGTAGGCGTAGGCGTCCTCGTAGGTGAGGCGCCCGCCGACCAGTACGCCCACGTTGCCACGAGCGGCGGCCAGCCCCTGGGCGGCCATACCGATGGCCTCGGGCCAGGAGGCGAACTCCAGGGCCCTGGAGTCCTCGTCACGGACCAGGGGGCGGCTGAGCCGGTCGGCCTGGGTGGCGTAGGTGAACGCCCATCGCCCCTTGTCGCAGTTCCACTCCTCGTTCACCTGCGGGTCGTCACCGGCCAGGCGTCGGGTGACCTTGCCCCGTCGGTGGTCGGTGCGCTGCGCGCAACCGCCGGCGCAGTGCTCGCAGATGCTGGGGGTGGAGACCAGGTCGAAGGGGCGTGAGCGGAACCGGTAGGCGGCGCCGGTGAGCGCGCCCACCGGGCAGATCTGCACCGTGTTGCCGGAGAAGTAGGAGTCGAACGGCTCCCCCTCGGCGATGCCGATCTGTTCCTGGGCGCCGCGTTCCATGAGCTCGATCAGCGGGTCACCGGCGATCTCGGCGGCGAATCGGGTGCAACGCGTGCACTGGATGCAGCGCTCACGGTCCAGCAGCACCTCGGTCGACAGCGAGACGGGTTTGGGGAAGGTGCGCTTGACGTCGATGAACCGCGTCTCGCCCTGGCCCGTGGACATGGCCTGGTTCTGGAGGGGGCACTCGCCGCCCTTGTCACAGACCGGACAGTCCAGCGGGTGGTTGATCAGCAGGAACTCCATGATCCCGCGCTGGGCCTTCTCCGCCACCGGGGAGGTCAACTGGGTGTTGACCACCATGCCCTCCATCACGGTGATGGCGCAGGAGGGCTGTGGCTTGGGCATCCCGCGGCCGTTGCCCATGTCGGGGATCTCGACCAGGCACTGGCGGCAGGCGGCGACCGGATCGAGCAACGGGTGGTCGCAGAACCGGGGGATCTGGATGCCGAGCAGCTCGGCCGCGCGGATCAGCAGGGTCCCCTTGGGCACCCGGAGCTGGAAACCGTCGATGGTGACGGTGATCAGGTCCTCCGGGGGCGGGGCGGGTGAGGACCCGCCGGAGGTGTTGGAGGTGACGGTCATCGGTTCCCTCCCTCTGCAGAGGTCGGCCGGTCCGCCCAGAGGGTGGACCTGGAGTGGTCGAAGGGACAGCCGCCCTTCTCGAAGTGGTCGACGTACTCCTGGCGGAAGTACTTGATCGACGACATGACGGGGCTGGTGGCGCCGTCGCCCAGGGCGCAGAAGGAGCGGCCGAGCAGGTTGTCGCAGATGTCCAGGAGCTTGTCGATGTCGGCCTCGGTGCCCTCGCCCCGTTCCAGCCGGTCCAGGACCTGGACCATCCAGAAGTTGCCCTCGCGGCAGGGCGTGCACTTGCCGCAGGACTCGTGGGCGTAGAAGGCGATCCAACGGCCGACGGCGCGCACCACGCAGGTGGTCTCGTCGAAGATCTGGAGGGCTCGGGTGCCGAGCATGGACCCGGCGGCGCCCACCGACTCGAAGTCGAGCGGGGTGTCCAGGTGCTCGTCGGTGAAGATCGGCGTGGAGGAACCACCCGGGGTCCAGAACTTGAGTTCGTGCCCGGCGCGCATCCCGCCCGCCATGTCGAGGAGTTCGCGCAGCGTGATGCCGAGCGGCGCCTCGTACTGGCCGGGGTTGGCGACGTGCCCGGACAGCGAGAAGAAGCCGAACCCGGCGGACTTCTCGGTACCCATGGAGGTGAACCACTCGGCGCCGTTGGCGACGATCCCCGGGACGCTGGCGATGGACTCCACGTTGTTCACCACGGTGGGCGAGGCGTAGAGACCGGCCACCGCCGGGAACGGCGGCTTGAGGCGGGGCTGGCCCTTGTAGCCCTCCAGGGAGTCCAGGAGGGCGGTCTCCTCACCGCAGATGTAGGCGCCGGCCCCGGCGTGCACGACGACGTCGAGGTCGAAGCCGGTGCCGAGGATGTCCTTGCCGAGCAGTCCGGCCTCGTAGGCGTCGGCCACCGCCTGACGGAGCCGGCGGATGACGTGCAGGACCTCACCACGCACGTAGATGAAGGCCTGGCCGGACTTGATCGCGTAGGCGGCGATCGCCACGCCCTCCACCAACACGTGCGGGTTGGCGAGCATGAGCGGGATGTCCTTGCAGGTACCCGGCTCGGACTCGTCGGCGTTGACGACGAGGTAGCGCGGGTTGGGGTTGTCCTTGGGCAGGAACCCCCACTTCATCCCGGTGGGGAAGCCCGCGCCGCCCCGGCCGCGCAGACCGGCTTCCTTGACCAGGTCGACGATGCCGTCGGGTTCCATGGCCAGCGCCTTGCGCAGCGCCTCGTAGCCGCCGGTGGCCCGGTAACCGTCGATCGTGAAGGAGTCGGGGCGGTCCCAGTTCTTGGACAGGATCGGGGTCAGGGTGGTCACTTGGCGCCCTCCTCACCCTGCTCGTCGGAAGAAGGTGTGGGGAGGTCGTCGGGGTCCGGAGCCGTCCACCCACGCTGCTGGGCGAGCCTGAGCCCGGCCAGCGACGGGGCGGCCGCCTGGACGCCCTCGCCCGCGCGCCCGTCGTCGAACCCGGCGAGCACGCGCGAGGCCTGCTTCCAGGTGCACAGGCTCTTCGGACCGCGGGTGGGCACGACGTCCTTGCCCGACCGCAGGTCGTCGACCATCTGTTTGGCGGTGGCGGGCGTGCGGTCGTCGAAGAACTCCCAGTTGACCATCACCACGGGGGCGAAGTCGCAGGCGGCGTTGCACTCCACGTGCTCCAGCGTGACCTTGCCGTCCTCGGTGGTCTCGCCGTTCTCCAGGTCCAGGTGCTCCTTGAGGGAGGAGAAGATCTCGTCTCCACCCATCACCGCGCACAGGGTGTTGGTGCACACGCCCACCTGGTAGTCGCCGCCGGGGCGGCGGCGGTACATGGTGTAGAACGTGGCGACCGCGTTGACCTCGGCGAGGGTGATGTCCAGCTGGTCGGCGCAGAACTTCATGCCGTCCCGACTGACGTACCCCTCCTCGGACTGCACCAGGTGCAGCAGCGGCAGTAGCGCCGACCGCGGCTTCGGGTAGCGGCTGATGATCTCCTTGGCGTCCTGCGCCAGGCGGGCCACCACCTCGTCGGTGAAGACGCTCTGCTCTGTCTCGGTGGTCCCGTTGTCGTTGTTCTCGCTCACCGGTCCACGCCTCCCATCACCGGGTCGATACTGGCCACGGCCGCGATGACGTCCGCCACCGTCCCGCCCTCGCACATGGCGGCGACGGCCTGGAGGTGGGTGAACGACGGATCGCGGAAGTGGACGCGATAGGGGCGGGTGCCCCCGTCGCTGACGGCGTGGCAGCCGAGTTCGCCCTTGGCGCTCTCCACCGCCGCGTACGCCTGGCCGGCCGGGACCCGGAAACCCTCGGTGACCAACTTGAAGTGGTGGATGAGCGCCTCCATCGAGCCGCTCATGATGTGCGCGATGTGATCCGGGGAGTTGCCCATACCGTCCGGACCCAGCGCGAGCTTGGCGGGCCAACCGATCTTGGCGTCCTCGATCATCACGGGCCCGGGCTCCAGCTTGTCCAGGCACTGCTCGACGATCTTGAGGCTCTCCTCCATCTCGGCCATGCGCACCCGGTAACGGGCGTACACGTCGCCGCCGTCGGAGACCGGCACGTCGAACTCGTAGTTCTCGTAGCCGCAGTAGGGCTTGGCCTTGCGCAGGTCCCAGGCCAGACCGGAGGCGCGTACCAGCGGCCCGGTGACGCCGAGCGCCATGCAACCGGGCAGGTTGAGGTAGGCGACGTCCTTGGTCCGGGCCAGGTAGAGGGGGTTCTCGTCCAGGAGCTTGCGCATGATCTTGATGCGCTCGGGCATGTCCTTGAGCAGTTCCCGCACCTTGCCGACCGCGCCCGGGGGCAGGTCCTGGGCCACCCCGCCGGGACGGATGAAGGCGTGGTTCATTCGCAAACCCGTGATGAGCTCGAAGATGTCGAGGATCATCTCGCGTTCACGGAAGCCGTTGGTCATGATCGTGGTGGCGCCCAGCTCCATGCCGAACGTCGCCATGGCCACGAAGTGCGAGGCCATCCGGTTCAGTTCCATGAGCAGGACCCGGATGACGTTGGCCCGGTCGGGGACGCGGTCGGTGATGCCGAGCAGCTTCTCGACCGCCAGGCAGTACGCCGTCTCGTTGAAGAGCGGCGTCAGGTAGTCCATGCGGGTCACGAACGTGGTGCCCTGCGTCCACGTCCGGTATTCCATGTTCTTCTCGATACCGGTGTGCAGGTAACCGATGCCGACACGGGCTTCGGTGCAGGTCTCGCCGTCCAGGGTGAGGATCAGCCGGAGCACGCCGTGCGTGGACGGGTGCTGCGGCCCCATGTTGACGACGAGGCGCTCGGCGCTACTGCCCTGGGCCTTCTCGACGACGTCGTCCCAGTCCCCACCGGAGGCGTCGATGTAGTCCTCGGTGACGGTCATGCCGTGCCTCCCTTCTGGATGGCCCTTCGAATCACTCGTGTGGTGGCCGGGCGGTTCACTTGTAGTCCCGCCGCTCGTCCGGTGGGGGCACGGTCGCGCCCCGGTACTCGACCGGGACGCCGCCCAGTGGGTAGTCCTTGCGCTGGGGGTGACCGTCCCAGTCGTCGGGCATCTGGATACGGGTCAAGGCCGGGTGGTCGTCGAAGACGATCCCGAAGAAGTCCCAGGCCTCGCGCTCGTGCCAGTCGTTGGTCGGGTAGACCGACACGATGGAGGGCACGTGCCGGTCGGCGTCGGGGCAGGTGGTCTCGACCCGGATCTCGCTGTTGTGGGTGATCGACCGGAAGTGGTAGACCGCGTGCAGCTCGCGTCCGGCGTGGTCGGGGTAGTGCACCCCGACCACGCCGGTGCACAGCTCATAGCGCAGGGCGGGATCGTCGCGCAGTACCCGGGCCACTTCCAGGAGACCCTCGCGGCGGACGTGGAAGGTGATCTCCCCGACCGCCACCTCGACCCGCTCGACGAGGTCCGCCCGTTCCAGGGCGTTCAACGCCGCCTCCAGGTCGTCGGCGACCCGGTCGAAGTCGGCGGTGCGCGGATCGTCGGGGTCGGTGAAGGGCCGACTGCTGTGGACGGGAGCGCTCCCCCGCACCTTCAGCCCACCGAACCCGGAGGTGTCCCCCGTGGTCGTCGACCCGAACATGCCGGTTCGCTTGACCGGCGCGGCCAACCGTTCACGCCCGCGCTGGTCGGGCAGGTTCTCCGCCGCCTCGTCACGGTCGCGCTCGTACTCGTTGCTCATGTTCAGTCCTTGGTCACCAGCGGCAGCGAATGACGGAGCATCCGCTCCTCGGTCTCGGTGATCTCCTGCTCCCGATGGGCGCCGAGCTTGGTGTTCTGCACCTTGTCGTGGAGCTTGAGCACGGCGTCCAGGAACATCTCCGGCCTGGGCGGGCAGCCCGGCAGGTAGATGTCGACGGGGACGATGTGGTCCACGCCCTGGACGATCGCGTAGTTGTTGAACATGCCTCCGCTGGAAGCGCACACGCCCATGGCGATGACCCACTTGGGTTCGGGCATCTGGTCGTAGATCTGCCGTAGGACCGGCGCCATCTTCTGGCTCACGCGTCCGGCGACGACCATCAGGTCGGCCTGTCGGGGGGTGGCACCGAATTTCTCCATGCCGAAACGGGCCAGGTCGTAATGGGGGCCACCGACCGACATCATCTCGATCGCGCAGCAGGCCAGACCGAACGTGGCCGGCCACATGGAGGTCTTACGGGCGAGCCCGGCGACCTGTTCGACCGTGGTGAGCGCGATCCCCGCGGGGAGTTTCTCTTCTAGTCCCATCAGCTTCGGACCTCCTCAAGGCTGAACTGCCGGGTCTGTGGTGCCTGGGGGTGGGGTGCACGGGTCAGTCCCATTCGAGGCCTCCGCGACGCCACTCGTATGCGTAGGCGATGGAGACGTTCACCAGGAAGAGGATGATCGCGATCAGACCGAACCAGCCGAGGGCGTCGAAGTGGATCGCCCAGGGAATGAGGAAGATGATCTCGATGTCGAAGACGATGAACATCATGGCCGTCATGTAGTACTTGACGGTGAAACGGCCGCCGCCCGCCGGCTGCGGGGTCGGCTCGATGCCGCACTCGTAGGCCTGCATCTTGGCGCGGTTGTAGCGCTTGGGTCCGACGATCGCTCCGACGACCATCGACACCACCACGAAGGCGGCGCCGATCCCGCCGAGCACGAGTAGCGGTGTGTACAGCTCCACGGCTCACCCTCCTCCGTTGAACGGCCCACCGGGGCGCGCGCCCGGCGGTCTTGTGAACGTTTTCACCTGCATGTCCCGCATCCTTTTCGGTGTGAGGGGCACCCTTTCGAAAGCACCCGAAAGGGGCGCCCATCACGAGAACGCTGTATCTTTTCGGGCCTCCGCCGGCGCTTCGGCCCGTGCTCAAGCGCCCAAAGTGCGACGTCGCGAGAAACCGCGGATCAGGCCGCGGGCGCCATCTTGCTCAAACCGTTGATCACCCGGTCCATGGCATCGCCCTTGTTCGGCTCGGTGAGGTTGGCGAGCATCTTCAGCACGAACTTCATGAGGGTGCGTTGACGCAGCCCGTACTTGGTCGCGTACTTCATGAACTCGGGCTGACCGATGACCTTCACGAAGTAGCGACCGAGCGTGTAGTAGCCGCCGTAGGTGTCGGCGAGGATCTCCGGGTAGCTCAACAGGACGCGTTCCCGGGTCTGCCGGGTGGTGCGACCGTGCGACTGCACGATCACGTCCGCGGCGATCTGGCCGGCCTCCATGGCGTAGGCGATGCCCTCGCCGTTGAAGGGGTTGACCATGCCGCCCGCGTCGCCGACCAGCATCAGCCCGCGCGAGTAGTGCGGAACCCGGTTGAAGCCCATCGGCAACGCCGCGCCGAGGATCTTGCCCTTGCGGTTCTCGTCGTTGAAGCCCCACTCCTCGGGCATCGAGTCGGTCCACCGGCGCAGTAGCTTGCGGTAGTCGACGTCCTGGAAGGCGGAGGTGGAGTTGAGGATGCCCAGGCCGACGTTGCTGGTGCCGTCACCCACGCCGAAGACCCAGCCGTAGCCGGGCAGGAGGACGTCCTTGTCGCCGCTGCGGTCCCACAGCTCCAGCCAGGACTCCAGGTAGTCGTCGTCGTGACGGGGGCTCTCGAAGTAGGTGCGCACGGCCACGCCCATGGGGCGGTCGTCACGCTTGCGGATCCCCATGGACACGGAGAGACGGGAGGAGTTTCCGTCGGAGGCCACGACCAGCGGCGCCCGGAAGCTCACGGGCTCGCGGTCGGCGTTCTTGGCGCGCACACCGACGATGCGGTTGCTGCGCTCGTCCATGATCGGCCCGGTGACGTTGGTGCGCTCCAGGAGCTTCACCCCGGCGCCGACCGCCCTCTCGGCCAGGATCTGGTCGAAGTCGAAACGGGTGCGGACGAGTCCGTACCCGGGGTAGGCGGCCAGTTCGGGCCAGGGGAGTTCGAGCCGGACGCCGGCGCCGACGATGCGCAGGCCGTGGTTCTTGATCCAACCCTCGTCCTCGAAGGTGATTCCCATCGAGGTGAGCTGTTTCACGGCTCTGGGGGTCAGTCCGTCACCGCAGACCTTCTCCCGTGGGAAGGAGGTCTTCTCCAGGAGGAGGACGTCCAATCCGGCCTGGGCCAGGTAGTAGGCGGTGGTGGCACCAGCGGGGCCGGCACCGACGACGATGACGTCGGCGTCGTACTCGATCCGCTCGCGGCCTCTGGGAGCGGAGGTGGCTGTCTCACTCACGGGTGGGTCCTCGACTACTCGCGCGGTCCTACCGTGGCGGGCCAGTGCGGGTTCGACCCGCCAACGGGGGTGTTATGGGTCGGTTCGGGACTTCCGACTTGTCCGACATAGGGCCATGTGTCCTACGCCTCGTGCGCTTGTGAAGCACTTCACAAGCCTCTTTTCCGAAGTCTAGCCCCCCGAGAGCAAAGAGGCGACACCCGGGGGCCGTTCTTCAATGAATCGGATATTGAACCCATAACCACCACAGCCGGCATCAAAGCGCCACTTGACGACAACAGTGCAGCTCATGGCGGATAAACAGGACCAAGTGACTCACCAGTAACGTAAAAAGTCCCAAGGAGCAGGACTCCTTGGGACTTGAGAACTTTGTTAATTTATACGAACAATAAAGCCACTTGGGCGTTATGTCGGATTTTACTTTTCCCGGAAACCACGGTGCAGGGCCACCGTGCCCAGCGTCAGGTTGCGCCAGGCCACCCGTGACCAACCGGCCGCCTGGAGGTACTTGGACAGCTCCGCCTGGTCCGGCCAGGCCATGATCGACTCCGACAGGTAGTCGTAGGCCTCGCTCCGCCCCGAGAAGGCGCCGGCGACCTTGGGCAGCGCCGCCATCAGGTAGGTCGAGTAGATCTTGTCGACGAACTCCACCGGGATGTGGCTGAACTCGCAGATGACCAACCGGCCACCGACCTTGGTCACCCGTTGCAACTCACGCAGGGCCTGGTCCACGTCGGCGACGTTGCGCAGACCGAAGGAGATGGTCACCGCGTCGAAGGTCTCGTCGGCGAACGGCAGCGACAGCGCGTCGCCGGCCACGAACGTCACCCCACCGCGAGAGGCACCGCCACGCCGCTCGGCGCCCTTGCCGAGCATCCCGAGGGAGAAGTCGCAGGCGATGACGCGAGCGCCCTTCTTGATGAAGGACTCCGAGGAGGTTCCGGTGCCCGCTGCCAGGTCCAGGACCAGCTCACCGCTGTGGGCGTCGACCGCGTCGACCACGGCCCGACGCCAGGCACGATCCTGGCCGAGCGAGATGACGTCGTTGACGAGGTCGTAGTTCTCTGCGATGCCGTCGAACATCGCTGCGACGTCCTTGGGCTGCTTGTCGAGCTTCGCGCGGGTCATGGCAACAAGACTAAGGGGGCCCGACAGGCGCCTGAGACCGCCCTCGCCCGGTGCGGGATCAGACCTGGCACTCCCCGTACCGACCGCCCTCCAGGAGGACCCGAGGAAGGTAATCCGAACGCACGTCCATCCGCTGGTCCGGATCGCGCCCGGCCTCGTCGTAGACCAGGCTAGCCAGCCCCAGCAGGCCGAGGGGCAGGACCTGCTCCAGCGGATCGGTTTCCTCCGAGCGGGCGTGGAAGTCCCCGAACATCTCCAGGCCGCGCACCAGTGTGCGTTCGAAGTCGTCCGGTTCGCCGGTCAGGTAGGCGCGCAGCAGGTCCAGTTGGGGGAAGAACAGCAGGTCCAGTTCCAGCGCCGATCCGGCGTCCTCTCGGGAATGGGAGTCCGACCCCTCCATCGCCTCCCGCAGGTGCGCGACAAGCCGGTCGTCAAGGTTGATCAGTGCTTGTAGGGCGCTCACCCAGGCGTAGACGTACTCGGGGTGCCGGGCCTTGCCCTCTCCGCGCAACCGTTCGATGGGGATGGACGCCAGGTGCCGGACCCGTTTCTCGTCCCGGCAGATCAAGCCCATGAAGAACGCGGTCAGCCAGGTCCGCGCGTCCGCTCCGGCCATGGCCCCTGGAGAGACCAGCGAGCGGCTCTCGTAGTCCACGAACAACTCCAGTTCGGTGCCCCGCGAACTGGTCCCGAGCGCGACGACGGCGTGGTGGTACTGGAAGGCGAACGCCCACGCGTCCCATGCCCAGATCCAGGTGCACTCGGGGTCCAGGACCAGCAATTCCATGGCGAGGCGGTACACCGCGTCGAGGTGGACGTCGGCGGTCGCCGTCTCCTCCACCAAGAGCCGGACGTAACGCTCACGCTCGGCCTCGATAGCCTCCACCCGTGACTCGTCGACCGTGAACCCGATCGGGGTGCGGCGGGGAACGAAAACCATGTGAGGTCTCCTCTAAGTAGGACGACTGATGCGACAGGTCGTTAGACGGGGAAGGCGTCGAGCCAGGAACCGTTCACGATCCCGGCGGGCAGATAATCGGACTCCACTTCGAGGGACACACCCTCCACGGCCCCGTCATGGGCCAGACAGGCCAACGCCAGCAACCCAAGCGGCACGATGCCCTCAAACCCGCCACTGGCAAATTCTTCGGCGCTGTACTCCCGGTACGACTCCAAGGCCCGCACCAAAGCCTCATTGAACCCGGGACCGTCCCCCGCGACCAACCTGCCCAGAACATCCAGCTCAGGAAGCGTCACCATCTCCGCGTGATCAGCAGCGAACGAAGCCCGCTTCGGATCCGACAACACCCGAGCCCGCTCCACCAACCCCGCCGCATCAGGCGAACCCAGGACAAACGCCTGCCACGCCTCCACCTCCGCATAAACACCGGCCATGAAACGACTACCCTCACTCTCCCCCGCACTACGCAATACCTCGACCGGAACATGCGCCAAAAACCGAGACCGATCAGCAGAACGACAAGTCAAGGCCTTACGCATAACACCGATCCACGAACTCGCATTGATCGCCCAGTTCGGCTTCAAACTACCCAGATCCCACAGCCGACCACCGACCGAACACTCCACCCGAGAATAAGGCTCCGCCATCGACACCTGATAGAACGCGCAGTGATACTGCATCGACGTCACCCACGCTTCCCAGGTCCGAACCTCCTCAACCCGAGGATCGACAACCAAGAACTCCAAAACCTTTCCAGTCATATTATTGATTCCAAGGTGCATACCCCTCGCCCCATCAGCAAGAGAACTCACCTGCTTCTCAATATACTTCTGGTTATACCGAATATCGTCTTCGTCGACCTTGCGCATAATTTCAGAACGAGCCACATGCATGATAATTATCCTACATCGAAAATTTGATAGTCATATCCGTTAGCGGAATAGCCACCTTTTGCAGATACTGGATTCCCCTTAAACAAAGCGTACGTAACTTTACCCTCCTTCATTTTTCCTTCAATGTAATCAGCAAGCTCCCGCTCTCCCACCGATATCCTCCTATCCTCCGTTTTGTCATCTTCGATAATTTTTGAACCCTCACCTACTGAGACCTTAGAGCCATGGCCTCGGCCACGCATGGCATCAAGGATCGAATCAAAATAGCCACTGGTCCCCTGCATGACATCGGCGGCGCTTCCACCTACCGGGGCATGGATCCTTGTACCCAAGGAAGTCTTCGTGCTGGCTTTGGCCTCGACGATGACGATATCCCCGTCTTTGGTCTCATAGATCAGATCGAACTGACTGTTTCCGTTTCCAGGAACCCCGGACCCACGGCCCAAAAGGGTCGCACCTTCCAGGTCCGGTTTGACGACCTTCTCCTCTCCGATCACGTTGCCTTGATCATCCTTGACCTCCCGCATAACCTCATTGCCATGCTTGTCAAGCAGAGGACTTCCGTCGAATTCGTAGCGGGCGGCGATCTTCGCCGACTCCTCGCCAAAGGTTTCGGCCACCTTCGTCGATTTGTGATAAGCATCCACCTTGTCCTGGTGCGCCCTTTCGAGCAGGTCATGATTTTCTCCACCTTCTACATATTTCCCGTATTTCTTCTCCGCCGCCTTGAAAGTTTCGTTTTTTCTTACCGCATCATCGTACGTCTTCGCCTTCTGTTCCGCCAAAGCATCAAGGCTCCTGAAATCTTCGCGGAGTTTCTCCTTCCTGGCGAGCTCGTCACCTGTCAGCGGATTCCCATTTGAATCCTTGAGGAAGTCAGGGCTATTGATCCTGACCTTGGTCTTGTCCCCATAGTAGTCCGGTGAATCCGGCTGCTTGAGAGGTGTGCGCCAACCAGTATTCTCATTGATGTGGAGCTTGGGAAGCTGCCAATTCTCCAGTCCGATCTTAAGATCTTCTTTAACCCGATGACCGATCCGGTTGTAATATTTCTTCCGGAAACCCTCGTCGTGGTTGACCAGATGTTCCACATCCCGCAGGAAGGCTTCCTCCGCGGCCGGGTCCTTCTGGTCACCCCAGCGGTGCTTCTCGAACTCCGCCAGGGTCTTGGGGCCGGGTGGCCTGGGATCGTCCCCGGTTCCATTGGCGAAGGGATCATCGGGGCGACCACCACCTCCACCACCCCCACCACCGAAGTGAGCGGGACCTCCGCCGGAACCGAAAGCACCACCCGTGCCGGTCCCCCCAGAGTGACCGCCGGAGTCGCGCTCCAGCAAAGCGGTACTTCCAGGGCTCTGTCCGTCTCGCGCCCGGGTTCCATCATGTCCACCATGTGGTTCGCCGGCGGTGGAACTCTGAGCCCGGAAACCGTCCTCTCCATTGCGGCGTCCGAGACCGTCGGGCCCGGGGATCTCCATCCCGCCGGGTCCGACCGTTGCCCGGTCCAGACTGCGTTTCAGCAGACGGGCACGCTTTTCCGCGTCCATCGCGCTGAACCGGTCGACCTCCGCGGACAGTCCACGAACCGATCGGTCCTCGGTTTCGTTCCGACGCCCCGTCGAGGCGGGCTCCTCCGAACGGCGGCCGTCGCGGGAGCCTTCGGATTCGTCGGAGCGCGTAGGTCTGCTACCCGAGCCATCTGCGTCGCCGTGGTTCGCGAACGGTGGCGTGGGCCGGTCCGGAACCGACTGTTCCGGTGTCGACCAACGGGTGGTGAGTTCGTTGAGCCGCACGGAGAGGTCGTTCAACCGACCGAGCACTCCCCCGGACCCATCCGGATTCCGGCCACGGAAGACATCGGACAGGTCGAAACCCGGACGTGCGGCCAACCCTGGGCCGAGGTGGAGGGATGGAGTGAACCCGTCGAGGTCCAGTCGGAACGCCCCGGTCCCCACCCTGGCGAGCATGGTCGCACCTCGCACCGGCAGACCACCCACCAGCGTCAGCGCGAGGTTTCCTCCGGCAGTGGTGATCGTGTACATGGGACGGTCGTCCCACTCCCGCCACGGCACCAGGTCGTGGGCGACCTCCTTCCAGGACTCGCCCATGTTCTGCAGCCAGGCTTCCCCGGTGAAATCACCATCGTCGAGGACGTTGCCGGCTCCGCCGTACAAGCCCGCGAGCGCCCCGTATCCCTTGAGGGTCTCCTTCAGGTGGTCCTTGGCGTTGTCGTAGGCTTCGGAACCGTTCTGGGCCCAACCACTGTTCGCATGCCACAGCCCGGTCGCCGACACGGCGTTGACACCGATGTCCCAGACCATGCCGCCGCCGAAGTTGTCCCAGCCGGCCATCCCGGCGTCGACCGCCCAGTTCATGCCCCTGGGCTTGTCGCCGTTTTCCAGGTAGTCCCAGGTGAACTCGTGGACCCGTTTCCAGTCGGAGAACTTGCCGGGGTCGAAGTTCGGATCGGGGACGTCGTTCGGGTCGATCCCGCAGACGACCTCTCCGGTGTCGGGTTCGCCCTCACCGGCGGCCACGTAGGTGTTACCGGAACCACTGATCGATGAAAGCCCGGTCGCGCAGTCGCGCTCGGCGTCCTAGTACTCACCCCATGCCTTGTTGACCGCGAGTTTGAGTTGAAGGTTACGGAGCGTGTTGATCGGGTTCTCGCTCCAGGCGTCCTCGGCCTGCATCTCCTCACGAAACTCCCAGGCCTCCTCCCGGAGCGAACCGAGCCTCTCCTTGGCGGTCTCGGCCGCGTCGGCGAAGGTCTCCAATTCGGATACCGCCGAGGCGATGTCGCCATCGATGTCGTCTCCCCGTTCGGAGACCCGTCCCATGGCGGAGAAGAGGGTGTCGCTGCCAGGCGCCGAGTAGTGGTTGGGGAGGGCACCCCAGGTGTCCTCGATGTCGTGGCCGCTGTCGCTGATCGACCCGGCCGCCGACCTCATCGTGCCTATCGCCTCCCGAAGGTTCTCCACGATCGTGGCGGGTCGGGGGATCAGCGGAGGATAGATGAGGGTGTTGGGATCGTGGTCGATCGCTTGTTGGTTGCGGGGATCGTCATCGTGTGAGGGCCTGAAGTCCTCGATGAGGGGCATGTGATTCGTCTGTCCTAGCGAGAGTGGGGGATCAAGCCGGGTCGTCGATTGTTCCCGCGGCGCTCTGGGCCTCCGCCGCCATCTCCATGTCGCCGACGAGGAAGGCGTCGACGGCTTCCGCGCATCCTTCGACCGCGGATCCGGCCCGACCGACCATTTCCTCGCACATCTCGCCGACGTGTTCGAGCAACGCGTAAAGCTCGGATCCGACGGGTCCGCTCATGGACGAGCCGGCGGCCTCGACAAGTGAGTTCGCGAGCGAGGTGAGGTGACCGTCGAGCGCTTCTCCACCGCCGTCACCGACCTGGTCGGCCACGTTGTGGAGAACACCGCCCACGCCGGTGGGGTCGACATCCCACTCGCTCATAGATCGCCCCCACCGGAGAAGAGTTCGGGACGGAAGTTCTCCGGGGGTGGGGACTCGTCCATGGCGTGGTGGTCCACTCGCTCGTGCTCGTAGCGAACGATGTTGGAGTCCAGTCTTCGCAGGACGGAGTGCAATGAGCGGGCGACCGTGGTGACACGGCCTCCCAAGGAGCCCGCACGCCGGGCCATCACGGTCCTGGA
>NZ_BCSH01000001.1 GCF_001570765.1 Nocardiopsis listeri NBRC 13360 | reverse complement strand
CCACCACCGGCCACCTCCAACCACCACGCCCACCCTTGGAATTACTCATCGAGGCCGGGGAGGTGTCCGGGGCCCGCCTTCCGAGGGATGAGGAAGGCGGGCCCCGTTCCGGTGCGGGTCAGGCCTTGAGCAGGTCCTCCACACCGGTGCCCGGAAGGCTGACGGTGACCTGGGTGCCCCACGGGTCCTTGGCGGAAACGGACCGGCCGTCGTCCGCGAAGGCGGTGCCCTTGGCCTTCAGACGGGCGACCAGCGAGTCGAGGTCCTCGCGGGCCGGCACGGTGACCGCCACGTCGCCCAGGCCCAGGCGCGAGGCGCGCGGGCCCACTCCCCGGCTGTTCCACGTGTTCATCGCGACGTGGTGGTGGTAGCCGCCCGCGGCGGCGAACAGGGCTCCGGGGTAGCTGCCCACGGTGGTCTCGAACCCGAGGGTGTCCACGTAGAAGTCGCGGGCCCGGTCGATGTCGCCGACCTGTAGGTGGACGTGGCCGACCAGGCCGGGCAGGCGGGGCGCGGAGTCCACGACGCTCTGGTCCAGGTGTTCGCGCAGGAAGGCGTTGGGGTCCAGGTACTCGGTGGCCATGCGCAGCTCGCCGCCGGGGGCGTAGCTCCACTCCGAGCGCGGACGGTCGATGTAGAGCTCGATGCCGTTGCCCTCGGGGTCGGTGAAGTAGAAGGCCTCGCTCACCAGGTGGTCGGATGAGCCGACGAAGCGGCTGCGGCTGTCCTGGGCGGCGCGGTAGACCGTGGCGGCCAGGCTCTGCCGGTCCTCGAAGAGGAAGGCGGTGTGGAACAGACCGGCCTCGCGGCGGTCGACGGCGGGCAGGTCCGGGGTGGAGACGAGCCGGACCATGGGTGTGGTGCCGCGGCCCAGGACCCGGTGGACGCGGCGGCCGTTCGCGCGCTCCTCCACCGGTTCGAGGGCGAGGGCGTTCGCGTAGTAGGAGCTCATCAGTTCGAGGTCGCCCACGCGCAGGGTGACCGCGTCCATCGCGGTGTTCGGGTTGAGGACTCGCGCGATGTCGTTGTTCTGCCGGGTCGTCGCGTTGGCGGCCATGACCTGGTTCCTTTCCGCAGGGGTCCGGGTGGTGCCTCGTCGCCCCACTCGCTTGACCACAGCATACCTTCCCAGGAAGATATTAGCTAGTCACTTGATCTCTCAAATATTCGGCGACGGAGGAACCCCTTGACACCAGGCGCTTTCGAACCCGGCACGGGGCACGTGACAGAACACCGAGGGGCCCGCCTCGATGCCGAACAGCATCGCGGCGAGCCCCTCGGCGTGGCCGGACGCCGGTCGGTCGGTGGGCGCCACGCCCAAGGCGACGGCCAGGTCCCGGCAGGACATGCCCGAGCCCTTGAACACGTTGGGCCGGTCGGCGCGACGGGTGAGCTCACCACGCACCAGCGGGGCCGGTCCGACCAGGTCGTCGACGTTCAGGGTGCCCTCCCCGATGGCGAGCACCACGTCACCGCACTGCCGCGACCGCGGAAGTGGCCGGGGCAGGCAGCGAGGTCAGACCCACCCCGTCGACGAGCGCTCTCGGGGTGAGCGTCTTGGCGTCCATGAGCACGTAGACGGCCTGGATTCGGGCAGCCCCAGCGCGGGGTCGCCGGCCCGCACGTGCCGTCGCCGCGTGCGGCCGCCATCCACCCCGGCCTACAATAGAGATGTTCCTATCATCCAGATGTTGACGACATTTGGATCCCATCGTTGGAGAGGGCCGATCCGCGTGCCACCGGTGACCACACCACACGACCTACTCGTCCTGCACGGCCTGCGCGTCGTCGGGTTCTGCGGCATCGAACGCCTGGCAGAGGCCACCGGGCTGAACCACGACGACGTCGAGTCCGAGCTGATCGACCTGGCCGTGGCCGGTCTGGTCACGCGTACCCCCGGACCCTTCGGTGGTTGGGGCCCGACCGAGGCGGGCCGGATCTCCGATGCCGAGCGCGTCGGCGCCGAACTCGACCGAACCGGCGCCCGCGACCTGGCCGTGCGCACCCACGAGGCCTTCGAGGAACTCAACCCGGAGGCGCTCGACCTGTGCGGCGCCTGGCAGCTGCGTCCCCTCGACGGGGTGGTCACCGCCAACGACCACACCGATCCCGCCTACGACGCCCGAGTGCTGGCGGCCTTCGCCGACCTCGAACGCCGACGCGACGGCGTCTGCGCGGACCTGGCCCTGGCCCTGCCCCGGTTCGGACGTTACCGGGTGCGGCTGGCCGGAGCCCTGGAACGGGCCCACGCCGGTGAACTCGACCAGGTGGCCGACGCCACCGACTCCTTCCACACCGTGTGGTCGCAGTTGCACGAGGACCTGCTCGCCACCCTGGGGATCACCCGATGAGCCCCAAAGCGCGTTGGACGCGCCCGCTCACGGCGGACGAGACGGGAACCCCCGATCTGCTGGGCGCCAAGGCGCACGGGCTCGTGGGCCTGATACGGCTGGCACTGCCGGTTCCGGCGGCCTTCGTCGTCACGACCGAGGCGTGCCGCGCCTTCCTCGACTCCGGTGTGTTCCCCGTGGGGTTGGACGCCGAACTCGACGTCGCCCTCGCCCGGCTGGAGTCCGTCACCGGCCGGACCTTCGGCGCCCCCGACGCCGGCCCCGGCCCCGATCGCCGTCTGACGGTGTCGGTGCGCTCCGGGGCGAGCGTGTCCATGCCGGGGATGATGGACACCGTCCTGGGCCTGGGCACCGGTCCCGATCCCGGGCAGGAGGTGCGGGCGGCGATCCGCTCCGTGTTCGCCTCCTGGCACACCCCGCGCGCCCGCACCTACCGGACCCTGCACGGCATTCCGCACGACCTGGGCACCGCCGTCGTCGTGCAGACCATGGTGGACGGAGACCGGGACGAACACAGCGGGGCGGGGGTGACGTTCGGGCGCGACCCGAACTCCGGGGCGCCCGGCCCCTACGGCGAGGTGCTGTTCGGAAGTCGCGGCGACGCGGTGGTCTCCGGAGGTTCCCGCACCCGACCCCTGGGCGATCTGGCCCACCGCGAACCCGGGGTGTGGGCCGACCTGACACGTGCGCTGACGCTCGTCGAGAAGGACCTGCGCGACGCCTGCTACGTGGAGTTCACCTTCGAGTCCGGCCGGCTGTGGCTATTGCAGGCCCGCCCGGGCCGGTTCACGGGTGCGGCGGCCGTGCGTGTGGCGGTGGACCTGGTCGACGAGGGGACGTCGACCAGGCGGGAGGCGCTGCTCCGTGTGGCGCCCGCGCACCTGGAACGGGTACGGACCCCGCGCGTGGTGCTCGCGCCCGGTGTGGAACCGCTCGCCCGTGGAATCGGCGCGGTCCCCGGCGTGGTGACGGGTCGGGCGGCCACCACCTGCGCGGCGGCGGTCCGGATGGCGGCCCAGGGCCCGGTTGTCCTGGTTCGCCCGGAGACCTCGCCCATGGACATGAGCGGGTTGGCCGCGGCCGCGGGTGTGGTCACCGAACGGGGCGGGCCGGCCTCGCACGCGGCGGTCGTGGCGCGTTCCCTGGGCAGGCCCGCCGTGGTCGGCGTCGGCGCGCACACGCTGACCGACGGGGACGTCGTCACGGTCGACGGCACCGCCGGCCTGGTGGTCGCGGGCCGCTCGGAGGTGACGACCCGCACCGCGATCCCGCACCTGAACAGGTTGCTGGTCTGGGCCGACGAGGTCTCCGGCGAGGGTCCCGATCTGTCCGAGGTCGAACGGCTTCGCGCCGCCCAGCGGGTTCTCGATCGCCACCGACCCTGAACTCCCCGCACACCACTTCGTCCAAAGCATTGACGAAGTCGTGTGACGCCGGCAACGTACGCAGCACCTGCCAGGGGACGAGTGATCGGAGACCCACCGTGCATGACGACCGGCGGCTGATCGAGGCACGACTGGAACGGGCTCTGCGGGAACGGGTGTGGCCCGCGGTGCATGGAACATCGGTCCCCTTGGAGGTGGCGCGCTGGGACGCGCCCGGGGAACCGGTACCGGCGGCGGAGGGGATCGCCGCGCCCTACGAACCCGCCCAGGTGGGTGACGCGTGGGGGCCGGCGTGGGGCACCACCTGGTTCCGGATGCGCGGCCGGGTGCCCGCCGAGTGGGCCGGTCGGCGGGTGGAGGCGGTGGTCGACCTCGGCTTCGACGTGGGCATGCCCGGCTTCCAGAGCGAGGGGCTGGTGCACCGCGCCGACGGCACCGTGGTCAAGGGCCTCAACCCTCGTAACGCGTGGATTCCGGTCGGTTCCCCCTGCGACGGCGGCGAGGAGGTGGAGTTCCACGTGGAGGCCGCAGCCAACCCCGTCATCCTCGACGATCCGCCGTTCCAGCCCACCGAACTCGGCGGTGGGCGCGGCCCCGATGACGAACCCCTGTACCGGTTGGCCCGCGCCGACCTGGCGATCTTCGAGCACCGGGTGTGGGAGCTGGCCCTGGACCTGGAGGTGGCCGGCGGGCTGGCCCGAGAACTCGACGAGGGCGACCCCAGACGCTGGCGGCTGTCGCGCGCGCTGGGCCGCACCTTGGACGCGTTGGACCCACAGGACGTGCCCGGCAGCGCCGAGCGCGCCCGCGCGGTGTTGGCCCCGGAGCTGGCCTCGCCCGCCACGGCCGGAGCGCATCGGATCTCGGCGGTCGGGCACGCCCACATCGACTCGGCGTGGCTGTGGCCGCTGCGCGAGACCGTTCGGAAGGTGGCGCGCACCAGCGCCAACGTGGTGGGACTGCTGGAAGACCACCCCGAGCTGGTGTTCGCGATGTCGCAGGGCCAGCAGTGGGCGTGGCTCAAGGAGTACCAGCCGGGGCTGTTCGATCGGGTGGTGCGGGAGGCCGAGGCGGGCCGGTTCGTTCCGGTGGGCGGCATGTGGGTGGAGTCCGACACCAACATGCCGGGGGCGGAGGCGCTGGCCCGCCAGTTCGTGTTCGGCAAGCGGTTCTTCCGTGACGAGTTGGGGGTGGACACCCAGGAGGTGTGGCTGCCGGACTCCTTCGGGTACTCGGCGGCCCTGCCCCAGCTGGTGCGGTTGTCCGGGTCGCGTTGGTTCCTCACCCAGAAGATCTCGTGGAACCAGGTCAACCGGTTCCCCCACCACACGTTCTGGTGGGAGGGGTTGGACGGCACCCGGGTGTTCACGCACTTCCCACCGGTGGACACCTACAACGCGGAGTTGACCGGGGCGGAGCTGGCGCACGCCTCCCGCAACTTCCGGGACAAGGGCGGGTCCTCGTACTCGCTGGTGCCGTTCGGGCACGGGGACGGCGGTGGCGGACCCACTCGCGAGATGTTGGGCCGGGCCGCGCGGTCGCGGGACCTGGAGGGGTCGCCTCGGGTGACGATCGAGCACCCCGAGGAGTTCTTCTCGCGGGCGCACGCCGAGTACACCGACGCCCCGGTCTGGTCGGGCGAGCTGTACCTGGAGTTCCATCGGGGCACCTACACCAGCCAGGCGGCGACCAAGCAGGGCAACCGGCGTTCGGAGCACCTGTTGCGCGAAGCGGAGCTGTGGTCGGCCACGGCCGCGGTGCGCGTGGGTGCCGAGTACCCCTATGAGCGGTTGGAACGGGTGTGGCGGACGGTGTTGCTCAACCAGTTCCACGACATCCTGCCGGGGAGTTCGATCCAGTGGGTGCACCGTGAGGCCGCCGAGTCCTACCGGGAGGTCGCCGCGGAACTGACCGAGATCATCGAACGGGCACAGGCGGCTCTGGCCGGCGCCGAAAGCGCCGCCGGTACCGGCGGTGAGGGCGGTGAGGGCGACGAGGTGGTGTTCAACCCGACCCCCCACGAACGCGACGGGGTGCCCGCGCTGGGGGCGTCGCCGCGTTCTCGGGTCCCCTCCCCCACCGTCGAGGGCTCCGTCGAACCCACCCTGACCGGCGACGACGACGGGTTCGTCCTGGACAACGGTCTGTTGACGGCGCGGGTGGACCACCGGGGGCTGGTGACGTCGGTCCTGGACCGTTCTGCCGAACCCGAGGGCCGGGAGGTGCTCGCTCCTGGGCTACCCGGCAACCTGCTCCAGTTGCACCAGGACGTCCCGAACCAGTGGGACGCCTGGGACGTGGACGAGTTCTACCGCAACAGCGTCACCGACCTCACCGAGGTCGACTCGGTCACCGCGCTCACCACCGAAGAGGCCGCCGAGGTCGCGCTCTCCGAGGGCGCCGTGGGCGTGCGCGTCACCCGTTCCTTCGGGGAATCCTCGCTCACCCAGGTTCTGTCGCTGTCACCGGGCGCTCGGCGGATGGACGTGGACACCATCGTGGACTGGCACGAACGCGAGAAGTTCCTCAAGGCCGCCTTCCCGGTGGACGTGCGGGCGCACGAGTCGTCGTCGGAGATCCAGTTCGGGCACGTCAAGCGGCCCACCCACACCAACACCTCCTGGGACGCCGCCAAGTTCGAGATCTGCGCGCACCGCTGGGTGCACCTGGCCGAACCCGGCTACGGGGTGGCGGTGCTCAACGACTCCACCTACGGGCACGACGTCACCCGTGACGTGCGCTCCGACGGTGGGACCACCACGACGGTGCGACTGTCGCTGCTGCGGGCACCACGCTTCCCCGACCCCGAGACCGACCAGGGCGAGCACCGGCTCCGCTACGCGTTGGCACCCGGCGCGGAGATCGAGGACGCGGTGCGCGAGGGGTACCGGATCAACCTGCCGGTGCGTTCGGCGCCGGGCGCGAGCGCGGTGGATCCGCTGGTGGAGGTCGCCGATCCCGGTGTGGTGGTGGAGTCGGTCAAGCTCGCCGACGACCGTTCGGGGGACGTGGTGGTGCGCCTCTACGAGGCTCGCGGTGGGCGTGCTCGGACGTCGCTGCGCACCGGCTTCCCCGTGCGCGGGGTGCGGGCGGTGAACCTGTTGGAGGAGGACTACGAGGGCGCCCCGGAGCTGTTGTCGGCCGTGGCACCGGCCGACGGTGACGGTCGGGGCCCGCGTCTGGTGAACGTGGGTCTGCGCCCCTTCCAAATCCTCACCCTGCGCCTGGAGCTCTGATTCGTCCCGCCGGTCCCCGAAGCCCCGGGACCGGCGGGTCTCCCTCAGCCCTTCATGGCGCCGCCGAGGGCGAACCGGCCGCCCATGGCGCGGGAGACCACCATGTACAGCGCCACCACCGGCACCGTGTACAGCAACGAGTACGCCGCCAGTTCGCCGTAGCGCACGCTCCCGTACTGGCCGAAGAACGCGAACACGCGTACCGCCGCCGGCATCTTCTCCGGGCTGGTGAGCAGGATGAACGGCACGAAGAAGTTGCCCCAGGTGGTGACCAGGGTGAAGATCCCCACCACCGCCAGGCCGGGGGCCAGCAGCGGAGCCACCAGGTGGCGCAGGGACTGCCAGGCGGACGCCCCGTCCACCCAGGCGGCCTCCTCCAGGGCGATGGGGATGCCGTCGATGAAGTTCTTGGTCAGCCAGATCCCGAACGGCAGGGTGCTCGCGGCCAGGAACAGGGTGGTGGCGGTCAGCGAGTTCAACAGGTCGGCCTGCACGAACATCCCGTAGACGGGCACCATGATCGCGGTGATGGGCAGACCGGTGGCGAACAGGACCGAGTACAGGAACGGTTTGCGAAAGCGCAGGTTGTACCGGGACAGCGGGTAGGCGGCCGGCATGGAGCAGAAGGCGGTGATCACCGCCGCTCCCCCACAGGTCAGGACGCTGTTCCAGATCGGCCGGTAGACGATCTCGGGGGTCATGATCGCGGTGAAGTGGTCGAGGGTGAGCGCGGTGGGGAGTCCCGCGCGCAGGGAGGGTTCGGTGTCCACGGACGCGAACAGCATCCACAACATGGGCACCAGGAACACCACGGCCAGCCCGCCCAGGATCAGGTACGTCAGCAGGGTCGAGGCGACTCGGCCGGGCGCGCTCACCACCATCCGCGTTCCGGTGCGTGCGCCGGTCCCGCCGCTCCGCTCACGACTCATCGCTGTTCCTCCCTGCTGAGCATCCACACGTAGACGACGGAGAACAGGCCGGCGACCACCAGCAACGCCAGGGCGATCGCGGTGCCATAACCCAGGTCGCCCATGCGCAGCGCCTCCTGGTACATCAGCAGCGGCAGCGTGGTGCTGCGCGCGCCCGGTCCGCCGGAGGTCATCACGAAGATCAGCGTGAACACCTGCACGGTCTGCAACGTGATCAGGAGCAGGGTGGTGGCCAGCGTGCGGCGCAGCAACGGCAACACCACGTGCACCAGTACCTGGAAGGAGGAGGCTCCGTCCACCCTGGCGGCCTCCTTGAGGTCGTCGGGCACCTCCGACAGACCCGCCGAGTAGGTCATCATCGAGAAGGCGGTGCCCTTCCAGACGTTGGCCGACACCACCGCGAGCAAGGGTGCGGTGAACAGCCAGTTCTGCGGCTCCGCGCCGAAGAACCCGAGGACGGAGTTGAAGCCGCCCTCCCGTTCCAGGAACGCGTACCAGACGAACCCGGCCACGACCTCGGGGACCACCCAGGCGCCCACCACGATCGCGCCGACCGTGGCGCGCACCGCGCCGTGCCGGTCGTGCATCAGCAGCGCCAGGGTCAGTCCGAGCACGGTCTGCCCGAACACGCACCCCACCAGGAAGAGCACGGTCAGGAGGGTGGCTTCGCGGAAACGGGTGTCGGCGAGCAGGCGTTCGAAGTTGGCGAAGCCGACGAACTCGGTCTGCGCGGCCTGCGCGCCGGTGAGGGCGGCGTTGGTCAGGGACGCCCACACCGTCCACAGGATGGGGCCGGCGAAGAACGCCAGCAGCAGGAACAGGGCGGGGCCCATGGGCAGGACCCAGCGGGCCGAGAGCGCCCACCGCCGACCTCGGTGGGCCTCGGCCTTCCGGGTGGTCCGGTCGTCGCGGGTGGTCGTGACCGCCACCGGTCAGGAACCGTCCGTCACGTTGTCCGGGCCCACTATCGACTCCAGTTCCCGGGCGTAGAGTTCGGCGGCCTCCTCCGGGGTGGCCTCGCCCAGCATGACGACCTCCATGGCCTCCTGGATCGCCAGGGACACCCTCGGGTACTCGCTGTAGGCGGGCCGGAAACCGGTGACGTCGACGAGTTCGGCGAACCGTTCGGCCTTGGGCGCGGCCTCCAGGAAGCCGGGGTCCTCGGCGACGTCGGAACGCACCGGGATCTGGCCGCCCTCGACCGCGAACTTCACCGCGTTCTCCTGGTTCAGGGCGTGGGTCATGACCCGCCAGGCCAGATCAGGGTCGGTGGCGTGGGCCCCCATCGACAGGGCCCAGCCACCGGACATACTGCTCACGCCCGCGCCTTGCCCGTCCCGGGTGGGCATGGGGGTGAACTCCATGTGGTCCTCCCACTCCGGCCATGGCCGGTTGGCGTCCTCGATCCAGGACTGGGTGGCCCAGGGGCCCTCCAGGCTGATCGCCATCTCCCCACCCGGGAAGCGCTCCTCGTTGTTGACGGTGCCGATGTTGGCGTCCAGGGCGTCCTGTGGGGCGAGGGTGAGGTCCTCGTCGAAGACGGTCCGGACGAACTCCAGGGACTCGGTGAACCCGGTGCTGGAGGAGACCCACTGTTCGGAGGATTCATCGAACAGGCTGTCGTCGGTGCCGCGGAGCAGCATCTGGAAGCCTTGGAGGGATGCGGCCTCACCGGCGGGGGTCCCCGAGTAGACGTTGAGCGGGACCACCTCGTCGCCGAACTCCTCCCGCACGGCGCGGGCGGTGTCGAGCACCTCGTCCCAGGTGGCCGGTTCCCAGGGGAGTTCCACACCGGCCTGTTCCAGGAAGTCGGTCCGGTACCAGAGGCCGCGCACGTCGGTGCCGAGCATGACCCCGTAGCGGGTTCCGTCCAGCGAGGTGACCGCCTCGGCCTCCTGTTCGTTGAACCGTTCGGCGTCCTCCCAGGCGTCGAAGTGGTCGTCCAACGGCATGAGGTAGCCGGCGTCGGCGTCCTGGTTGATGGTGAACGTGTCCTGGTAGATCAGGTCGGGGGCCTCGCTCGCGGAGCCGTTCATGAGGTTGACCTGGGTCTGGTAGTCCTCGGCCTGCGCCTCGATGGCGTTGAGTTCCACGGTGACGTCGGGGTTGTCGGCCTCGAACTCCTCCTTGACCTTGCGCATCAGCGAGTCCATCGCGATGAAGGTCCCGAACTTCTGGTAGGCGATCCGTACGGTGTCGGCGTCCCGGGCCTCCCCCGAGGAGCAGCCGGCGGCGATCAGGGCCAGGAGTGCGGCGGCGGCCGCCGCCCGGGTGGTCTTCCGTGGAGTTCCCCTCATCGTGTACCCCTCACGCAGCGATGGCCGGGCGACCCGGGAGAGTGAGCCGTATCACATGCTTACTAAAAACCTTGGATAAAGACAATGGGGGAAGTCGGGTGAACCGGTGCGGTTACCCTCGGGTGGGACGGGCGGCCGGGTGTCCGCACCGGCAAGGCGGAGGGACTCCACGCATGCGCACCAGCACCAACCTGCTCTGGTTGGGCGACCTCAACCAGAGCAGGGTGCTCGACGCGGTACGCCGCTCCGACGGGGTCAGTCGGGTCGAACTGGCCGAACGGACCGGGCTGACCGCGCAGACGGTCTCCAACATCGTGCGGCGCCTGTTGGAGGACGGCCTGGTCCTGGAGGACGGCCGGGCCCTCTCGCGAGGCGGCAAACCGGCCACCATGCTGCGGCTCAACGCCGGCGCCTACTACGCGGTGGGCATGCACATCGACCCGGCCTCCACCACCCTGGTCGTCACCGACCTGGCCGGCCGGGTGGTGGCCCGCTCCCGCCGGCGCACACCTTCGGCCCAAGGTCCGCGCCGGGTCATCGACGCCCTGAGCCGTTCGGTGCGCGCCATCGTGGCGGACTCGCCCGCCCCCGACCGGGTCCTGGGGCTGGGGGTGGCCACGCCCGGGCCGATCGACCGTTCCGCCAGCGCCGTCACCCCACCCCACCTGCCCGGATGGCGGTCGGTCCCGCTCCGTGAGGACCTGTCCGAACGCACCGGGCTGGCCGTGGTGATCGACAACGACGCCACCGCCGCGACCATCGGCGAACGCTGGGCAGGGGGCGCGGAGCGTTCCGAGGACATGGCGTTCGTGTACGTGGGCACCGGCATCGGCGGCGGCCTGGTGCTGGACGGCGACGTGTATCGCGGCGGCACCTTCAACGCTGCCGAGATCGGTCACGTGACCGTGGACCCTCGGGGACCGGACTGCCCGTGTGGCGACCGGGGCTGCCTGGAGACCTACACGGCCCCGCACGCCGTCGCCACAGAGGCCGCCCGCCGACGCGGGGAGGACCGGGCGGACTACGGACGCGGACAGGCCCGCACGGTGGCGGCGTACCGGAAGGTGTGCCGGGAGGCGCGCGCCGGGGACCCGGTAGCCGCGGCGGTGGTGGGCGAGGCCGGTAGGCGCCTGGGCGACGCCGCGGTGACCCTGCTCAACCTGGTGGACGTCCCGGTGGTGGTGTTGGGCGGCTGGGGCATGTCGCACATCGGTGCGCTGTACGCCCGGGCGCTGGACCGCGCGGTGGCCGAACGCACCATAGCCCGCGGGGTGCGCCGGGTGCGGGTGGAGCCGTCCCTGATCGGTGAGGACGTCGGGGCCATCGGCGCGGCCACCTTGGTCCTGCACGCCGCCTACTCCCCCAAGTTCACCGCCGTCTGAGCCCCGCGCCCGAGTGGGGCTGGGGGCGCTGTGATCGGCCGGATCAGTGGTCGGGATAGACGGACTGGATGCGCTCGGCCACGTGGGCGAAGCCACCGCGCTCCAGGAGGTGCACCTGTTCCCGAACGAACGCGGCGCGCTCGGCCTCGCCCGGGACCGAGTCGATCAGCCCGCGCAGGATGGCGACCTGGACGTCCTGCTGCATGGCGGCCTCGTCCTCACCGGGGTCGGCGGGCCACCAGTAGCTCTCATAACCCTCGTCGTCGACGCCGCTGCCGGAGACGGGGTGCTCGAAGTGTTCGATGATCTGGCCGGACAGTTCCTCGATCGGCTCCTCGGTCGACGAACGCGCGGGCGAGGGCCTCGGGTCCGGTGCGGGGCCTCCGGGTACGGGCCCCGGTCCACTCGCCGGGGCGTCCCGCAGGACGGCGCGCACCGACTCGGCCTCGTGTTCGGCCTCCCACAGGGCCCGATCCTTGCGCAGGCGGACGATGCTCCTCAGGCGTTCCTCGTCCTCGTCCTCCAGGTCCACGCGCACGTCGTCGGCCCACACCTCGACGATGCCGTCGGCCACGGGGGACTCGTTGGCGAAGAGCGCGGTCAACTCGACCTCGACCACCCCACGGTCCTCCGGGCGGGTGTGGGCCAGGACCTCGCGGGCACGCAGCAGGATCGAGTGCGAAGCGGGACCGGCGGGGTTGCGCAGCCGCAGGTCGATGCGGCCGGCCCACCGCCAGTGCACCCGCGCGGAGAACACGAATTCGTAGTCGTCCTCGGCGCTGGGCAGCGCGGTGCGGCGCAGACGCACCCCGCGGGTACCGCTCTCACCACTCGGCGCCGGAACCGGGTCGGGTTCGTCGCCCCGGTCGGAGCCCCGGTCGGAGCCATCGCGCCGTTCCTCCACCTCGACGGATCGCGGTTCGACCTCGGGTCCGGTCGCGGACAGCGCACGCACCAGGGCGGGCCCGACTCCGGCCAGCACCGCCGGCCGCGCCAGGGCCATCCCCAGCAGTAGCAACGCCACCGGAATCCACACCAGTGCCCACAGCCCGACCAGCGGATACAGCACCGCCGGGACGAGCAGCACCACGACGACCGCCGCCAGGCGGGTGCGGGTGTAGGGGGCCACGGGTGTCTCCTCTTGCGGGGGGCAGGGGAATGACTTGGGAAGGTCCACATGCCAGTCTGCCCGAGAACGAGCGTGCTCGTGCCACCAATGCCGAGTCGTGCTCCCGCGGAGACCCTCCCGTGTCACCGCGGGAACCTCCCCCGCCGGCCAGGAGGAATCGGACCACTCTTCCAGGGTGGGGCGACTCGACCACAACTCGATAATGTTCAGAAAGGGCGGAATCAGAAAGGCCGTTCTTCTTTTTTCCGCGTTCTTTCGGCGGGGAATCAGGAAACTCCGGCCAGGGTGTGATCTGCGTTACCCACATGTCACCGAGGGGTGGAACGGTGTCCGAGGGTGGGTGATTCGGTGACGTTCGGGACAGGTCGCGTTCACTTCGGAACGACGGTTCGGAAAATTCTCACTGAAGCATTGCCGTGTCCGTACCAAAGGTTTCTCCGAACGCGCCACCATGGCCCAATGCGATCACCCGCTCTCCCCGCGCAGCCGCCCGTCCCTTCCTCAGGCAAGGGCGATGGGCGGACCGGAACCACCTTGACCAGGTTCCGACCCGAGGTACAAGGCCTTCGCGCCCTCGCCGTCCTGCTCGTGCTCGTCTACCACCTGGAGCCGGAACTGCTCCCCGGTGGTTACGTGGGCGTCGACGTCTTCTTCGTGATCTCGGGTTTCCTCATCACGTCGTTGCTGCTGCGCGAGGTCACCGAAAACGGACGGGTGTCGCTGGGGAGGTTCTACGTGCGGCGGGTGCGCAGGTTGCTGCCCGCGGCCACCCTGGTCCTCCTCGTCACGGGTGCGGTGTCGCTGGTGGTGCTACCGGTGACCAGGCTGGGCGACACCGCCTGGCAGCTGCTCGCCTCGGCCCTGTGGGTGGAGAACCTGTACCTGGCCGACCAGGCGTTGGACTACCTGGCGGCGGAGACCCCGCCCAGCCCGGTGCAGCACTTCTGGTCGCTTTCGGTCGAGGAGCAGTTCTACCTGGTGTGGCCGCTGTTGTTCCTGTTGTGGGCGTTGGCGGCGCGTTGGTGGCGGGCGGGGAACGGGGTGTTGACCGCCGTGCTCGGCACCGTGTTCGTGACGTCCCTGGCCTGCTCGGTCTGGATGACCCTCTCCGGTGACGCGGGCGCCTACTTCTGGCCGGTCACCCGAGCCTGGGAGCTCGCGGCGGGCGGGTTGTCGGCCGTGGGGATGTCCCACGGGTCGCTGCCGGAACGTCTGCGGCTGCCGCTGGGATGGCTCGGGTTGGCGGCGATCGTGGCATCGGCCCTGCTCTACGACTCCGGTACGCCCTTCCCCGGGTACACGGCGCTGCTGCCGATCCTGGGCTGCGTCGCGGTGATCGCCGCCGAGAGCCCCTCCGGACCGGCCGCCTCGGTCGTGTTGAGCACCCGACCGGCCCGGTTCTTCGGCGACATCTCCTACTCGCTGTACCTGTGGCACTGGCCCGTCATCATCTTCACGCCGGCACTGCTCGGTCGGGGCTCTCTCGGCCCGCTCGGTGTCGTGCTCGCGGCCGGGGTCTCGGTACTGCTCGCCTGGGGGACCAAGGTGTGGGTGGAGGACCCGGTGGCCCGGCACAAGCTCGTGCGCACCGGCCGCGCCGCGTTGGCGCTGGCCGTGTGCGGGATCCTGGCGGTGGCCCTGGTATCGGCCGCCGCCACGCACCGGGTCGGCCGGATGGCATCGGTCGAGTTCGACCCGTCCGTGCACGTGGGGCCCAAGGCGTTGGAGGGCGGGGCCCCGTCCTCGGAGATGCTCTACCCCTCCCCCATCGACGCCGAGGACGACGTGCCCCGCACCTACGACGACGGTTGCCACGCCGGGTTCGACGACGACGATCCCAGCGACTGGTGTGCCTACGGCCCCGACGACGCCGAGTCGACCGTGGTGATCACCGGCGACTCGCACAGCCTGCAATGGATCCCCGCCCTGGAGGAGCTCGGCGAGAAGCGCGGCTGGCGGCTGGTGATCCTGAGCAAGTCCGCGTGCGCGTTCACCGACATCCTGGTGGGACGGGACGGCGGACCCTACGAGAACTGCCAGGAGTGGAACCGCGAGACGGTCGACGAGATCCTGGAGATCGACCCCGACCTGGTGTTCACCAGTTCCTCGGTGAAGGGCAACCCCTACGGCCTCGGGGACGAGGGCCCCGAGGAGGTCCAACGGGTCATGGGTGAGGGCATGGCGCGACTGTGGGATGAGATCACCGAGGCGGGCGTGCCGGTACTGGCCGTACGCGACACCCCTCGGGTGAGCCAGGACGTGTTGGACTGCCTGGCCGCCAACATCGGGAGCCCGACGAAGTGCGACCGACCGATCGAGCAGGCCATGGAGACCGCCGACCCGCAGGAGGTGGCGGTGGAACAGGTCGAGGACTCCGAGATCGTCGACCTCACCGACCGGTTCTGTGTCGAGGACACGTGTTCGGTGGTGATCGGCAACGTGCTGGTGTACCGGGACTCCCACCACATCACCGAGACCTACGCGCGGCTGCTGAGCGACGACCTGGCGACGCGGATGGACCAGGCGTTGTCGCGGACCTCGCAGAAGTCCCTGCCGTAGATTCACCCCTTTTCCCCTTTATCGGAGAGAATTTTCTCTTCCGTTCCGACGAAGGATCGAAAACGACCTCCGAGTCGTTTCGCGAAAGGGTGTTTCGCCACGTTGGGACGGGGCCCTGCGAAGTATGCTCGTCGAATCCCGTCGAGCACCTTCGTCCCCATGGTGAAAGGCCGCCCGTTGGATTCCACCGACGCCCCCGCACTCCGGGGAACGACCGCCCGAGCACGGACACCGTCTCCACCTCGGGGCGTGACCGCACGGGTGGACGGATCACGCGTGGTGGTGACGTGGCGGCCGGACACCGATGCCGAGGGCCCGGTCGGCTACCGGGTGAGCCGCCGGACCGGTCACGGAGGCACCGCTCGTGAGGAATTTCTCGGTGAGGTGACCGGCGTCGAACTGGTCGACGACCGAATCGGCGCGGGCGTGGACGCCCACTACACGGTGGTGACGGTTCGGCAGGGACAGGTGTCGAAGGCCGCGGTGAGCACCCCGGCGATGATCGCGCCGGACGTGTCCGAGGTGCGGACGACGGTCGATGAGTCGGAGGTGGCGGTGTCCTGGCGTCGGCCACCGGAGGCGACCCGGGTGGAGGTGCTGCGCGGAGCCGGCGCGCCACCGCACGGCAAGGGCACCGGGGTGGTGTCGGTGGAGCACGACGGGTCGGGCTTTCGCGACACGTCGGTGCGCGCCGACCAGGAGTACTTCTACCGGATACGGGCGGTGTACCTGACCTCGCAGGGGTGGACTCGAGGTTCCCAGGGACTGTTGATCAGGGCGGTTCCAGGGCCGCGGGCCGAACCCGTGCGCGACCTTCGCGTCGATCCGGGCACAGGTGGTCGGGTGGCGTCCTGGACCCCGCCCGTACGGGGTCGGGTGAGGCTGTACGTGGGCCGGACCGCGACCGCGGCGACGTCGGGGGCTCCGGTGGCGGGCGAACCCGTCCAGGGGTCCGACGGTCGCCACCGGCTGTCGCTGTCCCTGCCGGCCGGGGTCTCCCACGTGGTGGCGATGACCGAGGACGGGGAGCGCCGGGTGGTGGGATCGCCCGTACGGGTGGTCGTCGCCCCGCCCGTGACGGGTCTGCGGGCCGAACGGTACGACACCGTGGTGCGGCTCGGCTGGTCCTGGCCTGAGCACGCCTCATCGGCTCTGGTGACGTGGGCGAAGGAGAGCGACGGGGAGCCCATCGGTTGGGAGCGCCGCACGCGCGTGCGCTACGACGCCGAGGGCGGGTTCGAGACGCCCATGGGTTCGGGCCCCCTGGTGGTGACGGTCCGCACCACCATCCACTCCGGGACCGACGAGGCGTTGAGCGTTCCCACGACCGTGCGCCTGCCCGGCCGCGTCGTCCTGGACTACCGGGTCGAACCGGTGGGGCTGCTGCGCCGCGAACGGCTGGTGCACCTGAGCGCGGACGTGCCCTGCCGGATGCCGCGGATCGCGGTCGTGTTCACCCCCGGTGAGGTGCAGCCGCACGCGCGCACCGGCCGGGACCGGGTGTTGTCGGTCCTGCCCTCACAGGACCTGGAGGCCGGTGAGCGGGTGTCGGTGCGGGTGCGTCCGCCGTGGGACGCCGCCCCCGGTTGGTTGACGTGCTTCCCCTTGGGCCCGGGCGACGACGTGCGCCTTCGCCAGCCCTCGGTCAGGGAGCTGCGACTGTGAACCTCGTCGTCCCCGCGAACCCGCTCACGGGGCCGCGTCTGGTGTGCCCGTACTGCTACTCGGTCTTCACCGAACGGCGGATCGGTTTCCGTTGTCCGGGACGTCCCGGACCCGACGGTCGGATGTGCGCCGAGGAGGAGGACCGGGCGCTGCGCGACCACCTGGGCCGCAAGGAACGGCTGCCTCCGGTGTTCGAAGCCGACGGTCGTCGTCCCCGTGCCCACTGTCCGCAGTGTTCGTCGGCGAGCGACCGACAGGTGTGCCTGGTCTGCCACTCGCGGCTGCCGGTGAACTTCGGGCGGATGCGCGGCCGCGTGATCGCCCTGGTGGGTGCCCGCGACTCCGGCAAGACCGTGTTCATGACCGTCCTCATCCACGAGTTGAAGCACCGGGTGGGCGCGCGTTTCCGGGCGTCGGTGGGCGGCGCGGACGACCACACCCGGCACCGGTTCGGCAGCGACTACGAGGCTCCCCTGTACGAGGAGGGCCGGCTGCTGCGAGCGACCCGGCGCACCGGGGCGGCCCGCGAACCCCTGGTCTTCCGGTACACCGGGCTGCGCCCCGGCCTGCTGCTGGATCGCCCGCACCACACGCTGCTGTCGTTCCTGGACACCGCGGGCGAGGACCTGCACGACATGGACAGCGTGGAGACCAACCTGCGGTACCTGCGCAACGCCGACGGGGTGATCGTGCTGCTGGATCCGTTGCAGATGAAGGGCGCCCGACCCTCGGCCGCGCCCGGAACACGGATGCCCGCGCTGGAGAGTCCGCGGAACCGGTCGTTCGACATGCTCGGCCGGGTCACGGACCTGCTGATGCGACGGTCCGACCACGTTCGGGGGCGGATCAGGACGCCTGTGGCGGTGTGCCTGAGCAAGATCGACGCGCTGCGCGAGGACCTGGACGAGGGCTCCCCGCTGCACCGACCCCAACCGGAGGCGCCCCACTTCGACGTCCGTGACGGCCAGGACGTGCACGCCCAGGTCCAACAGCTCCTGCACCGTTGGGGCGCGGCAGACGTCGACGTCCACGTGCGCACGCACTACGCCAACGCCCGGTACTTCGGGGTGTCGGCGTTGGGTGAGGGGCCCGACGAGGACAACGTGCTGCACGGCGGGGTGCGCCCCTACCGGGTGGCGGACCCGTTCCTGTGGATGCTCTCGGAGTTCGGGGTGGTCCCGGCGAAGGACCGCTAGGGAAGGGAGACGTGCGGGCGATGGGGGCGGCGCAGCTCTACTACACCTCGTGCGAACGCGGTCTGTCCGGCTGCGGCGGCTACCAGTTCAACGCCGCCACCCCGGGTGTGGACACGCGCGTGCTACGCGAGGTGGAGCGGTTCACCGTGTACGAACCGCCGAGGTCGATGCCGGCGGAGGAGGCCCACCGGCACCCGGTGAACCTGTGTTACTCCCCCGACCTGGGCGGGGCGCGTGTGCTGAGCCGGGTGGTATCCAGTGGGCACGATCCGTCCGGCCGGCCGGGCAACTACTTCGCGCACAGTCTCCTGTTGGACGGGGAGGAGGGGCCGCTGCCCGCCGAGTTGTGGGGGGCGGGGTTCTGGACGGGTCGGCCGGTGAGCGACCCCGACCTGCCCTGGCTCTCCCTCGTAGCGGGACCGTTGGACCGTGAGCGCACCGCGGCCTGGCTTCGGGGCCGGGACGAGGCATTGCTGAGTCGACTACTGGTGGCGGTGGACGCGGCCATCGACGGGGGTGCTCCGGTGCTGTTGCCGGCCCGGGACGAGGACGCGGCCCACTGGGTGGCCGCCCTGTCCCACCTGTTGCCGCCCCGGCGTGCCCGACGGATGTCCTTCGCCACCTACAGCGGTAGCCCGGAGGACGCCCCGGTGCACGTCGTGGCGGTGCCGCCGGAGACCGACACGTGCGGGTTGCGGGATCGCTTCGTCGTCTTCGGGGCTTCGGGGTTGGGGGCCGGCGACTTCGCCGCACAGGAGGTGGGAGGACCGGAGACCACCCCGGACACGCTGTCGGTGGTCTCGACCGTGCTGTTGACCGGTGTCAAGCTCGCCCCACGGCTCTGGGCCTCGGCCGGGCTCTACGCCTCCGGGTCCGAGGAGGGTCTTTCGACGTGGCGGCCACCGCTGGCGGCGGCCCGTCTGAGCGACGCCCGTGTCCCCGTCACCGAGCCCGACCTGCGGGTGATCCGCGCCTGGTTGCCCGAGGTCGTGGGCCGGTTGCCCGGCGGGCCTGCCCGGGAACTGTTGGGGCGGCTCCTCGATCCCTCCCTGGAACGGGCGGACGACGAGCCGGCACGGCTCCAGACGGTGGCGCACGCCTGTGGTTCGTGGGAGCTGATCGAACGGGCCGAAGGGCTGCTCGTTCGGCACTCCCTGGCCCGGATCGCGTCCGGTGCGCCCGCTCCCCCGGTGGCGACCATCCGATCTCCGCGCATGTCGTCCATGGCCCGGGACCGGGTGGCCGCGCTGTTGGACGGCGCCCTCGAACCCACACGCGTGGTGGAGCTGCTGCGCTGGATCCGGGCGGGCGGGGTGTGTCCGCCCGAGGCCGCGTTGGAGCGTTACGGGGCCGGGCCCCTCGCCCGAGCCCTGGCCGACGTTCCGCCGGGTCGTGAACTGGTCGAGCTGTTGGCGGCGCACGCCCCGCTGCGACGCGGGGTCGCGCGGGCGCTTGGTTCGTTGCCGTGTCGGACCCTCGCCGTGCTGGCCGCCGACCCCATCGGCGCGTTCTTCGCGGCGGATCGGGAGGTCTCCCCCTCCGTGTCGGTGCTACGCGAACTACGCGTGCTGCTCACCGGCACGGACACGGGTCCCCCGGCCACGCGGGCGTTGGCCGACTGTCCGGAAGCACTGTTCGACGCCTACCGTCGCATGGCCGCCGAGTGCCTGGCCCTGCCGCCCAGGTCGATCCTGGGCCTGTCCGCGCGGCCCTTGGAGGCAGGGCTCGTGGCACGGGTCTTCCTGATCGCCCGACGACTGTGCGAGCAAGATCCGGAGACGGCGATCGACCGGGGCCGCTCGCTCCTCCTCGACGTGCTGGAACCCGCCGCGCTCACCTGGTCGCGCAGGGACGTGGCGGCGGCCCGTCGGGCCTTCCACGACCCCGGGCGGAAGCGGGACTTCGACCGGTGGATGCGCGGCGTTCGAGAACGCGACACGGCGGACGGCCTGTTCGGGCTGCGCTTCGGAGGGAACCGATGAGAGCCGAAGAGGACAGGATCGTGGACGGTGTCGTGGGGGTGTTCGCCCTCCTGGTCAACACGGTGATCGTGGTGGTCGCCGCCGTTCTGGCCGCCGGACTGGTGTTCCTGGTGGTCCTGCACCTGCGGCGGATCCACGAGGTGCTGTATCGGGGTGACGGCCCCCGTGTGAGACCACCGGGACCCGAGGAATCCGCGTGGTCGGGATACCACGGCGGTCCCCTGTGGCGGGACCTGGCCGAGGTGCACCGCCGGGTCCACCTCGATACCGGCCCGTTCGTGGTGTTCCTGGCGCCGTTCCTGTGCTTGCAGCTGGTGGTCGCGCTGGTCCACTCCGCCGTGGCCTGGGCGGGGGTCGGCGTGCTACGGCTGGTGGACGGCGCGTCGCTGTTCGTGCGCCGGATCCGCATGGTGTGTCCGCGCTGCTTCGAACACATGCGCTACCCGTCCTATGCGTGCGACGGATGCGGCCGGCGACACCGAGACGTGCGGCCCGGGGTACGGGGTGTGTTCCGCCGCCGATGCGTGTGCGGAGGGGGTCTGCCCACACTGCTGTTGTTGGGCAGCGCCGACCTGCGGACCCACTGCCCGCACTGCGCCCAGGTGTTGGAACACCGGCCAGGTGAGGCCCGCGAGTTCCTGCTGCCGTTGTTCGGGGCGACCGGCGCGGGCAAGACCCGACTCACCCATGGCCTGCACGTGGCCTTGGCGTACGCCGCCGGGCGTCACGTCCGCGCTCGCGCTGTGGCGATGGGGCGTGAGACCGAACGGAGGTTGCGCGACGGTCGGCCCCGACTGGCACCCGACCACCGAGTGCCGCCCACCCCGCCGGGGCGTCGGGCCCGCGGGCTGACCCTGCGTGTGGAGGCCGACCGGTGCGCCCTGCTGATGCAGCTTTACGACACCGCCGGGGAGTGGTTCAACACCACCGACCGCACCGAGGACCTCACCTACATGAGCGAGGCCACCACGTTCCTACTGGTGTTGGACCCCCTGGCGGTCCCCGCCGTGTGGAACGCCCTCGGTCCCGACGAACGGCTGCGGCTCGCCGGCGACCGTTCCCAGGTGCCCGATCCCGAACGGGCCTACATGCAGGTCCGCGACCAAGTGCACCGGCGGTATCGCGCGCACGGCACGGGCCGGGCGCGGACCCGCCTCGCGGTGGTGGTGACCCGCGGCGATTTGCTCGCGCGTACCTCCCTTGACCCCACGGGAGTTCCGCCCCAACTGTGGCTGCGCGAGGTGATGGGCGTCGAGAACCTGTTGCGCGCGGCCCGGGCCGACTTCGGCACCGTGGCGACCTTCGTGACCAGTGTCGTCGTGGACCCCGACGGCCGACCGGACCCCAGCCTGACGGAACTGCTGCGCTGGGTGCTGGCCCGCGAGGCGTCGGCGTTCGGCGAGATGCTCACCGACCCGCTGAGGGTGCCGGTTCCCGACACCGCTCCCCTGGAGGCGTGAGGTGTCCGTCGGCCCGAACTCGAACCCGTACCCTCATTCGTCCCGGTCCCGGCTCCAGTCCCCGATTCCGACCCCGCCCTACCGCGTCGCCCGTCGCGCCACCGCCTGGGTGCTGTACGCGGCCATCGCCCCGACCACGGTCCTCGTCTTGTTCCACCTGGCCCAGGGCACCCTGACCTTGCTCCATTCGGTCTGGTCCACCCTCGCCACCTGACCGCACACGCACTCTTCCCTGCCCACTCTCACTCGGGCGTTCCACCGTTTCGTGCGGCACGAGGGTGCACGGGGGATGGACGGGGATGGAGCGCCTGAGACACCCCACCTCCGGCGCCACTCAGCGACGTGGGGTGTTGACGATGCGAGCGCCCTCGCCATCCCTGGGATTGGACTGGCCCCACAACACGAATCCCAGACTCACCACCAGCAGCGCCACCACTCCAAGGCCATATCCGGTGCCGATGAGCCCTTGGCCCATGAGCACCCCGGTGTAGCCGACGGTGACCAGCAGGCCCAGTGCGCCGAGGAGGATGCCGGTCCAGGCGCGGTCGGTGAATCGACGCTGGTGGCCACGGACCACCTCCACCATCGCGGCGACCGCCTCCCTGGCGGCGGCGTCGGGTTCGCTCACCCGCACGCGGGACTCATGCCCCAGGATCACGGTGACGTGGGTTCGCCCTCGTCGCCCGGCGATGAAGAGTTCACGCAGCTTGTCCTCCTCGCGGCTCTCCTCGGAACGCTCAGCGGACTCGGCGAACTCGCTGAAGGCCTCCGGGGTGTGCCCGACCTCGCCTCCACCGTCGGTGAGACCGATCGTCAGGTCGCCCGCGCAGGCGTCGCGAACGAGCTCGGCCAGCGCCACGAGTTCGTCCCGGCGCAGGGCCGGATGCCCGAGGTCGGTTGATTCGACCCGCTCGGCCCGAGGCCGTGGTTCAGGGGACATTCCCCCATTATCGGCCGGGTCAGGGGATGCGTTGCGCGGTGCGGGTCAGGGCCTCGGCGACGACGGAGTCGGTTCCGGAGAGGGAGAGCCGGGGGGAGAGCCGGTGGGAGAGCCGGTGGGACAGCATGAGCCCGGCGGGGCCGGCCCCGATGATGGCGACCTGGGTCCGTCGGCCCTGGCTCGTCGCGTTCATGGGTGTGCTCGGCTCTCCGTGGCGTAGGGGGCGTACTCCGGGAGGGGAACACGTACACATTCGCAATAAGCACTTATGTGCGACATGCGTACGACATGGCCGGATCCGCTCGTTGTCCATGGCCCCCGTACACGAAACGCCCGGGGGATCGGGTCGATCCCCCGGGCGCTCGATGAGAGTCGGTCAGCTGTACTGCTTGCGATCACCGCCGACGTGGTCCTGGGCCCCCTGGCCGGGACCGTCGGGGTTGGCCCGATAGAAGGCCTCCCGGGCCTGCTGCTCGCGCTCCCACACCACGAAGCGTTCGCTCTCACCCAGGGCCATCGTGGTCAGCCACACCGCGACGGCGACGTCGTCGACCAGGCCCAACACGGAGAACAGCAGTTCGGGGATGAAGTCGATCGGCGAGATCACGTACACGACCAGCGCCAGCATGGTGAACAGCTTGCCGCCGCCGAGTTCGGGGTAGCGGCCGCGCAGCTTGGCGGCGATCATGCGCGGGAACGCGCGGACGCGCTGCCACACGGAGACCTTGCCGTCGGTGTTCTGGATGACCTGCCAGGCGGCCGCCCCGGCCGCGGCCCGGTTTGTGTTGCGCATCGTTCGCTCTCCTCAAGGGGGCAAGTGACTACTCAAGATATGACGCGATCTCGCCCCTGATCGTTCCCGCGGAGTGGCCACGCAACCGGGATAGAGACGTAGATGACACCACCAGAGGTGGGCCAGAGGGAGCCAGAGGGTGGCCGAAGGGGCCGGCGGTGCCACTGTGACTGCTTTTGCGCAGCTGGGAGGACTTTCGGTGGGAGTTCGTCCACAGCATTGACGGGGGCACTGGTGGTCCTGATCCGGAAAAGGCATCCTTGGGGAGTCGGCACACCCTTTGTCACGCGGGCCGACACATCGGGAACATCGAAAACCAAAAACCGGACCAAACACCACAAATCACCCAGCGTGGAGTGGCCGCATACGGCCAACGGCCCCCGATCCCCGCCCTGAGAGGCCACAGCATGCCCCCACAGCAGGTCGCCCCCGCCAGGAAGGCACCGGAAAGGCGTCTACCGGAACGCACCCAGCCGCACGGTAACGAATACCGCCCCTCCCACCCCGAGCCACCCATTCGTTACGATGCGTCCGAGTGGCACCCCGTCGCATGGGCTGCCGCTCCACATTTCGAATTCGCCGAACGCGCAGAACCGATGGAGCCCTCCCAGTGTCCAACGCCCAACCCAGGTCGGCGACGACCGTAGCCCTGTTGGCGGATATCCCCAGCACGGGGCACGTGGGTGAGGCCGGGGCCCACCGGTTCCCGCTCAGCGGAGAGACCGTCGGCGCGCGCAGTTCCGCCTTCGTCTCCTTCGCCATCGAACAGGTCAGGGCCGGCCGCAAGGTCGTCGCCCTCTACCCGGCCTGGCAGGCAACGGACGCCGAACGCGCGGTGAACTTCGCCCGCGGCGCCCTGCGCACCGACCGGATCGCCGGTATCGGCGTCGACCTGTCCCCACTGGCCCTGTCCCTGGTGGCCGACCAGCTCGCCTACCTGGCCCCCTACCTTCCACCGGGCATGGTCGCCGCCCTCAGTGGTGAACTGCCCAAACACCTGCTCGCCGGCGCCTGGCTCCGTACCGTCTCCGGCCTTTCCACCCTGCCCACCAGCATGCGCCAGCACATGGGCTCCTACGCGCCGTCGGTGTCCTTCCTGGCGTTCTGCGCGCCCACCGCGCGGGTGGGCCGACTACGCCCGGCCGAACTCGCCGCCGGGCTGCCGTTCCGGCCCGTCCAACCCGTGCAGCTGCTGAGTTCCACCCCGGATCCGGCCATCACCAAGGTTTTCGACGACAACCTGCCACAGGCCATCCAACCGGTGGCCACCCGCAACCTGCCCGCCCAACCCCTGGGCAGCGCCTACTGGGGCACCGCCAAGTACGTCGAGTTCGTGGCGCTGAGCGCCCACCCACAGGCCCTGGCCTACGCGGCCGGATCCATCCGGGCCTCCGCCTGCGCCTGGTGCGGCGAACCCATGGCCGCACGCCCCTGCCCGTTCTGCTCGGCCAACTCCGCCGGGCACCCCATCCGCACGTCCGCCGCCTCGCCGGTGCGTCCCCCGACCCCAGGGCCGAGATCGACCCCACCCATGGGGCCACCAACGGGACGGCCAACGGGCCCACACCCACCAGGGGCCGACGCTCCGGCGCCGGGGCCGCCACCCAACGGAGAGGGCCGCGTGCGCTCGCCACGGCCCCCACGATCCCCACAGTCCCCGACCGCCCCCGTGGAGGAACCACCGCACCGCCGACTGGACCCACGGTCCTACTCGCGGTGACAGCTCCCTCCCGGCCGGTTCCCATCGCCATGTCCGCGACGGGATCCACGACGACACTGGAAACGGATAGAGCCCTCTTATGAACCCCCGTCAGCGACGAGGCGTACTGCTCATGGTCGTGGCCGCGGTCGGCGCAGTGGCAGTATTCGCGTCCGTGTTCACCTACCTCGACAGCCAGCAGGAACGCCTGGGTCGGTTCGCCACGGTCCTGCGTTTGGTCGACGACGTGGAGGCCTACCAACCGATCACCCAGGAACAGGTCGAGTCGGTCGAGGTCCCCAGCATGTACTTCGACCCGGAGGTGTTCATCTCCGACCTCTCCGACGTGGACACACCCGCCGATCAGCAGTTGGTCGCCGCCTCCCACCTGGAGAGCGGCGTCCTCCTACAGCGGGGCATGGTGCAGCCGCAGCCGACCCTGACCGAGGGCGAACGCGAGATCGCCATCATGGTCAACGCCGAGACCGGCGTGGCCGGCAAGGTGCGACGCGGCTCGGTCGTGGACATCTACGGCACCTTCCAGCCGCGCGACCACGGCGAGGCCTGCGCCACCCGCGTCATCACCGAGGTCGAGGTCCTCGACATCGGTGAGCTGCGCAGCCAGGAGACCGACTCGGGGGTGACCGGTGTGGTTCCGGTGACGTTCCGGCTCGACCCGGACAGCGCGTTGCAGCTCGCCTACGCCGAGGAGTTCTCCACCAAACTGCGGCTGGCCCTGGTCAGCGCGGACGGTGGCGGTTCCGTGGGTGACGAACAGTTCTGCAGCGGGGACTTCGACGACCTGATCGATCAGGCCGCCGACCAGACCGACGAGCGGCGCGTGCCGCATGGGGGGTAGACAGCGGTGAACTTCCGCGTTCTGGCGGGGATGCCCACGTCCGAGACCGAGATGGTGCTCGCCGCACGGTTCGAGGAACTGGGCACGTGCGACCTGGTGGCCATCCGCAACACCGGCACGGCACTGCACGACGCGGCCGGCGAGTTCCCCGAACTCGACGTCATCCTCATCCACGAGGACATGGGGCCCGCGCCGGTCCTGGAGACCGTGCGCGACCTGTCCCACCGCCATCCCCAACTGGCGATCCTGTTGGTGTCCTCGGCCATGGACCCGAACACCTTCACCGGGGCCATGGAGGCGGGCGCCCGCGGGGTGCTGTCCGCGGACGCCGGGATCGGCGAGCTGGAGACCCGGATCGCCAAGGCCGCCGAATGGTCGCGCACCCTGCGTCGCCATCTGGAGTCCGCCTCCCACGAACTACCGGCTTCCGGGGTTCGCGGTCGGATACTGACGATCAGCGGCGCCAAGGGCGGGGTGGGCACCACCACCTGCGCGGTGCACCTGGCGATGGCGGCCGCCAGACGCGACCGGGTCGTGTGCCTGGTCGACCTGGACCTGCAAGCCGGTGACCTGCCCGCCTTCCTCGACCTCCAGCACCGTCGGTCGATCACCGACCTGGTGGAGAGCTCCGACGACATCAGCCCCGGCATGCTCGCCGAGACCCTGTACGTGGACCCGCGCGGCCCGCACGTCCTGCTCGCCCCCGAACACGGAGAACGCGGCGAGGACGTCAACGCCCGCGCCACCCGACGCATCCTCAGTGCCCTGCGCTCACGCTACGAACTGGTGATCGTGGATTGTGGGTCCACCATGAACGAGGCCACCGCGATGGCGGTGGAGCTGGCCGACAACGCCGTGGTGACGGTGACCCCGGACGTACCGGCGATGCGCGGGGCCCAACGGCTGATGGCGATGTGGGAGCGGCTACAGATCCGCACCCACGACAACGTGCACTCCCTGGTCACCCGGCACAGCCGCAAGAACGAGATCCAACCGGACTTCCTCCAGCAACTGCTGGGCACCAAGGTGCTGCGCACCCCGGTCCCGGCCGCCTACCGGGCGTTGGAGCCGGGCGAGAACAACGGCGACCCCACCAAGGTGACCGACGAGGGGCTGCGCAAGGCCTTCGCTCGGTTGGCCGCGGAACTGGACCTGTTCACCGCGCCCACCGGGCCGGGCGGCAGCGGCAAGGGCGGGTTCACCCCCTCCGGCGGCGTCACACCGGCACCGGGCGTCTCCTCGGACGGATCTCCCTCCACCCGGGACGTGTCCGGGTTCCTCAACGCCAGCGGCCACAACGTGTTCAACGGGCACGCGGTGACCGGAGCACGGGGCCCCGGGGGAACCGGTGGGTCGGGTGGCTGGGATCCGGGTTCGACGGGACGGGGGTTCGGTGGCTGAGCGACGCGGCGGCGCCCCCTCGCGTCGCGACGACCGGGGCGCGATCATCGTGGAGTTCGCCGCCATGGTGCCCTTCATGATGTTGGCGTTGGCCCTGGTGTGGCAGGTGCTGCTCATCGGCCTCACCTCCATGTACGCCTCGCACGGCGCGGCCGAGGCCGCGCGCCAGGCCGCGGTCACCCCCGACGACGTGGAGCGCATCGACGAGGAGGCCCGCAAGCGCGTGCTCTCGCCATGGGACGCCCCCGACGTGCTCACCACCTCCATCGTGGAGCGCGACGGCGCACGCTACGCCCGGGTGACCGTGGCGATGCCGGTGTTCCTTCCCGGTACGACCGGCCCCTGGGACATCGCGGGTGAGGCGAGGGTCGTCACCGAGGTCGTCCCGCGTGACGGCGTCGTCGAGCCGCCACCGGGCGCGGAGCCACCCGGCACGGAGCCGGAGGAGGACGACTCGTGAGACACCTCCTCTCCCCCCGAGCGCGTCGGGACGCCGACCGTGGCGGCCCCATCCTGGAATTCGCCGCGGTCCTGCCGATCCTGCTGCTCACCGTGGTGGTCGCCTTCGAGGCCTTCATCTCGTTCGTGGCGATCGAACGGCTGGAGTCCGCGGCGCGCGCCGGGGCCCGGGAGGGCACCGAGGAGGCCGCCCATCAGGCCTTGCCGAGTTGGTTGGACGAAGCGACCGTCACCAGCGGCACCAATGACAGTGACGGGTTCTACGTCGAGGTATCGCACTCGCTGCCGATCGTGTTCTCGGTGGACCTGAACGTGACACTGACCCGTCGGGTGGACATGCCGAACATGTGACGCGTGGCCCGTCCACCGAGGAGGAAACGAGGAACATGGGGCTGAAGGACCGCCTGGAAGAGGACCGTTCCAACGAGGAACGGGCCGACCGGAGCAGTGTGACGCACTGGCGGCGGCGACTCTTGGCCGAGATCAACCTGGAGGACCTGTCACGGCTGACCCTGGCCCAGCGCAGGGTTCGCCTGGAGAAGGTCGTCGGGCACATCCTGTCCCGCGAGGGGCCGGTGCTGTCGGACCGGGAACGTTCGATCCTCACCCGACGGGTCGTGGACGAGGCGTTGGGTCTGGGTGTGCTCGAACCCCTGCTCGCCGACGAGACCATCACCGAGATCATGGTGAACGGCCCCGACAACGTGTTCGTGGAACGCGCGGGCCGGATGGAGCGCATCGACGCGACCTTCAACGGCGAGGAGCAGCTCTACCAGACCATCGACCGGATCGTCTCGCTGGTGAACCGGCGCGTGGACGAGTCGTCCCCGATGGTCGACGCCCGTCTGCCCAGCGGCGAACGCGTCAACGTCATCATCCCGCCGTTGTCGTTGTCGGGTCCGGTGCTGACCATCCGACGCTTCCCCAAGCCCTACCCCATCGAAGACCTGGTGCGCATGGGCAGCCTGGACCAGGCCACGGGCGTGCTGCTGTCGGCGATGGTCCGGGCCCGGTTCAACATCGTGGTCTCGGGTGGTACCGGCACCGGTAAGACCACCTTCCTCAACGCCCTGTCGGCGTTCGTGCCCAGCACCGAACGCATCGTCACCATCGAGGACTCCGCCGAACTCCAGTTGATGCAGGACCACGTGGTGCGGTTGGAGTCGCGGCCCGCCAACATCGAGGGACGCGGCGAGATCGCCATCCGCGACCTGGTGCGCAACGCGTTGCGGATGCGCCCGGATCGCATCATCGTCGGTGAGGTCCGCGGGTCCGAGACGATCGACATGCTTCAGGCCATGAACACCGGCCACGACGGTTCCCTGGTGACGGTGCACGCCAACTCGGCCGAGGACGCCATCCACCGGATCCAGACCCTGGCCACCCTGGGCGACGGCCGGGTCCCCTACAACGCGCTGCGCGACCAGATCAACAACGCGGTGGACGCGATCGTGCACCTGGGCCGATGGCCCGACGGGTCGCGTCGTGTCTCCGAGGTGGCCGTGGTGTCCTCGCGCCGCAGCGAGGAGTTCCGGCTGGACTCGCTGTTGGAGTTCGCGTCGTTGCCCGCCGGGGCGGACCACGACGTGAAGGGCGAGTTCCGTCACCATCCCCTGCCACGCCACGTCGCCGGTCGGATCTACCACGTCGGCGAGAGCATCCCCTCGGTGTTCGGCGTGGTCTCCGACGGCCCTGGCGGAGGACACCGGTGACCACTTCTCCCCGTACCCCCCGATCCTCGGCCTCAGTGCCGGGCCCGACCCGATGGGAGTCAGCGTGACCTGGCAGTTCGCAGCGATCCTCGGTGGGGTCGCTCTGGTTCTGGCCGTGTTGCTGTGGGCGATCCGGGAGTTCGTGGCCAGCTCCGATCAGCGCCGTCTCATCGCGGCACGCAGTGCCTTGGCCCAGGCCGAGTACGACGCCTCCACTCCGATGGCGCGCCTGGACGTGGCGCTGCACCGCACCCAGTGGGGTGCCCGGCTCAGTCGCCGCCTGGCCCGTTCGGGCACCGAAACGCGGCTGTCCACCTTCCTGGTCGCGTTGGTGGGCGGAGCGCTGCTCGCCGTCATCGTGGTCTGGCAGATCCTCGCCCCGATGTTCGGGTTGCTGGCCGCGGTGGGGGTGGGGTTCCTGTTCTTCTCCTACCTGAGCCGGGCCGAGGCCAAGCGCCGCGAGGAGTTCACCGGTCAGCTGCCCGACCTGGCGCGGGTGCTGGGCAACGCCACCTCCGCCGGGCTGGCCCTGCCCACCGCGGTGGCCATCGCCGCCGACGAGCTCGACGGGCCCGCCGGTGAGGAGCTCGGTCGCATGGCCGAGTCGATGAAGCTGGGGGCGAGCTTCGAGGAGTCCGTAGCCGAACTGCGCGAACGTATGCCCTCCCGAGAGCTCGGCGTGTTGCTCTCCACCCTGATCGTGGCGTCCAGGTCGGGTGGTTCGCTGGTCAGTGCGCTGCGCAACATCTCGACCACCTTGGAGAACCGCAAGGAGACGCGGCGCGAGGTGCGCACCATCCTGTCCGAGACGACCAGCACCGTGTGGGCGTTGGGGTTCATGTCGGTGGGTGCCTTGTTCCTGCTCAACATGATCCAGCCGGGCATCATGCGCACCATGACCTCCCAGCCGGCCGGGATCGGGCTGCTGCTGGTCGTGGCGACCCTGTTCGTCATCGGATTCGTGGCGGTGTCCCGGATCACCAAGTTCAAGATGTAGCCCCGAATCCCCCGAAGGAAGTCGGATGAACCTGCTCCCCCTGCTGGTGGCACTGGCGTCGGCGTTGCTGGTGGTGCTCGCCTGTTATGGCCTGCACCTGAGCATGTCGAAGACGCGCGTGCCGGTGGACGAGCCGACCACGCGTCCCGTCGTCAAGAGCGACGAGACGTTCTTCCTGCACCGGATCACCGAGGCGATCGGCCGCCCCTTGGCGGGTTCGGTCCTGGCCTCGCTCACCGACAAGCGCCGTGGATCCATCCACGACCGGATCGAGGCGTCCGGCCGGGTCGACGGGCTGACCGTGGAACGGTACGTCCGGCGCAAGATCGGCGAGGTCGCGCTCTACGGCAGCCTGTCGGTACTGCTGTTCCTGTCCGACAACGCCATGTTCGGCCTGGTGATGCTGGCCTTCGTGGGTCTGACCGACCTGAGCATGTACGTCAAGGCCCAGGAGCGGGCCGACCAGGTGCAGTCACAACTGCCGGACTTCCTGGACGTGCTCGCGGTGACCGTGAGCGCGGGCATGTCGTTCCGCGCCGCCGTGGCCCGGGTCGCCGACTCCATGCCGGGTGTGCTCTCCGGCGAGTTCGTCATCGCGCTGCGCCAGATGGAGCTGGGCACATCCCGCCGGGAGGCGTTCGACGCCCTGCGTCGCCGCAACCGCAACGAGTCCCTCAGCAAGTTCGTGACCGCCATCCAGCAGGCCGAGGAACTGGGCGCCCCGCTCAGCGACACCCTGGTCGATATCAGCCAGGACATGCGTCGCGAGGACGCCCAGTACATGCGTCGCAAGGCTCAGCAGCTCAACCCGCGCGTGACGGTGGTGACCGCCACGACCCTGTTGCCGGGACTGCTCATCCTCATCGTCGGGTCGATGATCCTGGGCAGCGACATCGACTTCGGCAGTCTCCTCGGCGGCTGACCCTGGCGGGTCACTCCGCGGGGACGGGCGGCGGGAAGGGGATCTGGGACAGGACCGGGATCAGGCTCTCCTCCTCGAAGTCCAGGTGGGCGTTCAGCTCCCGGGACATCCGGTCGAGTTCGGCGCGGAAGAGGTCCGGGTCGGCGGTGGCCAGGTCGGCCGACAGCCGCTCCAGCTCGCCGCGGATCCGGTCCACGACCCGGTGTTCGGCGATCAACCGCTCGATGGGTTCGCGCAGGTGAGGGTAGCCCTGGGCGAGCCCCGGGAAGACACCGTCCTCGCCGGTGTGGTGGAAGTGCAGTGATTGGCAGAACGCCAGGCAGTGCCGGCGGATCTGTAGGTCGAGTCCCACCGGGGCGCCGGTTCCGGCGTGTTCGGCCAGGTACGCCTCGGCCTCGTCTCGGACCCGGTCGAGCTGGCCGCGCAGCCACCCGTGCACCTCGAACAGCTTCTCGGCGAGATTGGTGACCTCCCCGACGCTCTCCAGGGCGGCGGGTTGGAGTTCCACCACCGGTTCGGGACGGGTGTGCGGATGGGGCCTGTCGGTCTGAGTGGTCTGGTCGGATCGGTCGGACTGAGTGGTCTGGTCGGTCATGGAAGTACCTCCTGAGTGAGTGGAGGCGGCCGACCCCGAGCACACGAGGTATCGCCGTCCAAGGCGCTGTCCGGCACGGCGTGGCCGAAGCGCTGTGGCCGAAGCGACGTGGACTGGTCTGGCGGGGCAAGGCGAAGAGAGCGCACGTAAAGCGCCGAGGCGAATGGTGTTCGGGGAGGCCGCCGGTCAAGACGCCGGGCGGTGCGGCGGCCCGGAGAGGGCCGCGAGCGGTTCAGCCGCTCAGATTCCGTACGCGAAGTAGTGGCTCACGATTGGCTCCCCGAAGAATTCAGGCGCCTCCATGTCGACCGACCGGCCCACTGCTCTTGGTTCGGGACACGCGACGCCCCACCACTTTAACCGGCCGTGCGGGTAGGGGGAACCCCACCGGAGGTCTCGCCTCCGCCCCATGGGTTCCCTACTCACGGCTCCGTAGTTTCGAGGTCGTCCCCTCGCACACCTCACCCCTCGGAGAGACCCATGAGGCGTTCCCTCGCCCCAGACCTTGCCCGTGGCTTCATGTTGCTGTTCATCGCGCTGGTCAACGCGCGGTTCTTCCTCACCCACGCCGACACGGTTCGGGGCGTGGGCGACCAGGCGATCATCTTCGTCCAGTCCCTCCTGGTGAACGGCCGGGCGATCCCGCTGTTCTCGTTGCTGTTCGGCTACGGCATGGTGTGGATCGCCCGCCGGGTCACCGAGGCGGGGGGCGGGTGGGTGCACGTGCGGACGGTGCTGCACCGGCGCGGCCTGTGGATGTTGCTGATCGGCCTGGCGCACGGGGTGCTGCTGTTGCCGGTGGACGTCATCGGTGCCTACGGGTTGTCGCTGGTGCTGTTCCTGCTCTTCCTGCGGGTCGGTGACCGGACGCTGTTGTGGGCGGCCGGCGTGTTCGCGGTGGGCTCGGTGGCCCTGAACTCCCTGCTCACCTTCGTCCTGGGCGGTCAGGGCGAGGAGGAGGGCGCGGCCGCGTACGCCGCGGCGCCCTCCCTGGTGGAGTCGGACTTCGTGGCGGCGATGGGCGAACGCTTCACCGAGTGGGTGCTGTACACACCCGTGACCCTGTTGTCGGTGGTGATGCCCCCGCTGCTGGTGGGCGTGTGGGCCGGGCGCCACCGGATCCTGGAGCACCCCGAACAGCACCGGAGCCTGCTGGTGCGCACCGTCGTCGTCGGTCTGGGGCTCGCGGTGGCGGGCGGCCTACCGGACGCCCTGGTCGGCGCGTCCCTGGTGCCGAACCCGGGCCCGGGGGTCGAGCCGGCCCTGTGGATCCTGCACGACGCGGTCGGCTGGGCGGGTGGGGCCGGTTGGGCCGCCCTCATCGCCCTGGTCGCGCTCGGGGTGTCCAACGCGAACGCGACCGAACACCCGTTGGTACTGGCGGTCGCCGCCGTGGGCGAGCGTTCCCTGAGCTGCTATCTGACGCAGGCGGTGGTGTTCACCCTGGTGTTCGCGCCCTACGGGCTGGGTTGGGGCGCGACGGCGAGCGCCTCGACCGCCGCCGCTGTGGCGGTGACGACGTGGGCGGCGACATTGGTGTGGGCCGACCTGTCCCGACGACGCGGCGGACGCGGTCCGGCCGAGACGCTGCTGCGTCGACGGGTCTACGCCGGGATCCACCTGCCCGGTCGTACGGGTGAGTAGGGGTCAGCCCTCGTCGACGGGGCAGTTCATCATGGTGTTGGACTCCAGCGAGGTGTCCGGAACCGCGAAGAAGCCCGAGCCCATCGCCTCCTCGTCGCGCCACTCCAGGGTGCCGTCCACGTCGTAGCAGTGTCCGCTCATCTCGTGCGCCAGCGGCCCCGAGTGCGCGGCCGGCCGGTAGGCCACCCCTCCGCGTTCGGGGGCTCCGGAGATGTACACGGTCAGTGTCTCGGAGGGGTGGTCCGGGCCCAGCACGGTCAGGGGGGTCAGGGGTGCTTCCAGCTCGCTCCCGGTGCCGCCTCGGTGGACCTCCTTGTCGACCCCGGCGTTCTCCGCGGGGTCGAGCGGCACGAGGGTCAGGAAGTCCTCGGCGTACACGTTGTGGCTGCCCACGTCGGGGTGGTAGCGCAGCTCCACCGAGAACTCGGCCCCGTCGGCGGCCGGAGCCACCCGGGTCATGCACACGGACAGAACGGGGAACGCGCTCAGGCCCGGCGTGGCCAACCCGTAGTCGACGGTGTCGTGGTCGACCGGGTAGACGAAGGGCCAGATCTCGGGATCGACTATCGGGGTGCCCTCCGGCCCCGGGGTGAGCAGTTCGAGGTAGGTCTCGGTCGCGGTGGCCTGTGGGTCGAACGGACGCCACTGCGCCCGGGCCTCCTGGGCGTCGATCCGCTCGGTGTCGTCGCAGGACATGGGTTCGGGCTCGGCCGGTTCGGGTTCCGGTTCCGTCTCCTGGGCGCCCCCGCCCGCGGAGCTCCGGTCGGGTTCCTCGGCCACGACGTTCTCGGTCTCGGCGTCGCCGAGCGTCTCGAACAGCAGGTAGCCGATGCCCAGCGCCAGGGCCATGCCGACCGCGCCGACCACCAGCCACAGGCCCACGCGCGGCCCGCCGGCTGTCTCCTCGTCCTCTTCGAGCACCAGCTCCTGGGTGTGGTTCGCGGCTCCGGGTTCGCCCCGGGCCCCGAACAGGTAGGCGTTGGCGTCCGGTTCGGGCTCCGGGTGCGGGGCTTGGGCCGGGACCGGAGTACCGGCGGCGGCGTCACGGAAGGGCTCCGGCTCGGTCGCGGTCTGGGCCAGGGCGGCGTTGGTCCAGGTCACCGGATCGTGCGGGGGGATGTTCTGGGCGGACCAGTGTTCGGCGATGAGCGCGCGCAATCGGTCGGGCCAGGTGTCCGCGGTGGCCCGTTCGTCGATACCGAGCAGCAGCAGGCATTCCAGGTAAGCCTCGTCCGCGGAGGGACGGCGGCCGGGATCGGGGGAGAACGCGCGTTCGAGCAGCGGGCGCAGTTCCTCGGGGAGGGCGCTCAGGTCCACGCGCGCCTCGCGGGCACGGGCCGCCATCTCCCACACGATCTGTCCGGGGACCCGCCCGGGCACGTGGCCGGCGGGGTTGGGGCCGAACGGCGGGGTACCGGTGGCGGCGTAGACCACCAGACCGGCCCACCCGTGCACGTCTGTGGCGGTGGAGGTGGCGGCCCTCTCGTAGCGCTCGGGGGCCAGCCAACCCAGGCTCTGGGCGCTCTGGGTGGGCGCGCTCGGGTCGATGCGGCGGACGATGCCGTAGTCGAGGACCTTGGGGCCGTCCGCGGCCACGACCACGTTGCCCGGGCGCATGTCCCCGTGCACCAGGCCCAGGGAGTGGAAGCCGGCGAGGGCCTCGGCCATCCCGGCGGCGAGGACGAGGAGCTGGTTCCCGCTGAAGGGTCCCCGACCGCGCATGCGTTGCCACAGCTCGACCCCGGGGATGTACCCGACGGCCGACCACGGGCGTCCCTCGTGGACACCGCTGTCCCGGACCGGGACGGTGCACACACCACCGACCTGGCGCATGAGCGCGACCTCTTCGGCGGCGTCGGCGCCATCGGTCCATTCGGCGTCGGCGATCTTCAGGGCCAACGTCTCGTGGTCCGGCGAGACGGCGGCGTAGAGGGTGCCCAGACCGTCGGCTCCGAGCCGCCCGATCAGGCGGTAAGGGCCGACCTGGAGCGGGTCGCCGTCGGTCAGGGGAGCGACGTTCGGCGGTAGGGCGGGAGAGGAGAAATCCATTGGGGGCAGCTTTCCACACATCAAGGGACGGTTGTGGTGGCCTGTGCCGGGATAGCACATTCGATCCCGTGGTCCTGAGAATCTACCCAATCGTCGGGGTACCCGTCGCCGGGTCCGCGGTATCGAAAAGCCCTACGGGGCCGCCCGGAAAGGGCTTTCGGTCGACCATCCACCGCCACACGTGCGACCGCCCCCAGGCCGGGAAGCCGCTGTTCATCGTGGTTCCAGGTTCCATGCGTTCCTTCGCGAATCGACGAATGAGACCGGCGCCACAGCATCCAAAGGCCCCGTTTCGCGTCCTCGGCCGTTATCAGGTTGTTGGGCGGGAGGACGGAATTCGTACTCAGCCCGGAAAATCAGACAGGTGCCCGCGCAACTTCTTGAGCTGCTCCTCGCTTCCCGCATCGCCCTCGTATCCGTCGTCGTCCTCGACGACGGCCGGCGGTCGGGTGATCGTGCCGGGGCCCTCCTCCAGGCGCCGCCGCAGCGCGTCGACCTCCCTGCCCTGGTCCCGTCCCAGGACCGTTCCGATCGCGCCGAGGGCGAGACCGGCGAGGATCATCACCAAGGCGAGCACGCCCAGGGAGCTCGTGTAGGCGACGCCGAAGACCAGCCCCACCGTCGCCGTACCCGCGCCCAGGATCGACAGGCCCCGGGGCAGGTATCGGGAGACACCGTTCTCCAAGGCTTCCAGTCTCTCCTGTGACCGCTCCCGCACGGCCTCGCCGGTTCGCGACTCGGAGGGCGCTCCCTCGTCCCGGTCCTCCCCCACCGCCTTCGCCCGCAGTGCCCGCCGCGCCTCGGCGCGGTCGCGCAGCCGCTTTCCCCGCTCCGCCACCGTCGACAGGTCCTCGCGCTGGGCCCGCAGCGCCACGGCGACCGGCCACGGGTCGTCGGCCTCCTCGATGGCGGCGCGCACCCGTTGGAGGACCTGCTGTTCGGGACCCTCCTGGAACCCCTGCGTCACCCACGCCACCAGCACACCCGCGTCCGCATCGCGCTTGTCGTGGGTGGCGAGCATGTGGACGAGGTCGCCCTTGCGCACCGGCGAGATCTCCCTCGGAGTGAACGCCAAGGACTCGGCGACCCTGTTCATCCACTCCTGCCCCCTGCGCAGCCGATCGAACAAGACCCTGGCCTGGCGGGCGACCCTGCCGTACAGGACGCACGGAGCGCCCCACACGCACGGCGCGTGTTCGTTGCGGAAGCAGTGGTGCTTGCCGAACGCCCCCAACAGGTCATAGCGCTCGATGAAGTGCATGAGCGAGTCGTACTCGCCGTCCCGGTACGGCCAGGCGCGCCCGTCCCGGGTACTGAACAGGGCGCCCCAGGACATGTCGACGTCGCGGAAGAGCGCACCCAGGTGGGGGTCGAGTTCGGCGATCAGGTGGGCGGCCTGGACGTCGGCGCCCCCGTAGTCCTCCGGTAGCGCTCCCACCACCCGGTGGGCCCCACTGTCCTTCTCGGGCAGCCAACGCAGCAACGCGTGGCGTTCGCGCGGCTCACTCAGCATCTCGTGCGCCTCCGCCCACCGTTCCTGCATGCCCGCGGCGAGTTCGGTGGGGTCGGCGTAGTACACGCCCGCGATCTGGAAGGGCGACCGTCTACTGCCACTGACGCTGCGCCAGTAGGCCTGCACGCCCTCGTCCAGCAGCAGGGTGCCGCTCGCGTGGCCGGCCTCGAGGCGTTCGTGCTCGGGCGGGACCTCCTTGCCCAGGAGGATGGCCAGGAGTCGGTAGGACGTGGGGCGCCGCTCCGGTTCCTTGTGCAGACAGCTCGCCACGATCCTCGCCAGGTAGTCGGGCACTCCCCGCAGGTCGGGGGTGTCGTGTTTGATCCGTTCGAGGATGCGGTGGTCGTTGGGCGCGTCGAACACGTGCCCGCCGGTCGCCGCGAAGGCCATCACCGCTCCCCAGGCGTGCACGTCGATGGCGGCGGTGACCTCGGAACCGTTGGCCTGTTCGGGCGCCATGTACCGCGGAGTGCCGATGAGCCCGCTGGCCAGGGCGGTGCGGTTGTCCAGGGTGCGGGCGATCCCGAAGTCGATGACCCGGACGCCCTCGCTGGTGATGATGATGTTGGTGGGGGTGAAGTCGCGGTGGACGATGTTGGCGCCGTGCACGGCCCCCAGGGACGTGGCGGTGGCGAGCGCCAGCCGGTAGAGGGGGTCGCCGTACAGGGGTCCTTCCTCACCGACGAGTTCGCGCAGGGTCCTGCCCTCGACGTACTCCGTCACCACCCAGGGCGGGTCGTCCTCGGTCCCTGCGTCGAACACCTCGGCGATGAAGTACCGCTTGACCTGCTTGTTGTGCTCGACCTCCTTGCGGAAACGCTCTCGGTCGCGTTCGCGTTCCACCGGAGAAGCGCCGGCCGGCTCGTGCAGGACCTTGATGGCGGCGACGTGGCCATCGTCATGGCGCCCCAGGTAGACGGTGCCGAAACCGCCCACGCCCAGAACCTCGGTGAGCCGGTATCCGCCGAAGGTCTCGCCGATCCGGTTCCCGACGTCGTCGGTCGGCCGATGGCCGTTGGTGGACTCTTCACCGATGTTCACGAGTGACCCTTCTGCAAGCCGGGGGGAGCGAGGCACACTACCGGAAGGTGGGATGCCGTCAGCGGCCTCTTGGTGCTAGGACCTGCCCGCGCGGACGCGGTTCTCACCTCCGTCACCGGAACCATCGGCCGCAACCCCGTGCGACCATTGCGTCCGCGCGATCCCTCTTTCCCGTCGAACTCCAGATATCGGGCCCTTCGTCCTGAATCCCGTTGGCCCTACACGATCGCCCCGCAGTACCACCAAGTGGTTCCTTCGAGGCATATGAACCAACAAAATACCGATGGCCGGGTCCGGCCAAACCCCACGATCAACTTCGACGATTAATCTCGAATGGCTGCGGACGACGCACGTTCTCAGGCATACTCGTTGTCGTCGGACAGCCGACCGCGGTGGTCTTCGCATCGAGGACCGCGGCCGTCGTGGTGTCCACACGGTGTACTCGACACTCCACGTCCACTGGGTCGCGTCGGCCACGACCCGACCCAGCGGCACGGGTCAAGAATGGTCCGGGAAGGCGCTAGAGTACATCACGGGCCCGCTTTTCCACGTTAGTCACACGAGGCCGGGCGGGCCGAAGAGGAGAGGAATATCGATAGTTCGTCATTCCCGGGTAGAACTTTCGATAGTCCTATTTCCGAAGTACGGCGGTGAGGTTTATCGGGGGAATCCACGTTCTTCACGCACGTGGATACCTCACCACCGTCACAGGGCCTCTGGCTCTACTGCCCTCCGGCCGACAGGCACTGGGAGGGAGATGGGGACCAGAGGGTTCGGGGGCCCTTGCCATAGGGGGTGGAGGCCCGGCGATCTCTCGCATCAGGGGGGAAGGGATCGCCGGGTCTTCCGCACGTCTTGGGAACTCGATCGCGGCCACCTTCGTTGGTCCCATCGTGAACAAGCTGAGGATGACACCGGTCACGGTGGGGTCAGCGGTCCCGGCAGTTGAGCACCGTCTCGAGCAGCCCCGGAAAGCGCCCCTCCAGCTCCTGGTCGCGCAACGACACGAAGCACCGCGTGCCCTCGGTCCGATTCAGCAACAGACCCGCGTTGCGCAGGATCTTCAGGTGATGGCTGAGCGTGGACTGCGCGATCGGCAGATCGATGTCCTTCCAGGCCCGCTCGCCCTCCAGCGCCGCGAGCATGCACACGATCCGCAGCCTCGTGGGCTCGGCCAGCGCGGACAGGACCGTGACCAGTTCGACCTCGTCCAACGCCGGATGCTCCGGCCCCTTGGACACACCCCGGGGTGCCATAGCCCCACCTCCACTCACCCGTTCGGATTTGGTATGCGTTCAGGCGCGAGTGTACCGTCAATGTTCGATGATCGTCGATCATCGAACATCCGAGGTCAGTGGGGGTAACTGAGATGACCGAAGCCGAGAGCGCCAGAGAGAACCTTCCCGGATCACCCGTACCCGGGGGCGGGCTCGCCCTGTCCGTCCTGGACCACGCGAGCATCGTCGAGGGTTCCGAGCCCGGTCAGGCCCTCCGTGACGCCCGCGAACTCGCCCAGAACCTGGAGAGCTGGGGCTACACCCGGTTCTGGCTGTCCGAGCACCACAACATGCGCGCCATCGCCAGCGCCGCCACCTCCGTGGCCCTGGGCTTCATCGCCGAGGGCACCTCCACCATCCGCGTGGGTTCGGGCGGCGTCATGCTCCCCAACCACTCGCCCCTGGTGATCGCCGAACAGTTCGGCACCCTGGCCTCCCTCTACCCCGGCCGCGTCGACCTGGGACTGGGCCGCGCGCCCGGCACCGACCCGCGCACCATGCGTGCGCTGCGCCGCGACCACTCCGCCTCCTCCACGTTCCCGCAGGACGTCCAGGAGTTGCAGGCCTTCTTCGAACCGGCATCCCCCGGCCAACCGGTGCGCGCCGTGCCCGGCGAAGGGCTTCGCGTGCCGCTGTGGATCCTCGGGTCGAGCCTGTTCGGCGCCCAGCTGGCCGCCCATCTGGGGCTGCCGTACGCGTTCGCCTCGCACTTCGCACCGCAGGCGCTGTACGAGGCCCTGGCCTCCTACCGGGAGAACTTCGCGCCCTCCGAGCAGTCGACGCGGCCCTACGTCATGGCGGGGGTCAACGTGTTCATCGCCCCCACCGACAACGAGGCGCGGAAGCTGTTCACCTCCATGCAGCAATCGTTCCTGGGCACCCTGCGCAACGCCCGCGGGCTCCTGCCGCCGCCCATCGACCCCACGTCGCTCGACACCATGTGGCGGCCCGGGGAGAAGCAGCAGCTGGAGTCGATGCTGCGCTACTCGTTCGTTGGTGCACCCGAGACCGTCAAGGCCAAGATCGACCAGTTCGTCGCCGACACCGGCGTGGACGAGCTGATGGTCTCGTCGATGATCTTCGACAAGAAGGCCCGCATGTACTCCTATGAGGCGCTCGCCGACCTGTACGACCTGGGGGCGGCCAAAGAGGGCTGAGGGGACACAAGACCCTGGTCGGGGGAACTGGGTCAAGGGTGGCGGAACCGGGTCAGGCAGGACCCGGACCGTCTCCCCCGGCCACCGGGGTGTGGGGCGAGGTCGCGAGGGCCTCGCCCCACACTTATGTCCAAGGCTCGAGGGTGAGCAGACCTCTGCCCGTACAGCGGCCGATCACGCAGAGGCCGATCACGTGGGGAACTCGCCGTACCAGGACCTGCGCACGAGATGCTTGGGCAGATACCCGGATTCGACTTCGAGGCTGAAGTCAGGATCCACCTCCGCGGTGTCATAGGCCAGACACGCGAGGGCCAGAAGACCCAGATGAAAGACCCCATCGATCTCGTTGACACGGTCCTCGGTCGTCCAGAACTCGGCATGCGACACCAACCCCTCCGCCAGCGCCTCATTGAACCCGTCACTGTCCCGCTGCACCAAATAGCGGAAGGCATTCAACTGGGGGAAGATCAGCTTGTCGAGGCTCTCCGCGCTACCGATCTCGGACTGCTCAGGCGCAGACAGCTCCATCGCCTTGAGCAGGTTCTCACCCAGATCCGGGCCGCCCAGAACAAAGTCTTGAAGAGCGGCGATCCAGTAGTAGACGTAGGGGTTGTAGCGGGTTCCCTCCGACTCCCCGTACTCACGAAGCGTCTCCACCGGGATCTCACAGAGCTCCCGATACCGCTCCTGCTCACGACAGATGACGGCCAGGAAGAACGCGGTGGTCCAGTTACCCGCGTTGGCCGAGTAGTCAGGCCCCGTCGCCTTGGTCTTACGCACCTTGTGGTTGATCATCAACTCCAAGGGCTCGCCCTCAGGAGAAGTCGTGATCTTGAAGAGTGCGTAGTGCATCTGCATGTCGGCCACCCAGGCTTCCCAGGTGTCCAACTCGACCACCTCGGGATCCGCCACGGTTTTGTAGGTAGTGGCGATATGGAAGGAGCCGACCATGATGTCTACGCCACCGGGGTTGTGCTCTAGAATCTCCGAGTACTCCTCCCGATCTTCCCTATGGCGCTCGCTTCTCCCTGGCTCATCTCGATGGCTCAGATCATGCACAGGAATCGAGTATTTCACTTTTTCCCCTTCCGGAGGCCAAAAAATCTCATTAAATTCCCCAAAGCGGCCATCGTCCGAAGGTGGAAATGGTGGGACAGGCGGGACGGCGAAAGAAATGGCCATTCTCGTGGCCAGCTTCTACGTTACGGCCATACCCTACTGAGCTGAGGCAACGCCGGCGAGCCCTGGGGCACGGCAGCCTGATCCCGGTCCGGATCGCGGCCAACACCCAAACCGCACTGAACCTCAAAGAGCCACAGAAATAGATCTTGCCGAGAGGACTCCACAAGCCAACGGCTTTTGAGATGAGCTCTCAGAGCCAAGGGGCAGGATACTGTTCCCCAGTTTCAGGGTCGGCCATCAGGGTGGTGGGAGCGAACCGCTCCTGCTTGACGATGTTGAGATTCTCATCTAGTTCCCGATGGATTATCCTGTTACCCAAAGCGTCGTAGATGGTCTCCCGAAGCAAGCGTCCCTGCTCATCCCATTCATGCCAGGGTCCGACAGGCCCGTAGAGATAGTAACGGTTACCTTGCGCGACCAGCTTTCCGCTGGGACTCCAGACCAAAACAGGCCCGTCTTCCAACCCCTCAATAAATGTCCGAAGCTCCTTCCCGCCATTTTCTCCAAGCAGAATAGCTTCCCCGGTAAATGGAATTAGATCGAGAGTTTTCACGCCTGGAGATTCTTTCGAATCTTTCAGCTCGTCAAATCCAACCCGTTTGATGATTTTCTCCCTAAGCTAGGCCGGCACGCGATTTTCTCATGACTAACTTTACTGCACTCAACTATCTCCAGGGGGGATTTTCACCCTCCTCCCTGGCCTTACGGCTGACAATAACAGGGGCGCGCTTCTCCTCGCGAATAAGATTCCCCCCCTTATCCCAATTCCGGATTACTCTAGTATTTCCCAACCTGTCCTTAATCACTTCACCGACCAAGTTCCCTTCCTCATCCCAGTAATGCCATGGACCCACTGAACCATGGTTGGGCGTCAAGTTCCCCAAGGCGGTCAACTGCCCCCCCTCAGCCCAACTCAACTGAGGACCATCATTCTTTCCATCAATATAGGTCGTCAGCTCAGAAGGAAACCCATCTTCGTACTCTACAGCCTGCCCCGAGAAGGGTTCCCCATCCAGAAATGCGTAAGTCATGTCTGGATACTCTATTGACTCTTCATTTACTCTGCGCATTATACGACTCCTTAATGTGGGCCATTTCTTGGGTCGCCGGAAGGGAACCAAAACTTCTCCGAGTTCGGGCTAGGGACTCCATCAGTCATCCTACTACAGTTCGCGCAACACGGAGCTTTCTGGAATTCTTCTAGCTCTCCTGGTGTCATTCGGGGAGGAGCAGGCTTGTCAGGCGGGTTGTTCTTCGACCAATTTACGGCAGGATCTTCCTTGAACAGAAATACAGTATCCTGAGAAAAATCGCTGACCTGAGCATCCGGCCTACTCAGAAGGAGCTCATTGGTAGCTTTAACCTCAGCGTGACGAAGCGGATTGTCACCATGAGGAAATATCGGGTCTCCATTTTCGTCCTTTTCCGCCTCGTCGATCATCTTGTTTAGTCTGTCCCTAAGAGCCGGATGTAGATCCTCCGGTGAAATTTCGACGCTTCGGTCCCTGCCGTTGAAACCCTCTGCGAGTAGCCCGGTCTTACGATCAAGCACAATGGAGTAAACGCCACCGCGAGCCGCACCGAGGTCTTTCTGACTGACATGCCTCAGAGAGGGCGAGGCTTCCCCAGTCTTCAAGAACTCCACCATTGGACGCTTGTTTTTCTTGATACTCGGGTCAGTAAACCCGTTGATCTCCAATCGCCTTTCTTTCACCCTTTCGCGAATGAATTCATTATGCGGCCTTCCGTTAATCGTCTCTATGAGTCCGTTTTTCCTGGTTATTTCAAACCCATTTTGCTCGATGATTTCTTCAAGCAGCCCTCCCCTAGACGGGTCTACTGTAATTGGCCTAGGACTCCCCTCTGGAGTGAAACGAGGGCCAGGTAGATTTTCCAATTCACTCTTGGGGTAAACCTTCGGAAGCGACTCAGACCACTCACCCTCCGTTGGCTTACCATTAAGCGCATCCCCATCCCCTTGACTTACCCTCTCATGTTGGCCAGTTCGTTCTTGGTTATCCTCATTTCTGGCTTGATTGTCATCATTGTCACCTGCGTCGTTTCCATTTTCCCCTGGACCACTTATTGGAGATTCGTCAGTAATATCCGGAGTGGGGGCAGAGGGTGGGATCTGTTTCCTGTTGGCGAAGGTTTCCTCAGCAGAGGGATTCCTCTCGTCCTTGATATTGTTGGATCCGTTGTCGTTGCCTGAGCCATCCTTGGGCGACCCGGAGCCGTCGCCGTCCTGGTTACGGACAGTGGGGTTGCGGTCGCTGGTGTCGGTGCCGTGATCGCCCCGGCTTTCGGCGATCTCGTTGCCGAAGGGACGACCACCACCGGGCCCATCGACGTCAGTGAGCCGCACCTGCTCCACAGGGGCCGGCGTGTTCCTGGCAGCGGAGGCCTCCATGGTGTCGCTCGGACGACCACCACCGGCCATCGCCGGTTCCTTGTCCCCCATCCCCTCGGGCCCACGACCGTCGCCGGCATCACCGATCCACCTACCCTCTTCCGAAGCAGGTGCGCCATTCGAACCGGTCTTGGCTGCTCGGTCCACCTGATCGATCTGGTCTTGGCGGGTACTGCGGACCTGATCCCCGAAGGCCTGGTTGTCGGGGTGGTTCACGATGTCATCGAAGGCCAAGGTGTCGGCAACCGTGGGGTCCTGTACCGGGCGCTGGATGGGGCGTTGATCAGTCTCTGTAGTCGCCTGCGTCGGGCGAGCACCACTGGGACGTCCACCCTCGGTTTCCCCGGCCGTCTGCGTCGAGGCGGAACCGGCCGGCTCGACCCCGCTCTGGCCGGACGGCATCAAGCGGTTGACCATGGCCTTGAAATCGGCCAACTGGCTCGGGCCGAACCCGGTGGCGTCCAGGGCCCTCCCGGCCAGGTTGATCAGCGGCGACCCCGAACCACCGAACTGCGGCACCTGGGAGACATCGGGCAGATCGATATCCACCCCACCGGCACCGCCACGACCCGAGCCGCCCATCCCGTCCATGATGGACATCCCACGCCAGGCCATCAACGGCACACCCACCACCGCACCCACACCGGTGGCCGTCAGCGCCGCACCGCCCACCAGACCGATGACGTTCAACGCCGCCGTCCCGATCACATAACCGGGACGATCCCCCCACTCCTCCCACGGCACCACCGAGTGCGCCAGGTCCTTCCACGCCTCGCCCACACCCTCCCCGCCGTTCCACCCAAGCGAGTCGGACTCGGCGTCATACATCCCCACCAACGAGGCCGCCGAGGTCAGGTTGTCCCAGTGGTACTCCTTGAGCGCATCCCCCCACGAGGCCTGGAACCAGCCCTCCGAGGAGTGCGCGCCCACCATCGCGCCCACACCCTGCACCGCGTCCACACCGAAGTCCCACACCGCATGACTGACATCGACCCACCACCCGTGGTCGGTCTGGGCATTCTCATGGCCCCACGCCTCGGCCAATTCCGAGATGTCCTGGTCGAACCCGTGGTAGAACACGTTCGGGTCGAGCTCGGCATCCCCCTCGGGCTGCTTCTCGAAGTTGGTGCGCCCCGAAATCCCGGCGTTGATCGCGTTGGCGCAGGTGTTCTCGACCTCGGTGTAGTCGGTGATGATCTTTCCGCCCCGCTCGATCAGGGCATCGTTCTCCTCCTTCAACGGGCTGTCACCGAACCCGAGGAACCCACCGCCCTTGTCCCAGCCATCACCCTCGGCGGCGATCCGGGAACGCAGGTCATAAGCCTCCACCCGCAGGTTGGACCAGCGGGTCTTGATGTCGGCCACGTCCTCGGCGAAGTTCTCCAACGCCCGGGCAGCCCGGTCCAACTCCTCACCCACGGTGTCGCCGTCGGTGGCCACCGGGTCCAGGACCGAGAACAGGGTCTCGGCCTCCGGGGCGGAGTAGGGCCCGTTCAACCCGGCCCAAGAGCCGGTGATGTCGTTGCCGGTGTCGGCGATCGAGGTGCCCAGCTCACGCAACCCCGAAGCCATGGCCTCGACATAGCCCACCGACACCGACGGTTCGGGGAAGGTCAACGGGCTGATGACGCCCTCACCGTCTCTGAGACGGTCTTCCTGTTCCTTGACGCTCAGGGGGTCTGCGGGGGTGGCCGCGCCCGCACCCGGGTCCGCGATCGGCACAACGAACTCCAAAACAAGACAGGGGAAAAGGGGGGAAGGGGAAAACCAGGGATCAGCCGGTCAGACGGGCCGGCCCGCACCGGGACCGCCCACAGGACCGGACGGGGCGTTGGGGTCGGGCACGTCGCCGGCTTGGGCCTGGGCTTGGGCCGCCATGTCCTGATCACCCTCGACATAGGCGGTAGTGGCCTCACCCGCGCCCTGGAGGGCCGAAGCGGTCAGCGAGAGCATGTCGCCCAACATGGCGAAGTTGTGCTCGGCGAACTCACCGATCGCGATACCGATGGGGGCGCTGTTGATGTGGGAGTTGACCGCGGTGATCCGCGTTTCCAACTGACTCATGTGCCCCAACAGCCCCGAGCCGCCACCTTCCTCACCCAGATGTTCGGCTGTTTCGGAGAGCACCGAACCGACCTGGACCGGGTCGATGGACCACTCACTCATGCCCGTCCTCCCCGGGTCGGAGCACGGAACGCCTGGGGACGGAACATCTCGTCGGAGTCGACCTCATCGCTCGCCCAGTCGATCGCCTGCCCGGAAGCGTTGGGCGATGTGGAGTCGTGGACCGAGATGGTGTGCCACATCCGGTCCAGACAGGCCAGGGTCCGATGGAAGTCGGTGGCGCCTCGGGTGCGCACCCGTTCGGCGGCTACGGCGATGCGCACAGCGGGGTGCGGCGGCCGGTCCGATCGTTGTTCCTGCTGTTCCGGGGGTGGGGGTGTGTCCCCGGTCGGATATGTGCTCCCCGTTTCGTCATAGACGAACGCGAACCTCACGGGCCTGCCTTCCCAAGGGTCGATATGCGCCTGTTGTCAGTTTGGTTGCCTGAATCGTCGATGTGGTTGCGATTCTGGTGATTTTTCCGCGTCGGCGCACGCTTGGGGAGCCCTGGTGTGGCGTGGGATGGCGCTGGGCAGCCCGGGGGCAAGGAGTGGAACCTCCTCATCACTCCAGGTCACGACATGTGGGCTTCGACGGCACCCCGAGAGGACGAGGGAATCGGGTGACGAAGGCCACCACGAGGGAGCGGCGGTGGGGGCAGGGGCCGACACTCAGGTATCCGACGTCGGTGCGACGAACGTTCCCCGCTGGGGCAACGTCACCACCAGCCCTTCATCACGAAGGAGCGCGATTGCGCGGCGGGCGGTCTCCCGAGCGATCCCATAGTCAGCGACCATCGCCGCTTCCGAGGGAAGCGGATCTCGTGGCTTGAGCTTGCCCGCTTGAATCTGTTCACGGAGTTGGTGTGCCACCTGCATGTACAGAGGCGTGGGATCGAATCGGTCGACATGCATGCTTGCAACGTTAGGTACATGGCGCACAGCCTGCATATGGCAGACGTGCTAGACGACCCAGACAAGATAGACGTATAGTGAGGCCTTGACCTGATCATGAAAGTGGCCCGGCGGTGCGCCAACACCCCGGGCCCGGACAAGCGAAACCTTAGGAGCGCTTGCCATGCCATACGTTACTGCCTTGCTGTCCCTACTCATCCGGCTGTCCCGGCCCACACGAGGGGCGCACACCACCGCCTTCGGGTACCTGCGTGAGCTGGGTGGCGAGATGCGCCGTCGCCGGTCTCGCCGGGTCCGCCGCTACGTGGTCGCGCCGGCCGACCTCACCACCGCGTACTCTCCCGATCCCGAACCGCTGCCGCCCACTCCTTCGGTTCCCACTCCCCCGGTCCCGGTACCTCGGCGACCGATCGAGGACGCTTCCCTGCGAGTGGAGATCGTTCGGGGCCCTTACCGGGCCTGGGAGAGCCGGCGAGCTCTCCTGCAGGGGGTGCCCGCATGATCCGTGCCACTGACACCCTCGCCGACCGGCTCACCCGCCTGCTCAACGAATCCGACCTGCCCGTCGACGCCGTCACTCGACTCATCTCGGCGGACGCGGTCTTCGGACGCCTCGACCGTCTCCTTCGCTCCGGCGATGACCTGCCCGCACCCTGGGGCATCCGGATCGGTGGCGGGGGCGTGGAGTGCATGGAGGTGACCGAGCACTACGACGCGCTCTCCGAAGCGCTCCGGGAGACCGGTGGAGACGCCGCCTGTTGGCGGGCGCTCTGCCGCGCCAGAGACCGCTGGGGGATGCTGCGCACAGCCATCGCCGGCGGCGCGCCGCTTCCCGAGCCCTGGGAGCGCGGCTGACAACACCTTGAGGGCCCGGCCAGAAGTGGCACCCCGGCCGGGCCTTCGTGATTTCGATTCATCCCGGCTCCGTCTCAGAGGATTCGGGGTCCATCCGGGCGGCGCGCCGATTCAGCTCCTCCGCCTGGCGGTCCCAGTCCGGTCCGTGGAGGTAGAGGTCCGACGCGGCCATCCGCAGCAGGTACGGGTCATCCGGCCGCTGTAGGCAGGCCAGCCGGTAGGCCAGGTTGCGTGCCCACACCGGCAACCCCCAACGCCTCTCAAAATCGGTGCTGAGCATCTCCAAGATGTCGTCCGCGGGGGCGAAGGTCAGCTTCTCCACGAACTCCATGAAGGCGACCTGCCGGTCCTGGTCCTCGCGAGGCCCCTCAGGGTCCACCATCGCGTCAGCCGACCTGGAGAGTTCCGACACGTGTTCCTCCAGCACTTCGAACCGTTGGGCGAGGCTGAACCACCACTCGGCTTCGTCTGTTACGCCCCACATCGATGCCGTCAGTCCTCACTCCAGTGCCGGACCTCGTAGAGGGCCCGAACGGACCGAGCCCTCAGAAGGACCTCAGCGGAAGTGTCCTCGTCCATTCTTCCACTCCCGTCGCGCACGGGCGTAGCGCCAGGACGACGGGAAGCACAGCGGGATCGCGGTGAGCACGGTGAACGGAATCGCCTGGAGAACCGGCGGCCCACCGAACTCGTGGGACCAGACGTTGAGCCCCACGATCACCACGCACAACCCCGCCACCACGTACAGCACGGCTCCCCCACCACGCCCCAACAACAGCGCGCAGACCAGTGCCACACCACCGGGCAGCATTAGCCAAAGCGTCAACAGAACATCCATGGCCCCGAACAGATGAATGTTCTCCCATCGGATCGCACTGGGGATCATGACCAGCGTCCACGTCGGCATCAGCAGAAGGAGGGCCCTGAGGGTGTGCAGGGGAATCGGCATGCGAGGCCCCGGGTCCTGGACGGTCCTGCCCGGAGGGCGACCTGTACCACCCGAGGAGAACGGCGGCTGCTGGTGGGGAGGCTCTGGGGAGACCATGGGTTCCTCATCCGAAAGAGTCAGGGCCTGGATCAGGCCGTGTCGTGCATCGGCGCGGTGGCGCGCTATCTCCGTCGCATCGTCGGGTTGCGATGGGAATATGAGAAGTGCGCTCGTGAAGTGGAACTCAGAGCCAACACCAGGCAGACCACGAGGAAGAGGAACCCGATGAATCCCGCCGGGTCCCCACCGAGGAAGCGTCCTATCTGGAGAAAGGTCAAAACGCTGTACAGCACCACCATGCAGACCCACACCCACTTCTCACCACGGCCGGCCCGGACGGCGAACAGCACGAAGCAGGCGGTAAGGAGAAAGTACGGGAGGGCGTAACCGACCCCGAAGGCACCCCCACCGGCCTCCACGATCGACACCAAGCCGTTGCCGACCATCATCACGGCGAGCACCCACAGCAGTACCCGCAGGGTCCGCACCGAGAGCGGTGGTTTGTACTTCATGAAACCGTCCATAAATATCAACCCGAAAAGAAGATCAACCAGCTTTCCCAGATAATGAACTATTAAATTTTCGACACCATTGACATCCCACCAACTGCGAGGGAAAATATCCTGGAGAAGGATTTGCGCGTATTGATATTTCCATCAACCCGTTCAAAGGACTCGATCCGAGTACGGGATATATCCATAGTGGCAACCCCGCCCCCACCCTCCAAGTTCGAGAAAATCAATATGCATCGATAGCACCGCAGGACCCCATGCCTTTCCTCCCGCATCAAGGGGCGAAGAAGAACAGGCGCCTCCTTAACTTGGGAACGCAGCGCTTCCACAGAACTCCAGCGAGCAGACCACCCTTCATGCTCCGCCTCCAACTGAACATCGATCAGCTCATTAAAATCTATATAGCAAACACGGAATTCTTCATCATCCACACCAATTGCGGGCAATTTAACGTCAATCCTCTCCGTAGACATCAATGCGAATGGATGTATTCGGATCGATACGCCCATCCTGGATTCTTGTTTGAAGTTCATCCCATCGATGATGCCCTCCAACAATAGTCCCACCAGGCGTCACTGCAATACCATCTCCTTCAGAAGCGTTATTGATCGAATCGAGAAGCTCTTCATTGCTCAGTTCTTCGTGATACCACTGCGACGCCGGATCCCGGGTCGACTGCCCCTCAGTGTACTTTCCACTGAGGTCTCCAGCCGACTCATAATTTGACGACCAATCAGGGCAGGGGTCGGAATTATGAACAAGGACCGAAGTCCACCCTGAGACGACATAGTAGGCCCGTAGGTCGTCCACAGTAAGATTATGGACGGGTTGACTACTTGTCGAGTAGGAATCAATGGTACTGACCTGCACCCAAACACCGGCCGAGGTGCGCAACCAATCGCCTGGCTGCAAATCGATAGCGTCGGTCCATCCCCGATCGAACACCCAAAATGGATGGTTATCAGTAGCAGTCACCGAGTCTGTTTTACCCGAGCCATCATCTACCGCCACCTCGACCAGAGTCTTGGCGCCGGTACCAGTGATGAGATGGGTGACCTCACGGGGCCCCTGCTCCCCGGTCTCAGGATCGGTGGCGAGCACCCGATCACCCACCGTCATCAGTTCGATGGGTTTCGTGGTTCCGTTCGCAAGCAGCACGAGGGTTCCAGGAACAAAACTGTTGGAACAGTCCGTTCCATCACGATCTCGATCACTGGAGCCGTCTCCGCCCCGATCGGAGGATCCACCACCGTTACCGAGGAATCTGAAGGGTTTGAGCAGCGCACCCGGAACTTGCGTGGCCCAGTAGCCCAAGTCCTTGACGAAGGCATCCCCAGTAGACAGGTTCTCGTCGTTGCGTCGTGGTGTCTCCCACATCCCATCCCACATGTCACCGAGGCTGCCTACGGGGTCGTTCCACAAGGCGGACAGACCGTCCCCGGTGTTCGACCACGTCTCCTTGAAGCTGTCATGGCTGCACAGGTGGATGTGACACGCGGCGGTCTTGCCGTCCTCAATGACCCCGTCAGCACCTTGCGCGATCCCTCCACCAGCACGGCAGAGATAGTGGAGCACCCAACCACAGTCCCAGTTATAGTCCCCGTGGTCTTCGAACTCGAAGGCCGGCTGTCCCCCGGTCGCCCAATCCCAGGCGTCACCGAAGGACCAAGTCTGCTGAACGACGAAGTCGTCGCCCGTCCATACCGCGGGGGCGGCACCACCCTCACCGCTCTCAGGGTCGTAAGGGGCAGGTTCAACCTCAGGAGCGTTCCCGGAGCCTTCCGATCCGGGTTGCTCCCCCTCGGAAGAGCCGGACCCTGGTGAGTCGGATCCGCCGCCAGCCTCACCTTCCGGAGAACCCGAGCCCCCTCCCACAGAACCGTCCCCGGCTCCACCTTCGGGTACGGTTCCCTCCCCGCTCAGAGCATCGTCCACCGCACCAGCGATCCCATCGCTGATCTGGCGCGGGATCCCCGAGATGAACAGCCCGGCGACGATGAGCGAGACCAGCACGATGACCGCGCCATACTCAACAAAGGACGCCCCTCTATCTGGATCGTGAATGCGGCGCAGCATTGGGCCATCCGCTCAAGTGGGGTTTTGGGGACAGCGGCATCATAGAGCTGAAGTCACTCGCACGCATGATGCGCTATATGGCCGATTGTGGACAGGACTAAACAATAGGTCCTTGGGCTGCACAAACACGAGAGTGGTACACGTCATCGCATCAGTCGAACTGGGTCAGCGCCCTCATGTACGCAGAGACGTTCCTTCTTAGTGAGCAGTGGTGTTCGTACGGGTCCCGGCAGTCCGATCATGTCCCGGGGCCTTCTGGTCAGAAGGAGGACCATCAACGCGGCCTGGCCCACCGGCTTGGCCCCGCCTGCCAGGTAAACCAACTCCGTTGGAGGGAAGGAGCTCATATCGGTGTAGTGGGGCGGTGGTGGGATCTGCTCGAGGTGGCGGCGGGTAGCGCGAGGCGGATGGCCGGCTATCCGCCCGGTAGCAACGCACCAAAGGTCATCACCAGGAGCGTGAGAGGCAACGCGTGGTCATCCAAAGCTGAGATGTCTTTCAGGCTCGCAGGACCGGCTCGGTTGGGGCGGTCCTGGCGACAGGTATCCCGGCTGGGGGCAGGGCAGCGGCGGGGGCCGAAGAGCTGTCCCACGGTGAGAAGACCGAAGCCTCCAGGTGGTTTTCCACCCGCTGATGCGCACAGTGAAGTTGTGACCTGCGGGGACAAGGAGTCACTGACCTGCTCGGCGATATGAGCGACCGACTAGCTGGAACCAGGTACCAGGATATGAGCCGTGAAGATCGTCCACGTCGGACGCCAACGCTCTGAACTGGGTGAATACACCCACTCGTGACGTATCAGAGAAGTGCGTGCGATCATGGGAGCTGGGGGAAGTCGAGCGGTCACACGAAGCGGCGGCCACGTGAACACAGAACTCAATGCGCACCCGCATTCACCTGGGATTTCACGGAAACCCCCAGAAATCTCAGGCTGGCTGCGCTGCAATGAGCGTGACGTCAACAGGCCTGGCCACATCCGGTCAGAGGCCGGCGTAGTGCACCACCTCCTATTCGATAGTGGAGTGATGAGGGGTCACAGAGCCCCCGTCACAAGCGCTGGCGGACCCAGGCCCCAGGTCCATCATCGGGTTGCCGCGCAGTAGCGGTAGTCCACAGAGCCCCCACCCCGGTAAGGAGTCACCTCCATGAATTTCACTCACAAGCTTTGGGCCAAGGTCAGCACCGTAGTCATGCCGCAGGACGCCGAGCACAAAGACAAGGGTGCCGGTTTCGTCGAGTACGGGGCCATCATCGTGTTCGTCGGCATCGTGGCCGCTGTCCTTTACGCAAGCAATATTGGCGACATCATTGTTCAGGGAATCATCGGCGCAATCAGCGGCGTCTTCGGAGTCTAGGAGCGACGGGGAGCTAAAGCCAAAACCCATCAGCGCAACTGGATAAGGCATCCCAGACAACTTCATTAGCCAAATCCAGAGACAAGCATGAAAGAGAAAACAGAGAAATGGAACCCATTGGCAAATAGCAGAACCTCTCCCCCGAGAGCACCCAGGAAAGCAGTACTGGCGTCAGGATCGGCTGCCATGGTTATTTTCTTTTCCTCTGGATGCGTCGTTAGTTCGGATTCTCCCCCAGGCGAGGGTAGCGATAATTCACCTCCCTCCGGAGAGTCCTCACCTACCCAAACAACCCCCCAAAACCACCCCATTGCCAGTTCTGTTACTACGTCAACTGAACTAGGAGCCGACCTTCAGGTTGATGTCTACGCACTTGAACGACTGGAAAATGATCTTCTCCGCCTACGCCTAGGAGTTACTAACAACTCTTCGGATAGCTTTGACATAGGATTCGGGCTATCGGATACCGAGAACCATCGCTCTGCCAGCAATATCAGCCTTATTGATGATGTCAACCAGCAGCGATATCTCAGCTACAATCAAAGCAACGGAAAATTCTTCTGCAGTTCCCTGGAAGGGACCATTCCGAGCGGTGAAACCGAAGACCTGTGGGTAATTTACCCTGAACCTCCAGGAGACCTGGAAAAGGCGACACTTATTACGCCTCTCACGCCACCCTTGCTCGATGTTCCAATCAGCAGTTCTTCTGGTTCGGTCGAGAACGCAAACCTCGAAGACCCTCAGGTTCTTGATCTTACTAATATCTCCGACAGCCTCGAAGAGGACCAGACTGGCCGAACGGAGAGTTCAGACGAAGTAAGCATCATCCTGTCATCTGACGTACTCTTCGACACAAACAGCTCTAATTTGAGTGCGGATGCCCGCGATATTCTGGAGCAGGTCAGCCAGGAGATTGATGATGCTAATTCCTCCGAAGTTTCCATCGATGGTCACGCCGACAACACCGGCGATGACTCCATCAACATCCCCCTTTCGAGGGATCGCGCCGAAAGCGTCGAATCAGCCCTAGATGGAATGATCACCCGCGGGGGAATCACTTTCGAGGTCGAAGGGCATGGTTCAGCAGACCCTATTGCAGACAACGAAACCGAAGAAGGACGAGAACGCAACCGCAGAGTCAGCGTGACATTCGAGAAGTAGGTGGAATAAATGAGAACATGGCTCCGCGCAATCGGTTTTAGTGCATTTGCATTGGCCCTTAGTTTCAGCACAGGCTCCAGTGTACTTGCTTCCCCAGCCCCCACTACTGAAAACTTGGATTCACTAGGCACAGCAGAATCTAATGAAGATGTGAGCGCTGGCCTAACAGCAGAGGCACATGCGGCCGAGAGAAGCGAATCAGGCACCCTTCTGTCTGTAACCTGGAGCATTAAGAATGAAGGAAGTTCCGAAGTCCGCTTCAATTGGCCTTCTGGAACTTCATACATGTACAGCCAACCCGTCTATTACTCTGGGGTCACCACGTCGAGCCCGGATGGAAATACGAGATACCATCCAATCATGGACGGAGTGAGTGACTGTGTTTGCTCAGGCCAGCTTTCACTCGATTTCAAAGTACTGATTAAACCTGACGAACAGGTCGCCTACTGGTCCATGTACTCCGTGCCTGAGGACGTGGACGCCATCACCCTGGAGATCCCTGGCTTCGAGCCGATCGAAAATATCCCGATCTCCTGACCGCTGACCCGACGACCACTCACTCCCCCACACCTGGATTCCGCTGGAGGCGGCGTTGACCACTCCCCACCGCCCCGAACTCGGGGATTCACGACGGGACTCTTCGACCAGGCCCTCAGGCCGGGTAAACCGCCGGCTCAACAAAGCCCTGCGCCGGCTCCGTCCCGCCCTCGGGGAGAACAGCGACCGTGGCGCGGGTTTCGTGGAGTTGGCCGTCGTCACCGTCTTCGCCGCCGCGCTCATCACGCTCATCTACCAGAGCGAGCTCAGTTCCACCTTCAACAACGGGGTACGCCAAATGGTCTGTCTGGTCGGTGGACCCGAATGCGGTGACCAGACCTGGGTGGATCACGATCGCCCCGATGACCCCGAAGAGTACGAGTGGGGTGGCGGCAACAACCACGCGGACAACAAGAACATCGCCATGCAGTCCGCCACGTCCTACGGCTGGACCGACCAGGAATGGACCTGCCTGGACAGCATGTGGAGCCAGATGTCCGGCTGGGACCCGAGCATCGTCGACCCGCAGTACGGCACGCACGGCATCGTAGGGTTCAATCCCTCCGTGCACGGAGCCATGCCGGATGGCTTCCGAAGCAGCGCCTCGGTACAGATCGACTGGGGGCTGAGCTACATCGAGAGCACCTACGGCACCCCCTGCCAGGCATGGTCGTACTGGCAGAGCACCAAGTCCTACTGAGGCAGCTGGAAGAGCTCCCCCACCGAACCATCACCAGGCCGTAGCCGAAGAGCCCTTGGCGACGCGCTCCGAGATCGCTCGCACGCGACCTCTCAGGCCGTCCGTGAGCCGCCACAGAGGCGCCCGTTTCGCCGTTCCCGGTCCCGCGTTCGACCCCGGTCCCCGGCCCTCGGGTCCCCCACCGTGCGGGCCGCCCCAGCCTTCCCGGCACCGCAGCCGTATGGATGGCGCTCTCGTCCTCTGCGACCTGCGGATCCCCGATGGTGGCCAGATTCGGCCACGGAAAGTCACCTTCGGGCCACGACTTTTTCCGTCTTATCCGGCAGAGTGTCCATCGAAGGCAACGCAGCGTTGCCAAGCACGAAACATGAGAGGTAGGTCTTCCACCACACGTTTGCACGGTGGACACGGAAGTGGCCTACTTCTCCGCGTCCCGACGGACCCACGGGTGTTGCCCCCGCATCCGCCCTCGGCCCGTCCGACAACGAGCCCCCGACTCGTCAGGAACCGTCTTGGACAGCACACCTCCCAACACGCCCTCGTTACCTGGAACCTCCCCCGCCACCGCGACCTCCGGCGCTTCCGCCACACCGGACGCACCCGTCTCACCCGTTTCCCCGGGCACCCCCTCACCCCTGCCCAAGCGGGTGGCTCGATGCCCGAGGCCACGGCACGCGAACACCCTGGCTCGAACACTCCAGTGGTTGACCCTCCTGGCTCTGATCGCCGTCCGTAATCCCCCGACGCACGGCGATACGCCCCCACGACCCTCTCCCAACGAGACCGAGACCGGCACGCGCCGACGACCGTTCACCGTCGACCGTGCCCGTCGGGCGATCTCGCCCTCCGAGGGCACTCGGATCACGCGGTCCCCGCTCGGCGGGTGACCCCGGACCAGGAGGCGGCACCGGTGTGGGGGGCGGGCCCCACCCGGTAGGTGTACGGTTCCGCGGCCTGGGGGTTCCCGAACCCCGGAGGGTCGTTCGGGAACCGTTCCGGTCTCGTACCGGACGAGTCGGAACCCACCGTGTCGCCTCCGCCCCGCTCCCCTGCCTCTTCGAGCACCCCTTGCAAAGGCGGGGGAGCGGGTTCTCAGACCACGGGCATCTTTGCGGGTTCCCGTGTCGTGGGCGGGCGCGCGACCGCGTGTCGTGTCCTCCTTGTCGTGCGTCCGTCCCATACTCTCTCCGACGGGTACGCTCACCGAGAAGCGCCATCCCGCGCGGGCCTTCGCGGCTGCGCTTTCACCATTCCGGTTTCCACTGTTCGGAATCGCCGCAAAACCCCTACAGGTAGCGGCAAATCTTCGGACATTACTGGACAGATCAGAACTTTTACCCCCATTCCCCCTCATAATCTGATCGCTCATCCCCACACCACCTCCACTCGGAGAGGCGACTCGGTGTGGGTGCAGGGGACACGGGCGCCGTCCTTCGCACCCGCGAAGGACGGCGCCGGAACATGGGGGCTCAGTGAAGATCGCCTATCTGATCAACGACATGTACGGCATCGGCGGCACCGTGCGTACGGTCGCCAACCAGGCGACGGCCCTGTCGGCACGGCACGAGGTGGAGATCGTCTCGGTGTTCCGGCACCGCGCGGATCCCGTCCTTCCCGTCCCCGCCCAGGTCACCCTGCGTCCCTTGGTCGACATCCGACAAAGGGACGCCCAGGCCACCGGGGTCGGCGGGCGCCCGCTGTACGAGGGTTCGGAACGGGCCGGTCTGCCACCGCTCCTCTTTCCTCCGGAGGACGGCCGGGGCTCCACCCACAGCCGCCTCACCGATGACCGGTTGGAGGAGTACCTGGCCACCACCGACGCCGACGTGGTCGTGGGCACCCGCCCCGGGTTGAACGTGCTGATCGCCCGGGCGGCGCCCAAACGGATCGTCAAGGTCGGTCAGGAGCACCTCACCTACGAGCAGCACTCCGACGAACTTCGCCGAGTGATGGCGGAGGAGTACCCGAACCTGGACGCCTTCGTCACGGTCACCGAAGCCGACGCGCGCACCTACTCCGAACGGATGCCGTTGCCGGGCGTGCGGTTGCTGTCCATCCCCAACTCGGTGCCGGCGCCGCCGTTCACCGTCAACGGGCACAACACCCGCACGATCGTCGCGGCGGGCCGACTCGCCCCCAGCAAACGCCACGATCTGCTGGTACAGGCGTTCTCCATGGTCAGCGACGAGTTCCCGGACTGGACGCTGCGCATCTACGGGCGCGGCAGCAGGCGCGGGGCACTCGGCAAACTGGTGGGCAAGCTGGGATTGCAGGACCGGGTATGGCTGATGGGCCCGCATCCCCGGGTGGAGGAGGCCTGGGCCCAGGGCGCGTTCGCGGCGGTCACCTCCAGTGAGGAGCCGTTCGGGATGACCATCGTGGAGGCCATGCGCTCGGGGCTGCCGGTGGTGAGCACGGACTGCCCGCACGGGCCGGCGTCGATCATCCGGCATCAGGAGGACGGCCTGCTGGTCCCCAACAAGTCCGCCCCGGGGATCGCGGAGGGGCTGGCGCACCTGATGGGCGATGACGAGTTGCGGCGGCGCATGTCCGCGGCGGCGCTGAGCGATTCGGAACGCTTCGACCCGGTGAACGTGGTGCGCCGGCACGAGGAGCTCTTCCACGAGCTGGCCGGGGCGAGCATGCCCGCGCACCCGGTCCCGCACCTGCCGACGCCGCGGGCGGAGACACCGGCGTCGTGTCTGGTCCAGGTGGGCCCCGACGGGGTGACGGAGTTGGACTTCGGTCCGAGCACGGAGTCCGGGGAGGTCCACGACCCGATCGACTCACGGGTGCCGGACGCGGTGGTGCTCACCACGGAGAATCGACGGGTGGAGCTGACCCCGGATTCCGAGGGCCGGGTCCTGGTGGACGCCGCCGAGCTGGACCTGACCACCGGGACCTGGCAGGTGTGCCGGGTCGATGGCTCCTCGGAGCGAACGGGCTCCGTGGACTCCGGGAACCGGGAAGGCGGGCAGGAGACCCCGGTGCGGGACGTGACCATCCACCAGCACGGGTTCCCGCTGTCCAGCACGCACATGAGCGGCCTGACCCTGGTGATCCCCGCGCGTTCCCCGAAGGGCCGGTTGATCCTCCAGGTGCGGAGTTCGCGACACCACGCCGAGGTCGAACACGTGGAGGTCGCCGATGGTCTCATCACCGTGCAGGGGAGGGTGCTGGGTCGGACGCGACCCGACGCCCGGGCTCGCATGGTGGTACGGCTGCACGGCTCCCCGCAGCCCCGCCACGAGTTCCCGTCGGCGGTGGCGCACGGGGGCGAGTTCACGGCGGTGATCGATCCGGAAACGGTCGCAGGTGGGCGGCACGGCGACTCCGACAAGTGGCAGTTGCGGCTGGTGTTGTCCGACGGGACCGAGTGCACCGTGGGCCGCCACCTGTCCGGGGTGGTGGGTTACAAGAAGATCATCGAGTACTCCGCCCAGCCGGTGAAACCCACCTATGGTCCGGGGACCAAGGTGCGCCCGTACTACACGGTCAACGACCGGTTGGGGTTGAAGACGTCTCCGTTGGCTCCGACGATTCCGGTGGAGTCGGTCCAGGTCCGTCCGGTCGGGCGTCGTGGGGAGGATCTGCGCCTGGAGGTCCTGCTGGGTTCGTCGTTGCCCGAGGGGGTGGCGTACGCGGTGGAGGTGGTGCGCGGCACCGACGCGGGCCGGCGTTTCCCGTTGGAGGCGGTGGCGGCCGCGTCCGACCGGGAGGAGTCGCGGTTGGTGGGCCGGTTGCCGTTGCTGCGGCACGACGACCACCTGGGGACGACGATCCTGCGGGCGCGGTGGCAGCTGCGGTTGTTGGCCGGGCCACCCGAGGCGTTGGGACGGTTGGGGGCCAAGGCGATCTTCCCGAGCACCAATCGCACGTGGAGTCACGGCGTGTACGTGCGATCGGCGACCGTGGCGCCGTTGGACTCGGGGGACGTGCGGTTGACCGTCGCCGACGTGCACATGATGGACGGGCTGAAGCGTCGGTTCCGCTGACGGGGCCGGGGGCGGGGGCGAGTGGTCGGAGCACGGTCGAGGAGGCACGGTCGACGGGGCGCGGGTGGTCGAACCCGCGCCCCGTGCGTGGCTCAGAGCGATTCATGGGTCAGGACGACGGCCACCAGGGTTCGGGCAGGGGCGCCCCGAACCGGAGCGCGGTGTCGAGCCTGCCCCACCGATCCCCCGCCCGTGTCAACGCCCGCCAGGAGAGGTTCGTGTCGCCGAGCGTGCGCAGTTCCTCGCTCACCTGATCGTACAGGTCGGTGATGCGGGAGTGCTCGGCGTCCGAGGCGTAGGGGTCGATGCGCCAGGAACTGGGCAGTGACCGCCCCCGCCTGAGCATCCGATCCAGTCGGGAGAAGGTCGTGTCCGCCCGGTCGAGGTCGGCTCGGGCGTGCGTGGGACTGCCGGGGCAGCGTAGGAGGTGGGTGAGGTGGCGGACCAGTTCTTCGGTGTGTGCGCTGTCGTCATGGGTGAGGATGTCGGCGGCGGTCATGCGGCCACCTCCCCGAGGACGGGGATGGACTCGACGTAGCGACGTACGCGTCGGGCCCTGCGCGCGCGACGTGCGCGGCCGACGCTGAATTCGGTGCGCAGGGCGCCCAGGTAGGTGTCGTAGGTGGTGTGCCAGCCACGGCTGGGCCGGAACAGTCGTACGAGGAGGGCGAGGATTGCCATTAGGGTCTTCATGTCGTCCTGTCTGTTCAGGTCGGCCACGGCCCCGGGGCGTGCGCTAACACGTCGCCGGGGTCCCGTCTTTCGCGGGTCTTCCAACGGTAAAGCACTTGTATCAACTTGTCACGTCTCGTTACGTCCCGCTACAGGCCGTTCTGACCCGTTTAGTGTCGGACTATGCACGAACTCGAAGGCCCCGAACCGATGTACCGGCAGATCGCCGACATCATCGCCGCACAGATCGAGGACGGTACCTACCGACCTAATTCCCGGCTTCCCTCGGAAGCGGAGGTCTGCACCCGATTCGATGTCTCCCGCCGCACTGCACGAGAGGCGTACGCGATCCTCATCGAACGCGACCTCGTCGTGACGTCCCAGGGCAAGGGCACCTACGTCAAACGCCGAGAAGCCTGACGGGCGCGGAATCATCGTGACGGTGCACGGGCGCGGCACCTTCGTGGCCGCCCGACCCGACGCCGCCCCCACGGGCGGGGACGACCACCCCTGACCGGAACCGCTACCCGTCGCCGGGGGCGACCGCGTGTTGTGTGCGGCCGAGAAGTCCGGGGTGGTCGACGGCCCAGGCGATCAACGACAACCCCACCACCGGCAGCAGGTACACCCCGACCGGGGCGGACCACAGCAGCCACACCACCGCCAACGGTGCGAGCAGCCCGGCGGAGACCAGCGAGGCCAGGTGGCGGACGTCGGGTGGCATGAACAGCGGGAACAGGACCACCAGGAACACCACGTACCCCATGGGCAACACGGCGCCGTTGGGCAGTTCGATCGCGAAGACGTCGAAGGTCCGCGCCAGTGGGCCGATCAACAGGGCCGCCACGGGTGGCGCCGCGCAGGCGGCCAGGGCCGCGCGCGGGTAGGGCGTGGTCGGGAGCTGTTCCGTGGGTTCTGGTGGACGGTTCACGGCCGCTGGACCCTCCGTGCGTTCGGCCACGGCCGAGGGCGGCCATGGTCTGGGCAGCAGAATACGCCGCGGTCGACCGCCCTAGATTCGGCCGAGCGCGACTTCCCACGGCCAGGGGTTTCGGACAGCGCATGGTCGCTCACGGGGAGTTTCGGTCCTGTGCGTCCGGCCACCTTCCAACACCTTCGTACGCGGCGGTTCCAGCGCATTCCGCCCAAAGCGCCACCGGGCGAGCCACCGCTTTTATGGGCGCAACGACCGAGGGGGGAGTTTTCCACAGGTTCCGCGATCTCGCTTGTCCCACCCCTGGGAACAGCGCATGCTCTACCCATGTCCCCCGGTCCACCTGCGAAGAGGTGAGTCGAATGTCCCGTGAGCCACTGCGCCCCGAACCGTCCGCGGTCCCCGAGGTGCCCGTGGTGGAGCCGCCGGCCGACGGGAAGGCCCTGCGCGCCGCGGTGCGTCGCGTGTCCCCCGAAGCGCTGTCGACCTTCGACATCCAACACCGCTATGTCCGCGACCTGTGTTCGCGTACCGGCGACCCGATTCCGGTGCGCATGTTCCTGCGCCGGTGGGGCGTGTTCGTGGAGTTGCGCGACTGCCCACGACGGGCGGCCCGGCTGGCCCGGCTCGAACTGGCGGCCGCGGAGGCCACCGACACCGAGACGGCCCGGGCCGCCGCCCAGGAGATCGCGCACATCCTCGACGGCGCCAGTCGTCGGTCGCCTGCCCCCTGACCGGGTCCCTTCGAACGAGACCACGTGACCGGCTCCGCGTGACGTGAGTGCCGTGAGCGATCTCCCGAGGCGGTCACTGGCCGCCTGTGGTCACCCCGCTCCACGCGACACCGCCGCCACCTGCGGTGACGACCCCGCACCGGACGCTACGCCCCGGTCGACCCTGTACCGGTGGAACCGCCCGGGTTAAGCTGCCCGGCGCAGGGGTGTGTGCGATTCGTGTTCGGTCGCCTACGTCCCCGTGCCGTTCCTGGCCCTCGGGTCGGGCGCGGCCCCGCCCGAGCCCCCGCCCCGCTCCCCGCGGGAACGACCCCCGGACCAGCATGCGACGTATCCTCCGCAGTCCCGAACGATCCCCAACGCGGCGTCGACGGCATCTCCAGGGACGCCGCGACGACGGCCAGGCCAACATCCTGCTGTTGTTCGGCATGACCATCGCCCTGTTGGCGCTCACCGTGCTGTTCGTGCGGGTGGGGTTCGCCAACGACCAGCGTTCCCAGGCCCAGACCGCGGCGGACGCCGCCGCCCTGGCCGCGGTGAGCGCCCTGCGGGACAGCGCGTCCGACCAGCTCGCCGGTGGTTCCTATCCGATGCCCCGCTACGACGAGGAGATCGCCGAGTCTCGGGCTGAGGACTTCGCGCGGGAGAACGGGGCGGTGCTCACCGACATCCGGGCCAGTGACAACGTGATGGGCCGTTCCGGCAACATCGTCCGGGTGGAGGTACGAGGTGCGCTGTGCCAGCGGGAGTTGGAGCCGGACGCCTCGCGGCACTGGAACGACATCGTCTGCGAGGGCGAGGAGGACATGAGCGAGACGTCCTTCGGCAGCGCCGCGGCGATCGCGATCATCGAACTCGACGCGGCCTGTGGACGTGACGACGACGGGCTGAACTGTGACGGTTCGCCGGTGGGCGACTCGGACCAGGCCGCGGGGCTGTTCGACGTGCACCTGGTCGACCAGGAGGGTCAGTACGAGTTCGATCCGAACTCGGTGTTCGGCGGAGGCGCGATCGTGGACTGCGAGAACCTCGGTGGCCTGCACCCGCAGATGTGCGCCGCCCATCAGGCGCTCAACGACCAGTTCCCGGGCTTCTACCTGTCCGCGGGCGGTTACCGCGACGAGGCCAGCAGCGACCACGGGTACGGCGAGGCCGTGGACTACATGATGGCGGAGCTGGGCGGGACGCCGACGCCGGACATGCACGCCACCGCCATCCAGGTGATCGACTGGCTCATCCAGAACCACCAGGAGCTGAACGTCAAGGGGATCATCTACGACTACCACATCTGGAATCCGGCGCGGGACGCGGTGGGACCGTGGGATGGCGTGAAGAGGTCCGCCGGGTACCGGGACGGTCCAACGCAGAACCACGTGGACCACATCCACCTGTCCGCCGGGCCACCGCCCTTCCGCTAGTCCTGGGAACCATAACCGAGAACCCCCTCTGAACAGGGAGTTTGCGGTTATCCACAGGTTCGGACTCGGGGCTTGCCGGGATGACCCGGGCCGCCGAACCTTGAGACATGACGCGAGAACACGTCGTACCTCACGGAAGCGTCCCGCTCCTTCTCCGCCCCCATGGCGCCCCTCCCCCGCCGCGGCCTCGCCGTCCAGGGGGATCCTCGGTGTCGTCGGGCACGCCACCTCCCGGCCGCGAGCCACTACCGGGCGTCCTGCGGCCGGAGTCGGCGGAGCCGGCAGGGGACGCGGTCGCCTTCGGCCGCACAGCCGCCCACCCGTGGGGTGTGGACCCGTACCCACGGGGCACCCGGATGACCCGGACACGGTCGCACGTGGCGGCCGACCGGCCCCTGCCGCGAGGGGTTCGGCCGACCACACCGGCCCGGACCGCGCTGGACGTCGCCCATGGAGCTCCGGTCAGGGAGGTGGGCGCATGACCCAGGGGCCGCGCCGCCGGCCCGCACCGCACGTGCGCGCTCGGGTTCCGCTCCGGGCCCGGCACGAGGATGGCGAAACGAGGAGGCGGGGCCGCCACTCGCCCCGCCGAGACCGGGACACGAGAGCACGGGGCGACCAACCGCCACACCCGGACCAGGGCGCGGGGGTGCTGGAGTACGCCGCGCTCCTGACCCTCATCGCGTCGCTCGCGGCCACGCTCACGGTGGTGGCACCACAGGTGGCCGAGCCGTGGGGAACGGCCGCGGAGCGCGCCCTGGACCCGGAATCGACCACGACCGACCACGAAGGCACACCGTTCGGTGACGCAGACCTGGACCCGGTGGAGGTCGCGGAGACGGTCCTGCGCTGTCTGCCCACCCCGGACCCGGTGGGCAGGGTGGACTGCGTGCTCGCCCTGTTGGGGCTGTTGGATTCGGACCTGTTGGAGGCCACGCTGTTGCAACTCACCCCCGAGGAACTCCACGGTCTGTTCGCCGGGGGCAGGTTCGACTCGACCGTGGCGGCGCGCACGGCGGTGCGACTGGTGTGGGAACACGGTTCACGACGCCTGCTGCGGGCGCTGGCGGAAACGGAGACCTTCGGCTTCCTTCGGGGGTATCTGGAGTCCCCTGAGATCCAGTACACCCTCCGTTTCGTCGGTGTCGGCGGGGATTATGTGCGTGTCGTACTCGAACGGAGCGGTGAGTGACCGCGTCGTACTCCCCGTAAGCGGTACACCCCTCACTTCGAACCGCAGAAACGAGGCGTTGTCAGTGTCGACATCGATGCTTTTCACCGACCCGGCGGACCAGGCTCCGGCGCAGAGCCCGGACTGGCCGATGACCCTGCTCGTGGTCGCGGTCTGTCTCACGGTCATCGCGAGTGGTTGGGGGGTGTCCCGTCTGGTCCTCGACGGTGGTTCGCAGGGGGCGTCCACCCCGGTGGACCACCCGAGTCCACGGGCCCGCCCACCCGCGGAGCGACCCGAGGAAGCCGACCCCGCGGACGCTGAGGCAGTCCTGGAGGCGGCCGCGGAGGAGCTGAGATCCTCGCCCTCGGTACAGGTGAGCTACGCCCAGTACTCGCAGGGCACGGAGGCGGGCCGGGGTTGGGCCCGCGCGGGCGAGGACCTCGACGTCGAGTTCGAGCACTACCACCGGACCGAGGAGGAAGTGGAGGTGTTCCGCTACGAGCTCGCCGGATCGGGGCACCTGATGACCGCCGAGAAGGGGTTGAACGGGCTCACCCTGCTGGACCCGCCCACCGAGGCGGACCTGCGGTTGTGCTCGGTGGATTTCCTCCTGGCCACCATGGACGCGCTGGTGGAGTCCGCCGTGGGACTGGAGCTGGTGGAGACCGAGGAGGTGCGTCTGCCACGGGGACCGGAGGGGGTCCCGGCGAGCACCCACACCGCGCACCGATACTCGGGGAACTTCCCCGCTTCGATGGGCGGCTACGACCCCGACACCGGCGACAACACGTTGACGCGTCTACCGGACGCCGAGTTCGACCTGTGGATCGACGAGGACGGCCACCCCCGCCGGCTCAGCTACGAGACGGCCGACGGGGACGGGGAGACCTACGACTACCACGCGGTGGGCAACTGAAGGGACGGCCGGGTTCAGAGCGTTCCGGCTCGCGCGGTGACCAGGTCGGGGACGCTGACGGTGTCGTCGAGTTCGTAGGCGTAGGGCGGGTCGGGGACCTCGCCGCGCAGCTCGGGCTGTTCGGAATCGACCAGCAGGTTGTCACGGGTGACGACGTCGCCGGGTTCCTCCTCCTCGCTGGAGACCGACAGGGGGGTGCGTTCGAAGTAGTTGCCCTCGACCAGCACCTTGGAGCCTTGGGCGGAGCTGACCCCGTACTCGGGGTTGTCCCGGAAGTAGTTGTTGAACACGTGGACGTGCTCGGCGTTGCGGGCACGCGGGTGTCGGGAGGTGGTGCCGTCGAAGAAGTTGTGGTGGACCGACACCCGCAGCGCGCCGGTGTCGTCCTCGGTGGAGCCGATGGTGACGGCGGCCTCGGCCTCGACGAAGTGGTTCCAGGACAGGGTGACGTGGTCGGCGCCGTCGGTCACCATGACCAGGGCGTCGTCGTCTCCCCCGGTGAAGGTGGATCCGTCCACCCACACGTGGTGGGCGTCGCCGTGGACGGCGATGGCGGTGCCGTCCACGTCCATGGTGACGTTGGCGACGATGACGTTCGTGGAGCCGTCGACGTCCAGTCGACCATCGGTCAGTTCGGCGCCCTCGCCCACCCCCAGGACGGTCTTGTCGGAGCCGACCGCGATGGTGCCGTCGAGGTCGATGTCGCCCTCGACCTCCACCACGAGGGGTTCGTCGGAGGAGAGGTGTTCGGCGAGGTCGTCGGCGTCGGTGGCGGTGACGGTCTCCCCTTCGGCGCCACCGGTCACCCCGGGGTGTTCGGTGTCCTCGCCCTCGGTACCATCCTCGGCTTCCTCCGTGTCCCCACTGCCTTCGCCGTCATCGCCGCCATCGCCGTCATCGCCGGGTACCGCCTCCACCGTTCCGGGCTCGGCCGCCCAACCCACCGGGGTGCCGTAGGGCCATTCCTCCTGTGACTCCTGCGGCGGTGGACTGGTCTCGTCGACGTCCTCCGGGTCCGGATTCACCGCCGCGCCGGTGGGCGTCTCGGTTTCCTCGGCGGTTTCCTCGGAACGGGAGCAGGAGACCAGGGCCGCACACAGCAGGACCACGAGACAGGACGCGGCGAGAGGGTGGAGTCGCATCTGGAACTTTCCAACGAGCGGGGAGGGAGGGGGGTGTCGAATCGTACCGATTCTCTCAGGCCCGGGGAGAGTCTGGGCACGGCCATCCCCGACAGCGCACGGCAGAGGGCGCCCTCCCCCTTGCTCGGGGAACGACGCCCTCTGGTGGTGTTCGGGCCGTCCGGGCGCTCACCGCGCCCGGAGGTCGGAAGCGACCGTGGAGGTTACTCCGCGGCCCAGCCGATGTCCTCGTACACGAAGTCGGCGGCCAGACCGAACTCACCGAAGTTGTGCAGGTCGTCCTTCATGACCCAGAAGCCGGGACGCTCGAACAGCGGGATGGTCAGGACCTCTTCCCACAGCAGGGCGTCGATCTCGTTGGCGATCCGGGCGTACTCGTCCGGGTCGGTCTCGACCACCATCTCGTCGAACAGCTCGTCGATCTCCGGGGTGGAGTGCTTGCTGTTGTTGGCGCCCCAGTTCTCGCCCTCCTCGTCCAGCGGCATGCCGTAGTTGCCCTTGGAGTCGCCGCCGAAGGGTGAGGTGCCGGTGAGGACGTAGGTGACCATCTCGTAGTTGCCGGGGGTCACGTACTCGGAGAAGAGCGCGTTGGCCGGCACCTGTTGGACGTCGACCTCGACGCCCACCTCGGCGAGCATCTGCTGGGTCATCTCGGCCTCGTCCACGGCCAGGTCCATGCCCTCGGAGGCAACGTAGGCCAGGGTCAGGCTGTCGCCGTCCTCGTTGGTGCGGAACTCCGCACCGTCCTCCAGGGTCCAGCCGGCCTCGTCCAGGAGCTCGGCGGCGCGGTCGAGGTCGCGCTCGCCCAGGTCACCGCTGTTGTCCTGGTAACCGTTCTGGCTGGAGCGCAGGAGGCGGTTGACCTCACCGGTGATGGGCCACTCCACCGCGCCGAGGGCGACCTCGGCCATGGTGTCGCGGTCCATGGCCAGGGCGATGGCCTGACGAACCTTCTTGTCCTCCAGACGCGGGCTGGAGCCGTTCAGCGCGGTGAAGCGGTGACCGTGGTTGACGGCGCGGGTGAAGTAGGCGCCCTCACCCTCCATGTCCTTCACGCGCTCGTAGCCGGCGGCGTCGTAGCCGAGGTAGAAGGCGTCGACCTCACTGTTGGCGAAGGCACCGGCCTGGGCACTGGTGTCCAGACCCGCGAAGATGATGCGGTCGAGCTTGGCCTCCTCTCCCCACCAGTCCTCGTTCTTGTGGACGGTGATGCGGGAGGCGACGTCGTCGAACTCCACGTCGCCGAACGGACCGGCGGTGACGGGGATGTCCTTGTTGTAACCCTCGGCGAAGAGCTCCGCGTCCTCCATGTACTCCTTGGGGTACAACTCACGGAAGAGCGTGGGCCACTCACCGTAGGGCTCGCTCATCTTCAGGGTGAAGGAGTACTCGTCCTCACCCTCGACGACCTCGTCGACCCACTCGTAACCGTCGGTGGAGATGATCTCGAAGTCGTCGCCGCGCTCACCCTTCATGGTGGTGACAACGGCTTCGTAGTCCTCCCAGGTGATGGGCTCACCGTCGGACCACACCGCGTCGGGGTTGAGCACGTAGTCGATTTCGAGGCCGTCGTCGCTGACCTCGTAGTCGAGAACGTAGTTCTCGTTGGGAGCGAACCCGCCCTCGGCGTCATAACGGGTCACGGACGGCATGACCGCGGCGATGACTCGGCGCACGTCGCCCTTGTTGCCCTGGACGTGGAGCATGTTGTGCTGCTCTTCGTACTCGCTCAGGGCCCAGATGAAGTCACCTCCGTCCTGGAGGTCGTCGCGGTCCGCGGGGTTGAGGTCCTCGGCCGGCAGGGACGCCTGCTCTGCTTGGGCGTCGCCCTCGTCCTGACCGTCGTCGCTCGCGCAGGCACTGGCCAACAGCACCAGCGCGAAAGCGGGGGCGAGGTAACGCGCCTTCCCGATACGCATGGGGATTTCCCTCCTAGGGATGGTGTGACCGGTGCGCGGGGCGGCACCGGCCGTGCCTTCGAACCGTGGATCAGACAAGGTCGCTCCGCCGTTCCGCGAAATGGCAGGCGGATCCCTGGTCCCCACCGTTGGTGGGCCGGATCTCCGGCTCGACGCTCATGCACTGCTCCTGGTCGGACTCCGAGAGAGTGATGAACTTCTGGCACCTCGTTCGGAAGCTGCAACCCGAGGGCGGGTTCGCGGGGCTGGGGAGGTCCCCTTCCAGAACGATGTGCGTGCGTGTCCGTTCCCGTTCCGGGTCCGGAACGGGGATGGCGGACAGCAGGGCTTGGGTGTAGGGGTGGCTGGGCCGGGTGTAGATCGACTTGGTGTCGCCGATCTCCACGATCTTGCCGAGGTACATGACCGCCACCCGGTCGGCGATGTGCCGGACCACGGACAGGTCGTGCGCCACGAACAGGTAGGCCAGGCCGAGCTTGGCCTGGAGCTCCTCCAGCAGGTTGATCACACCCGCCTGGATGGACACGTCCAAGGCGGAGACCGGCTCGTCCAGGACCAGGAGTTTGGGTTCCAGGGCCAGGGCCCGGGCGATGCCGATGCGCTGACGCTGACCACCGGAGAACTCCGCGGGGAAGCGGGTGACGTGCTCGATGTTCAGTCCGACGAGGCCGATGAGCTCGTAGACGCGCTCGGTGACCTCCCGGGCCGGGACCTTGTGGGTGCGCAGCGGCTCGGCGATGATGTCGAAGACCGGCATACGCGGGTCCAGGGAGCTCATCGGATCCTGGAACACGATCTGCATGTCACGGCGCAGCCCGAACCTCTCGCTTCGGGAGAGCGTGCCGACCTCACGGCCCATGACCTCGACGCTGCCGCGCTGGGGCCGTTCCAGGCTCATGATCTCCATGAGGGTGGAGGACTTGCCGCAGCCGGACTCCCCGACCAGGGCGAGGGTCTCCCCCTCCCGGATGTCGAAGTCGATGCCGTCCACGGCGGACACCGTGCCGACGCGACGCCTGAAGACCGCGCCCTTCATCAGGGGGTGGTGCTTGATCAGGTCCTGGACCCGCAGCACCTCGGGAAGGCTCTCCCGGTCACCCGCGGCCCTCGCCGGCTCGGGGATCTCCGGCACCGGGTAGATGTCCTGGGCGGTCCACCCGTTGGCCTCGATCTCGGCGGACCGGACGCACGCCACACGCTGCGCGTCGGTGTTCTCGTCCTGGTCGGCATCGGCCTCGGAGGCGCGCGAACCGATGGTGAGCAGCTCGGGCTCGGCCTCATCGCATTCGGGCCGGGCGATGGGGCAACGCGGCGCGAAGGGGCAACCCGGTGGCAGGTCGGTCAGGGACGGCGGGTTGCCCTTGATCGGCACCAGCGCGCCCTGGTCCTCCAGGTCCATGCGGGGAACCGCGCCGAGCAGACCCATGGTGTAGGGCATGCGGCTGCCGTAGTAGATCTCGTCGACGCTGCCGATCTCCACGGGACGGCCCGCGTACATGACCAACAGTCGGTCCACGAAGCCGGCGACGACGCCGAGGTCGTGCGTGATCATGACGATCGCGGCCCCGGTCTCGCGCTGGGCGGTACGGAGCAGGTCCAGGATCTGCGCCTGGATGGTGACGTCCAGGGCGGTGGTGGGCTCGTCACAGATGATGACGTCGGGGTCGTTGGCCATGGCCATGGCGATCATGACGCGCTGGCGCATGCCGCCGGAGAACTCGTGCGGGAACGAGCGGTAACGCGCCTCGGGGTTGGGGATGCCCACCAGGGACAGGAGTTCCACCGCGCGGGCATGGGCCTTGTCCTTGCCCGCCTTGGGGTTGTGCACGAGGAAGGCCTCGGCGAGCTGGTCGCCCACGGTGTACACGGGTGTCAGGCCCGACAGCGGGTCCTGGAAGACCATGGAGATGACCTTGCCGCGCTTGCGGGCCATCTCCGTGTCCTTCTTGCCCAGGATCTCCTCGCCGTGCAGGCGCACGGAACCGGTGATCTCGGCGTGCTCGGGCAGCAGCCCCATGGCGGCCATGGAGGAGACGGACTTGCCGGATCCGGACTCGCCGACGATGCCCAGGACCTCACCGGCGTGGACGGCGTAGCTGACGCCGCGCACCGCCTTGACGTCGGGGTTGTTGTTCATCCCGGGAAAGGTGACGGTGAGGTCGGTGACCTCCAGGACCGGGGTGCGGGCCGTGTCGTCGTTGTTCGTGGACTCGGTTTCCACGATGGTCTCGGTGCTCATTGGTGTGCCTTCCCCCTAGGACCTACGCGACTTGGCGTTGGGGTCGAGGGCGTCGCGCAGCCCGTCCCCGATCATGTTCACGGCCAGAACCAGCAGCACCAGCAGCACCGTCGGGAAGATGAAGACCCAGGGCGCCGTGGTGGCGAACGAGGCGCCGTCGGCGATGACCACGCCCAGACTGATGTCGGGGGACTGAACGCCCAGGCCGAAGTAGCTCAGCGCGGTCTCGCCGATGATCGCGGTGCTGACCATGATGGTGGCGTCCGCGATGAGCAGCGACGACATGTTCGGCAGGATGTGCCGGAAGATGATCTTGTGCGGGGGGACGCCCATGAAGCGGGCGGCGTGGATGTACTCGCGTTCACGGAGCGAGATGGTCAGTCCCCTGACCATCTTGGAGGTGACCATCCAGCTGAACACCGCCAGGAGGATGACCAGAATGAGCCAGCCTCCGTTGCCGACGAAGTGCCGGGACAAGATGGCGAGGATGACGAAGTTGGGCAGTACCAGGGCCAGGTCGGCGATCCAGGTGAGGGCCTTGTCGGTGAACCCGCCGAAGTAGCCGGCGAAGGCACCGATGACGGCCGCCATCGCGGTCGAGATCAGAGCCACCAGAAGACCGATGAGCAGTGACTTCTGCAGACCGGCCGTGGTCTGGGTGAAGATGTCCTGGCCGGTGCGGTTGGTGCCGAACCAGTGGTCGGGTGAGATCCCTTGCAGGAGCGCGGTGTAGTCCCGCTCTCCCACCCCCCAAGGGCTGATCACCGGGCCGAGGAAGGCGAACAGGATCAACAGCGCCAGGATCACGATACCGACGATGACGCGGCGGGTCTCGATGAGCTGGCGGGCGATGTCCTTGAACCGGTTGGGCGCCGGTGGCGCGGTGGGCGCGTCCGATGTCGTCTCGGTGACGGTGCTCATGGCGTGGTCTCCAACAAAGCTGCTGCGGGGGCACCCTTGTGGGGCGCGGGGATGCTGGTCTGTTCGGTGGTGCGGGACATCGTCACACCCTCACCCGGGGGTCGAGCCAGGCGTAGAGGATGTCCGAGAGGAACGACGCCGCCATGATGGTGACGGCCATGAACCAGGAGACCGCGGCGACCACGTGGACGTCCTGTTGGGAGATGGAGTCGATGAGCCAGGCGCCCATGCCGTGCCAGCCGTAGATCTTCTCGGTGAAGGTCGAACCCGAGACCAGGGCGCCGAAGGTGAACGTGAAGTAGGTGATGGTGGGGATCAGCGCGGTGCGCAGGGCGTGCTTGAACAACGCCCGGCGTCGCGTGAGTCCCTTGGCCATGGCGGTGCGCACGAAGTCCGACCCCAGGACGTCCAGCATCATGTTGCGCTGGTAGCGGGCGAAGGCGGCGAACAGGGCCAGTGCCAGGACCAGGGTCGGCAGGATCGCGTGGTGGATCCGGTTGAGGAGCAGCTCCCACGCGTTTCCTTGGAAGCCCGCCGAGTACTCGCCGACGTACTTGAGGAAGGTGAAGCCGAGCCCGTCGTTGATCGCGACCGCGATGACCTGGATGACGATCGCGATGACGACCGTGGGGATCGACAGCACGAAGAAGGAGGCGCCGGTGGCGGCCTTGTCGAAGGCGCGGTACTGACGCACGGCGGCGTAGGCGCCGATGGCGATGCCCAGCGCGCTGCCCAGGATGGTGGCGACGGTGATGAGCCGCAGGGTGACACCGGCCTTCATCCACATCTGGGCGGAGACGTCGCCGCCCTGGATGTTCTTGCCGAAGTCACCGGTGACGACGCCCTTGAGCCAGGTGAGGTATCGCTCGGCGAGCGGGGTCTGGTCGTTGAGGTTGAGGGTGTCCAGCTGGGCGTTGACGACCTCGGGCGCCGGTGGTGGCTGCATCTGTTCGAAGTACACGCGCGGCTGCAGGTTGGTGGCCGCGAGAAGGTACGCGAAACTCGTCGCCAGAAAAATCAGGACGACGTAGTTCAGCAGCCGCCTCGCCAGGAACTTGCCCAAAACTATCTCCGAACCTCACACCGAGCCCGGCGCTTGATCTGTGCTTGTGAGTCATCACCACGGTGAGTGATCTCGGTCGGGCAGGGGTTCGCTCGCGCCCGAACCGTAAGGACGGCTAAGCGCTCGCGCTCTCCCGACCCCACGAGGTTCACTCTCGGTGGTCGACGAAACACGCTGACATCCGATTCACGGTCCGTGACCGGAATGTCAAGAGTCTGCGTGACTTCTAGACACTTGCCGGTAACCGACGCATCAAGAAAGGACAACGGTGGCAATTTGGAGCGCAAGTACTTGATGAAATGTCGAATTTCACACAGACTGCACTTGATCGAACACAAATAGTCACCATCGACATCCTGAACTGGCGAAATGTCGATCACCCAGGGGCATTTTCGTAAACGACGTTTACAGAAATTGAGTCTTCCGCGGGCCTCGCCCTGGGAAACGTCGACACTCACGTCACACACGGAACAAAGTTCACCGGAGCGACATCCGTTCCCCCGCGAACGAGACCGGACATCACCCAGGGTCACCAGAGAGGGCATCCAGGTCCCCGAAGCCGGTCACCGAACACACGAATGTTCTCACCGCGTGTGACACACGTTAACGCTCACTAACGACCGATGTTGACTCGGACTTGCGCAAGGAGGCCGAAGAACCCCCTCCCACCTGCCGGTATACCAAGGACGTGGTCGACACCGGCGGTCGGGGACGGGGCACCAGCGGAGCCACCGAACCGGAACGCAGTACCCCCCACCAGGTACCGAACGCACACGCCGCGTCCCCGGCGACGGACAGCGCCGTCCACCCCAGGGGACCCACCACCGCGGCACCGTGTCGGCGGCGCCAGGAGGCCAGGTGCGGCACGGTCAACAACGCGGCCACCGCCAGGGCCCGATGACCCGCCCTTCGCCCCTGGCCGGACCCATCGCCCGGAGAGCGACCACGCGCCCAGGCCAGCGCACTACCCGCGGCCACCCCCGCCGACACCGGCCACCAGGTCGTGCGCATCTCCCGAACGAGAGCCCGCACCGTGTGCGCGGACTCCACGAACCCGGGACGAACCGCGTCCACCGGTGACAACGCCACCCCCGAGCGCAAGGCCCCGGCCGTGGCCGCCACCCCTGCGGCGGCCACTGCAAGCCCGGTCAGGGGGCGTCCGGCCGCGACCAGCGCCACGGCGGCCAGGGTGGTCGGACAGACCCGCGGACCGGTCGCACGCAGGCCATGGCGTCGGGCCGACACCGCGCCGGCCGCCCCGGACTCCCAACGCGCGCGCAGGTAGGTCCCGAGTCCGTTGGCCATGGGCGTCCGTACCCGGGAGCGGGGTTCGTACCGTATCGACCGGCCCCGCCGGGCCAGTGCCCAGACCGGATCGGCCTCGGCGACCGCGCCCAGATCGGGATCCGACCGGGTGGGTCCGCGGCGCACCACCATCGCGCGAAACGATTCCAAGGGGGTCGATGCGAGCACCGATCCGGGATCCAGACCATGGTCGGCATCCGATGCCCGAAGGGCCGCGACGGTCATGCCCAGGTTCCCTCGGGGTTCCCGAGCGGCCAGGACGCGCGGCACGACCGCCGCGACGTCGGGGTCGACGAAGTGGCCGAGCGCGGCGCGGAGCCACCCGGGTCCGGGTTCGGAACCGATGTCCAGGAAGGCGACGAACTCGGCGTCGCAGGCACGCAGCCCGGCCGCCCGGGCTGTGGCGCCCTCCACGGGTCCTCGGACCACGCGCGCACCGTGTCGAAGGGCCACCTCTTCGGCCCTTCCGGTCACGCCGACCACGAGCACGCGCACGTCGGGGTGCCCGGTGTGGAGGAGGACCAGGGTCGCGTCCAACGCGTCCGCGTCGACGTCGCCGCCGTGCCCGACCAGGACGACCTGGGTTTCGGCTCCGGGTTCGGTGGGTCGGGGGCGTGGATGGGCCAGTCCGGCCTCTACGAGGATCCGGGCCAGCACGCGTTCATGGTGATGGTCGGGCCGGGCCCCGCTGAGCCACCGGATCACCGAGCTCACGCCCTCGGCAGGCAGCCGCAGGGCATGGGGTGGGGATCCGCCGACGAGGACGTGGCCCTCGTCGGTGAACCGGACGGCGCGGTCGATCTCGACACCGAGACCCATGGGCAGTGGTTCGGGGGTTGGCACGGCCATGACCCATACCTTGGCCCGTGATGAGGGACACGCGCAAGAGTGGACGAAGTGGCAAAATTCGACCCAACGTCATCTGATTGTTATCTTGTTACGAGAGTCCGCCGGAGCGCCGTTCCCCGCTTCGATCCAACGGTCGAGGACTGTCCCGGACCACTTCATCCCCCCTTTATCCAGCTCAGGCAGGGTTACCCTGTCCGAACCAGGTCGACTGGGTTTCCAGGGAGGCACGGAGCGTATGCTGAGCGCGAGTAGGCCCTTCAGTGTCGTAGGGCACACCGAACACCGGACATGACCATCGCCCATGGGCTGCCCGCAGGCCCCACCACCACACGACGTGAAGCCCCGCGGCTTCGCCGCCGACACATGTCGCCGCCCTCGTACCGCACTCTCGGCGATACCGAGTCACTTCCCTCCCTGACCCAGGGGGCTTCGCCCCGTGTGTCCACGCGCCGTGACCCACAAAGGGCATGGACGCTCCGAGGGCCAGGCTTCCCATCAGCCCTGCCCGCGCACACACATTCCCGGGGAGTGAACCCACATGTGTGAGACCGCCATCCCTCGTTCCGCGCCCTCGGACCACGACCACTCGGCTTCGATCCCTCTCCACCGTTCCCAACGCCCGGCGAGACCCATGGCAGAGTCCAGAAGCACCCAGAACACCACCACCCGACAGGACGGCGGCGATCGACGCTCCGCCCGTACGGGGTCCATTCCCAGACCGGCCCGCAGACGCTTTCCCGGTCTGCCGAGCCAGATCTCCTACGCTCGCAGATTCGTGGCCAGGCAAATGGCCGAGTCACCGGAACTGACCACGGCGACACTGTTGACCAGTGAGCTCGCCACCAACGCCATCAGACACAGCGCTTCGGGGTGCGACACCGGCAAGTTCGAGGTGTGCGTGCGGCTGGCGCCGGGTTGGGCCCGCGTGGAGGTGCGCGACCTGGGCAGCACGACGGAAGCGCCCCTGCCCCAGCATCGGGACCCCTACGACACGGCCGAACACGGCCGCGGGCTCGACCTGGTGGAGGCGCTCGCCAGCAAATGGGGCACCGAGCCACGACTTGACGGCCGAGGCCGCCAGGTGTGGTTCGAACTCGAATGGGACGGCGACGGCCGGCCCTAGAAGATCTGGGTTCTCAGTCCTCCGAGCCGGAGGCGGATTCGGTCGGGGTCGCGGAGGCGGCCGGGGCCGGGTTCGCGGGGGCGGGGTCGGTGGCGGGGAGCTTGAAGCGCTCGTACAGTTCGCGGGCGTAGTCCTTGGCCTCCTGCGAGGGCTCGTCCCCGAGCTCGTCGCGCAGCAGGTCTTCGAGGTTCTTCTTGGCGTCATCCATGTGGGGCAGCCTGCCTGGAGTGCGCGGATAGCACAAATCGACATACCGGTGACAGAGAGGGAGCGTCCCAGATGCCCTGATTCGCAGGGGTTTCCGGGCTTTGGCCCACCCCCGCTTCCGGGCGTGTCGCGACGATGTCACCGCTACGGGCACTGACGACGAAGGGGCGGCCCGCACGTGGTGTGTGCGGGCCGCCCCTTTCTCTACGGTCGCGTCTCTACGGTCGCGTCCTTGCGGTCGCGCTCGGGTCAGCGGCCCTGGCCAGAGTGCTCCTGGGAGGAGGTCTCCTCGGGCACCCGGCCGGCCTCGCCCGTGGCGGTGCCGCCGTTGCTCTCGGCGTTGTAGAAGGCGTCGCCGGTGACGGCGACCCCCGCCTTGGCACGGGCCTTGGCGCGGCGACGCTCGTAACGAGCCTGCGCCTTGGCCTCACGCTTCATCCGGCGTACCTCCACCAGCTGGTAGAGGACCGGCACCAGGATCAGGGTGAGCAGCGTCGAGGTGATCAGACCACCGATCACCACGAGGGCGACGGGTGCGGACACGAACGCTCCGCCACCGGCCAGACCCACGGCCATCGGAATGAGCGCGGCGATGGTGCCGACCGCGGTCATCAGGATGGGCCGCAGACGGTGACGCGAGCCCTCGACGATGGCCTCGCCCAGTTCCATGCCCTTGTCGCGGTTCTGGTTGATCAGGTCCATCAACACGATGGCGTTGGTGATGACGATGCCGATGAGCATCAGCATGCCGATCAGGGCGGCGGCGCCGATCGGGGTTCCGGTCAGCCACAGCAGCCCCAGCGAACCGGTGGCGGCGAACGGGACCGAGATCAGCAGCATGAGCGGCTGCATCAGACTCTTGAACGTCGCGACCATGATCAGGTAACAGATGACGATCGCGGCGAGCAGGGCCAGGCCCAGCTGGGCGAAACCCTCGGTCTGGTCCTGGCTGACACCGCCCAGGTCGGCGGTGGCGCCGGAGGGCAGGTTGAGCCCGTCCAAGGCCTGGGTGATCTCGGCGCTGACCGCGCCCAGGTCGGAGGCGCTCGGGTTGGCCGACACCGTGGTGCTGGTGACACCGTCGATGCGGGTGAGTTCCGGCGGCTGCTGGACCTCGACGACCTCGGCCACGTCGGCGAGCTCGATCAGTTGCCCGGTGGGCGTGGCGATCGGCAGTTCCTCGAGCTCGGCCACGGTCTGCGGCGCGTCCTGGACCAGGACGACCACGTCGCGACGGATGTCGTCGATGGTGGCGGTACCGACGTTTTGGCCATTGAAGGCGGCGGCGATGGTCTGGCCGACCGCGGCCTCGCTCAACCCCTGCTCGACGGCCTCTTCCCCGTCGACGCGCACCTCCAGGGAGGGCTGCGACTCGGAGACACCGCTGGTGACGTCTTCGGCGCCGTCGATGGCGCGCAGCTCGTCCTCCACCAGCTCGGCGGCCTCGGCCAGGGTCGCCTGGTCATCGGCCGTGACCCGCACCTCGATGCCGGAGCCGCCCATGCCGCCCGTGGAGTCCAGGCGCGGTTCGTGCTCGGTGTCCAGATCGGCGAAGGTGTCGCGCAGGACCTCGCGGTTGCGCAACTGGTCGGTGTCGGGGTCGGCGGTGATCGTGTAGTCGATCTGGTCGGCGGCCCCACCACCCATCATCGGGTTGCCACCCACGTTGACCTGGTAGGTGTCGATCCAGGCCATTCCGGCGAGCGCTTCCTCGACCTTGGCGGCCTCGGCGTCGGCGGCCTCCAGGGAGGTGCCCGGTTCGAGCTCCTGGATGGCGGTGTAGCTGTTCTCCTCGGCCTGCCCGAGCCAGTCGGTCTCGGAGGTGGCCGCCAGGGCGACGGTGCCGGCCAGGATCGCGACGCTGGCCGCGAGGGTGACCGCGGTGGCGGTCTTGCGCTTGGTGGTGATCCAGCGAATGATCGGCAGATAGGCGCGTTGCAGCAGGGTGCGCATCTCGCGCTCGTGCGCCTTGCGCTCGATCTCCTCTCGCGGGGTGTCCCCGACCTCGGCGGGCCGCAGGAACCAGTAGCACAGCACCGGCGTGATCGTCAGCGCGACCAGGAGCGAACCGGCCAGGGCAAGGCTGCTGGTGACCGCGAACGGCATGAAGATCTCGCCGACCATGCCGCCGACGAAGGCCAGGGGCAGGAACACGGCGATGGTGGCGAAGGAGGAGGAGGCCACGGCCGTGGCGACCTCGCGGACGCCGTCCTTGACGGCCGACATCCGTTCCTTGCCGTAGTCCATGTGTCTACGGATGTTCTCCAAGACGACGATGGAGTCGTCCACCACCCGGCCGATCGCGATGGTGATCGCGGCCAGGGTGAGCATGTTCAGGGTGAAGCCGAAGGCCTGCATGCCGACGAAGGCCGCCAGGACCGACACCGGAATGGACACCGCCACCACCAGGGTGGAGCGGATGGACAGCATGAAGACCAGGATCACGATGACCGAGGCGACGAGACCGTAACCGCCGGCCTCGAACATGTCGGTGATCGAGTCGTTGATGAAGGGCGCCTGGTCGAAGACGACGGCGAGTTCGACGTCGTCACCGAGAAGGTCGGACTGCTCCTCGAGCACTTCCTGGACGCCGTCGGAGACCTCGACGGTGTTGCCGTCGGGGGTCGCCATGATCATGAGGGCGATGCTGGGGTCGCCGTCGAGTCGGGCGATGGAGGAGGCGTCCTCGGTCACCATCTCGACGTCGGCGACCTCGGAGACCCGCACCGCGGAGGGCGCCGCGGCCGGCGGGGCGCCGGGCATGGCGGCGGACTCGTCGGCGGCGCCCGCGGAGGGCTGCACCCACAGGTCCTCGATCGCTTCGAGGTCGGTGTACTGGTCGCCGGTGGTGACGCTGAGGCTGCGACCGTCCTCGTCGATGGAGCCACCGGCCATGAGCAGGCCGCTGGACTCCAACGCGTTGGACAGGTCCTGGACGCTCACGCCCGCGTCGGCGAGTTCGTCCTCGTCGGGGGTGATCTCGACGCGTTCATCCGGTAGACCGGTGAGGTTCGCCGAACGGACGCCGGGCACCGATTCCAGTTCGGGGATGAGCACGTTCTCGATGGTGGACGCCATCGCCTGCTCGTCGCCGTTCTCGGAGGCGGCGGCCAACAGCATCACCGGCATCATGTCCATGCTCATGGCCATGACGGAGGTGTCGACGTCGTCGGGGAGCATGCCGGCGATCTGGTCGACGGCGACCTGGGTCTCGCGGACCAGGGCGTCCTGGTCGCGGCCGTAGTCGAACTCCGCCATGATCTGCGCCGAACCGGTGCTGGAGGTGGAGGTGATCGTGGCGATCCCCTCCACGCCCTGCAACGCCTGTTCGAGGGGCTCGGTGACCTGTCCCTCGACGACCTGGGGGGTCGCGCCCTGGTACTGGCCGGAGACCATCACCATCGGCAGGGTCATCTCGGGGAAGAGTTCGCGCTTGGCCGAGAGTGCGGCGAAGGCGCCGAAGAGCAGCACGGCCAGCGTGATGAGAAGGACCAGCGCCCGGTTGCCGAGCGATATGACCGAAAGGCGGTTCACGCGCGCGTTCCTTCCGCGTGGGGGGCGGTGGGTCCGTCCGGGGACCGCTCGCCGTGTGCCGTGATGGCCGTTCTGGACATGAGAGGTGTTCGCTCCTAGCTCGCCGGGTGGTGGGACGGTCCCGGACCGGGGCGCGCCCGTCCATGGTCGAACGGGCGACCGGGGTCACGGGCCGATCCGCGAGTCGTGTGATGGGGGATGCGGGTGTTCGTTTCGTCCGGGGCGGGACGCCCGCTCGGGTCGATCCGTCGTCGGGCCCCGCATCCGCCGGGCGCACGCTCACCCTACGTCGCGTTATATCGGAAGTTGCGCCGACTCCGGAGAGTTCAGGGAACTATCAGGGAGATGTCAGTCTTCCGTCAGGGTCGGCACCGACCAAAGTTAGGGACACTCACCGGGTGACGGGGCTCCCCTGGCACGAAGTGGATCTTCACACCGACCGGGGCGCCTCCCGAAGGCGTAACAGACATCATGGTGACCGATTTCGGTCATCCGGAAGCGAGCACGGGGAGTACACACGATGCGCACCCGTACGCATGCGTCGGGTGCGCGGCGACGGCGCGGCGGGATGGCTCAGACGGCCCTGGGCTGTTCCTCTGAGGGGGTGAGCGCCTCGTGGGGCTGGGTGGTGCCCCAGACCACCCGAAGGAGGTCGTCCAAGGCGTGGGCGAGGGATTCGTCGACCAGTTCGTAGCTGACCTGCCGGCCCTGGGCGTGCGTGTGCACGAGTCCGCAGTCGCGCAGGCAGTCCAGGTGGTTCGAGACGTTCTGTCGGGTGAGCCCGAGTCGATCGGCGAGCCCGGCGGGGTAGTCGGGCCCCTCCAGGAGGGCCAACAGCAGACGGCACCGCGTGGGGTCGGACAGCGCGCGCCCGAGGCGCTGGATCGCGGAGAGGCGTTGCTCTGAGGTCAACATGAAAACCATTGTACATTTTTTGCTGTATCGACAGTACAGGCTGTATAAACAGTCTTGAGTGTACTAACGGTTCTGAGGACGGAGGAACAATGGGCGTGGGACACGACCACGGGCCGATCACGGCCGGGGCCGCCAACAGGCGCAGGCTCGCCGTGGTTCTGGGGCTGATGCTCACCGTGGCGGTGGTCCAGGTCACCGGGGCCGCACTCAGCGGCAGTCTCGCCCTGCTGGCCGACGCCGGACACACCGTCACCGACTCCTTCGGAGTGGCCTTGGCGTTGGTGGCCGTGTGGATCGCCGGCCGGCCGGCCACGGGCAGGCGTACCTTCGGGCTCCAACGCGCCGAGATCCTCGCCGCGGCCGTCAACGCGATCGTGTTGTTCGTCCTGTGCGGCTTCATCGTGGTGGAGGCGGTCGACCGGTTCCGCGAACCCGCACAGGTGTCCGGGCTCGGCATGATCGTGGTCGCCGGGTTCGGTCTGGTGATGAACATCGTGGCGATGTTCGTGCTGAGGTCGGGTGCGAAGGAGAGCCTCAACGTCAAGGGCGCCTATCTGGAGGTGATGAGCGACGCGCTCGCCTCCGTGGGCGTGATCATCGGCGGTCTCATCGTGCTGTTCACGGGATGGCGGCAGGCCGACACCCTGGTCTCTCTCGCCATCGCCGCGATCATCGTGCCCCGCGCGTGGTCGCTGCTGAAGGAGGCCGTGCACATCCTGCTGGAGGCCGCGCCCAAGGGCGTGGACCTGGCCGACCTTCGCTCGCACCTGATGGGCCACCCCGCCGTCATCGACGTGCACGACCTGCACGTGTGGACCATCACCTCCGGGGTCCCGGTGATGTCCGCGCACGTGGTGGTGGCCGAGGAGGACCTGCACGACACCGGCCGGATGCTCGACGAACTGCACGAGTGTCTGAGCGGACACTTCGACGTGGACCACTCGACACTGCAATTGGAGCCGCCGGGCCACGCCGACCACGAGGGCGCCCGCCACGACTGAGGACGGGCGGGAACGAGCCGGCGGCGCGGCGGCTCAGGGGCGTACGGAATCGACCCGGCCCGGCTCTCCCCGGAGCCGGGCCGGCCGGCCGGGCGAGATGCCGCGTCGGTTTCACCGGCCGAGCCTGTGTGCCCCGTGACCGGGAGGTTTGGCAGAATCGTTCGGGTTCCCGAGCAAGGAGTATCCGTGGACATCGCACCCGACCATCGGCCGGCACCCCGGTGAGCCGGCCGTCACCCCGAAGGCGTGCCCGGTTCTCCATCCGAAACCCCCGTCCGGAACGCTCGAACCCCCACGGCACACGCGAGACCAAACCGTGGCACAAGCCCGCGCGCATGTTCCTGCTGATCTTCGTGAGCGTCGACCTGATCGGCGCCCTGCTGCTCACCACCCCCTTGGCCACCGTCGACGGGCGGGGATTGCCCTTCCACGAGGCCTTCTTCACCGCGACCTCGGCACTGGCCGTGTGCGGACTCAGCGTGGTCTCCCTGGGCAGGGAGCTCAGCGGCTTCGGTCAGGGCGTGGTGCTGGCCCTGGTCCAGGGCGGCGGCATGGGCATCATGACGCTGGCCTCCCTGTTGGGCACCGCCGTCATCCACCGCTTCGGGCTGCGCATGCAGCTCACCGTCCAGGCCGAGGTTCGCACCCTGTGGGTCGGCGACGTGCGCGAACTGGTCGGTCGGGTGCTGACCATCTTCCTGGTGTTGCAGGGCCTGACCTTCGTGCTCATCACCCCGCGCATGTGGTCGGCCTACGACCTCACGCTTCCGCAGGCCCTGTACTCGGGGTTCTTCCACTCGATCATGGCGTTCAACAACGCCGGCCTGTCGCTGTACGACGAAAGCTTCACCCGCTTCTCCGGTGACGGGTTCATCCTGTTCCCCGTGGCGTTCGCGATGATCCTGGGCGGAATCGGCTTCCCCGTGCTCATCGAACTGCGTCGGCGGCTGGGGCGGCTTCACCGGTGGTCCCTGCACACCAAGCTCACGGTCACCACCACGGGCATCCTGTTCGCCGCCGGGGTCCTGCTGATCACCGCCATGGAGTGGAGCAATCCCAACACCCTGGGCGGACTGCACTGGTGGGCGAGGATCACCGACGGCTTCTTCACCGGGGTGATGCCGCGCAGCGGCGGGTTCAACGCCGTGCCCATCGGTGAGATGCAGGACTCCACCCTGCTGGTGACGATCATGCTGATGTTCGTCGGCAACGGCAGCGCCGGGACGGCGGGCGGCATCAAGGTCGCCACCCTCGCGGTGATCTTCCTGGTGGTCAGGGCCGAGGTGCGCGCCCACGACCAAGTGCACGTCTTCGGACGGCAACTGCCCACGGAAGTGGTGCGGCAATCCCTGAGCCTGGCGTTCCTGTCCGCCACCGCGGTGGCCGGCACCACCTTGCTGATGCTGTGGGCCACCGACTTCACGCTCCTCCAGGTGTTGTTCGAGGTGGTGTCGGCCTTCGGCGTGGTGGGCCTGTCCGTGGGGATCACCCCGGACCTGGCCGCGTGGAACCAGTACCTTTTGGCGATCCTCATGGTGGCCGGCCGGGTCGGACCCATCACGTTCGTCACCGCGTTGGCCTTCCGGGACCGACAGCGTCGTTACACCCTGGCCGAGGCCCGGCCGATCATCGGCTGAGTTCGACCACGAACCGAAGCACCGAGGAGACAGACCATGCCCCACCGCGATCGGATCGACGACAAGCGCGTCCTGGTGATCGGCCTGGGCCGGTTCGGCAGTTCGCTCGCCCTGGAACTGGTCAGACACGGCTGGGAGGTGCTGGGCATGGACTCCAACCCGCGTCTGGTGCAGACCTACGCCGACGCGCTCACACACACCGTCATCGGCGACGCCACCGACGAGGAGACCCTGCGGCAGGTGGGCGCGCCCCAGTTCAACCGGGCGGTGGTGGCGATCGGCAGCCACCTGGAGGAGAGCATCCTCACCACCTCGTTGCTGGTCGACCTGGAGGTGGCCGGCATCTGGGCCAAGGCCACCAGCCGGCGGCACGGGCGCATCCTGGAGCAGGTGGGTGCGGATCACGTGGTGTTGCCCGAGCACGACATGGGTGAGCGGGTGGCGCACCTGTTGTCGGGTCGGATGCTCGACTACAAGGAGGTCGAGCAGGGGTTCGCCGTGGGCAAGACCCGGGCTCCGGAGTCGATGTTGGGCCGGACCCTGCGCCAGACGCGGGTTCGACAGAAGTTCGGCATCACGGTGGTGGCGGTCAAGCGGGTGGGTTCCTCCTTCACCTACACGACGGAGGAGACGGTGCTGCACAAGGGCGACGTGATCCTGGTGGCGGGCCGCAACCAGGACGTGGAGCGCTTCGCCGAGAGCAGGTGACTCGGGCGGAAACGGGTGACCTCGGAGGACGTCGACCCATCGGGACACACGCCGGGAAGCCCGAGCAAAGCAGGCAAATTGACAACCGTTTTCATTTTCCCGAAAATAGTCCCATGAGAACCAGGACCTCCGTGCGCGCCGCCGCCCTCGGCGCCGCCATCGCCATGATCATCACCGGCTGCGGAAGCGAGGGCGGTGACACCGGTGGCGACGGGGTCTCCCCCGCCGACGCCGACCTCACCGTCGTCACCGGGGTCTACCCGCTCGAATGGCTGGCCCAGGAGATCGGCGGGGACACCACCGCCGTCGTCCAACTGACCGAGCCCGGCGCCGAACCGCACGACCTGGAGCTCACCGGCCGCCAGATCGCCGAGGTGAGCGAGGCCGACATCGTGTTCCACGTGGGCGGCCTCCAGCCCGCCGTGGACGAGGCCGCCGCCCAGGAGGGCGAGGACACCTCGCTCGACGTCGCCGACCTCGTGTCGCTGCGCCCCGCCGGCGGCGGTGAGGACGAGGACCACGATCACGACCATGGTCACGACCACGACCACGAGGGCGAGGACGACCACGCCCACGAAGAGGAGGACGGGCACGACCACGGCGAGTACGACCCCCACTTCTGGCTGGACGTGGACCTGATGGCCGAGACCGCCGAGGCGCTGGCCGAACGCATGGGAGAGGCGAACCCCGAGGGCGCCGACACCTATCGCCGGGGGGCCGAGCGGGTCGCCGGCGAACTGGCCGCCATCGGCGAGGAGTACGAGGAGGGCCTGGCCTCCTGCCAACACCGCGAGGTCGTCGTCGGACACACGGCCTTCAGCTACCTGACCGACCGGTACGACCTGGAGCAGATCGGTGTCAGCGGGGTCGACCCGGAGAACGAGCCCTCCCCCTCGCAGATCGCCGACATCGCCGACATCGTCAACGAGCGCGACATCTCCACGATCTTCACCGAACCACTCATGCCCGCCGAGACCGCGGACACCATCGCGGCCGAGACCGACGCTCAGGTGGAGGTGCTCGACCCGCTGGAAGGCGTGACCGATCAGTCGCCCGGCGACGACTACCCCTCGATCATGCGCGGGAACCTGGAAGCGCTGACCACGGCGCTCTCCTGCGAATAGCCACAGGCACCCGCAAGGCCCCGTCGACACTTCGGCGGGGCCTTCGCGCGTTACCGAGCGTCCATACGCGCCACTTTTCAGACCAAGGTCCCCAAAGCAACCCCCAGGCTCATGACCAGCGAAGACGCCATGATTGAACACCTTGTCGGCGAAAACACGATTACATAGCGCTTACATCCGACCAAACCCACGGACAAGTGGCGAGCATCACGCTATGCTCGTGAGAGTGATGGTGCTGATGCACGTGCATTCGTTAATGCATTAGCACGCACGTTTCCCCTCAGTCGAAGACGCAAGGAGCGACAGGAACATGACCGCACACAACGGTATCCGCGCGACCGATCTGACCGAGGCCTCCTGGCAGAAGGCCAAGCGCAGCAACTCACAAGGGGCCTGCGTCGAGATGGCACGTCTCCACGACGGATCCATCGCCGTCCGCAACTCGCGCTTCCCCAGTGGGCCGGCCCTGGTCTACACGCAGGAGGAGATCGACTGCCTGATCCTGGGCACCAAGGACGGCGACTTCGACAACCTACTCGGCTAGGGCGGCCTACGAGCGGAACGGAAGGGCCCACCCGTATCTCGTGACACGACGGCGTGGCACACCGTGGAGTGGTGTGCGTGCCGACCCGGTGAAGCCACCCCTTGCTCTCTCCAGGGTCACCCGGGCTACGGGCTCCAGCGCGAAGAGGGGGCTCCGTCGCGGACGGAGCCTTCTCTTGCCCCACCCACCGGGGCGAAGAGGTTCTCCAGCAGGGGGCGTGGGCTGGAAGGGGCTCAGGCCTCGTCGAGGTCCTTGAGCATGTCCTTGAGCATCGAGACCGTCTCGTCAGGGGTGGCCGCCGAGACGCTGAGCTTGGTCATCGCCTTGGTGTAGGCCTCGACCGTGGACCGCTTGTCCACGATGTCGCCGTCGGTCAGGTGCTCCAGGTACAAGACGTCGGACAGTTCGAAGTCGGAGAAGCGCAGCAGCGTGAAGGACCCGGCCTCGGCGGCGTGCGCACCCACCTCGAACGGGATGATCTGCAGGGTGATGTTGTCCCGGTTCTCACAGATGTCGATCAGGTGGCGCAGCTGACCGCACATGATCTCCTTGCCGCGCTCGCGGCCCCCGATGGGCCGACGTACCGCCGCCTCGTCGAGGATGATCCACATCTTCTTGCCGCTGTTGAGGTGTTCCTGTCTCTTGAGTCTGGCCTGGATGCGCTGCTCGGAGAGGGTGTCGGTGTCCACACCACCGGAGATGACCTCGCGGGCGTAGTCCTCGGTCTGCAACAGACCCGGCACGAACTGGGACTCATAGACACGGATCTGGTCGGCCGCCTCCTCGAAGCCCACGTAGCGGGTGAACCACTTGTGGAGGGCGTCGCCGTACTCCTTCCACCAACCCGGTTTGTTGGATTCGAGGGCCAGTTCCTTGAATTCCCTCAGGAGCTTGCGGTCGGTGACCCCGTACATCTTGAGGAGGTCCTCGATATCCCGAGGCTTGAATCCGACCCGCCCCAGTTCCATACGGCTGATCTTGGAAGCGGAGGCTCGAATCCTCTCTCCCGCTTCCTCACGGGAGATGCCACGTAGTTGCCGGTACCGTCGGAGCTGCTCTCCCAGGAGCATGCGGCGCACGGTGGGGCCACTCCCCTGACGCAAATGAGCGATATCCACGTTCGCCGCCTCTCTTCTTTCTCCGAACAAGAGTATCGGTTCACCCGGTCCCCTTTGCCGTGCGACCGGGACACTACACCTCCACGGTATCGACGGCGTCCCGTTCCACCCTCGCCGACGCCCCCTCACCCGCCCCCTCCCGAAGCGGGCCCACCCGGCCGCCGGTCCCGTCTCGCGCGGCGGGACGCCCGACAACGAGCCCCGTGTCATCGACTCACACGAATTGCGCCCAAACGAACTTTCCACCGGGCGGCGTGGGAATCACTCCCCACTCTCGCGCGAAAGCACTCACCAGGGCAAGCCCTCTGCCACCCTCGACCCCGGAGATCGCTTCCCTTCTGTGCGGCAAGTGATCTCCACCGTCACGAACCGCACAGATGAATTCACTACCGCTGCGCATGAGGGAGAGTTGAATACCCGATCGGCCCCGCTCGGTCAAGGCGATCGGGCCGCCATGCCGTACCGCATTGGTGACCAATTCCGAAACAACGACCGAGACATCGCTCGACAAGTACTCCATGCCCCATTCCAGGAGCAGGGCGTCGGAAATCTCCCTGGCCGCGCCGACCGTCCGCGGGCGGGGCTCGAAAGTCCATGTGACGGCGTCGTGCCGATCACCGCACACCGGCGTGTTCCAGCGTGGGGACCCGTGGGTCAGGACCCTGAGCCACCATGCGTCGGCAGGCTCCGCCACCGCCTCCGCACACTCCATGCCCTTCAACTCCTCACTGACGCGCCGCGCCCCAGACCACCGAATGGGTGTGAAGCTCGTGCTGTTGCACGGGCCGAATGCACGTGCATCTCAGTCTTGGATGACATCGTAAGCCACGGCCCGATCACGCGCAGGCAAACGGCGGCACCAACCGAAAAGCTTTGCGGCGGCGCAGGTCAACACCATTACGGACGACTGAAGAAGTCGCGGAACACCGGTTTCCCGCAGAACGGAAAGGGGCACCCGGGCACGTACCGACCAGTAGGCATGCGGATATGATTCCTCCGCGCCCACCACGTGAACAATGGAGGTAACACCATGTCCCCAACGCCTCGTGTGGCGATCGTGACCGGCGCGGCCCGCGGCATCGGCGCCGGCACCGCCGAGCGCCTCGCCCGTGAAGGTCGCTCCGTCGCCGTTGTGGACCTGAAGGAGTCCGACGCCCAGGAGGTCGTGGACAGGATCACCGCCGACGGTGGCCAGGCCATCGCGGTGGGCTGCGACGTCTCCGACGCCGACCAGGTGACCGCCGCCGTCGACACCGTCGCCGAGCGGCTCGGCCCTCCCACGATCCTGGTCAACAACGCCGGGGTGCTCCGCGACAACCTGCTGTTCAAGATGTCCCCCGACGACTGGGACACCGTCCTGAACGTGCACCTGCGGGGTTCGTTCCTGATGAGCAAGGCCGCCCAGACCCACATGACCGCCCAGAAGTGGGGCCGGATCGTGAACCTGTCCAGCTCCTCGGCGCTGGGCAACCGCGGCCAGGCCAACTACTCGGCGGCCAAGGCCGGCCTACAGGGCTTCACCAAGACCCTCGCCATCGAGCTGGGCAAGTTCGGCGTCACCTGCAACGCGGTGGCCCCCGGTTTCATCGAGACCGCGATGACCCGTGCCACCGCCGAGCGGATCGGGATCAAGTACGACGACATGAAGGCCTTCAAGCAGGCCGAGATCCCCGTGCAGCGCGTGGGCCTGCCCGAGGACATCGCCAACGCGGTGGCCTTCTTCACCGGCGAGGACGCGGGCTTCGTGTCCGGCCAGGTCCTGTACGTCGCCGGCGGCCCCCTGGACTGACCGCCGGGAGAACACGTGCCCCACCGGCGACGTCCGGTGGGGCACTGTCGTCGTGGACGAGCACTCAGGCGGAGTGGCCGACGCGCTCGGGGAAGGGGTTCGCCTCGGCTGCGGATTCGCCCGTGTTCTCCTGGGCGGCCAGCGGGTCCCAGTAGTCGCGGTACTCGATGATCTCCCCGTCGCGTGCGATCACGACCGCGATGTAGCGCATCCGGTAGTCACGTCCGGTCCCCTTGGCCACACCCTCCACTTCGAGCTCGGCGATGGCCACGTTCGGGTCGGTGGTGACGTGTACGGCGTGCCGGTGGACCGCCCGCACGTCCAAGTGGTCGGTGTAGTGGCGCAGGTACTCCCGCACCGCCGCGCGTCCCTCGAACCACCGGGGTGCGCCGGGTGGCGCGAACGGCAGCTCCATGGTCCCCCCTTCGGCCCACAGGTCGGCGAAACCGAGCATGTCCTTGGCCAGAATCAGCCTCAGGCCCTCGTCGATGAGGGCGGAGGCGTCCTTGAGCGGTGTTCCCATGGCAGGCACCCTTCTTCCATGTGGACGGTACGGTACCGTCCCGCCGCGACCCTACACGGGACGGTCCCGTATCGTCCACACGTATGATGAGGGCATGAACGACCACACCCGACGCACACCCACCGGGGCCGCCGTCCTGCGTCCCCACGTCACCTCGGCCATCTCCGAGGCCGTACTGGACGAACTCGCCGAGCGCGGATACGGGCGCCTGTCGATGGAGGGAGTGGCCAAACGCGCCGGGACGGGAAAGAGCTCCCTGTACCGCAGGTGGTCGTCCAAACAAGGGATGGTCATCTCGGCTTTGACCGAATTCAGCGTGCCGCCGGCCGAGATCGCCGACACCGGGTCCTTCGAGGGCGACCTGCGCGCCACGTTGGAGGCGGTACACGTGTGGCTCACCCATCCGCGGTTCGCGGCGATCCTGCCCGACCTGGCCGCCGAGGCGGGGCGCGATCCGGAGCTGGTCCAGGCGATCGAGAGCGCCATCGGCGTGCGTCGCCGCGCGCTCGGGGAGGCCACTCTGCGTCGGGCCATCGAGCGTGGGGAACTCCCCGAGGACACCCACGTGCCCCTGGCCCTGGACCTGATGGCCGCGCCCCTGTACTGGCGCTTGAACATTCTCCGGGCCGAGGTCGATCCCGACTACCTGAACGCCCTGGTCACGTACCTCCTTCGGGCCCTGAACGCCCGCTGATCACGAGGGCACCGAGTTCTGTGTGCTCTCCTCTCGGCAGGAGTGACCGTTCCTCAGTGGGGCTTGGCCCCGACGACGATGTGGTCGTCGTGGGCGCCGGGACCCTCGATGGCCTCGACCACCTCGGTGACCAGGTCCTCCAGGAGGGTGATCCCGGTGGCGTAGTCGGTGTTGTGGTCCGACATCACCGCGATCAGGTACTCGTGGCCGGGCCCGGAAACGTAGCCGACGCTGTTCATGGTCCACAGCCCCCCGTTGGACTCGCGCGGGGCCCACCCGTTCTTGAGTCCGACGGTGTCGCCGCCGGTGGCGACGGCCGAAACACCCCATGCCTGTTCGGGGCCGACCGATTCCATGAGCTCCCGGACGTGCGCTCGATCCTCCTCGGTGAGCGGCCCTTCGTCGGTGTACAGGGCGCGCAGCAAGCGGATCTGGTCGGAAGGGGTGGTCATGGTGGAACCCCAGGAGCCGCCCGGGTGGGGTTCGGTTCCGGTGAACCCCAGGGATTCGGCGTGGCGCAGGAACCCGTCGGTGAACCCCAGGCGCAGGTAGAGACCGTCGGTGACCTCGTTGTCGCTGAAGCGGATCATCTGTTCGACCTGGGCGAGCTCGGTCGCGGTGAGGTCCCGCCCCTCCTCGTCCGCGCTCAGGTGCAGCATGGTCAGCACGGTCAGCTTCGCCACGCTCGCCGAGGGGAAGCGATCTCGTCCGTTGTGGCTGTAGGTCGTCCCGGTGCGCAGGTCCTGGACGGCGATGCCGAAGTCGACGCCCTCCCCCAGGGCCGCGACACGGTCGTCGAGGGCGGCGCGGGTCTTCGGGGGCAGGGCGGAGCCGCCGGTGGTCGGTGCGGCGAGGGGCGCGAAGGGCACGAGCGGCACCCGGGAGTCCACGACCAGTGGGGCCGGCACCGCGTTCGCGGGGAGCGCGGGGACGGCTCCGGCCGGAGTCGCTGCGGGCAGGAGCAGCTCGATGCAGAGGGCGAGCGGGACGGACGCGGCCAGGGGCCGGGTTCGTCTTTCGGCGAGGAGACGCCGGAGCACGCGATCACCGGTTCGTTGCGCCTAGGGGATGTGGGGGCATCGACCCGGCGAGACGGGCCGTTCGGATTATTATCCACAGCCCGCGAGGAGAAATCACCCACCCGATATTGAATCGGTACGGAGTCCCCTCAGAAGTGTCCGGTTCGGGCGTCCTCGTCGATCCCCCGCGCCACCAGCGCCTCTCCCGTAGCCTCGGCCATCCGCAGCAGGTGCACGATCACCGGCACCACCAGGAGGTAGGGCCGTCCTCGCAGGCCACGTGCGCGGTAACCGTCCCGAGCCGCGGCCCAGGCGGTCGCGACCATGGGGATGGACCGGATCGTCAACGCCAGCACCAACGCCACCCGGTCCGGGGCCACCCCGACGTGGCGCAGCGGCCGGGACAGGCGTTCGAACAGGTCGAGCATCTCCTTGACCCGGGTGGACAGGGTGATCGCGTTGGCGAGCAGGACGAGTCCGGCGAGCTGGGCGCACAATCGCACCCCTTCGGTCCACTCGTCCACGAACAACGCCTGGAACACACCGATGGCCAGCAGGAACGGCCACAGCGCGCGCAGCACGGCCAGTGCCCGGCGCGGACCCAGCCGGGCGGCCGGGTAGAGCAGCAGGGCCAGGAGCAGGGTGGTCAGGGCCGCCCACAGGTTCGCGGCGACGATGAGCACCACGCCCAGCACGAGCAGGGCGAGCAGCTTCGGGCCGGCCGGAACCCGGTGCAGCGGACCGCTGCCGGGGACGTACAGCCCGACCACGCTCACGAGGCCCGTCCCGTCGTCGGCCCGTCGTCCATGAGCTTGGTGTAGAAGGCGATGGCGTCCGCCGGCACACCGTCGAAGACGACCCGTCCCTCGTCCATGACCAGGACCCGGTCGAAGTCGGCGAGCAGGTCGAGGTCGTGCGTGAACAGGACGACCTGCTGCGCAAGACCGTCCAGGGTCCGGTGCACCATCCGGGTGTTGCGCAGGTCCAGCAGGGTGGTGGGCTCGTCGCACACCAGCACGTCCGGCTCGGTGACCAGTACCGACGCCAACGCCAACAGCTGCTTCTGGCCACCGGAGAGCAGGTGTCCGGGGTGGTCGCGGTGGCCGTCGAGGCCGTGTCGGAGGAGGATCTCCTCGACCCGGCGCGTGGTCTCCACACGGCCCAGGCGCAGGGGCCGCAGTCCGATCTCCACGTCCTCGACGACCGTCGGCATGATGATCTGGTTGGCGGCGTCGGAGAACACGAAGCCGACGCGGCGCCGGATGTGCTTGGCGTGCCGGCGGGTGTCCCACTCCCCCAGCGACACACGGCCCTCGTCGGGCAGGACGAGTCCGTTGAGGGTGCGGGCGAGCGTGGACTTGCCCGATCCGTTGGCCCCGATCACGCCGATGCGATGTTCGGCCAGGTCCAGGGTGATTCCGCGCAGGACCGCGCGGTCGTCGTAGGAGTGGGAGACCCCCTCGATGCGGAGCATCAGGTGTTCTTCCCCGTCTCCGTAGTGGAGGTGACCGGGCGACCGGCCGGTGGGATGGGGTAGGCGCGGAACACGGTGGCGGCGATGAGCGCGGTCACCACGGCCTTGACGACGTCACCGGGCAGGAACGCGATCATGGCCGCGCCGGTGGCCAGGACGCCGTCACCCAGGACGACCCCCATCCACGGGACGCCGATGGCGTAGATGACGACGATGCCGCCCAGGGCGTTGATCAGCAGACCCTGCCAGAAACGGTACCTGCCGCTGCGGACCATGAGGTCGGTGAGCAGGCCGATGACCAGGGCCGCGAACACCCAGCTCACGATGAACCCGGCGGAGGGTCCGACCAGGACCGCGAGTCCGCCACGACCACCCGCGAAGAGGGGGAGACCGGCCAGGCCCAGGGCGAGGAAGGCGACCACGGCGAGGGTTCCGCGCTTCCAGCCCAGGAGGCTCGGGGCGAGCATGATGCCCAGGGTCTGGAGGGTGATCGGTACCGGGGAGAACGGCAACGGAATGGCGACGGTGACGCTCATCGCGGCGATGAGCGCCGCGAAGATCGCGATGAGCGCCAGGTCGCGAGCGGTCAGACCGCGGTGACGGACGTGCTTCCTGGTCCCGATGTCGGGCATGGTGGATCCCCTCGGGGAGGTGGTGGGAGGTGGTCGTCCCCCATTGTCCGATACCGGCTCCTCCGAGACAGTGGCCGGGGTGCACAGAAGCCGGGCGGAGGTGTTGTGGACTTCCGTCAACGTCGCGGGCCACCCGGTGAGCCGGCCCGGAGGACATGACGAGGGCCCCGGCCACGCGACGGTGTGTGAACCGCCCGTGCCCGGGGCCCGGGTGAGGGCTCCGGTGGGAGCGTGCCTCAGGGAAGGTAGGCGGCCGCCCCGGAGAACTCCGCGAGGGAGCCACCGGCCGAGATCGACTCCCGCGCCGGAATCTCGGCGTCCTCCTTGGCCTTCAACAGGTCGCCCAGGCCCACCGCCTCCTCGGGTGAGAGGAAGGCGGCGCCGTCGGAGTCCGCGAAGACGACGTCGCCCGGGTGCACGACCGCGCCCGCGATGGTGACCGGCACGTTGATCGCGCCCTCGATCCCGCCGATGCGGGTGGTCAGCGGGCTGAACCCACGCGAGATCACCGGGAAGTCGTAGGCCAGGGTCTCGTCGTGGTCGTTGATCGACCCGTCGATCACCGCTCCCACCGCGCCTCGGGCCTTGGCCGTGTAGGAGACCAGTCCGCCGAAGCACGAGCGCTGTCGGTCACCGGACTGGTCCACGACCAGCACGTCACCGGGACGCAGCATGTCGACCGCCATGTGGACGGCGGTGGAGTCCAGGTGCGGGATCCGCACCGTGACCGCCGTACCGACGAACTTGAGCGGACGCCTGTTCGGCTGTAGACCGAGAGCGAAGCCGTGGTCACGCAGGTGGCCGAGGGTCGAGACGCACGTTTTTTCAAGTTCGGTGACGATCCGACCATCGATCTGTTCGGGCATGTCGTTGACGACGAACACGACTGTTCCTTTCTCAGAGTGCTTGGTTCAAGGGTTTCGAGGAGCGATGGCTCACTTCGCGCTCGAAAGCTCGGGGATGAAGGTGACGATGTCGGGCACCATGATGAGGATGGCCACGACCACCAGGTCGGCGATGATGAACGGCACGATGCCGCGGAAGATCCGTCCCAGACCCGCTTCGGGGACCGCGCCCGAGTAGACGAACGCGTTCATCCCGACCGGCGGCGTGATCAGCGCCATTTCGGCGACCTTCACGATGAGGACGCCCAGCCAGAGGCCCTCGAAGCCGTATCCGCTCAGGATCGGGTGCAGCAGGGGCGCCGCGACGAGGATCATCGAGATCCCGTCGAGGAACATGCCCAGCGGCAGCAACAGCAGCAGGCACAGCACCAGCACGACGTAGGGTTCCAGGTCGGCGGCCAGGACCGCGTCCACCACCGCCGTGCTCGCCCCGGACAGGGCGAGGAAGTAGGTGAACACCCCGGCACCGGCCATGAGCAGGAACGTCATGGCGGTCAGTCCGACGGCCTCGGTGACCGACTCCTTGATCGCGCTCATCCAGCGGGGCGGCCTGGTGCGGATGAGCAGGATGACGAACGCGGACACCGCACCGAAGGAGGCCGCCTCGGTGGCGGTGGCCAGACCGAGGTAGATCGTGCCGATCGAGACCATGAAGATGACCACGAGGAGCATGAACCCGAACAGGTCCAGTTCGGGCTCCGGGACGCCCTCACCGGTGGCCTTCTCCCCAGCGGACCCGGTGGGCTCCGAAGTGGTCGTCGCCGACGCCGACGACCCACCGGCCATCGCCGGTTCCCTCTCCTTCGAGGCGTTGACGCGGTCCCGCTTGCGGCGGGCGGCCAGGACCATCAGCACGATGGTGATCCCGTAGAGGAGGATCGTCAGCAGTCCGGGGCCGATGCCCGCCAGGAGCAACTCCCCGATGCTCTCCCCGGTGACGACGCCGTACAGGACGAGCACGATGGACGGCGGGATGAGCACGCCCAGGGTGCCGCCGGCACAGACGACTCCGGCCGCGAGACGGATCCCGTGTCCGGCCTTGACAATCGCGTCGGTGGACACCCGGGCCATGGTCGCCACGGTCGCGACACTGGATCCGGTGACCGCGGCGAACAGCCCCGATCCGGACAGCGACGCGAGCGCGGCGCCTCCCGGGAACCGGCGCAGCACCCGTGAGGCGAGGTCGAACCCCGCCTGGGCCAGGCGGGCGTGGACTGCGAACACGCCCATGAGGATGAACAGCGGGATGATCGTCAGGGAGTAGTCGGCCGAGGTCGAGAACGGCTGGTTGGCCGCCGTGCTGACCGCGGCGTCGGTCCCACGCATGAGGACGACACCGACCAGGCCAGCCACCATGAGGGAGAGTCCCACGTGGAACCGGATCGCGAGCAGCCCGAGGAAGAGCACCAGGACCGCGATGACGATGAAGAGTGTCGCAGCGGTCATGGGGTGCCCTCGCTGTCCTTGTGTTGTGCGGCGGAGTGGGCCTGTTCGATGGCGGCGTCCACCTCGTTGCTCTCCGGCACCTCACCGGAACGGAACGCGCGGAACTCGAGGACTTCCTTCCAGACCGCCATGACGAAGAACAGGAGGAAGGAAAGGAAGAGCACGAGCTTGGCCGGCCACGTGGCCAACCGCAGGATGTCGTTGGTCGTCTCCCCACGCTCATAGGCGCTGAGCAGGACCTCGCCCATCCCCCAGACGATGAGGACGCCCAGGACCAGCAGCAGGACCACCCTGATCCCGGAGAGGACCGTGCGCGTTTTGAAACCGAGGCGCGCCTCGACGAGGGTGACGGAGACGTGCTTTCCGTCGATCTCGGCGGAGGCCAACCCGAGGAAGGCGATGGTCACCAGGAGCAGTGTCGAGATGTCCACCGTCCCCAGGACCGACTGACCGAACACACCGCGTCCGACCACGTCGGCGACGGTCAGGAACATCAGGGCCAGGAGGAGGAGTCCGGCGGCGAGGTTGAACGCGGTGGCGGTCCCTCTCACCGGCCGTGGAAAGCTGATGCGGCTCACTCTTGCCGTCCTTCCATGCAAGCGGCGAGCGGGCTGACGTAGTCGGAGACCCGGGTCTCCTCCTCGATGATCCGCCGGTAGTCGTCGAGCACGGACTGCGCGTCATAGCCGCGGTCCTCGTAGCGCGACACCCAGCTCTCCGCGACGCCCGACTCCTCCTTCCACTGGGAGGTCTCCTCCTCCGGAAGGGAGAGGAACTCCGTCCCGCCCTCGGTCATCTCCTGGCAGGAGACCTCACCGAGCGCGTCCATCTCCTCCAAACCGATGGAGATGCCCTGGGCGGAGGCCTCCAACAGCGCCTCCCGGTATTCCTCGGGCATGCCTTGGAACAGCTCCTCGTTGATGACCGCGATCGAGGAGGCGTACGCACCGATGCCGGGGTCCATGAGGTAGGGCGTGGCCTGCGAGAGCCCGAAGGTGGGCAGGTTCGCCAGGGCCAGCGAGGTGTAGCCGTCCACGACGCCACGGCTCATCGACTCGTAGATGTCGTTGGCCGTCATGCCGATGGGGTTGACGCCGGCCGCGAGCATCACGTCCGAGGTCAGGCCACCGGCCCGGATGCTCCTTCCCCTCAGGTCGTCGAGGCTCTCGGCCTCCTCCTTCAACCCGATGGCCGCGATACCGAGCGGAATCGGGAAGAGCGGCCGGACACCCTGACGATCGAAGTCCTCCCGGTAGGTCTCGTTCTCCTCGTACAGCCGCTTGATCGCGGTCATCTGCACCTCGGGGTTGTCGGTCTCGAACGGCAGTTCGATGACCGTGTACATGGACAGGTCCGAAGCCGCGTAGATGGACCCGACCTGAGCCATGTCGGCACGGCCGTCCAGGGTCGCCTGGGCCGATTCGTCCGCGCCGACGAGGCTCTCCGAGTAGTGGAGCCGAACGGTGACACCACCGTCGGTGAGTTCCTCGACCTGTTCCGCCCACCGCTGCGCCGTACGCGACTGGTCCGACGTGGCGTTGGAATAGGTCGTGTAGTGCAACACGTAGGTGTCGTCGCCCAGAGCGGTACCGCTACACGCGGTCAGTACCGCCAGGGCCGCGCCCGAGGCCAGGAGTCCGGTGGTACGGGATACCGAACCACCGGCTCGGGCACGTCTTGCGCCTGCGTTCATGTCTCACGCTCCTGTTGGGGCCACGCGGTAGCGACGAAGGGTCAGGGCGGGGTTGACCTTGCGGACGTGGTCGAGCCGGTCACGTTCGACGACGGCCTTGCCGATGCCCGGGGCCTCACCGACGGTGGCGATGGCGATCCCCATCGGGTCCACGACGGCGCTGTTGCCGGCACCTGTGGGGGCGCTCTGGTCGGCGGCCAGGACGTAGACGGTGTTCTCGATCGCCCGGGCCCGCACCAGGGTGTTCCAGTGGTACTCCTTCAAAGGACCGGGAACCCATTCGGCGGGCAGGGCGATGATGTCCGCGCCGGCGTCCACGAGGATCCGCGAGACCTCCGGGAAGCGCAGGTCGTAGCAGGTCTGCATGCCCACCTTGAAACCGTCGACCTCCAGGATCTGCGGCTCCTGCGGGTCGGCGGCCAGGACACGGTCGGACTCCTTGTAGCCGAACGCGTCGTAGAGGTGGACCTTGCGGTAGACCGTCTTGACCTCGCCGTCCTGGATGCCGACGAGGGTGTTGTGGATACGGCCGCCGGTGGCCGTCTCGTTCACGCCGGCGATGATGGAGAGGTCGAGTTCGGTGCTGAGGGCGCGCAGGCGCGAGACCGCCGGACCGTCGAGCGGCTCGGCGCTGTCGACGAACCGATCGTCCATCGCGGGTGCGGTGAACACCGCGTACTCCGGCAGCACGGCCAGGCGCACGCCACCGGTGGCGGCCTCACGCAGCATCCGCTCGATCTCGGCCAGGTTCTCGGCCTTGTCCTCGGCGGGCGCGAACTGCACGACTGCAACGTTCAGGGACATCAACGGCTCCTCAGCTCGTTCTCGATGCTTCGCAGGGTGTCGAGCGCTCCGGTGAACCCGGACAGCAGCGCTCCGTACTGCATGGTGGTCACGATGGTCTCGGCGTTCTCCTCGACCGCGAGACGTTTTTCCGCGTCGCTCCAGGCGGGCAGGACCCACGTCTTGCCGGCGGCCTGGGCCGCGCGGGCCAGGTGGCGCAAGTCCACCAGGTCCTCCTCGCCGGCGGTGTAGGCGCCACGGTCACGACGCAGCGACAGGTCCGAGGGACCGATGAAGATGCCGTCGACCATGGGCAGGGCGAGGATCTCATCGATCTCCTCCAGCGCGGAGGCGTCCTCGATCATGGGGTAGCAGCGTGTCCCGGTGTCCTGCCGGGTGACCCAGTCGTCGGTGAAGCCCCGGAAGTCGGAGGTCCGACCGCCCGCGAAGGACCGGTCGCCCAACGGGGGGAACTTCGCGAATCCGCAGACCTCCTTGGCGTGGGCGGCCGACTCCACGTGCGGGATGGCCACGATGTTGGCTCCCAGGTCCAGGGCCTGCTGGATCGGGCCCCGCTCCGGTCCCAACACCTTCGCGATGACGTCCATGCCCTTGGAACGGATGAGCGGCATGATCCAGTCCAGGGCCGCCAGGTCGAACGTGCCGTGCTCGATGTCGAGTACGACGGTGCCGTAGCCGGCGAGATCGGCCATCTCCACCGCCGCCGCGGAGGGCTCGGAGAGCCAGACCGCATGCCGCTTGTCCACTTGCGCGCTCAAGGTGCTTCCCTTCGAAGGATGTGACGCACACCGCTAAATATCTGGTGTGGACACCTTGTATACACGGAGCATCCAGGCTGTGTAAAGGTAGGGTGGGCTTTGTGTCACACCAAAACAGCATCGCAACCGGGGGTAGCAAACCTCGACAGTCCGCACGGGAGCGCGCATACGAGATGATCGGGGCCGCCATCCTGGCCGGCACGTTCGCCGAGGGCGAATTCCTCGACGAGGCCGTCCTGGCCAGGGAGGTCGGCACCTCTCGGACACCGGTGCGTGAAGCGCTCCACCGGCTCCAGGCCGAGCGCTTCGTCGACCTCGTGCCTCGACGTGGCGCGCAGGTCCGGGTCGTCACCGCCACGGAGATGCGCCAGATCTACCAGGCCCGTTTCGTCATCGAGGCCAACGCCATCGGCAAGATCTGTGATCGCCGTCTGGGCGCTCCCCCCGAAGCCCCGGAGCTCATCGAAGCACTGGAGACCGCCGGCCGGAACCAGGACTGGAACGAGTTCGCCCAACTCGACCAGCGATTCCACTCCTGCATCGTTCAACATCAGGGCAACGCGGTCCTGGCCCAGATGTACGACTCCCTACGACCACGACAGGTGCGTCTGGCGGTACGCACCATCACGCAGGGCCCCGAACGCTTCCCCACCATCGAGCGCGAACACCGTGAACTGGAGGCCGCGCTCAACGCACACGATGCCTCCCTCAGCACGAGGATCCTCAACGTGCACCTCCAGGAGGTGCCCGAACTCGTCCGAGCCTTCTCGGAGTGACCCGGCTCGATCGACGCTCGATCGGCATGGGTCGTCCGAACCCTGGAACGCCGGGTCCCCCACCCCCATGGGCGAGCGGCCCGGCGCTCGGCGACCCGGTCGACCCCCGGCGTGCCCCGATCAGTCCTCGTTGGGGTCCTTCTCGGCGTCCTTGTGCGCCGGATGCACGGTGCCGGGCTCGTGGTCCGGCGGACCGTAGAGCGCGTAGAGCTTCAACGGCCGGTCACCGGTGTTGACGACGTTGTGCCAGGTCCCCGCCGGAACCATGATGACGTCGTCGTCCTCGACCTCCCGAACGAAGTTCAGATCGTCCTCGGCCGGCCCCATCTCGGTGCGTCCACTCCCCTGCTCCACCCGGAGGAACTGATCGTTGTCCGGATGGACCTCCAAGCCGACGTCGTCGCCCACGGCGATGCTCATCACGGTGAGCTGTAGGTGCTCTCCGGTCCACAGCGTGCGTCGATAGTGGCTGTTCTCGACGCTCGCCTCCTCGATGTCGACGACGAACGGTCTCCCGCCTCGGTCCTTCCCGGTGGTGTAGTCATCGCTCACGGCCGTACCGTCTCGTGCCGGGCGTAATGGAGGCTCTGGTGTGTCCCGCGTTTTTCGGAGCCGGTTTTGGATCCTGGGACCACGTGACCCTTGGAGGAGGGCATCGTGGGACGTCGTGGATACCCTGCCCAGTTCCGGCGCAAGGTCTTGGACCTGGTCCAATCCGGACGCAGCGTCGCGGACGTGGCACGCGATCTGGATATCAGCAGCGAGACGATCTACGCCTGGCGTCGCCAGGACCGCATCGACCGAGGTCTGGCCCTGGGCCTGACCAGCACCGAAAAGACCGAGCTGGCAGCGGCGAATAAGCGCATTGCCGAGCTGGAGGCTGAACTGGCGATCCACCGCCGGGCCAGTGAGCTGTTAGGGAAGGTGGTGCCCCAAAAGACGGTTCGAGGCGATCGCGGTGATGGCCTCCGAGGGGCAGCCGGTCCAGGTCGCCGTCCGGGTACTGGGCGTATCGGAGTCGGGGTTCTACGCCTGGCGTGACCGCGGTCCCTCGGCCCGCTCGATCCGGCACGTGCTTGCCCACCGATGCCATCCATCAGATCCACGCCGCCTCCAACAGCGTCTACGGGGTGCGGCGGGTGCACACTGAACTCACCCTCGGGCGAGGGATGAAGCTCTGTCAGGGACCGTGGCGATGCTGATGTCCCGGGCCGGCCTCAAAGGTGTTACGGGTCGTCCGAAGTGGCGGTGTGCGAGTGCGGACCTGGTCTCGGCTGACCTGGTGGATCGCCAGTGCGCCCGTCAGGGCCTGGATCAACTCTGGGTTACCGATATCACTGAGCACTCCACCCGCGAGGGCAAGGTCTATTGCACGGTGGTGTTGGATGTGTGTTCGCGGCGTGTGGTCGGGTGGCGATCGACTCCTCGCCCACGGCGGCTTTGACCACGAACGCGCTGGGCATGGCCATTGATAACCGCCAACCGGCTCCGGGGACGGTGGTCCACTCCGATCACGGCGTCCAGGGCGGATTCAACTGGTCGTCGCAACACCTTGATTGCAAAGGTGTGCGATGGGACTCAAGAAGAAGCAGATACCCCAGGTACCTGCGGGAGCACGGCGGCAGTGGGCAGCGGATCGGGCACTACGGCCGCCGATGCGCTCACCTGGCCGCCCAGAGCCCTCTCGTACGGTGCAGCGGGACTTCTGGCGGCGTATCGCGTCGGGCGTGACCACGGTAGAGGCCGCGCAGGCTGTTGGTGTGTCATGGCCGGTCGGGGTCCGTTGGTTCCGTCACGCTGGCGGCATGCCGCCGATCAGCCTGGACGAGCCCACGGGCCGCTATCTGTCGTTCGTCGAACGCGAGGAGATCGCGCTGTTGCGCGCCCAAGGATGTGGCGTGCGAGAGATCGCCCGCAGGATCGGACGCGATGCGGGAACGATCTCGCGTGAGCTGCGCCGTAACGCAGCGACCAGGGGCGGGAAGTCCGAGTACCGGGCCTTGGTGGCGCAGTGGAAGGCGCAGCAGGCAGGCAAGCGCCCCAAGACAGCCAAGCTCATGGACAACGATCGGCTACGCGAGTACGTGCAGGAACGGCTCGCCGGGAGCGTCCGCCGGCCCGACGGCACGATCGTCGTCGGCCCCCAGGCACCAACGTGGAGGGGGCTGAACAAGCCGTGTCGGCAGGATCGGCGGTGGTCTTTGGCGTGGAGCCCGCAGCAGATCTCCCAACGGCTCAAGCTCGATTTCCCTGATGATGAGTCCATGCGTATCAGCCATGAGGCGATCTACCAGTCCCTGTTCATCGAGGGGCGCGGCGCGCTCAAGCGTGAGTTGGTCGCGTGTTTGCGCACCGGGCGAGCGCTGCGGGTTCCCAGAGAGCGGGCACGCAACAAGCCGCAAGGACATGTCACCGCCGATGTCGTCCTCTCGCAGCGCCCCGCCGAAGCTGCGGATCGTGCGGTCCCGGGGCACTGGGAGGGGGATCTGATCATCGGGACGGGCCGGTCCGCGATCGGCACGCTGGTGGAGCGCAGCAGCCGATCCACGCTGCTGGTGCACCTGCCCCGGTTGGAGGGCTGGGGTGAGAAACCGACGGTGAAGAACGGTCCCTCGCTCGGTGGCTACGGTGCCGTCGCGATGAACGCAGCGCTGACGGTGTCGATGGCGAAACTGCCCGAGCAGCTCCGAAAGACCCTCACCTGGGATCGTGGGAAGGAGCTGTCCGCACACGCCCAGTTCATGCTCGAGAGCGGGACGAAAGTGTTCTTCGCCGATCCGTATTCGCCTTGGCAGAGGCCGACGAACGAGAACACGAACGGGCTTCTGCGCCAGTGAGGTGATCTCAGTGACTGGGAATCAGCAGGAAACCGACAATCAAGACGAGGGGTGCATCCATGGGTGAACTTTCGTTCCCCTGACACAGGCGTGGAGCCCCAGGTAGAAGGCGAGGTGTCGAATCTGCACCGGACCACCATGAAAGGCTCCACGTGGTTTCCTATACTGCCACCCTCGACGTGGACCAGGCCACCGTTTGGCATCTTTCGGCCCTGCTGAACACCGAACGTCGGCGCCGCGGCACCCGTACGGGCACCCGCTCTCTGACCTGCTACAAGCAGGCGGTCCTGATCTTGCGGTGGTTTCGCGATGCCACGGCCATCGACGCTCTGGCCAGGGACAACCACATCTCCCGGGCCACCGGCTACCGCTACGTCGACGAGGGTGTCGACGTGCTGGCCGACCAGGCTCCCGACCTGCACGAGGTCCTCGAACACGCCCGTCTGAGCCCCGAAGACCCCCTGATCCTGGACGGAAAACTGTTTCCTTGTGACCGTTGTTCGGAGCCTGGCCCCACCGGCGAGAGCGACCTTTGGTACAGCGGCCACAAACACCGCCACGGCGGCAACATCCAGTTCCTGTCCGACGCTCGCGGAGAACCTTTGTGGGTGTCGGAGGTCGAGCCCGGATCCACGGCCGATATCACCGCCGCACGCCTACACGTGTTCCCGCTTGTACACAAAGCCACCACCGAGGGGCTGGTGGTGTTGGCCGATTCTGGCTACGAGGGCGCCGGGGTGGGTGTGCGCACCCCGATCAAGCGTCCGCCCGAGGTCGACGAGCGCCGCTGGCATGCCGACAACCGAGCCCACAACCGACTCCTACGCGGCCTGCGGTGCATCGGCGAGCGCGCGATGGCGGTACTCACCGGCCGGTGGAGAGCGCTGCGCCACACCACGATGAGTCCGTCCAAGATCGGGATGATCGTGCAAGCCGCGTTGGCTCTGACCAATATCGAGAAGCAAACTCGCTGTCGAGTAGCCGGAGGGAACTTCCCCCTCCGGCCCTCACAGAACCGTGCGTAACAGTCTCCCGTTACACGGCTCTTATCGTTCTGATCACCAAACACGCGGAACCCAGGTGACCCATCGCCATTGAGCAAAGAATCCACGGCGTAGCGCCACGGCCCTTACCCATGCCTCATGAGCCTTTTTCCTGGCCCGCAACCGCTTGTGCTTCTTCCGCAGCCACCGCATCAAATAGGCGTTGATGCGCGCCAGGAGAGGATAGAGCGCCGAACGGTAGAACGCACCGTAATATCCCATCCAACCCCGCACAATCGGATTGATCCATCGCGCGAGATCCGCTTCAGAAAATTGAGTGCACTTGTGCAGACGCCAGGAACGCACCCGTTCACTCATCTTTTTCAAGGCGTCCTTACTAACCGCAGGATTGAAGCCGGTGAACATCTTCCCGTCCCTCCGGCGCACACCACGCGGCCGGAACGTGTACCCCAAGAACGTGAACTCGGTGCACTCATACTCACCGGCCCTGTTACTGTCCTTGCAATAAACGATCCGTGTTTTCTCCGGATGCAGTTCCAACCCAACCTGACCCATCCGTTCCTGGACGGCACCCAGCACGTGATACGCCTGGTTTTCGTCGATACAATGCACTACTACATCATCCACATAGCGCTCGAATCGAACGCCGGTAAACTCCCGCGCCATCCACACATCGAACGCGAAGTGCAAGAACAGATTCGCCAGGATCGGAGAGACCGAAGACCCCTGCGGGGTTCCCCGGTTCCGCTGCTGCACGCCACCGTCCGGTTGCACCACAGGCGCGGCCAACCACCGCTTCACATACAGCAACACCCACGGCAGATCACAGACCGCACCAACTGCTTTGACCATCAGTTCCCACGGCACAGTGTCAAAGAACTTCTGGATATCCAAGTCGATCACCCAGTCGCTCTTCCAACAACGCTGCCGACAGGTGGCCACCGCATCCAGCGCTCCGCGCTGCGGGCGATAACCATAGGAGTCGGGATGGAACAGCGGTTCCGCTCTTACCTCCAACACCTCGGCCACCACCGTCTGCGCAACCCGGTCCGCCACGGTGGGGATCCCCAAGATTCGAGATCCTCCACCATGGGATTTACCGATTTCGACTGCACGCACCGGCGGTGGGAAGTAGCTGCCTGAGGACATCCGATTCCAGATCTTGTACAGATTATTCTTCAGATCGGACTCGAACTCCTCCAGCGACACCCCGTCCGCCCCCGGCGCACCCCGGTTCGCCTTGACTTTCTTCCACGCCTCCCAGACAGCCTGCTTTGGAATATCAAACGGCTTGTCCGGTGATTTCAGCTCGCCCACGCGACTCCTCCCAGACCACTGTCTGGTTGATCGAACGAACACAGCCACGAACGACCCGGCCCCTTCGCTCCACCCCCGTTACAGGGGCTTCCGTGCTACTACAAGCCGGTCCGCCAGCGCACCGCGCAATCGGTACTCAGTCCCTTACGGTGTGACCCGCTTGGGATTCTCCCTTTCGCCTCTTCGAGGTTGTATCGCGGCACGCCTTCTCCTGTTCCACGCAGAGGCCGCAGACCGGGCTCACGTCGTCTATATGCCGGACACCATCTGGCCAGAAAGCGGACCACCCGCCAGACTCATCCCGGAGCCAATCTCACGCCCCGGTTCTGATGTCAACTGATGAGGTTTCGACACGTCGTCAACGATTCGCTTGCGCTCGCCTTCCCGGTCCCCACCTGACACATCTTGTGCGCCTTTTCCTCATCGCTCACCACGACAGTCTTCAGCTAACGCAGCATGAGGCGGTTTGGAGCCATCCACCGCCGGACGGTCCCGAAGGGCCAAGATCCTTCATCCTCCACGTAGCACCGCTTCAGCATGCTTTACCTACATCAGCAACCTCCACGTTCAGGACACACGAGATCACCTCAGTACTTCCCGAAGGGCACTGATCTGTCCAGGTGGTCGTTTGAGGACCTCGAAGCTGTTGCCCTGGTGGTGAACAATCGGCCCCGTAAGGTCCTGGGATGGCGGACTCCGGCCGAGGTCTTCGCCGAGCAGCTACGCTCACTACAACAGCCCGGTGTCGCAACGACTGGTTGAACTCGCCCAGTTCGGTTCCTGGGCCTTCACTCGCCGGGCAAAGGAGTCCGGGTTGGTGCCCTCGATGGGGTCGATCGGGAATTGTTACGACGACGCGGTCATCGAGTCGTTCTGGTCGCGGATGCAGGTCGAACTGCTGGACCGGCGCAGGTGGCGGACCCGATTAGAGTTGGCCAACGCGATTTTTGAGTACCTGGAGATCTTCCACAACCGACAGTGCCGACACTCAGCGATCGGCTGGCTGACACCCATAGAGTTCGAGAACAAGAAACCGAGCACCGTGGCCTGAGAATCCAGAAACACGGCTCCACCAAACTCAGTACATACCAAATTGACACCGCCACGTCCTGCGCCGGTTGCGATGCTGCACGCATCGGGCTGGGCAGATCACCCGAGGTGTAGTCATCCTTCAGCTCCGAGAGGCAGGATGACAAAGGCTCACGGTATGTGCTCTACAAGCCCGGTCCGGCGTGGGTGCTTGGACAGCGGGTAGAGCCGTGGTCCAGGGTCCCGGCAAAGTCAGATGATGGGGATGTAACCTACGTCTTCGTGGGTGGGACAAGCAGGTGCGGGCGTGCTCGACCCGGTTGGATGGAAGTTCTTCACGCTGCCATCTCTCCGAGGAACACGCACGCGTATGCCATCGTCCCACCCCGGCGAACTCATCATCGAACCCCTCTCACGCCAGGACCACCTTCTCCACGTCCTCACACGTGTGCCCGACCCACTCAAACCCCGCGGACGACGCCACCGGCTGAGCGCACTGATCGCGGTAGCGGTCTGCGCAGTCCTGGCCGGAGCCAAAGGGTTCACCGCGATCGGCCAATGGGACGCCCAGACCACCACCCACACACTCACCACCCTGGGCATGGGCCGAGGAGCCGCTGACGAGGCGACGTTTCGCCGTACCGGGCCCTGACCGTCCTGCTGGCGGGCGTAGACCTGGCCAGCGTCGTGATCACCGCCGATGCTCTGCACACCCAGACGGGCCTTGACCCTGGATCTTGGACACGCTGAACCCGACAGGTGTCGGGAGGAAGCGAGAATCAGGGCATGGCCCGTATTGCGCTTTCGCTTTGTTGTTCTTGCGCCGGTTGGGGCAGGACACAGTGCCCGACGCGATCCGGTGGGTGTCATATGAAGCGTTCACTCGTCCGCTGGATGTGATCGGGTTGCTGTGATCAGCGTCAACATCACCGCTTACTGAGAATGAAACAGTCCTGACCCAGCAGGGATTCTTGCTGTCACGGATGGTTGGGAGCGACCGCTTCACAGCTGTGACCAGCATCGTCAGGGCGGAAAAGACTCACTCTCGCCACTGGTATATCTTATGAGGATAACCTGAGGAGGAGTGACGAGCCAGTTACCCCTGCTCACGGGCTCAGGGTCGGTAGCATGATTCGCGCCACTCCACCCCAAGACCAGAGCGATTATCTGGTTTCATTTATACAATCGGCCTTTCCCATGGTCGCCAGCCTCATGGCGACCAGTTAGTTTCGAGAAGGATTAGCCATGAGCACGAACGAAGCCGGAGCGAACACCTGGGCGGCCGTGGAAAAAGGTGCCCATGCGGAAGCCATGGCGGAGGCAATGGTCGGCTTGGAGGAGACTTTTTCTCTGCTAATGGATGATCTTTCAACCTCCACCGGGTGGATCGCCAGCGGCTATGTACATTTCAAAAATGATCTTGAACCTGAAATCCAAAAGGTACAACAGAATGGAATAGCACTGGCAAACAATATCCAGGCAGGAGCTTCCAATATCGCCGAAAACGACCATGAGGCAAGCGATGAATTCAGCGAGTCCTGGAAATCGATGCCCGAGGTCAACTTCTGAGAACCATCACCCACGATAAACCATAGATTCAATCATCTCCCAATTCGACAGAGAAGGATTCTCTACCTTGTCCGCCAGCAATGTAACCTACAATGGCGAAACCATTGAAGCAGTAAAAGTTGGACCGGTCGCTCTTGAGATGAATTATGACCCCCATATGAAGGTCTCAGTGATTCGCACGGGAGCTGAAGATCTCTACATGCTCGAGAGAAGGATCCTCGGCCGCACTGATGGAATGAATGAGGAATTCGACAGTGCAGCGAAGGAGTTCACCGAAGTTATCAAGTGGGACATATCAATGGTGAACGCTGAGGACCTCGCCGTGTGGATGGAAGTATCGGCAAGCATTCGATTCTGCGCCGCGATCACCGAGGAGTGGGCCGACTGCGTCAGCGATTACAAGCAGGAAAGGCGTAGAATAATTAATCGTTGGAACGGAGAGGCACCAGCTTACGAAGATGACCTTCAAAAGATGGATGGATTTTTCGTCTGGCAAAAATCCCCCGCCGAGAAGGCGATAGAAGCTCTTAATGAACTCAGGGCAGAGCTTGTAATAGAGGAAGCAACCGCCTATGAAGAATTGCTTTCTCAGTCTGAAGATATAAGCAAGAACCTGAAGGATGGACCCACGCCCGAGGCCGTTCAGCGCCTGATTGACAAGGGACAAATAAACTGGTCCTACTTCAACCTTGGCGGGGACGTAGAGGCCATCCCAATTGACGCGGAACCCGACGATATGGCTGCTGAAGTGGTTGAACTCGTGAACGATCCCGAGGGATTCGATGGTGATGTTGGCGAGACCATCGCTCTACTCACCAACATTGGCTACTTAGCGGCGGACCGACAGCAAAACGGCGGCACCATGACGTCTGAGGAACTCGATTTCCTTACCAGCTTCTATGAAGCTCTTGAGGAGGCTGGTGGGGAAGGTTCGGACTTCCCCGGGGTGCTCGGCGTTTCCGACCTCCTATCCGAGAACGAAAATATCGATATCAAAACATCACAGGATCTTCTTGGAGCCTTGGGTGAAGGCCTCCTTGCTCTTTCTGACGAAAGCATTCTGGGTGGCTACGACAATATCCCTGAGAGTGTAAGAAAAGTAGTCGAAGGGCCGAATGAAGAAAATGGATACGATCGTCGTGACTGGTATCCGGAGGTAACTCCACTCGCCAACATGTTCGGGCATGCTAATCCATCCCTGCACGGTGGTGAACAGTTCTCCGTGAACCTTACTCAGACCGTCGCGAACGAGTTGGATATCTGGAACATTGACCCTGACGATGAAGACGACTACCGAGGTCATCCCCTCTTCTTCAATAACGAGCACGAAACCCTCATCGATGTTTCCGCTCGCAATAAGGACGCTAACCACTCGATCATCACCGGAGAGGGAACCTACAAGCATCCCACCCACGGGTTGGATGCCGAGATGACCTTCCGCGCCGTGTACACCCATGACTGGGATGACGATGGAAGTGCCGCCTCGGGCCTGACCGACTGGATATGGAAACAGGCTGACGGCGACGAATTTGAAAGCAAGAAAGCAGCAGAGGCGATGGCAAGTTTCGTTGATCTCTTCGCTGAACCCACGTTCAATAATTCAATTTCTTCCACCGGCCACTCAGTCGATGGCGAGGTAGTGGACGAGAATGGCGATACAGTCAACATGGTATGGGAGGATGCATCCGCGGGCCACCTTAATCCGGATATCGCTTGGGAATGGTCAGAACTCTTCTCCGCCTATATTGATGAATTTGGAAGCGAGCACTCGATCCCCGTTGCCAGCCAATCAGGCAAAGACAACCCTAGCTACTGGAGCCCTGAGGAAGGGCTCCAAATGGACATGAATTCCAGACAGAGTTTTGTCCAACAAATCATGGGTGACGGAGACGCGGCTTCCCGGGTTTACGCCGATACACTCCTGCACGGGCATGAGACCCTCGAGAAATTTTCGCACAATGCATCTGAAGACGGGCTAATCTCTACCGATGGCGCAGCGAGATCTGGAGTCCTGCGCGGCCTCGTGGACGTGGCACTCGAACAGGAGGCCACGCACCGAGAAAGGAACAGCGAAAACGCCGCAAATTATCAGAACAAGGTCACTGGATACGGTGTCGACATGTTCGGAGCTACGCTTTCGGAGATTCCGATCCCAGGAAGCTCCGTCGCCGCAGAAGCTATAAAAATCTACAGCAAGGAAGAATTCAACGTAGAGGCCTTCGCCGCGGAACAGCAGGTCAACAACAATACTGGTGAATGGGAAATCATCGAGTCCACACAACTGAGCCTGATAAGGGCATCGGCGGAAAGTAATCCTGATGTCATGGAGTCACTCAAGGAGGTCAATCCTGGAATGGTAAGAACCGACACGAACGGAAATGATTATATTCCACCGAGCATAAATGAGTGGGATGTTAAATCCAGCGATATTGCAAACACACTTCGCGACTCCTGGCAAATTGTCGAAGAAAACGGAACTCTTCCAGATGGGGCCTCGCCGGAAAGCGCAAAAGAGAATTACACGGAAGCTTATAATAACGCCAGGAGAAAGATTAATGAATGATTCGCGTCACCAAACAGACCAATCCACATAGATCCAAGTTTGTGAGCTTCCTAAAGTGACGAGATCAAGCAACTTTCGGGCGCCAGTCGCCCTGGTGTCCCTGGTTGTACTTATGACGTCAGGGTGCGCGATCACTTCTGGCTCCAATCCCGTGGAGAGCGAACCGTTCGGCGGCAACGAGATCGTTCAGGACACGACCGACCGACGCCTGTCCGAGCTCCCGGTCCCTAGCTCGGTCTCCGAGGTGTCCTGGACCTGGAATGCCCCCGAGGACAGCAGTGTGGAAGAGATCTTGTCCGCCCCTACCGGGGCCGTCCTGCATCTGAGTGATGGTGCGGCGAGGATCGATCCCGCCACTGGAGAGCATCTGTGGAGCTACCGGGTCGCCGGTTCGGTCGCCGATGTCGCCATCTCCCCTGACGGGTCCCACACGGTGGTGAGCGCTAACGACTGGGCCACAGTTCTGGACACTGACAGCGGTGAGGAACTGCAGGTGTTCGAGCATGGCAATGGCGGCGAAGAGAGCCTGACCTTGGAAGAGGCCGGTTTGGTCACCGACATCGGCATGGTCTCAGCTTCCGAGGACAGTGGGAATATCACGGTCGAACTCACGCCGTGGGAGGGGCATGGGGATGGCTGGAGCAGTACACCATCGGCCTGCCCTTCCGGGGAGGGACTCTTAAAGATCGAGCAGGGCTTGGTTACCCCGACCCGGGTCGTGCTTGTTCACTCCTGCGGTGAAGGCCATGAGGCGTTGACAGGGTTCGATCCGGACACCGGCGATGAGCTCTGGCGGTTGGACTCGGGCAAGGACTTCGAGTTCGAGGGATCGTACAGCTACGCCGCCGCCGGTGAGGTGGCGGTCCACGAGACCTTTGCTCCGCTGCGTGGTACCACCGTATTCGACCTCGCAGAAGGAGAAGTCATCTCCGAGGAAGTCCCCGACGAACTCGACAACGATTTTCTGCGTGTGCTTCCCGACGGCTATCTGGCGGCTCGCCGGTACGACTCACCCGAAGGCGGCACACTGGTGGATTACGAGTCACGTGAGTTCAGGGGCGAAATCAGGGAGGTCACCACTGCCGATGCGGAGGACGTGGGTGCGGTACTGCACCATTTCCTCCCTTTGGAAGGTGCGTTTCTGAAGCTGACTGCGGATTCCGAAACGGAAGAGGGTCCGGTGATCTCCGTGTTCAACTGGGGAGAGACCGGCGCTGAAGCCGAGCTGAACCTACCTGTGGAGATAGACATTTACTCGAACACGACCGGATTCGCGCAAAGCGATCTGGCCCTAGGCCCCGGCACCTTCGAAGCGGTTCCCGGCGCGGTGATGATCAGGGATCATCCCTCGCAGGGACCCACCAGGAAGATCGTGGGTCTGACCTGAGCCGTTCGGCGGACCGCCGGAGACTGCGGTCCGCCGAACAAGGGAATCTCACTATGGGCGAGCGGCCCGGCGCTCGGCGACCCGGTCGGCCCCCGGCGTGCCCCGATCAGTCCTCGTTGGGGTCCTTCTCCGCGTCCTTGTGCGCCGGATGCACGGTGCCGGGCTCGTGGTCCGGCGGACCGTAGAGCGCGTAGAGCTTCAACGGCCGGTCACCGGTGTTGACGACGTTGTGCCAGGTCCCCGCCGGAACCATGATGACGTCGTCGTCCTCGACCTCCCGAACGAAGTTCAGATCGTCCTCGGCCGGCCCCATCTCGGTGCGTCCACTCCCCTGCTCCACCCGGAGGAACTGATCGTTGTCCGGATGGACCTCCAAGCCGACGTCGTCGCCCACGGCGATGCTCATCACGGTGAGCTGTAGGTGCTCTCCGGTCCACAGCGTGCGTCGATAGTGGCTGTTCTCGACGCTCGCCTCCTCGATGTCGACGACGAACGGTCTCCCGCCTCGGTCCTTCCCGGTGGTGTAGTCATCGCTCACGGCCGCATCGCCTCCTGGGGTCACGCGTGGAACAGTTCCCGACCTGCCTCACCCTAGGCACCCGGGTGTGAAGCACCCATGAAGGCACGGCCGGGGTCCACCGGGTTCACCCGTCCGAGAATCCCCACCGCCTCCGCAGGTCCGCGCTCACCGTTTCGGTGTCCCGATTCCGGGTCTCCGGGACGAACCTGGCCACGAAGATCAGACCCACCAGACAGATGGCCGCGAAGATCCAGAACGTGGGGCCCTGCCCGATGAGTTCGATGACCGGCAGGAACAGCAGGCTCACCAGGAAGTTGGCCAGCCAGTTCACCGTCGCGCCCACGCTGGACCCGGTCGCCTGGTGGTCGGTAGGGAAGAGCTCCCCGAGCAGGATCCAGAAGATCGGGCCCATGCCGACGCCGAACGAGAGGATGTAGGCCATCATGAACACGAGCATGAAGAGCGGGGCCATGCCCACGCTGAATGCCAGTCCCAGCAGGCCGATGGAGACGAACATACCGGTCAGGGAGATGAGCAGCAGCGGGCGACGGCCGATCCGGTCGACGAGCCGCAGCGCCACCAGCGTGATGACGACGTTGACCACACCGATGAAGACCGAGTAGTAGATCGCGTTCGACGCCGACAGCCCGGCCTGACCCATGATCGTCGGCGCGTAGTAGAGGATCGTGTTGATCCCCACGAACTGCTGGAGCGCGGCCAGGGCCACGGCGACCAGGAGCGCCGCCAGAGCCGTGCCCTTGAACAGACTCGACGACCCCCTACGGGCCCTCTCCTCCTCTTGGCGATGTTCCTCGGTGACCCGGGCGACCACCTTGTCCGCCCCACCCGGTTCGGCGACGCTGTCCACGACCTCCCGCGCCCGCTGTGTCCTGCCGTTGCGGATCAGCCACGTGGGCGATTCGGGCAACCACACGGCCGCGATGAACAGGAGCGCGGCGGGGATGGCGCCGACCCCGAACATCAGGCGCCACATTCCGGCGTCGGCCAGGGCCCAGTTCACCAGGTAGGAGACGAGCAGGCCCACGGAGATGAACAGCTGGTTCAGGCCGAGGATGCGCCCTCGGATCTGCGCCGGCGCCATCTCACCGAGATAGGTCGGCACCGTGGCCGACACCCCGCCCACGGCCAGGCCCATGACGAACCGGCCGGCCAACAGCACCCAGTAGCCGGGGGCCAGAGCCGCGGCCATGATCCCGGCGAAGAAGACGACGCCGATGGCGCCCATGACAGGACGACGCCCGTAGCGGTCGGCGATACGTCCGCAGCCGAGGGCGCCGATGACGGCACCGAGCAACAGGATGCTCACGGCCGAGCTCTGTTGGAAGGACGTGAGTTCGAAGTCCTCCTGGATGAAGAGCAGCGCTCCGGAGATGATGCCGGTGTCGAAGCCGAACAGGAAGCTGCCCAGGGTGATCCCGATCGCCCATCTACGGACGGTCCTGAGTCCCTGGGGCGTGAGCTCGACGAAGTGGCTCTGCTGCCTGGGACGGGTGTTCAACGGTTGGCTACTCATGGCTCCCGGTTCTCCGTGATCTCCGCGCCGATACTTCCGGCCCGGTAGTGGTGGAGGGGGACCCGGCCGGCGTTCCACGCCCGCAGCACCGGCTCGACGATGCGCCACGACTCCACCGACATGTCGCCGCGCACCGACAGGGGCATCTCGTCGGAGAGCACTCCTCGGAGCACCTCGCCGTATTCGAGCAGTTCACCGGGATCGTAATCGGTGGCCAACGTGACCGGTGAGACGTCGTAGGGGTCTCCCGGGCCGTTCACGTTCAGGTCCATCCCGATGTGGCGAGAGCCCAGACCGATGCGCAGCCGGTTCTCGACGAGGTCACCGACGAGGCCGGTGGGGACGTGTTGTGGGGCCTTGAACCGGAAGACGATCTCCTGACGGGGCGAACCGATCGCCTTGCCGGTGCGGATCCGGAACGGCACACCGTGCCACCGCCAGGTGTGGACCGCGAACACGACCTCGCACAGGGTCTCGGTGCCGCGTTCGGGGTCGATACCGTCCTCGTCCACGTAGGCCGGCATCGAACGACCCTCGATGGCGCCGGCGGTGTAGCGGGCGCGGTGGCTGAACCGCTCCGGATCGTCCCGCCACACGCGAGTGGCCCGCAGGATCCGGGCCTTGGCGTCGCGTTCGTCGCGCGCGTCCAGGGTGCTGGGTGGTTCCATGGCCACCATGGCCAGGACCTGGAGCAGGTGGCTCTGGACCATGTCGCGCAGGGCTCCGGTGACGTCGTAGAAACCGGCCCGTCCCTCCAGTCCCAGGGACTCCTCGAAGAGGATGTCGACGGACTCCACGTGCTCGGAGGAGAGCAGTGGTTCGATCACCCGGTTGGCGAACCGGACACCGAGGATGTTGAGCACCGTCGTCATACCGAGGAAGTGGTCGACCCGGTGGACCTGTTCCTCCGGCACCAGTGCGTGGAGTAGCTCGTTGAGCGCGACGGCGTCGGCCATGTCGGTACCGAAGGGTTTCTCCAGGACCAGGCGCGTGTCCTCGGGGACGCCGATGCGTTCCAGGGTCCGGCAGCTCCCGACCACGACGGCGGGCGGCAACGCGAAGTAGAGGGTGACGCGGCCGCGGGCTCGGGCGAGGAGTCGACGCAGGTCGGATTCGTCGGTGGCGTCGGCCTGGACGTAGCGCGTGTTGCGTACGACGGTGTCGACGTCGGGCCCGCTCACACCCCCGTCCGCGAACGCGCGGGCCACCGTCTCTTGCCACTGTTCGTCGGTGCCCTCACCTTGGCCGCTGCCGATGAGGAGGAGGTCGCCCAGTGCGTCGGCGGCGACCAGGGTGCCCAACCCGGGCAGGAGCAGACGTTGGGTGAGGTCGCCTTGCGCACCCAGGATGATCAGGGTCTGGACCGATTCGTCCACCGAGTCTTGCATGGGTCTCCCGTTCACCCGGCGAACCCCGGACCGGCAGGCCCCGGACGCCCGGTGAGCGGGCGAACGGCGTGCCCGTCTCCGGTCCGGCCCCGAGGTCGAGGTGTTCGCGCGAGATAGTGATGAAGAGGCGATCCAGGCGGACCGCCGAAGGTGTACGCCGTGACCTTGGCGACCGGGGGACGCGCGACCTCGTCGAGCGCACCCTCCGGTGTGCGTCAGTGCGTCAGTGCGCCGAGTCGCCGGCTCCGCGCCGTGTGCTCACACGGGCGTCGGCGTCACAGGCGCAGGACCGGCTTCAGGACGCGGCCCTCGGCGGCGTCGGTGGCGGCCTCGTTGATCTGATCCGGGTCGTAGAGGCGGACCATCTTGTCGAAGGGCAACCGTCCGGCCCGGTACAACCCGACCAGTTCCGGGATGAAGTCGAAAACGTCGCTGTCACCCTCGGTCACCCCACGAATGGTGCGCCCGTTGAGCAGGAAGTTGACGTCGAAGGTGCCGTCGGTGCCCACGGGAGGCGCGCCGACCACGGCCGCCATACCGTCGCCCACCGCCAGGGAGTCGACCGCCTGGCGAAGCAGCGCGGGTACCCCACTGCTCTCCAGGGCGTGGGTGAGTCCCCGGCCGCCGGTGATCTCGGCGACGCGCGTGACGGTGTCCTCCTCCTTGCCGTTGATGGTGTGGGTGGCGCCCAGTTCACGGGCCAGTTCCAGACGGGAGGGCACGATGTCGATGGCGATGATCTTCGCGGCCGGGGTGAGCGCGGCACCCATGACCGCGGACAGGCCCACGGCTCCGGCTCCGAAGATCGCGACCGTGTCCCCACTGCCGGGGTCGAGTTCGTGGAGCACGGCCCCCACGCCGGTCTGGATCCCGCAACCCACCGGCGCCAGCATCGCGAGTTCGTCCTCGTCGGCCGCCTCGACCGGGACGACGCTGCGCGCGTGGGCCACGCAGTACGTGGCGAAGGAGGACTGTCCGAAGAAGCGGCCACCGATCGCCTCACCCGTGGTGGAACCGATCGGGGTGGTGCCGTCGGGGCGCCTGCCGTCGAAGTTGAGGGAAAGGAAGTCGACGCAGTAGGCGGGGTGTCCGTGCCGGCAGGATCGGCACTTCCCGCAGGAGCTGAAGGAGAGCAGGACCTTGTCGCCGGCCGAGACGTGGGTGACGCCCTCGCCCACCGCCTCCACCACGCCGGAACCCTCGTGGCCGAGCACGGCGGGCAGGGGGTGTGCAGGTGCTCGTCGCGGGTGGCCAGGTCGGTGTGGCAGATCCCGACACCCACCACGCGGACCAGGACCTCGTCGCGACGGGGTTCCTCCAGGCGGACGTCCTCCCAGGTGAAGGTGCCACTACCGGGATGGACCACCGCGGCCCTGGCTTCGGACATGACCGAGTCCTCTCTTGCGTCCGTCCCCCGAGAAGGGGAGATCGGGCACATTCTCCGTCAGGGTGAACGCGGTGGCCGCAGGACGCGCCGAGTGACCCGAGGTGGTCTAGCCTGGTCACCATGCCCGCGACCCTGAACACCCACCCTCCCGAACGGCTGCACCTGGAGGAGTTGGTCTTCTCGGTACGGGTCTCCTCACGGCGCAAGACGGCGGGTATCACCGTGGATCGGGACGGATCCCTGATCCTGCACGTCCCCGAGGGCATCGAGTGGGCACGGGTCCAGGAGTGGGTGCGACGCAAACGACACTGGGTCCGGGACAAGTTGGCGGACAAGGACGTGCTGATCTCACGCCAACCTCGGCGCGAGTTCGTCTCGGGTGAGGGCTTCGACTACCTGGGCCGCCGCTACCGGTTGAAGGTCACCGACCAGGTCGCCGGCGTGCACTTCAACGGTGGTCGGATCCGCATGAACCCGTCGGTGGCGAACGGTCCGGACCCGGCGGGCGCCCTGGTGGCCTGGTACCGGGATCGGGCGGAGAGGTGGGTGCTCCCCCGGCTGACGCCTTGGTGTGAGCGTATGGGTCTGCGCCCCGAGCAGGTGTGCGTGCGCGACCTGGGGCACCGCTGGGGGTCCGCGGGCAGGGGTGGCAGGCTCAACCTGCACTGGGCGCTGATGCAATTGCCGCCCACGATCGTGGACTACGTGCTGGTGCACGAACTCGCCCACATGGAGGTACCCGACCACTCCCCCGAGTTCTGGGACCGAGTACGCACCGTCATGCCCGACTACGAACGTCAGCGGGAGCGACTCGCCGTCCTGGGAGGTCAGGCCTGGTTGGGCTGACCTCCCAGGACGGTTCGTCTCGCGGTCATCCGTGGGCGAACTTCTTCTCCGCGAGATCGACCAGGCGGGGGCCGAGTTTCTTGGCGTCCTCCCTGGGGAAGAGCCAGACCTCGTTGAGCTTGAGCTTGATCAGCTCTCGGGTCATCTTCTTACGCAGCCGCTGACCCGGGATGTCGCCGTAGCCTCGGAGCGCGATGACCGCCCGCATGTCACGACTGGCCCGCCGGCTGAAGTCGACCAGCACCTCGCGCAGGTCCCCGGCGGGCTCTCCCGTCTCCTCGTCCCGCATGGTCGTGACGATCAGGTCGTAGAAGGGCGCTTCGGTGTTGGGGTCCAGGCCGGTGTCGTCGGCCTGCCGGCCCTCCTTCACATCGGTGTGCAGGTCCCGGAACGCCTCGTACATCGCGGCCCAGTTGCCGTCCAGCCGGGTGAGGATCTCGTCGAGGCGTTCGGAGAGCTTGCCGTAGTGCTCGGGGTCCTGGTCCAGGTTCTGGCTGATGTGGTGGCGTAGCGCGTGTTCCATCTCCGAGGCCTTGGCCCGGTCCGAGGACAACGCCTCGACCTTGCTCTCGAAGTCGCTCGCGGTGATGGCCGTGGGCGGGATCTTGGTCCGGATGTCGTGCACGCGGATGTACTGGTCGATGAGGTCGCGGACCTTGGCACCGTACAGGGAGGGGTCGAACCCGTCGTCCTCCCGGTAGCGGGCGCGGGCCAGGGTCGCGATGGCCCCGAAGGACTTGGCGTCGGGGACGAACTCGCGGGCCTCGGGCCGTGGCAGGACCGTCTCCAGGCTGCGGTTGAAGTCCTTGAGCGCACCCCGGAACTCACGGCGTCGAGACTCGTCCGCCAAGAGCTGGACGCACTTCTCCCGCTTCCCTTCGGTGTCGAACTCCTCCAGCCCGTGGATGGTGAAGATCTTGCGCACCCGCTCGTGCCGCTCGCGTAGGAGGGGCACTTCGCTGCGGACGCTGCTCAGGGCACCCTCGACGTCCTCGGCGGCGTAGGCGGCCAGCGCGGTCTTGAGGTGTTCGGCGACCCCGTAGTAGTCGATGACGTAGCCGACCCTCTTGCCCTTGGCGGTGCGGTTGACCCGGGCGATGGCTTGGAGGAGTTCGGCCTCCTTGATGTGCCGGTCCAGGTAGAGGATCTGTTCGTTGGGTGCGTCGAATCCGGTCAGCAGCATGGAGTTGACCACGAGGAAGGCGAGCGGGCTGGTCCGCTCGGGGTGGGGATCGGTCCCGAGCGGTAGGGATTTCTTGAACTCACGGATGCGGCTGCGGTGCTTGGTCTCGTTGGTCCAGTCCTTGCTCGCCTCCTTCCAGTCACCGCTGTCGTTGTGAGCGCCGGAGATGACGGCGGCGGCGTCCAGCCGGGCGATGAGGTCCCGATAGGGCAAGGCACGGATGAGTCGGGCCGTGGCCGCCCCGTGGGCTTCGGCGTCCTCGGCGGCCTCGGGGGTACGCAGTTCGTCGGGCAGGGCGTCGATCTCGGCGACCAGGGCGTCGCGGGCGGCGATGAGCGCGGCCTGATAGCGGACGGCCGCCTTGCGGGAGACCGCCACGACCTGGGCCTTGAAGCCGTTGGGCAGGATAACGTCCACGTAGTGCCGGAGCATGCTGGCGGCCTTGGCGGCGATCATCGCCTCGGCTTCCAGGACGTTGTTCTTGGTGGCGTAGCGGCGTTTGATCTCTTCGAGCTGTTCGGGGGTGGCGTCGATGATGCTGGGGAACAGTTCGTCGAGGTCGTTGCCGTCGCGCACGTGCGCCTTGGTGGTGCGGCCCTCATAGAGGATCGGCACGGTGGCGCCGTCGGCTTCGGACTGCTTGATCGTGTAGGAGTCGATGAAGGCGCCGAAGATCTTGCTGGTGAAGCGTTCCTTGTCGCCCAGGATGATGGGTGTGCCGGTGAACCCGACGCGTACGGCGTTGGGCAGGGCGCCCATCAGGTTGGCGTGCAGTTGGGAGCCCTGGGAACGGTGTGCCTCGTCGACCAGGACCAGGACCTCGCTGGAGTCGTCGGCCACGTCCAGCTGGGGGACGATCTCCTTCTTGGGCTTGGTCGAGTCGGTTTCCTCGGCCGACTCGTCCTCGGACACACCGCCGTCGGAGACACCGCCGCCCGGGTTCTCGGTGGCCTTGGCCTGGTACTTGTGGATCATCGCGAAGTACAGGCCCTTGCCGGGGATGGCCAGGGTGGATTCGAGCTCCTTGACCTTGGCGATGGTCTCGGTGCTCTCACCGGTGAGCGCCATGGTCGCCGACAGCTGGTCCTGGAGCTGGGTGCGGTCGGTGACCACGATGATCTTGAACGCGGTCAGCGCGGGGTGTGAGCGCATGGCCCGGACCAGGAACACCATGGTCAGACTCTTGCCGGAGCCCTGGGTGTGCCAGACGATGCCGCCACGCTGGTCCATCTCGCCGTGCTGGAGCCGGTTGGGTCGGGTGGCCATGCGCTCGATGGCGCGGTGGACGGCCCGGTACTGCTGGTAGCGGGCCACGACCTTGACCCGGCTGGTGTCCGTTTCCATGAACAGGGTGAAGTGCCGGACCAGGTCGAGCAGGATCGAGGGGCGCAGCATCCCGGCGACCAGGGTCTGTTGGCCGTTGATGTCCTTGGCGGCGTCGGGGCCGGTGAGGTCGAGTTCGGCGGCGACCTGCTCGGGGGTGGCGGGTTCGGTGGTCTTCCACTCCATGAAGTGTTCGGGGCCGGCGGTGAACCCGGCCGCGCGGGCGTTGGTGCCGTGCGCGGCGATGACGAACTGGTTGGTGTGGAAGAGCTTCTCGTTGCCTTCGCTCGCGCGAACGTCGTCGCGCTGGTTGGCGTAGCGGCGCAGCTGATCGATGGCGGTGGCCATGGGGTTGGCGACGTTGGGGGACTTGGCCTCGATGACGACCAGGGGGACGCCGTTGACGAAGAGGACCAGGTCAGGAATGATCCGGTCGGTTCCGGGGGCACCGGGGCCGTCCAGGACGAAGCCGCGCACGACGCGAAAGTCGTTGTTGTCGACGTCGTCGAAGTCGATGAACCGGACGGTCTGCCGGCGACCGCCGTTCCAGCCTTCCACCCCGTCGACCTGGGTGCCGACGAGGAGACGGCCGGTCAGTTCCTCGTTGATCTCGATGAGCGTGCGCGCCTGGGGGCGGCTGAGCGAACTGATGGCTTGATCGATGCGGCCCTCATCGAGCCATTCGTCGCCATTGTCGTCGAGGTTGATCCGCCGCAGGGCGGCGCGGAGCGGGAGTTCGAGGAGTGTCTGGGTGAAGGAAGAGCGCGCGTCGCTTTCCCCGAGGGTCCACCCCATGGTGGTGAGCTGGTCGATGAGGGGTTTCTCGGCCAGCTCCCACTCGGGTCCGGTGGGTTGCTTGCCGGTTGGTCGGTCTCCGGCGGAGCGACTTCCGGGCTGCTGCGGACCGGAGGAGTGTGGGGATGGGCCCTCGGGGGTGTGCATCGGGCACCTTTCGTCACAGGCGTCTCAGCGTGCGGGCGACATGTCCATGTTGCCCAGATTCTGCCGGACGGTGACGACAAACGCCCGCCGTTTCGGGCTTTCGAGGGCCCGAACTCGATAGCCAGAGACTACTGGGTGGCTGAGCCTTCACGCAGGGCACTCAGGAGAGTGGTCCAGGTGGAGGGGGTGAAGGTGAGGTGACCCAGGGAGCGGTTCTGCGTGTCACGAACATGGACATGGTGTGAGGTGTCCGCGATCTCGACGCAGTGGCCTCCCTGGTTACCGCTGTAGCTGGACTTACGCCAGTTCAGGGCGACCTCGACGCAGTCGCCCCGGTTACCGCTATAGCTGGACCTACTCCAGTCAGAAGGGGTTGATGCCATGGCTGTGCGCCTCCTTGTAGCGGGAAATGAAGTCAACAGATTCATCTGGCGAGAGTGCCAGCGAACGCAGAACCCCGAATCGCAGAACGTATTGTTCCACTTCCGCAGTGCCAGCGGTCACGCGACCAGCACCCGGCGTCTCAGAGTAAGCCCACCGTTCACCATCACCCAACTCCAGGACAGTGAACGCACCATCCAGGGCCGCGTGCGCCCCCTTCGCGAAGGGTAGAACTTGGAGACGAACGTACGACTTACTCGCCAGTTCCACCAACCGATCCAGTTGGCCACCCATGATCTCTCGGTCTCCCATTGGACGCCGAAGCACACTCTCATCAAGGACCGACCAGACCAAAGTCGGCTGTTCCCGCTCCAACATGGTCTGACGACTCACCCGAGTATCCAGTAGCCGCTCCAGTTCTTGCTCTGCGATCGGCGGCCAGCTCGCACCGATCACTGCGCGCGCATAGTCCGGAGTTTGAAAGAAACCGGGCACGACCTGAGTCTGAAAGTCTTGGATGCTTTCGGCGTCTTGTTCGAGCTCCACATACTCCTTGAAGCCCTGGGGGTACCCATCCTGGTCACCAGGCCATAGGCGTAGGAGTCCACCGCGCGCGCTGAGTACCTCGTCTGCCTTCGCAGCGAAACCTTTTCGTGGCACACGTTCAGCACGCTCAACCGCACCCAGCATCTGATGCGAGATCAGCGTGGCCTTGGCCAACTCACGCTGAGAGAGATCTGCCGTCTTGCGCAGCCTCTGCAATTCACTACCAAATCGGACTAATGCGGACCTAGAGACCGTCTTTTTGCCACTCGCCATGACCACAGTTGACCACAAGCGAACACTCGATACTGCACTTTTCCACAACTCGCTACTTCTGCTGGCCGAACGAGACTTTTAAGCATTGGGCGTGCAACCGTGACCAGGTGAGGCCGGCCGCCACACAAAGACGGCCCTGATCCGGTGCGCTAACACCGAACCAGGGCCTTAGCCCACAACCTGAGATAGCAGGCGAGGACTCATGGTCAACCGTATCGTTCCCATTGCTGCCAAGCGCCAGCGGATCCCGCTGCGCCGCTGCTCCTTCCGGTTCTCCGGAGAGCACTCAAGCGTCACCCAGGCCCGCGACTGGCTCAGCCGACGCCTGAAGATCGTCGGTGTTCCCGAGGAAATCAGCGACACCGCGCTGCTCCTGCTCTCGGAGCTGGCGACCAACCAGGTACTGCACGCCCTGGACCCGACCCACGACACCACCGGCGGAGACTACTTCGTCCGAGTGTTCTTCTCCCCCGAACGCCTCCGCGTGGAAGTCCGAGACGCACAGGGCCGCTCCCCCAAGTTCCATATAGCGGACCCCGACCCCGACGCCGAACACGGACGCGGGCTGTTCCTGGTGAACGCCCTCGCCTCCCGGTGGGGACGCTTCGAGTCGGGCCGTGGCCCCGGCATGTTCTTCGAGCTCCGTTGGGAGCGGTGATCACCTTGACCGGCTACCACCTGCGGCCCAGTGAAACCGTCCTGCGCCTGCGCGCGGAGTTCCCCGACTTCCTCATCTGCGAGTTGAGCGGGGAACCCGGAAAGCCTTGCTTCACCGCGACCAGCACCCGAACCAACGCCAACGGCCGGCCCGAGCTGGTCGTGACAGCGAGCCCGGAGGAGTTGAGGCGAGCTCTCACCATCCTCGCGACGGACGAGACCCACATGGGTGAGGACGGTGGTCGGAAATGACCCTGGACACTTTGGATGTCCCCGTGGCGAACCACCTGTGCCGGCTTCGGGCCACCTTCCGAAAGCGGGGCTGGACCATCTGGCACGGAGACTCCACCGGCCAGTACTGGGCGGCGCACACGGGCCTGATGGTGCTGGTCAGTGGCGACAGCGCACAGACGCTGACCAAGGAGATCGAACGAATCCAGCCGAGCAGGTACCCGGCCAAGGTGCCCACCCCTCGGCGCTTCTCCCCCTGGCGACGACCTGACCGCACCCACCGAATGAACCCGTTCCGCTGACCACACACCCACCGTGGCCCGGGATCCCATCCCGGGCCACGCCCCTGTGTCCCGACCCTGGGAGTCACACGGGAAGTTCGTCAAGCTGGTTCACACGCACCCGCCCGGTGAGCAGGTCATCCATCAGCCCAGCCTTCAGCTTGCGCAGCTTCTCCAGCCGAGCCTTCTCCGCCGCGATCCGCTCATCGTGTGCCTGAACGATCGAAACGATGCGCCGCTGTTCTTCTAGAGAGACCAACGGGACAGGGAAGGACTTAACTTGGGTCGAGTTGATCGAAGCCAAGTTTGTACTCTGCTTCGATGCTAGCCGGAAATAGTTTTTCCCATACCAGGAAGCAGAATATATCGACAAAAATTCGGGAAGCATTCGACTTTGATCACACCTGATCCTGAAAATGTGATTCTGATACAGGCAATCTTCAATTTCACCCCGCCAAACCGTACCACGACCCAACTTATCAAAATCACCACCTTCAGTCATCAGAAAGTCACCAGGACGAAGAGTGTACCTCGCCGCAGCACTGGCAGGAAGGAATATTTCCTTCACTTCATTCAGGTCCAAGTGGCCATCTTGAACGTTGGCTACTGTGATACATGGAAATTTTCCCCCCACCCCTACAATCGACCCTCCTAAGGTGACACCACTGGCCACATCGGCAACTCCAATCAAAGGCCCACGCCTGCCATCCAGAACATCAAAGAACAGATATGACACCAATCCATCTTTAGCCAGAGAGAGCTTTTTAAGACAATCAGAAGAAGCACCGATAGACTCATCCATAGCATCAAGCAAATCAGCAATTCGTCGCTGCTCTGCCAGGCTCAGGAATGGGACATTGAAGTGCGAGAAGAAAGCTGAAGGAACTCGCCGCTGCCCAGCAGATCCAACCATGAAGGCTTCGGCTTTTTGCCTCAACAGGCGAGACTGCGCCCACTGCGCAATAAATCGACTATCAGAGAGCCCACCAGCTCGAAGGACATGAAATTCTGTACTCCCAAACCCACACCCGGAAACCAGATTCTCTACTAGAGCACCCTTACCGTTCTCCATACAAGGGGTGATTTTCGCGAAAAGAATATCCTGGTCCCGAAAGGGAGTATATCCACCAGACCCTCGAACATCCCTCACCTGAGAGGACGATACTTTCCCATCATCTGTAACGTCAGACATACTCAGGAAAGTACATTCCCCCCGAGCTGGAAGCTGAGTACCAGGATTGACATGGGCCAGCTCAGAAAATGGAACATATTTCAAAGAGTCAGACATACCCAAGCTCCTTTAGGAAACCGTTCAGCTTGGCCTCAGCCTTCTCCTGGCGACCCTCGATCTGCTCCAGTGAAGTCTGGTATTTGTCCCACCAGTTCTCCAAATCACCCACCACCACGCGCCGCTGTTGGTCGGAGTACTCTTGGAGCTCTCCCGCCAATTCCCGCTCGGCGAAGTCCAGAACATAGGCACGCTCCCTCTCGTGTCCCATCCCCTGACGCTCCATCTTCAGCGCCGCGATCAAGTCCTCACGCAGGGTCTTGACCTTCTTTTTCGCTTCGGTGCGCCGCTTCTTGAAGTTCTTCAGCTCGGCCTCACTCACCGCCGTCGAGTTCTTCGCGCCTCCCCCTGCGCTTCCCTCGTCCCCAGCCTCGTCATCACTCTCGACCGGTTCTGGGGTCGCGGCCTTGATCTGGGCGTCCAGCTTCGACGCCTCTTGCTCGGCTTCGGACAGCTTCTCCAGGTACCCAGGAAGCAACACCTTCACCAGCGGATGCTCGGCCGGATCCTTGGGCGGAGCCGCCTCCAGGCCATCCTCGATATTGGTGATCCAGCCATCCAGCACCCCACCGAACCCGTTCGCCGCGAGGGTCCGCATGTCGTACTGGATCCCATCCCACCAGCGCACGACCACACCAGTGGTCTCGAACCGGTCCAGCGATCCCACCGGCTCCAGAGCTTCGACGAAGCTGTTGATCAGCTCCCGGCGCACCTTCATCAGGTGCTTGGTCTCCGGCAATGCCACTACCAACTCACCCTGGCGCTGCCACCACTCATCCAAGGCCTTGAACAGCTCGGCGCGCTTGGCGTGCACACCCATGTCCCCGGACACCTGGGCGGCCAGATTCCCCCGGGTCAATCCCGCCGCGAAGTCCCGGTAGGGCCCGTGTTCCCCATCGCTACCTTCCGAACGTGGAATGAGCGTGTGCTCCACGCTGAAGCCGATGCGCGCGAAGTCCTCGGCCTTCGCCTCGATCTCCGCTTCGGGCACCCCACCATGCAGGTGGGCGTAGACGTCCTGTGGCTCCGGCGGCGGGGCGTTGTCCACGTACCGGCGGATGTTGAAGTTGAAGTCGTTATCCTTCAACTCCTCCAGGTCCACCACCCGCGAGTATCCGGGGATCTCGGCGAAGTTCTCGTAGGCGTACAGGACCTTTTCGGTGTGCTCGGGCAGCAGGTGGTTCTGTGCCTTGCCCGCTTTGAACTCCCGGTCGGCGTTGATGAACAACACCTTGTCCTTACGCTGGGCCGGCTTGCTGCGCGGGGCCCGGAAGACGATCACGCACGCCGGGATACCCGTCCCATAGAACAGGTTGGGCGCCAGACCGATGACCGCCTCGATGCAGTCGTCTCGCACGAGTTCGGTGCGGATCTGGCGTTCCTCACCACCCCGGAAAAGCACACCGTGCGGCATGACGGTGGCGCCCCTGCCACTCCCCTCGGTCAGCACCGCCACCATATGCTGGAGGAACATCAGGTCGGCCTTCTTGGAGTCGTCCTTGACCCTCCCCCAGCGATACCGAGCGTCGGCGAACTGCGCTTCCTCCCCCTTGAACACCTGGGAGAACGGAGGGTTGGCCAGTACCACCTCGAACCGGTCCAGCTTGCCGTCACTGACGTGTCGGGGGTTGATGAGGGTGTCGTCGTTCTCCAGGTCGGCGTCGGGGATGCCGTGCAGCAGCAGGTTCATCTTGGAGATGGACCACGAACCACCGTTGAGCTCCTGGCCGGCAAGCTTCAAGTCGTCGGGGTTACGACCCTGTTCCTCCATGTGCTGCTTGGCCATGATGAGCATTCCGCCCGAACCGGCGGTCGGGTCGTAGACGCTCTCACCCTCGGTCGGGTCCACGAGCTGAGCCATCATCCGCACCACCGGGCGCGGGGTGTAGAACTCACCACCACGCTTGCCCGCCGAGTCGGCGAACCGGCCGATGAGGTACTCGTAGGCGGCGCCGAGCAGGTCGGGGAACTCGAAGTCGGCGTCACGCAGGCTGTGCTTGTTGAAGTGTTGGATCAGGTCTCGGAGGGAGCGGTCCGACAGCCGGGTCTTGCCGATGGTGGCGTTGAAGTCGATGTGCTGGACCACGCCCTCCAGCTCGGGGTTGGCGCCCTCCAACGCCTCCAACGCCTTGTTCAGCTCGCTACCGACGTTGGTGTGCACCTTGTTCCGAAGGCGCTCCCAGCGCGCCTCCTTCGGCACGAAGAACACCCCGTCGTAGAAGACGGGATCCTCCTTGAGTTCCTCGGCCTCCTCAGGGGTGTGGCCATCCTCCACGAGCTCTTGGACCACCTGGGCCTGCTGTTCGACGAACTCGTCCGAAGCACGCTTCAGGAACAACATCCCGAAGATGTACTCCTTGTACTCGGAGGCGTCCATCCTCCCGCGCAGGATGTCGGCCGCCGAGAACAGGTGCCGTTCCAGCTGGGGCAAGGTGAGTTTGACGTGCGTGACCACAGGGTCCCCTCTTGAAGTGTTCGCGTTGGTTTCCAGATCCCATCGACGCGAGAAACCCAGCTTAGGAGCGGGCTCGGACAAGACCGAATCAACGGCTTCGGGGGAGGCCGGGCCACGACCTCCCCGCCCCTCGGCTCCGGGCCGGCCGGTCGGAACCCGGCTACTCCGCCTCGCCGCGCAGAACCTGCTCCGCCAACTCCACCAGGGACCCCTCACCCTGGACGAACCAGAGCTTGGGGCCCTGCACGGCCTTGGGTGCCTTGCTACCCATGGCCTCCTGGATCATCCGCAAGGACAGGGTGCTCGGGGCGTACCGCTGACCATCCCAGGCCCACAAGAGCGGATGCGATCGGTCATTGACCCACGTGGCGTACCGCCGTTCGGGCACTTCCTCCAGCCAGGCGCGCATGCCCTTGCGCTGCGGCCCGCTCTGCGGCTCGAACACCAGGGTGGTGCCCTCCGCGATCGCGCCTGCGTCTACCAGAGTGCTCACCATGCGCGGTTTGCGCTGCTTCTTAGGCTTAGTGTAGGCCGCTCGTACCTCTGGGGACACGGCCTGGCCGGTCTCCAGGTGGGTGAGCACGTGTTCACTCAGCCGCTCGCAACGCTCCGGGTTCTTGAAGGTGGTGAGCGGATAGCTGGTGTTACCGAAGAGCGTGTCCACGTAGTGGATCGTCAGGTCCAGAAGAAGTTCAACGGACTCGGCCGCATTCTCCAGCTCGGTGTCCCAGTCCGAGTCCAGGTCACCGATCTCGCTGGTGTCGGTGTTCTGGAACACCATGTGGGTGATGAACAGCCGACCTTGTTCGGCGATGGCCGAGCCACGCCCCTCCCGCTGATCGGCGAGGAACTTCAACCGTTCTTGGGCCACCCGGAACAGGCGGACACTGTTCCAAACCCGCGCACTGGTGGGTTCGGGGCCGAAGAGACGCTTGTACAGGGGATCCGCCGCCGGTCCCCACAGAACGTCCTCGTTCTCCTTGGCCCTGGCCACCCATTCGGGGCGCGCCTCGGCGCACAGGAGCGCCAGCGTGGCCTCACGAACCGTGCAACCGACGTCCTGCGAGGGGATGATCTGCTCACCCCGCTTGAGCGCGTAGGTCTTGCCCAGGGTCAGCGCCAGGTCGTCCCGGAGTTCGGCTTGGACCTTGTCCAGCGCCACGAAGTCGCGTCGCTCCACCTGGTTCTGGGTGTTGGTCGCGGTGGTGACGCGCTCGCCGAAGTCGTCGTCCTGTTCACCCAGGGAGATGAAACGGACCGCTACCTGAGCGCGCTCCCCCACCTTTGGGTCCTCTCGGACGGCACGGTGGATGGCGGTGACGGTCTGGGCTCCGTTGACGATGCTGGCGCCCTCCACCGTCAATTGACCGCTGCCTCCGGGGACCCCCTTGTACTTCACACCCCTGTGTACCGAGTCCGCAAGCACGGTGATGCCGTTGTTGAAGTACCAGAAGTGTTCTGGTTCGGATTTAAGGGTCTCGATGAGTTCCTGGTTGACCCCGGTGACGCCGAGCGATCGACGGATGTTGCGGTCGAAGAGCCGATCACCGTGGTCCTCGTACCAGTCCTTGATCTGCCCGACCGGGACCATGCCGAAGTAGGCGGGATAGGGGCCCTCGTACTCGCTGCATCGGTCGACCATCACGTCCAGGTCCACCCGGGCACGATCGATCCCGGTCTTGACGATCTGGTGGAAGTCGCTCAAGTGCAGGTATTCGACGTCGATGGTGTCAACACCATGCTTGTGGACATGCTGGTCGTTCTTACGCTTGATGTTCTCGTGGACCGGATCATCACCGAGGAGTGCCATGACGACGGTGATCTTGACCGACGGGTTCTCGATCGCGTCGAGGACGTCGGGCCACTTCTTCTGGAAGCGCTCGTTGAAGTCGACCACCTCGGTGGACAGGATCTGACCGACGCCCTCCCAGAACTTCAACACGGCTTCGGAGTTGAGCGTGGCGTTCCCCTTGGCCCTCCACTTGGACTGGACCAACCACAACCGGCTCCGGCTGCTGTCGACATGGACGGCGTCGATCCCGCCATCGTCCGTGCCATCGATAACGGAGGCTCCGGCCTCGTCCAGTTCACAGCCGGAGAGCTTCGCCACGGCCAGCGCGGCCAGCCCTCTGGTGAGTGCAGTGGAGGAGGGTTCTTCATCCAGGAGGGAATTACCAGGGGCGTCACTGAAGTTGATCGAGTCCGCGAAGTACCGGCGGATGGCGTTCTTGACGTGCCGAACGGCAATGGGGGTGGCCATAGGCGAAATCCTATCCCTGTGCCCGTAAGGACCTGGGGAGTTTCACCACCTTAGAAGCGTGCGGTCTTCCAACGGGGGCACCGCAGCAGCGACCTTTCCCGCCACGCCACAGGCAGGCGGATTCGCCGGCAAGCACCATGAACCCCGGGAGTGCGCGATCGAAACCCGAGGTCGCGCAGCCGAGGGGCACCACCTTCATCCGAGCAACACCTGCACCTCGGCGGCCTGGTGGTCGTCCACCCTGACCTCGAATGTCCCGGAAGAGACGAACTCGATCCGAAAGGTGTTCAGCGGGTCGCAGATCACGAATCCACCGCCGGGGCTCTCCAATCTCCCCGCGAACACAAGCAGCGGCAGCAGTTCCTCCTGCGGAACAGCACGCAGGACCCTCACGTCGACCTCGCCCTCGATCGGGGCACGGACGGCGATGGCGACAGAACCCGCGATCGCATGCGCGGCACTGACTTCCGAGTCCCAGTCACCGTGATCCGCTTCCTCCCCGACCCCCTCGGCCTCGATCAGCACGTAGGCGTACTCGATCTTCTGGACGACATGACCTACCACGCGGCCCGGTACCACCTTCAAGGCCTCCTCGATTCATCCATCGGTCACGAGGCCAGACCACTGCGATTCCCATATGAGCATGCGCAGGGCCTTCGCCGAACCCCGGACCTCGCCCCACCCCGAGGAGGAAAGAGCAAAGGGCGGGGGAACATCCAAACGTCCCAGTCCGTGCACCTCCGTCAACTCGTCCACCCTCTCCAAGACGTCCAGGATTCCTTCCTCCACACCTTCGGGGAAGTCGAACTCATCAAAATGGGAACCAGAGACCCGCAGCCACTCCACCTGGGCCTCCATATCCGAAGAGGCCATGTGGATGGCGCCGACCAGTGCGTCGGTATGAGGGATCCTCGCGCAGTGATCCATCGTTCCCTTCGAGGCGTTCGAGCAAGTCGGGTCTGTCATATGCCTCCGGTACGCTCCGCGTGACCCTCCGACCATCACCGTTGGGCTTCCCGTCCCCATCTCCTCCCATCCCCCTTCCCGGGAAGCTCCGCGGCCTCCTCCAGGAGTCCCCATGGAACCGACCTACGCCGACCTCACCGCCAGTCCCGCCCGGGTGGCCAACGCTCAGGTGGACCGCGAGAACGCCCGGTTCGGCGGAAGCAAGATGACGCTGGACGCCGCAGGCTCGGTCGATCTCACCTTCTACCTGGACGAGCAGATCGTCGAAGGCGTCCTGCGGGTGACCGCGCTCGTCTCCAAGAACGGGGGCTCCCCGGGGCATGCCCCGCTGACCGTGCTGGTCAACGGCGAACCGGTGGCCTCGCGCCTGACCATCCCCGGCGGCGGCGACCTGCCCCAGGACCTCGACTTCGCGGTTCCCGGCGGGTGGCTGCGAACGGACGGCCCCAACGTGGTGACGGTGCGCAGCGGCACGGACGCTCGAACGATGCTGTGGCTGTACCGGATCAGCGTCGACTCCATCGACGAACGCGACCGCTCGGTTCGCGCGATGCTCGCCGCCGCCGACCGGCGCTCGGTGCTTCGCTACACCACCCGCAAGCGGGTCCATTCCACGCAGGGGCCACAGCAACAGTGGGAAACCGCCGAGCGGCTGCTGGTGTACGTCGACCGGGGTGAGAAGGCACCGATCGCTCAGCTCTCCTGGCGCGACGCCGACGGAGCCGAGGCGGCGATCAGCTTCCAGTCGGCACTGGGTGACTTCCACGGCTACCACCGCTCGGCCGATGGCCTGCTGAGCGAGTACCGGGGTGACCTGGAACAGCGCCTGGCCTACCCGGAGGGGACGGAGGAGGCCACCGTGCACCGCTTCCGCACCGAAGAGCACTGGGGCGAGCGTTGGCACAACTCGGGGGAGCTGCGGCTGATGGTCGAGGATGGTGACGCCCCGGTGGAGCGGATCACCTGGCGCGACCAGCGGGAGAACTCCGGTTCGGTCGCCTTCGAGGAGGATCGGACAGGCTTCCTCGGCTATTACCAGCGGGTCGGCGAGGGCCCCATCGGTTACCGAGGCAGAGCCGTCAACGAGGTGTGAGCGGTCGCGCTGCTCAAGGCGGCGCGACACGGCGCCCCCATGCCCTGGTCCACGGAGCGGACCCCGGCCACCGAGTGACACGGTGCCCGGCGAGGGTCATGGGGGCGCGGGGCCGTGTTCTCAGGCCTGGCCGGACTCGGCGCGGCGGATGCGCTTGAGGGGGATGGGCAGGACGCAGACGGGGGCCGAGACGGCCAGGCGGTGGCCGGTGTCCTGGGGAACGCCGGTGTCGGGGTCGATGAGCAACGACATCAGCTCGTCGCCGTTCTGGGCGGCGGCGACCAGGTGGTCGGGCTCGTCGCGATGGCCTCTGACCACGGTGAAGTGGCGGGGCCAGGCCCCCACGAGGGTGTCCGCGAGGTGCTCCAGACGGGCACCTCCGTCCCGGACCGCGAACGTGGAGATGGCGTCGGCGCCCCGGTTGGAGACGTACACGCGCCCCTCGTAGGTGCTGGTCGGGGGCAACGCGTCCCCCTCGGCGATCTCACGACCCTCGACCTTGAGCCGGTGCAGGGCGATCTCGGCGGGGAAGTTCTTCCCGGCCGCCTCGTGGGCGGTGGCGGTGACCGAGCCCAGGTGTTCGCCGCTGCCGGACACCCCGTCCCAGCGGACGACGTGCACGCGGGAGTCGAGTTCGCCCGCGACGTACACGTGGTCGCCGTTGACCACCATGTGGCGGGGCCCGGTGCCGGGTGGCAGGGGCACGCCCGGGAAGGCGTTCTCGCCAGGCTCGGGGGCCTCTTCGGTGAGCTGTTCGGGGACCGGGCTGTAGTGGTAGACGCGCAGTTCGTCCGTGCCGAGGTCGGCGGCGAGCAGGTAGCGGTTGCCGGGTTCGAAGGAGTCCAGGGCCACGGCGCTGCTGTGCGCGTGCGGACCTTCCTGGCGTTCGGTGACGGGGCCGGTGCCCTGATGGGTGAATTCGAGGGTGTCGCCGGTGGGGCCACCGTCCTCGGCGGTGGCGACGAGGGTGACCACGCCGTTGGCGTAGTTGGTGACGGCCACCTGGTGCGGGCCCAGGTAGCGCACGTGGCAGGGGGAGCCGCCGCCGGTGGGCACGGAGCCGATCTCGGTGAGGGAGGCGTCACCGTGCGGCCGGAAGGCGGTGAGGGTGCCCTCGGCGCGCTCGTTGACCGCGTACACCGTGGGCGGTTCGGGCCGGTAGGCGAGGAAGGAGGGGCCGGTGGTGCGGGCGGCGATTCCGCCGTCGGTCATCTCGCCGGTCCGGGGGTCGAACCAGATCCGGTGTACGCCTCGCCCCTCCCCCGGCGGTTCGGAGTCGGGGGTGTAGGTCCCCACGAGCAGGAGCCGTCGTGGTGCGTCCACAGGGTGCCTCGTTTCCGTCGCTTGGGGCAGGGATGTGGTCCATACCACCGGCGGCATGCTATCGCCCCTGGGCGCGGTCGGAAAAGACCGAACCGGTCGGTGCCCCCGACCTCGGGTGAGCACCCCGGGCCCGGCCTCTCGCGAGGCGCCCATGTCACATGCGCCTGAGTCCCGAAAGTATTCACTGTTCACAAAAAAGGAGCCTCTGCCCTGTGTAGCGCGTCTGTTACAGTTCCTCCTCGAAAGACCGATCCTGGGAGGACGGAACCGCTCTCGATAACCCATGTCCTCTGCGCTTTCGGCGGATTCAGTCTCTCGGATTCCGCGAGAACACGGAAGATTAGGGCACTTCGGGACCTTGGTCGCGAAAAGCATACGAAGATCCAGGTCAAAGACTCGATCATCCTCGGTTCGGAGGGTGCGCCCGGCCCGGCGTACTCACGACCCGTGGCCCCCGAACCCGAACAACAGGACCCCCATTGGCCCTCCGTTCCATATCCGAAGTACCGCTGCCCGATCCGGCGACCATCGAACAGGTCCGTCTGTCGTGCGCCGATATCCCCGAGGGTTCGACCCGCCTATCGAGGGCCTTCTACGACAACCTCTTCACCATGGTCCCCGAGATGCGCGAGATGTTCTCCGCCGATCTCAAGCCGCAGCAGCAACGCATGGCCGACGCCCTGCTGTCCGTGGTCCAACACCTGGACACCCCCGAGGAGCTCGCGGGATACCTGCGCCGGCTGGGATCGCAGCACCACCGAGAGCTGGGCGTCCGCCCCGAGCACTACCCCCACGTGGGACGCGCCCTGGTCCGTGCCGTCAGCGAGGTCTCCCCCACCTGGTCCTCCTCGATGAGCTCGGCGTGGGTGCTGGTCTACCAATGGGTCACCGCGCACATGCTCGCCGGCGCCGAACTCGCCGCGTCCTCCTCGTCCCACGGAGCACGTTGACGCGCAAGGGCGCGGTAGCGCCCGGTCTCCGCCCCACATCGCACCCAGTCGAAAGCCTTCCTTGATGACACAGAGCAGTAGCAACAGCGTGCCCGGATCCGGGGGAGAACGCCACGTACAAGCGGTCATGGGGACCACCGAACGCGCCGACCGCTTCTACCGCGACCAGATGCTGGACCACCTCAACCCGGCGATGAAGGAGTTCGTCGCCCGCCAGGAGATGCTCTTCGTCGCGACGGCGGACGCCCAGGGCGAGTGCGACTCCAGTTTCCGGAGTGGGCCGCCCGGTTTCGTGCACGTCATCGACGACCACACCCTGGCCTACCCGGAGTACCGGGGCAACGGGGTGTTCGCCAGTGCGGGCAACGTGGTCCAGAACCCGCACATCGGCCTGATGTTCCTGGACTTCGAACGGGACCGGATCGGCCTCCACGTCAACGGCCGGGTGAAGGTCACCGAGGACGAACGCCTGCGTTCCCACGTCCCGCGACTGCCCCTGCCCCAGGTACCGGGGCAAAGAGCGCTGATGTGGATGGTGGTCCGGGTCGAGGAGGCCTACATCCACTGCCGTAAGCACATCCCCCACCTGCGCAGGGTCGGTGCCGGCGAATCCTGGGGCACGGACGACACGCTGCGCAAGGGCGGTGACTTCTTCGGTGCCAAGGAGGAGGGCCAGGCCCGCAGAGGGACGGCGGCGGGGGTCGGACGCTCCTAAGCGGTGGGGGTCGCCCGCCCCGCCTGTGGGGCGGGGCGGGCGACGCGACTATCTCTGTTTGTCGGCGGCCTTGACCGCCTCGATCGCCTTCATGATGCGTTTGTCCGAGACCGGATAGGCGGTCCGCAGCTCCTGGGCGAACAGACTGACCCGATACTCCTCCAGCATCCAGCGCAGTTCGACCACGTCCGGGTCGTCGGCGCGGCCGGCCTTGAGCACGCCCCGGATCCGCCGCACGGCCTGGCGCATCTGTTCGACCTTGGACATGTTGACCTGGTCGCGGCGCGGGTTCTCGGGCAGCTTGTTCAGCCGGTACTCGATGCCGCGCAGGTACCGGTGCACGTCGTCCAGACGGGACAGGCCGGCGTTGGTGAGGAAGCCATCCCCCACCAGGTCGCCCAGCTGACCCTGAACGTCGTTGAGCGAGGGCAGCACCGCCAGGGACGTGGTGCCCTTGACCTTCTTGGACACCTTGCGCCACAGCACGAGGACACGGGCGGCCTTGTCCAGGACCTCGGCGAGGGTGTCGCCCAGGTCGGCGCGCACGCGATCGCGCAGCTTCGCGAAGTCGTCGCCGTTCCACACCGGGCCGCCCTCACGGGCCAGCAGGTGGTCGACGGCGGCGGACTCGGCGTCGGCGAGGATCTTCGTGATCGAACCGTGCGGGTTGTCGGCCAGGGCGAGCTTGTCCGGGTTGTTCAGGCCCTTGCTCACCGCCGTCGCCGGGGACGGGATCGTGAGCAGCAGGAGTCGGCGCACACCCGCGCGCATGGCGGAGCGCTGTTCGGCGTCGGTGTCGAAGATGCGGATGGCGACGCTGTCGCCCTCGTCCACCAGCGCCGGGTAGCCCTTCACCTTCGGGCCCAGCGCCTTGCGTTCCAGGGTCTGCTCCAACCGGCCGAAGTCCCAGGAGGTGATGCCCTTCTTCTCCACGCCCTTGGCCTCGGTGGCGATCGCCTCGCGCAGTCGCGGCTTGAGCTTGGCGCGCAGCTGTTCGAGGTCCTTGGACTCGGCCAGCGTGCGTCCCCGGTCGTCCACCGCACGGAAGGTGATGCGCAGGTGGTCGGGGACCCTGTCGAGCTGGAAGTCCTCGGGCCGGACGCGTTCGCCGTAGGCCATGACGGTGAGCTCGGCGGCCAGGGCCTCGGTGAGCGAACCCTCGTAGGGGTTCAGGGCGCCTCGGGCCCGGGCGGCGTTGTCGGGCACCGGTACGAAGTGGCGACGCAGCGGTTTGGGCAGCGAACGGATCAACGCCGTGACGAGCTCGTCGCGCAGTCCGGGGATCTGCCAGTCGAACCCGTTGTTCTCCACCTGGTTGAGGAACTTGACGGGGATGTGCGCGGTGACGCCGTCGGAGTCGCTGCCCGGTTCGAACTGGTAGGTGAGCGGGAAGACGAAGGGTCCCTGACGCCACACGTCGGGGTAGTCGTCCTCGTTGACCACGTCCACACCGTCGTTGATGAGCTCCTCGCGGGTGAAGTCCAAGAGCGTGGGTTCGGTGCGGCGTGCCTTCTTCCACCAGGAGTCGAAGTGGGCGGCCGACACGGCGGAGGAGTCCACGCGACGGTCGTAGAAGTCGAACAGGGTGTCGTCGTCCACGACGATGTCGCGGCGGCGGGCCCGGTGTTCGAGGTCCTCGACCTCGTCCAGGAGTTCGCGGTTGTCGTGGAAGAACTGGTGGCGGGTCTCCCAGTCGCCCTCGACCAGGGCGCGGCGGATGAACAGCTCCCGGGACATCTGCGGGTCGATCCGGCCGTAGGACACCTTGCGCTGCACGACGATGGGCACCCCGTACAGGGTGACCCGCTCATAGGCCATGACGGCGCCGCGCTTGCGTTCCCAGTGCGGTTCGCTGTAGCTGCGCTTGACGATGTCGCCGGCCAGTTCCTCGGCCCACTCGGGTTCGATCCTGGCGACCATGCGACCCCACAGTTTGGAGGTCTCGACCAGTTCGGCGGCCATGACGAAGCGCGGTTGCTTCTTGAACAGGGCCGAACCGGGGAAGATCGCGAAGCGCGCCCCACGACCGCCCAGGTACTCGTGTTTGTCGGGGTCCTTGAGGCCCACGTGGGAGAGCAGGCCGGACAACAGCGACATGTGCACGGCGCGGGTGTCGGCGGTCTCCTCGCGCAGCGGCGGCACCTCGATGTCCATCTGCCGCAGGACCTGCTTGAGCTGGCCGTGGATGTCCTGCCACTCGCGTACCCGCAGGTAGTTGAGGAACTCCTCGCGGCACATCTTGCGGAACCGGTTGCCGGACAGTTCCTTCTGCTGCTCGCGCAGGTGGTTCCACAGGTTGAGGAAGGCCAGGAAGTCCGATTCCTTGTCGGCGAACCGGGCGTGCGCCTGCTGGGCCTGTTGCTGCTTCTCCGTGGGACGTTCGCGCGGGTCCTGGATGGACAGCGCGGAGGTGATCACCATGACCTCGGGCAGGCAGTCGCGTTCCTGGGCCTCCAGGACCATGCGCCCCAAACGGGGGTCGATGGGCAGCTGGGCCAGGCGGCGACCGGTCGGGGTCAGGCGACGCCGACCCTCCTTGACGTCCTTGGGTTCGGGGTGCAGGGCGCCCAGCTCGGTGAGGAGGTTGACGCCGTCCTTGATCTGGCGGTGGTCGGGGCCGTCCACGAACGGAAACGCGGCGACGTCGCCCAGTCCCAGGGCGGCCATCTGCAGGATGACCGAGGCCAGGTTGGTGCGCAGGATCTCGGGGTCGGTGTACTCGGGGCGGGACAGGAAGTCCTCTTCGGAGTACAGCCGGATACAGATGCCCTCGGAGACACGGCCACAGCGACCCTTGCGCTGGTTGGCGGAGGCCTGCGAGACAGCCTCGATGGGCAGGCGCTGCACCTTGGTGCGGTGCGAGTAGCGGGAGATGCGGGCGGTGCCGGGGTCGATCACGTACTTGATGCCGGGCACCGTCAGCGAGGTCTCGGCGACGTTGGTGGCGAGCACGATGCGGCGACCGCCGTGCCGGGACCACACGCGTTTCTGTTCGGCCACCGACAGGCGGGCGTAGAGCGGGAGGACCTCGGTGCCGCGGAGCTTCTTCTTCTCCAGGGCCTCGGCGGTGTCACGGATCTCCCGTTCACCACTGAGGAAGACGAGGACGTCCCCGGGGGCCTCGCGGGAGAGCTCGTCGACGGCCTCCAGGATGGCCTGGGTCTGATCCTTGTCGGTGCCGCCCGACGGGTTCTTCTCCTCCGGGTCGAGGATCTCGTCGGTGATGGGCCGGTAGCGGACCTCCACCGGATAGGTGCGCCCGGACACCTCGATGATGGGGGCGTCGTCGAAGTGACGGGAGAAACGCTCGGGGTCGATGGTGGCCGAGGTGATGATGACCTTCAGGTCGGGCCGTTTGGGCAGCAGCTGCCTGAGGTATCCGAGCAGGAAGTCGACGTTGAGGCTGCGTTCGTGCGCCTCGTCGATGATGAGCGTGTCGTACTGGCGCAGCATCCGGTCGTGCTGGATCTCGGCCAGCAGGATGCCGTCGGTCATCAGCTTGACCAGGGTGTTGTCACCGGAGGAGTCGGTGAAACGGACCTTGTAGCCGACCGTCTCCCCCAGGGGGGTGCCGATCTCGTCGGCGACGCGCTCGGCGACCGTGCGGGCGGCGAGCCGGCGCGGCTGGGTGTGGCCGATGGTGCCCATGACGCCACGACCCAGCTCCATGCAGATCTTTGGCAGCTGGGTGGTCTTACCCGAACCCGTCTCACCGGCGACGATGACGACCTGGTTGTCGCGGATGGCCGCGGAGATGTCGTCGCGTTTTGCGCTGACCGGGAGTTCTTCGGGATAGGAGAGTTCGGGGACGGCCTCACGGCGCAGTTCCACGCGCGTCTCGGCGCGTTCGACGTCCTTGACGACCTGGTCGCGCACCGAGGCGCGGCGACGCTCGTCACCGATCTTGGCGAGGCCGTCGATGCGGCGACGGAGCCGATGGCGGTCGGCGGGCATGAGGCCGCGCAACCGGGCGCGGAGCGGATCCGCGTCGGAGGAGGGTTTGCGCGCGTGCGCGGGCGTGGTGGTGCTCATCAGTACTCAAGGTTAGAAGGGCCCGCAACCGGTTTTACCGGGCGTGGCCGGCCGGGTCGGTGCGGGGTGCGGGCGGCTGCCGGGTCGGGGTCCCGGGCGCACCACACTCGCCAACGCCCCGACGAGACGGATTGTTCCGCCGCCGCTCAGTGGGGACACGACCGAGACTCCGCAGTTCATCGATGGCGGCATCGGTGAAGAGGCTCTCGACCATCAGTCCTCCGGCAGTTCGAGAGTGGCTCGGCTGTACCCGAAGGCCGCCAGCACGTCGTCCAGGGAAGTGCGCCGCCCGCTGTCGGTCGCGGCGCGGGTGAGGACCAACGCCAGATCCCTGAGGTCGGCCTCGGCCTGTTCGAGCTCGGTCAACCGCTCATAGGCGACCACGGCGGCGACGGGCTCGCGACGCCTGGTCACGATGAGCTCCGTCCCCTGCTCCGCGTCATGGACGATTCCGGCGACTCCTCTTCGCGTCGCATCAGTGACGCTGATCTCGTGCCCGTGCCGAAGAAGGTCCATGAACACAGGTATACAGAACCGCGGCGCGGTCGCGGTGGGTCCACCGCGACCACGCCGACGGGAGGGTCACCCGAAAATGCTCCGGTCCACCGCCTCGGCGGTCCGGGGGGCGTGCTCCTCCATCATGGTGAAGTGGTCCCCCGGCACCTCGAACCGGTCGTGCGCGGTGGGCCAACTCCAGTCCAGACCGAGCTTGGCGCCACCGGCGGTGACCACCGCTTCGATCGGTCGCACCTGTACCGTCGGGCCCCGCCACGAGGAGGGCCGCCACGAGGCGAACAGGTCGAGGTAGGCGCCCATCGCGGTCAGTCGGGCGGTGTCCATCAGCTCGAACTCGTTGGCGCGCTCGGTGACGAACTCCGTGACCATGGGCAGGAGTTCGTCGTCGCCGGGCACCACCGTGTCGAGCAGGACGGCCTTCGCGGGCGGGGTCCCCCTGGCGGCGAGTTCCTCGGCGACGGCGTGTGCCGTCCAACCACCCGAGGAACGACCGATCAGGACGAACGGGCGGCCGTCGGCCACGGCCAGCGCCTGGTCGGCCTGGGAGCGCACGAAGGTGTCCAGGTCCGCGGGAAGTTCCTCGCCCTCCAGGTATCCCGGAGCGGAGAGCACGTGGACTCCACGGCGGCCCTGCCACCGGCCGGCGAACCGGGCGAACTCGTGCGGGCCGGAGGTCATGACCAGGGACGGGTGGCAGATCAGGACGGGTTCCTCGGGTCCCGTGGCCAGGGTGGTGGTGGAGGAGGGTGAGGCCCCGGTGAAGACCGCGCGTGTGCGCGAGGCGGCCAGGGCCAGGTCGACGGCCTCCTTGGGGCGGTTCGCGACGCAGGCGTCCAGGAAGAGACCGACCAGGCTGTCGGAGGTCCCCCCGGTCGTACCCGTACCCGTGCCCGGGGCGGGTCCGCCCATCTCCCGGTCGAGGTGCTCGGCCAGGGCCACCGGGGTGGAGTGCTGGAACACCAGGGTGGCGGGCAGGCGCAGATCGGTGAGCGCCTGGAGGTGGTTGCGCAGTTCCACGGCGGTCAGCGAGTCGAACCCGGACTCGGGGAACTCCTGGTGGGCGCCGTACTCCGCGTAGCCGAGGATCTCGGCCGCGCGTTCACGGACCAGCCGGGTGATCAGCTCCCTGCGCTCGGCCCCGGACGGCACGGAGATCACCCGGTCGGTGGCATCGGCCGCGCGTTCGGGGGCACGCACCAGCCCGCGCATCAGCGCCGGCACGGACCCTTGGGTGACCGCTCGGGTGCGCAGGCCCACCAGGTCGATCGGTGAGGGCACGAGTTCGGCGCGGCCGGCGGCCATGGCCGCGTCCAGCAGCGCGCACCCCTCGTCGTCGCCGATCCCCTCCACGCCCCAGGTGCGGGCCATCCGGTTCGCGGACACGTCGTCCATCTCGGCGAACTCGCGGGTCTCCACCAGCCAGCGCCCCCAGGCCAGCGACTGGGCCGGCAGTCCCCGTTCCCGCCGGTGCCGGGCGAGTGCGTCCAGGTAGGCGTTGGCGGCCGAGTAGGCGGCCTGACCTGCGCTACCGAAGACCCCCGCCGCCGAGGAGAACAGGACGAACGCGTCCAGGTCGAGGTGGGCGGTGAGACGGTGCAGGTTCCACGCGCCGACGGCCTTGGGAGCCATCACCTTGTCCAGGCGTGCGGTGGTCAGGCCGGTGAAGGTGGAGTCGTCGATCAGGCCGGCCGAGTGCACGACCGCCGAGACCGGAACCTCGGTGAGGAGGTCCCGCAGACGGTCGGCGTCGGTGACGTCGCACGCCTCGATTCGGACGCGGGCACCGAGCTCGGTGAGTTCGGCGACGAGTTCGGTCGCGCCGGGGGCGCGGGGTCCCTGGCGGCCGATGAGGAGGAGGTCCTCCACGCCGTGCCGGACGACCAGGTGGCGGGCGACCAGGCTGCCCAGGCGGCCGGTGGCCCCGGTGATCAGGACCGTTCCACCGGGGCGGAAGCGGGTGGACAGTTCCAGTACGGCCTTGCCGACGTTGTGGCCGCGCTGCATGATCTGGAACGCCTCGGGCGCCTCCTCGATCGGGTACCGGTTGAGGGGGCCGCGGGGCAGGGTGCCGTCCGCCAGGAGCGGCAGGAGCGCGGCGAAGGCTCGCCGGATCGGTTCCGGCCCCGATTCCAGGACATTGAAGGCCCGGTAGGTGACGCCTTCGGGGACCTCGCCCGTTCCGAGCAGCTCGTTACGGCCCAGTTCCATGAACCTGCCGCCCTCGCCGAGCAGCCGCAGGGACGCGTTGATCGCGTCCCCGGTGAGGGAGTTGAGGACCACGTCCACGGTGCCGGCGCTCGCGCGGAAGTGCTCCTCGAATCCGAGTTCGCGCGAGTGCGCGATCTCGTCCTCGCCCAGCCCGGCCCCTCGGAGCAGGTCCCATTTCTCGGGGCTTGCCGTGGCGAGCACGCGGGCACCGAGGTGCCGGGCCAGGCCGAGAGCCGCCTGACCCACCCCACCCGCGGCGGAGTGGATGAGCACGGTCTCACCGGCGCGCAGGTCGGCTTCCTCCACCAGGGCGAGGTAGGCGGTCAGGTACACGGCGGGCACGGCGGCCGCCTCCGCGTGGTCCCACCCCTGGGGGACCTTGGCCAGGTACCGGTGGTCGGCCACCGCGACCGGGCCGAAGGCGCCGGGGAAGAGCCCCATCACCCGGTCGCCGGGCTTCAGACCTTCGGTGGCCTCACCGACCTCCAGCACCACACCGGAGCCCTCGTTGCCGATGTCGCCCGGTTCGGGGTACATGCCCACGGTCATCAGGACGTCGCGGAAGTTCAGTCCCGCGGCGCGGACGGCGACGCGCACCTCATGGGGTGCGAGCGCGCGTTGGGCCACGGGCACGTAGGCGAGCCCGTCGAGGATGCCGTGACCGTCGGTGTCCAGGCGCCAGCCCGAGCCGCGTGCGGGCGGGAGGGTGCCGTCGTCGGTCGCGGAGCGGGTGCGCGCCAGGCGCGGGGCGTGCAACCGCCCGTCCCTGGCGGCCACCCGTGGTTCCTCCGTGCGCAGCGCGGCGGCGACCAGTTCGGGTTCGACGTGGTCGGCGTCCAACAGCAGGAAACGGCCGGGGTTCTCGGTCTCTGCGGAGGCGATGAGTCCCCACAGCGACGCGGCGGACGGGTCGACGGGCAGGTCGGTGTCCCCCGGCAGGCTCACGGCTCCCCGGGTGAGCACCACGAAACGGGTGTCGGCGTAACGCTCGGCCTCCACCCGGTCGCGGATCGGGCCCAGTACGGAGGACAACCGTTCCAGGGCCTGTTCGGGGTCGGCGCCCGCGGGGCCTTGGGGCGCGAGCACGATCACGGTGGGCGCTTCGTCGCCCTCCTGGGGACGACGATCGATCCCGGGCACGGTGCCCACCGCGGCCCAGGTCGTCGGGTCGGGCACGGCGCCCTGGCCCGGTTCGGTGAGTTCCTCCCACTCCTGGTGGAAGAGCGCGTCCCGGTCCGCTCCGGTCATCGGTGCGGCCTCCCGAACGGAGAGGGCGGCGATACTCAGGACCGGCGCGCCCTCGGGGTCGGTGACCAGGACCTCGTAGGTGTCGTCACCGGTCCGGGTGAGCTGCACCCGGACCCGTTCGGGGGTGTCGGACCGATGGAGTCGTACCCCGCTCCAGCCGAAGGGCATCAGTAGTCGGGGCGCCTCGTCGGTGTCCCTCTCACGCAGGAGCAGGGACTGGAGTCCGGCGTCGAGCAGGACCGGGTGCGGGCCGGTCATCGCATCGGCGTCGGCGGGCAGGGTGTCCGGTCCGGCCTCGGCCCAGGTGCGGGTTCCGTCGGCGCGGACCGCGCGCAGGCCCTGGAAGGCGGGGCCATACTCGATGCCGCGGGCCTCGAACAGGGCGTAGGTGTCGGCCATCGCGAGTTCGGTGGTGTCCGGTGCGAACGGCACGGGGGCCGGCGCGGGGGTTCGGGCGGCCGGGACCAGCCGTCCCTGGGCGTGCTCGGTCCAGTGTTCTCCGTCGGAGGAGGACGAGAGCAGCCGGAAGTCGCGTGCCCCGCGCAGGTCGGGGGCCTCCACGATGACCTGGAAGGGCGTCCCGGGACCGTCGGGGTCGATCTCCAGGGGTGCGCTGAGCGTCAGCTCGGCGATCTCGGGACGGTCGCAGACCCGGCCCACGTTCAGGAGCAGCTCCAACGCGGCGGTTCCGGGCAGGATCACCCGACCGGACACCGCGTGTTCGGTCAGCCAGGGCGCCCGCGCGGTGTCGAGTCGGCCGGTGAAGAGGGTCTGTCCGGTCGCACCGATCGGTGTCCAGGCACCGATCAGCGGGTGGTCGGCGGGGGCGAGGCCGACCGATGAGGGGTCGCCGGCGAGCGCGGGCTCCTCCAGCCAGTACCGGCGTCGTTGGAAGGGGTAGGTCGGCAGCTCGACGTCGTTCGCGCCGGCGCCCAGGACCCGTACCCAGTCGACGGTGATTCCTTGGCAGTGCGCCTCCGCCAGCGCGGTGAGGAAGCGGTCGCCGGTGTCCTCGTCCCGGCGCAGGGTGTGCACCACGGGGCGGTCGGCCACGCCGGCGGCCTCCAGGGTCCGCCGCAACGGCATCGACAACACCGGGTGCGCTCCGACCTCGACGAACGCGTGCCCGGCGGTGGCCAGGCGGCGGATCACCGGTTCGAGGAGCACTCCGTGGCGCAGGTTCCGGTACCAGTGGTCGGCGTTAAGCGTGGTCCCGTCCACGGGCTCCGTCGGCGGCTCGTCCCCCGGGCGCCAGATGGGCGAGGGGGCCACGGTGGAGTGGAACGGCACGGTGCCCGGACGAGGGCGCAGGCCGACCAGACCGGCCCGGAACTCCTCCTCGACCCGGTCCATGAGGAAGCAGTGCGAGGTGTAGTCGACCGGGATCCTTCGCACGAAGGTCCCGTCCCTCTCGCGGGCCGCCACGAACACGTCGACGACCTCGGCGGCGCCGGCGACCGTGCAGGTCTCCGGGCCGTTGGCGCCCGCGAGGACGATCCGGTCCCCTTGGCCTTCGATCAGAGCGGCGACCTCGGCCGCGCCGAGTCCGACCACGGCGATGCCGCCCTCCCCCGCGACCTTGGCCAGCACACGGCTGCGGGTGACCACCACGCGCGCCCCGTCCTCCAGGGAGAGGATCCCGGCCACGCAGGCGGCCGCCACCTCTCCTTGGGATTGACCGACCACGGCGGAGGGTTCGACCCCCGCGGCGCGCCACAGCCGGGCCAGGGATACCAGGACCGCCCACAGGGCCGGTTGCACGACGTCCGCCGGGGCGTCCTGTCCTATGAAGGGCGGGGCGTGGGGTTCCTCTCGCAGGACCGCCGACAGCGACCAGTCCACGAAGGGGGCCAGGGCCCGTTCGCACTCGGCCACGGACTCGGCGAAGACCGGGGAGTCGGCCATGAGGCCCTTGGCCATGCCCGCCCACTGACCGCCTTGGCCGGGGAAGACGAAGACCGGCTTCTCGGAGCGTCCGGACCGGTGGACCTCACCGGTGACCAGACCTTCGGCGTCCTCGGCCTTCGCCAAGGCCCGCAACCGGTCGGTGAGGACCTCGGGGTCGGCGCCGACAACGGCCGCCCGCCGGGCGAAACGGCCACGGGTGGTGGCCAGGGAACGGGCGACGTCACCGGCGGACGGGACACCGCCGGGGTCGTCGGTCAGCCGGTCGGCGAGACGGTCGGCCTGGTCCGTGAGCGCGGCCCGGTCGCGGGCGGACAGCAGCCAGGCGGTGCGCCCTTCGACCAGTGGTCCGGCGGTTTCCGGAACCTGTGCGGCCTCGGTGGCGGGTTCGGGGGCCTCCTCCAGCACCAAGTGGACGTTGGTCCCGCTGATGCCGAAGGAGGACACACCCGCGCGGCGCGGTCGTTCGCCGCGCGGCCAGTCCCGAGGCCGGGACAACGGCCGCACACCGCCCGATTCCCAGTCCACCAGGGTCGAGGGGCGATCGGCGTGCAGGGTCCTGGGAAGTCGTTCGTGTCCCAGGGCCAGCACCATCTTGATGATCCCGACGGCGCCGGCGGCCGCCTGGGTGTGGCCCAGGTTGGACTTGACCGACCCCAGCCAGAGGGGGTCCCCGCCCGACCTATCGCCGAACACGTCCAGGAGGGCGTCGGCCTCGATCGGGTCACCGAGTTCGGTGCCGGTCCCGTGCGCCTCCACGGCGTCGATGTCGTCGGGGGTCAGTCCGGCGTCGGTCAGCGCCGCCCGGAGCGCCCGGGTCTGCGCGGGACCGTTGGGAGCGGTCAGTCCGCTGGAGGCTCCGTCCTGGTTGACCGCGCCGCCCCGAACGACCGCCAGGACGCGGTGGCCGTTGCGTTCGGCGTCGGAGAGCCGTTCCAGGACCAGGGCCGCGGCGCCCTCACCGAACCCGGTGCCGTCCGCCCCGGCACCGAAGGCCTTGCAGCGACCGTCCTCGGAGAGCACCCCCTGTTTGGCGGACTCCGCGAAGAGCGAGGGACTCGACATCACGGTGGCGCCGCCCGCCAACGCCAGTGAACACTCGCCCTGGCGCAGGGACCGCACGGCGAGTTGGACGGCCGTCAGGGAGGAGGAGCACGCGGTGTCGACGGTCAGCGCGGGGCCCCTCAACCCCAGGGTGTAGGCGATCCTTCCCGAGGCCACGCTGGCGGCGACGCCGGTCATCAGGTAGCCCTCGGCCCCTTCGGGCATGGGTACCCTGCCGGAGGTGGTGGTGCGGGCGTAGTCGGTGGTGCTGATCCCGGTGAAGACCCCGGTGGGCGTCTCGGCCAGGGCGGCGGGGTCGATCCCGGCGCGTTCGAGGGACTCCCAGGTGACCTCCAGCATGAGCCGCTGTTGGGGATCCATCGCCTCGGCCTCGCGCGGGGAGATCCCGAAGAAACCGGCGTCGAACCCGGCCACGTCGTCGAGGAACCCGCCACCCGCGGACATGCCCGGGCGGCCCCGCATGTCCTCGACGTCCCATCCCCGGTCCTCGGGCAGGTCTCCGATCGCGTCGGCCCCCTGGGCCAGCAGGTCCCAGAGCTCTTCCGGGCCGTTCACCCCTCCGGGCAGACGACATCCCATGCCCACGATCGCGATGGGCTCGCTGTCGCGTTCACGCAGCCGCGTGAGCTCGGCGCGGGTGCGTCGCAGATCGGTGGTGACCCGTTTGAGGTAGTCGAGAACCTGTGCGTCGTCGGTCATGGGCGTGCCTCACCGCTTCACTTCGCGGCACCGCGGTGCCGAGGTCTTGGCTGTGGTCGTTCGGTCCTTGGTCATCGGTCGCCGCCGGGCTCAGTCGCCCAGGGTCTCGTCGATGAGCGCGAAAAGTTCTTCCTTCGAGGCCGTGGCCAGGTCGGAGCCCTCGTATCCAGGCTCCGGCCGGTTCGACGTCCCCGGGTCCAGTCGGCCCAACAGGGCTCGGAGTCGCTCGGCGACCAGGCTTCCCCGTTCGCCCTCGTACTCGTCGAGGGCGGCGGTGAGGCCGTCGAGACGTTCCAGGACGATCTGTTCCGCGCTGCCGAACACGCGTTCCTCGACGTGTCGGGCAAGCGCATCGCAGGTGGGGTGGTCGAAGGCGACCGCGGAGGGCAGGCGGACCCCGGTGAGCGCGGAGAGCCGGTTGCGCAGCTCCACGGCCGTGACCGAGTCCATTCCGAGGTCCTTCAGGCCCCGGTCGGACGGGACCTCGTCCCCGGACCGGTATCCGAGGATGGCCGCCACGTGTTCGCACACGTGCTCGGTGAGCGCGTGGACCCGTTCACCGCGCCCCGCTCCGGAGAGCCGGGCCCGCAGTGCCGCTCCCGGCGGCTCCGTCGCGGTAGTGGACGGCGTTCCCTCCGGGGGCGGGGTGGTGGACGCGGCGGTCCCCGTGTCCCCGGCCGGGTGGAGGTCGCCGATCAGGGGGCTGGGCCGGTTGGCGGTGAAGGCCACCCGGAAGCGCGGCCAGTCGACGTCGGCGACGGCCAACGCGGTCTGGTCGTGGTCCAGGGCTCGCCGCAACCCGTCCAGCGCCGGTTCCGGTTTCATGGTGGGCAGCCCGTGTCGGCGCAGCAGCCCGGCCACCGCCTCGCGACCGGCCATTCCGGCGCCCTCCCAGGCCCCCCACGCGATCGACGTGGCCGGTAGCCCCAGGGATCGACGGTAGTGGGCGAAGGATTCACAGAAGACGTTGCCGGGCGCGTAGTTGCCCTGGCCGGTCACACCGAAGACGGCGCCCACCGACGAGAACAACACGAACGCCGAAAGGTCCAGGTCACTGGTGAGCGCGTGCAGATGCACGGCTCCGTCCGCCTTGGCCCGCAGGACCCGGGCGACGCCGACCGGGTCGAGGTCGGCCACGGCGCCGTCGTCCAGCTCGGCGGCGGTGTGGAACACGGCCGTGAGCGGGAGTTCCTCGGGAACACCCGCGAGGGCTCGGCCGAGTTCGGCGCGATCCCCGACGTCGCAGGCCACGAGGGTGACCCGGGCCCCGGTGGCGCGGAGGTCGGCCATCAGTTCCTCGGCCCCGGGGGCATGGGGTCCGCGGCGGCTGAGCAGAAGGAGGTGTTCGGCCCCCAGTTCGGCGAGCCGGCGCGCGGTGTGCGCTCCGAGCCCTCCGGTGCCGCCGGTGACCAGGACCGTGCCCGAGGGCTTCCAGTCCCGGACCCCGTCCTCTCCGAGCGGCGCTCTGGCCAGTCGTCGCGCCAGTACCTCGGGGCCGCGAACCGCGAGTTGGTCCTCGCCCGTCGCCGTCCGGCCGGTCAGGATCGCGGCCAGGGTGGTTCCGCTCTCCGGGTCACCCGGGTCTGGAAGGTCGACCAGACCTCCCCAGTGGTCGGTGTGCTCCTGGGCCGCGACACGGCCCAGGCCCCACAGCAACGCGGCGGCGGGATCACTCACGCCGGTTCCGCTGTCGACCGCGCCACTGGTCAGGCACCACAGCGGGGCGTCGATCCCCGTGTCGAGCATGGCCTGGAGGGTGAGGAGGGCGTCCTTGTGGGCGGGGGCGGTGGAGGGGGGCCGGACCTCGTCGGGCGCGGTGTCCAGGGCGGTGGTCAGCAGGACGCCGGCGAGGTCGCCCGCCCCGTTCCGGGCGGTGTCGAGGAGCGCGGACACGGAGTCCCGCCCGGCGTCGTGGGGGAGGTCGACGACGCGGGTGCGGTGACCGTCGGCCTCCAGGGCCGCGACACAGCCTTGGATCGCCGGCCCGTTCCGGGAGCCGACCAACAGCCAGGTGCCCCGGTCGGTGGCCGTGGCCGGTGGGTTCGCCGACACTGTGGCGGGCGCCGGAACGGTCACCCACTCCTCTCGGTAGGTCCAGTCGCCGGCGGGACCGCCGTCGACGATGCCGACGACGTCCTCGGGGGAACACCCCGCGGTCTGCGTCTCCGGTCCCGGCCTCCAATATCGCTGTCTTTGGAAGGCGTAGGTGGGCAGGTCGACCGGGGTGGCGTCCACATCGAACAGTGGGGCCCAGTCGAGGTCGACACCGTGGCCGTGGGCCTGTCCCAGGGCCGTCAGGAAGCGGACCGGTCCGCCCTCGTCACGGCGTAGGGTCCCCAAGGCGACCGCGTCGTCGGCCCCGACGGCCTCCGCGGTCTCCTGAACGGCCGGGGTGAGCACCGGGTGCGGTCCGACCTCGACGAACACGTCGTGTCCTGCGCTGATCAGTGCCTCGGTGGCCTCGGCGAAACGCACGGGTTCGCGCAGGCCCTGGAACCAGTGGGCCGCGTCCAACGGTCGCCCGTCCAGGAGTTCACCGGTCAGGGTGGAGTACAGGGGGATCTCCGGTCGGGACGCGACGATCCCGGACAGTTCACCCTGGATCCGATCGCGTAGGACGTCCACGAACGGTGTGTGGGACGCGTAGTCGACGGCGATCATCCTGGCCCGGACGCCTTCGTCCTCACACCCCTGGACCACCTGGGCCACCGCGTCGGGTTCACCCGCGATGACGGTGCTCGAAGGACTGTTGACCGTGGCCACGTGGACACGTCCCGTCCAGGGACCGAGACGGTCGAGCACGGCCTTGGCGGGGCTCGCCACCGAGGCCATCGCCCCGGTGCCGGCGAGTTCGAGTACGGCGCGGCTGCGCAGGGACACCACCTTCGCGGCGTCGTCCAGGCCGAGGGCGCCCGCGATGTGCGCGGCGGCGACCTCCCCTTGCGAGTGGCCGACCACGGCGGCCGGGACCAGGCCGTGCGCCATCCACAGGCGGGCCAGGGAGACCATGACCGCCCACAGCGCGGGCTGCACCACGTCCACGCGGTCCAGGGCGGGCGCGCCCCGCACACCTCGAAGAACGTCGGTGAGCCGCCAACCGACGTGGGGTTCCAGCGCCCGTTCACAGGCGTCGACGTGCCGGGCGAACTCGGCGGAGGCGTCCAGAAGTTCGACGGCCATGCCCTCCCACTGGCCGCCCTGGCCGGGGAAGACCAGTACGGGTCGGCGGTCCGGGCGGGCCCGGCCGGTGGCCACGGTGGCCCCCGGCGTTCCCGTCTCCAGGGAGGTCAGCGCGGTCAGGAGTTCGTCACGGTCGCGTCCCACGACCACGGCCCGGTGTTCGAGGGCCGAGCGTGTGGTGGCCAGGGCGTGTCCGACATCGGACGGAAGGAGGTCGGGGCGCTCCTGGACGTGTTCGCGCAGGCGCGAGGCCTGGGCGGTGAGCGCTTCGGGGGTCCGCGCGGACAGGGGCCAGGCGGCGGCCCCTGCCACCGAGACCGGCCGCGCGGGGACGTCCCGTGGGCCGGCGTCCGGAGCCTGTTCCAGGATCAGGTGGGCGTTGGTTCCGCTCATCCCGAACGAGGAGACGGCGGCCCTGCGCGGTCGACCGGTGTCCACCCAGGGGCGGGGCTCCTGGAGCAGCCGGACTCCTTCGTCCCAGTCCACGTAGGTGCTGGGTTCGTCCGCGTGCAGGGTGGGCGGCATGATCCCGCGACGCAGGGCCTCGACGGTCTTGACGACCCCGGCCACCCCGGCGGCGGCCTGCGGGTGCCCGATGTTGGACTTGAGCGAACCCAACCAGAGGGGGTGGTCCTTGGAACGTCCCCGGCCGTAGGCGTCGATCAACGCCTGGGCCTCGATGGGGTCGCCCAGGGTGGTCCCGGTGCCGTGTGCCTCCACCAGGTCGACGTCGGCGGGGGTCAGTCCGGCGTCGACGAGGGCCCGGCCGATCACACGGGTCTGGGAGGGTCCGTTGGGTGCGGTGAGCCCGTTGGATGCCCCGTCCTGGTTGACCGCGCCGCCCCGGACGACCGCCAGGACGCGGTGGCCGTTGCTTCGGGCGTCGGACAGGCGTTCCAGCACCACCATCCCCGCCCCCTCCGAGAAGGCGGCTCCGTCGGCGTCCCGACCGAAGGCCTTACAGCGTCCGTCGGGGGCCACCCCGCGCAGGCGGGTGAACTCGGTGAGGGTCGCGGGGGTCGACATGACCGTGGCGCCACCGGCCAGTGCCAGTGAGCACTCGCCCTCACGAAGGGCGCGCACGGCCAGGAGCATGGAGACCAGCGAGGAGGAACAGGCGGTGTCCACCGTCAGCGCGGGGCCGGTCAGCCCCAGACAGTAGGAGATGCGGCCGGAGGCGACGCTCGACGACACCCCGGTCAGGGTGACGCCGTCCGCCGTGGGCCGGTGCACCGGCGGCCCGTACTCCTGTTGGACGAGTCCGACGTAGACACCGGTCTCGCTGCCGGCCAGGGAGGTCGGGGCGATCCCCGCCCGTTCGAGCGTCTCCCAGGCCAGTTCGAGCAGGAGGCGCTGTTGGGGCTCCATCGCCTCGGCCTCACGGGGCGAGATACCGAAGAAGGCCGGGTCGAAGTCGAAGACGTCCCGTAGGAAGGAGCCCCGGTCCATGTCGACGAGTGGGCCGTTCTCCCCATGGGCCAGGAGTCCCGTCAGATCCCATCCACGGTCGTCGGGGAGGGGACCGACCGCCTCCCGTCCCTCCGAGACCATCTCCCACAACCGTTCGGGGGTGTCCACGCCGCCCGGCAGTCGGCATCCCGTACCCACGATCGCGATCGGTTCGGGTTCGGAGTCGCTCTCCAACTCGGCGCGGAGCCGGGAGTTCTCCTTCATCGCGCTCCGGAGCGCCGCGACCAGGCGTTCGCTTTCGCTGCTCAACTCAAGCTCCTCGTCAAACGCTCGGGCCCCGCAGGGCGAGGTCCACCAGTTCGTCGACACCCATCTCGTCGATGTCGTCCTCGTTTCCGGCCTCCGTGCGAGGTGTGTCGGTCCGGTGCCTGCCGACGCGCTCGGTCGCGACCTCGGGTTCCCGGGCCAGGAGACCGTCGAGCAACCGTGCCAGCGCTCGGGGGGTGGGGTGGTCGAAGACGGCGGTGGCCGGGATCCGCACCCCGACGGCGCTACTGAGCCGGTTGCGCAGCTCCACGCTGGTCAGCGAGTCCGTGCCCTGTTCGGTGAAGGGGCGGTCGGGGTCCACCTTGGTCGCCGAATCGGCCCGGTGCCCCAGGACCACGGCGGTGTGCGCGCGGACCTCCTCCAGCAGGGCGCGGGACCGCTCGTCCTCGCCCATGGCGGCGAAACGCGCGGCCGGATCCCCCACCTCCCCCGCGCCACCGGTGGAACCGGAGGCGGTGGGTGCGGCGGGCACGGCGAGCTCCGCGCCGGGTTCGGGCAGGAGCCCTCGGAACACGCTCACACCGGTGGCCGGGGTGAGCCACGCGGGGACCGCGTGGACCGGGTTCCGGGAGAGCGCGGTGTCGAACAGGTCGAGCGCCGCGTCGGGTCGCATCGGCAACAGACCGCTCCGGCCGAGTACGGCCAGGTCGGACTCCTCCAGGTGGCCGGTCATACCGCCACCACCGGCCCACAGCCCCCACGACAGCGAAACCGCGGGAAGGCCGTCCCCGCGCCGCAGGTGTGCCAACGCGTCGCAGAAGGAGTTGGCCGCCGCGTAGTTCGCCTGCCCCGGGTTGCCCAGGACGCCCACCGCCGAGGAGAACAGGACGAAGGACGACAGGTCGTCGGTGAGTTCGTGCAGGTTCCACGCGGCGTCGACCTTGGGACGCAGGACGGTGCGCAGTCGCTCCGGAGTCAGGGAGGCGACGGTGGCGTCGTCGAGGGTCCCCGCGGCGTGGACCACCGCGCGCAGCGGACGGTCTCCCGGCACCGCGGCCAGGACACTCCGCAGTTCCTCGCGGTCGGCCGCGTCACAGGCGACGACCTCCACCTCGGCGCCCAACGCCTCCAACCGGGCGGTCCGCTCCGCCTGTCCGGGGGTGTCCGTGCCGCGACGGCCGAGCAGCAACAGGTTCCGAACGCCGTATGCGGTGACCAGGTGGTGCGCCAGACGGTGGCCGAGCCCGCCGGTACCACCGGTGATCAGGGTCGTGCCCTCCTGGGGGAAGGGCACGGGGATCTTGAGGACCACCTTGCCGACGGTCTCGCCACGCTGGAGCGCGCGGAAGGCCTCCTGGACCTCCCCGACCTCGTACACGGTGGTGGGCAGGGGACGCAGGGCCCCCTCCTCGAACAGCTCCATCACCCGCGCGAGCATCCGGCCGATCCGTTCGGGATCCACGTCCGGCAGGCTGAAGGCCTCATAGGTACGACCCGGGTGGTCGGCGGCCACCTCGTCGGCGTCACGGATGTCGGTCTTGCCCATCTCCACGAACCGGCCACCCGGTCCCGCGCCGTCGCCGGGCGAGCGCAGGAGGCGCAGCGAGGCGTCCACGAACTCGCCGGACAGTGAGTTGAGGACCACGTCGACGCCTCGGCCGTCGTTGGCCTCCCTCAACCGGCCCTCGAACTCCAGTGTGCGGGAGGAGGCCAGCCGTTCCATCGGGAGGCCGTAGGCGGCCAGCCCGGGCCACTTGTGCGGGCTGGCGGTGCCGAACACCTTGGCACCCATGTGCTGGGCGAGCTGGACGGCGGCGGTACCCACGCCCCCGGCCGCCGCGTGCACGAGCACGCTCTCACCGGGGCGCACCGCGGCCAGGTCCACCAGGCCGTGGTAGGCGCTCAGGAAGGCCACCGGCACCGAGGCCGCCTGCTCGAAGGTCCAACCCTTGGGCATGCGTGCCAGACGGGCCCGATCCGCCACGGCGAAGGGACCGAAGGCACCGTCGAACATCCCCGCCACACGGTCGCCGGGGGCCAGGTCCGTCACCTCGGAACCCGTCTCCAAGACGATTCCCGCGCCCTCGATCCCGATCCCGACACCGTCGTCCACAACACCCAGAGCCGTAACGACGTCATGGAAGTTCACCCCGGCGGCCCGTACGGAGAGACGAACCGCCGAGGGGGCCAAGACGGCCCCGCCTTCGGGTGAGGGCACCGCGTCCAACGCTTCCAGGGAACCCGGGCTCCGTGTGTCCGCGCGCCACAGTCGGCCGGAGGGGGTGAAGATTCCTTCCTCCGCTTCCTGGGACTTCCGCAGACGTGGAACCAGGACGGTGCCCGAACGCAGGGCGATCTGTGGTTCGTCGAGTTCGAGCGCCGCGGGCAGGACCGCGTGGGACTCCTCTGCACCGTCGGAGTCCAACAGCACCAAGCGGCCGGGGTGTTCGCGCTGTGCGGCACGGAAGAGCCCCCAGACCGGACCGGCGGCGAGGCCGGGAAGCGGTTCCCCGGTCTCGACGGCGACCGCGCGCCAGGTGATCAGGGCCAGACGAGAGTCGACCGTACGCTCATCCGCCAGCCACTCACGGACCGACTCCAGGGCCGAATCCAGCCCCTGCCGTACCGCGTCGGGCAGGGTGTCGCCCTCGGCGTAGACCACGGATGCGGGCAGCTCCGCGCAGACCAGCGCGGGCACCGGCGCCTCGGGGTCCAGGTCCGCCAGGGCGGGAAGGGTACCTGTCTCCTCGCCCCGGGGTTGCGGAGGTTCCGCCCTTTCCCAGTGGAGCTCGTACAGCTCGGGAAGTTCGCCCGGTTCCGGTTCGGGCAGAGCGTCCCGGCCCAGCGGCCTCAGGGTCAGTTCTTCGACGGACCAGAGCGTTTCGCCGCCGGTGTCGGTGGCCAGGAGCCGGTAGCGATCCCCGCCCAACGGGGAGAGCCGCGCCCTCAACGTGCGAGGCGTCTCCTCTCCCTCGACGGCGCTCAGCCGAACGTCGCTCCAGGCGAAGGGCACCACGGGTCCGTGGTCGCCCTCTTCGCCGCCTCCCGGCAGCATCGCGTGGAGGACGGCGTCCATCAGGGCCGGGTGGAGCGCGTGGAAGGTCTCGTCCGTGGCGACCCGCTCCGGCAGTTCGACCTCGACGAAGAGTTCGTCCGCGTATTCGCGCACCGACTTCAGTCCGCGGAACGCCGGGCCGTATCCGTAACCCCGAGCGCTCAGGTCCGTGTAGTCGACCGGGATCCGTTCGGCGTCGGAGGAAGGCGGGACGGTCGAGCCCCGTTCCGTGTTCCCTGGGGTGTCCACCGGGGTCCGCGCACCGGTGACGGCACCGGAGGCGTAACGGATCCAGGGCAGGTCCGTGGTGGTCCCGCCTCGCGCGTACACGTTGACCTCACGGTGTCCTCGCCCGTCCTTGGCGGCGACGAGGACCTGAAGCTCCGCCGTCCCCTCACGCCCCAACGTCAGGGGCGCCTCCAGCACCAGATCCGCGACGACGTCGGCGCCGACGCGCGCTCCCGCTCGGGCGACCAGGTCCACGATCGCGGTGCCGGGCACCATCACCCGGCCCAGGACCCGGTGGTCGGCGACCCAGGGCTGCCGGGCGACGGAGATCCGTCCGTGGAACACCGCGCCCCCGTCGGCCAAGGCGAGTCCGTCGTCCAACAGCGGGGTCACCACCTCCTCCGTACGGACCTCGGGCTCACTCGGCGAAAGCCAGTGGCGGGAACGCTGGAAGGGATCATCCGGCACGGTGACCGGGGCGACCTCGTCGGCCACTCCCTCCAACAGCACGTGCGCGTTGGTGCCGCTGATCCCGAAGGAGGACACCGCGGCCCGCCGGGGCCGTCCGGTGTCGGGCCAGGGGGTCTCCTCGGAGAGCAGACGTACACCGCTGCCCCGCCACTCGACCCGGTCCGTGGGTTCGTCGACGTGCAGTGTCCGTGGCAGGCGGCCGTGGCGCAGCGCCTCCACGGTCTTGATCACGCCCGCCACCCCCGCCGCGGCCTGGGCGTGGCCGATGTTGGACTTGAGGGAGCCGAGCAGCAGGTCGTGCTCCCGCTCCTGGCCGTAGACCGACATCAGGGCACGGGCCTCGATCGGGTCGCCCAGTCGGGTCCCGGTGCCGTGCGCCTCGACCGCGTCGACCTCACCGGGGGTGAGACCGGCGACGGACAGGGCCTGACGGATCACCCTCTCCTGGGCCTCCGGGTTGGGGGCCGTCAAACCGTTGGAGGCCCCGTCGGAGTTGACGGCGCTACCGCGCAGCAAGGCCAATACGGGGCGACCGTTGCGGCGCGCCTGCGAGGCTCGTTCGAGCAGGAGCATGCCCGCCCCCTCCGCCCACGCGGTACCCTCGGCGCCCGCGCCGAAGGCACGGCAGCGTCCGTCCGCGGACAGGCCGCGCTGCGCGGAGAACTCCAGGAACATCCCGGGGGTGGCCATGACCGTCGCACCACCGGCCAGCGCCATGGAGCACTCGCCCCGGCGCAGTGCGGCGGCGGCCTGGTGCAGGGCCACCAGTGAACCGGAGCAGGCGGTGTCGATGGTCAAAGCGGGGCCGTTGAGACCGAGCACGTAGGCGATACGCCCGGAGGCCACGCTCAGCGTGCTTCCGGTCAGCCGGTACCCGCCGTCGGCGTCACCGGCCGGATCGGCCAGCCGCGCACCGTACTCACTGGGCATCGCCCCGACGAACACGCCCACCTGCCGGCCGCGTAGTTCCTCGGTGTCCAGGCCGGCCCGGTGGATCGCCTCCCAGGAGGTCTCCAACAGCAACCGCTGTTGGGGGTCCATCGCGTCGGCCTCACGAGGACTGATACCGAAGAAGTCGGCGTCGAAGAGGTCGGCGTCGTAGAGGAACCCGCCGTTGCGCGTGTAGGTGCGCCCGGGGGTGCCGGGTTCCGGGTCGTAGAGCGAGTCCAGGTCCCAGCCGCGGTTCTCGGGGAAGGCTCCGATGGCGTCGGTCCCCTCCTCCAACAACCGCCACAACTGTTCCGGGGAGCTCACCCCGCCGGGCAGGCGACAGGCCATCGCGGTGATGGCGATCGGGTCGTCGTCGGCCACCGCCGCCGGCGTGGTCTCGGCGGGTGCCGCACGGCGTGGCGTGGTCCTCTCCCGCTCCCGGTCGGGCGGCTCCTCGCCCAGTTCCTCGGCGACGTGTCCGGCGAGCGCGGCCGGGGTGGGGAGTTCGAAGAGGACGGAGTCCTCCAGGCGGACACCGGTCTCGTCCTCGATGAGGTCGGCCAGTTCCAGCAGCATGATGGAGTCGAATCCGAGGTCGCGGAAGGCCCGCCGTTCGTCCGCGGGGTCCAGCTCGTCCAGTTCCAACACCTGGGCGCTCAGGGACGCCACCAGCCCGGAAGCTCCTCCGCCCACGAGGGTGACCGGCGCGTCGGTCGGTTCGGACACGCCCTCCCTCGCCACGGTCATCGGTGCGACCGGGGTGAGCTCGGGCCAGTAACGGGTGCGTTGGAAGGGGTAGGTCGGCAGGTCGACGCGGTGCGCGCCCGAACCCCTGAAGAGGTTGCCCCAGTTCACCTCCAGCCCGGCGGTGAAGGCCTGGGCCGCCGCGGTCAGCAGCTGGGCCTCGTCTCCGTGGTCGCGCCGCAGGGTCTCCAGCACCACTCCGCGCGTCTCACCGGAGGCCAACACACGTTCGATCCCGTGGGCCAGGACGGGGTGTGGGCCGACCTCGACGAAGGTGCGGTGTCCGCCGGCCACCGCCTCGGCCACCGCGTCGGCGAAGCGGACCGGATTGCGCAACCCCAGGTACCAGTACCGACCGTCCATGGCCGGCCCGTCCTGGCGTAGCTCGCTCCCGGTCAGCGTCGACAGGACCGGGATCCGGGTCGGGCGCGGCGTGATGCCGTCCAACTGTTCGAGCAGGGTCTCCCGAACCCGCTCGACGTGCGCGGAGTGCGAGGCGTAGTCGACGTCCACCAGGGCAGCGTGCACACCGTCGTCCACGCAGTGGTCCACTGCGGCGCGCACCGAGGCGGGATCACCCGAGACCACCACGGACTCGGGTCCGTTGACCGCCGCCAGGTGGAGGTCGTTCAGCGAGCCGATGAGCTCTCGGGCCTGTTCCGGGGAGAGCCCGAGGGAGGCCATCGCCCCACTGCCACCGAGGGCGGTCAGAGCCTGGCTGCGCAGCGCCACCACCTTGGCGGCGTCCTCCAAGGTCAACACACCCGCCACGTGGGCCGCGGCGATCTCGCCCTGGGAGTGACCGATCACGGCGGTGGGGCGTACGCCCAGGGTCTCCCAGACCCTGGCCAGCGCCACCATGACCGCCCACAGGACCGGCTGCACCACGTCCACACGGGCTTCGGGTCCGACGTAACGGGGCGCCCCCGGCTCCCCGCGCAGTACGCGGGTGAGGGACCAGTCGACGTAGGGGTCCAGGGCCCTCTCGCACTCACGCAGTCGCCGACCGAAGGTCCGGGCGAGTCGGCCGTCGCCGTCCAGGAGCGGACGGACCATGCCCGCCCACTGGCCGCCTTGTCCCGGGAAGACCAGGACGGGGCCGCGACCATCGCGATCGCCCACCGGAACGCCGGAGGGGCGGATCGACTCCAGGTCACGTGTTCCGTTTCCGCCCGGGGCGAGGATGACCGCGCGGTGCTCCATGACCGTGCGGGTGGTCGCCAGTGAGAAACCCACGTCCTCGGGGCGCAGACCGGGCCGTTTGGACACGAAGGAGTGCAGGACCGAGGCCTGCGCGCGAAGGGCCTCCTCGGAGCGGGCCGAGAGGATCCAGGGCACGGGGTCGAGGGCGCCCTCCCCCGGCGCCTGACCGGATGCCTCTGGTGTGCGTCGAGGCGGTGGGGCCAGGACGAGGTGACAGTTGGTCCCGCCCATACCGAAGGAGGACACCCCGGCCAGAGGGGTCTCCGTGGGCCAGGGTTCCCGAACGGTCTGCGGGGCCAGCCCCAGACCCTCCAGGTCGATCCCCGGGTTGGGCACGTCGAAGTTCCGGGTGGGCGGCAACAGGCCGTGGGAAAGACTGAGCACGACCTTGATCAGGCCGACGATTCCGGCGGCGCCCTCCAGGTGTCCCACGTTGGTCTTGACCGAACCCACTCGCAGGGCGCTGGAACGCTTGGTGAAGACCTCACCGAGCGCGGCGGCCTCCACCGGGTCGCCGGCAGGGGTGCCCGTGCCGTGCAACTCCACGTATCCCACGTGCGCGGGGTCGATCCCGGCCCGGCGGTGGGCGGCCCGCAGGACCTCCACCTGACCTTCGGGTTCGGGCCGGGCCAGGTAGGAGGTGGGGCCGGAGTTGTTGACCGCTCCACCGGACAGAACGGCGTGGACGTGGTCGCCATCCGCCAGCGCGCGATCGAGCGGTTTGAGGACGACCACGGCCCCGCCCTCGCCTCGGACGTAGCCGTTGGCGCGCGAGTCGAAGGTGTAGCAGTGGGCGTCCGGCGACAGACCGCCGAACAACTCCACGTCATCGGTGCTTCCGGGCAGCAGGATGAGGTTGACGCCGCCGGCCAGCGCGATGTCGCACTCGCCGCTGCGCAGGCTCTCCATCGCCGTGTGCACGCTGACCAGCGAGGAGGACTGCCCGCTGTCCACGGTCATGCTGGGCCCGCGCAGTCCGAGCGTGTAGGAGACGCGGTTGGCGATCATGCCGCGCTGACCACCGGTCAGGCTGTGATGCGAGGCGGGCTCGTCCCGGAGCAGGAGGGAGTAGTCCGAGGAGATCGCACCGGTGAAGACCCCGGTCCTGGTGCCGTGCAGGGCGTCGGGCGCGGTACGCGCATTCTCGATGGCCTCCCAGCTCAGTTCGAGCATCAGCCGCTGCTGGGGGTCCATGGCCACGGCCTCACGCGGGGAGACACCGAAGAAGGCCGCGTCGAAGTCCTCGGCGCGGTCCAGGTAACCGCCCCAGCGGTGGTCTCTTTCGGCGGAGGCCCGACCGAGACGTTCGGGCGGCGGTGAGATGGACTCCCGCCCCTCGCACAACAACCGCCAGAAGGCGTCCGGTGTCGAGGCACCTGGCAGGCGGCAGGCCAACCCCACCACCGCGATGGGTGAGCGGGGGGCCGCACCGCTTCGAGGGTCCCTGGTCATCGCGTTCCTCCGGTCGAACTCGACGTCCTCACCCGGGCGGGTCCTGGCCCGAGGAGAGTCACGGCTCGGCTTGAAAGTCTCGTGAAGGTGCACGCGCACTGCCCTTGAGGCGCAGTTCGGGGTGGGTCCGACAGGCACGAGACCCCGCGGCCGGAACCGATGAACTCTCCGGAAATCGACCACAGGGATAATCAAGCCGCACACGGCTCGATCAACACTGCAACCACACGTTCCCCACCCGTGGTTTCGAGCCGTCCGCAGAGTGGATGCTATCCGCGATTCAGGACAGAAGACAACGGAACACTAGTTTTCGGTCAATCCACTGCGAACATTCAGACCCTGTCACAACTGGCAATTCCACGACACTGTTACCGAAAGGAAATGCCCGATGTCCGTGGACATCGGGCACTACGGGGTGAGGCGGGAGCGATCAGCCTCCGTGCCGCTGTTGGACCTCGGAGAGATACCTCATGGCTTCTTCCGGGTCCAGGAGCCAATTGGCGTAGTCAGGCGGGTAGTCCCACCCCTGGATCCAACGATCTGCGATCTCGGGATGGTGTTGCGCCCCCTCGATGAGCCGGTGGAAGTAATCCGGCAGGTCGCCCTGATCCCAAATGGTGGAATTCATCTCAGACCACAGCTGGTTGTGCAGACCGAATTTCCAGAACCGATCGAACATGCCGACCAGGAAGTCCTCGTCGAACTTCCCGTCTCCGTGTTCCATGATGGCCTCGAGGTAGGCCTTCGCACAGTGCATGGAGTTGTTCCAGCTCTGACCGACGTAGGGGTCCATCGTGACGACGACATCGGCCATACCCAGCACCCTCCCTCCGGACGGCAGAACCCCGACAGGGTTGCGCACCTGAGGGGTGACCTCGTCGGTGAGGGTACTGTTGTCGCCGTCGATCAGCGCCGCGTCCTTGACCCGCTCGTAGTATTCCGGAGCGTAGCGACGCATCAGATCCTTCATCCGGCGCAGCTGTTCCTCAGGGCCCGGGCGGTCAGGCCAGGCGTCCATCGGTCCGCCTCGTTTGTCCACCATGACCAGGGCGTGGCAGGGGCCCTCCTGGCTGAGGATGGGCATGAGGATGGTGTTCCCGGCCTCTGCTGCGGAGGCCGCCCAGCCGACGTTGACGTCGTCCTCGGAGTCCGGCCACACGTCGTAGATCAACGCCTGGGCCATGGAGCGGGGTCGGGCTCCGCTGAAACGGCTCTCGTCGTAGTCGAAGAGTTGACCGAGTTCCCCATGGCCGACCGCGACGATGATCAGGTCGAACATCCGGGAGAAGTAGTCGAGGTCGGTGACGGTGACGCCGTGGATGACGACCTTGCCCCCACGGTCCTCGAAGAACTCCAACCAGTCGGCCATCTTCACTCGGCGGTCCACCGACACCATGTAGTCGTTGTTCCGGCCGGTCCTACCCACGAAGGACAGGGCAGGGTTGTCCGCCCCTGGGTAGAGATGGATCCGTTGGTTACGGACCTGCGGGGACAACACACTCCACAGGTCGAGGTCGTACTCCCGCTCGTGGCTGAGAGCCGTGGGGAGAGTGAATTGCGTGACGGAGGACCGTCCCGTCCGGATCTCCGTCGAGGACTGCCCCGTGATCACCGTGACGTCGTAGCCATGGGTCAAGAGCCCGTGGGCCAGGTGCAGGCCGGCGTGGCCGGCGCCGACGATAAGGATCTTGCGCATTGTGTCGCTAACTTTCCTGGGAATCTACGGGGCTGTGGGGAGGGTCGAACACGAGTCCGAGCGGCCCCCGCCCGTCAGGCGACGGGCTCGCTCGTTCGTTTGTGCTCCAGCGCGTACCGCAAAAGGGTCTTGAGTACGTCGCCGCCGGACATCCGGTGCCGTGCGTCGAAATCGATGATGGGCACCTCCGGGCTCACCTCCAGGGCCTCACGGACCTGATCCGAGGTGTAGTCGAGACGGCCCTCGAACTTGTTCAGCGCCACGATGTAGGGGATGCGCTTGTTCGTCTCGAAGTAGTCGACGGCGTCGAAGGAGTCCGCGAGCCTTCGGCAGTCGACCACGACCACGGCACCGACGGCGCCACGGACGAGATCGTCCCACATGAACCAGAACCGGGCCTGACCCGGTGTACCGAACATGTACATGACCAGCTCGTCGTCGATGGTGATGCGACCGAAGTCCATCGCGACGGTGGTGGTCGTCTTGTCCGGTGTGACCGAGGTGTCGTCGTGTCCGACGCTGGCCTCGGTCATGATCGCTTCGGTCGTGACCGGTGGAATCTCCGACACCGAGCGCACCAAGGTCGTCTTGCCGGCGCCGAAGCCACCGGCGATGACGATCTTGCTCGACATCTTCTTGCGATTCGACCTGTTGTCACTGGAAAAGTCGTTCGAGACCACGAAGAGCCCTCTCCAGAACCTGGTTTTCCGATGGACTGCTGCCGGTGATGGTCGGGTGGATGTACACCAGGTCCTGCTCAGCCAGGTCACTGACCAGCACCTGTGTGACGCCCAGAGGGATGTTCAGCTCGGCCGAGACCTCGGCGAGCGACCGCGTCTCCCGGCACAGCTTGTGGATGTTGATCGACTCCGGCATGAGGGTGCCAGGAGGGTCCTGCCCGGGCTCGGACGTCGAGACCAGGGTCTGCACCATCAGCGGATGCCGTGACCGGGTACGCCCACCCGTGAAGGTGAACGGGCGGACACGGTTACTCCTTCGCCTTCGGAAGCTCATAGCCGAGGCAACCTCATTCCTGCCGAACCGTTACGGAACACGCCGTCGTCAGTTCTGGATGACTTCGCGCAGCTGCGAGCGCAACTGCGGCGTGAGCACGTGGGCGACGTTGTCCACGAGCTTGGCCATCTGGAAACCGACGATCTTCAGCTCCGTACCGGGTGCGGTCAGCACCGCCATGCAGGAACCGTCACTGATGGCCATGATGAAGAGGTGGCCGTGGTTGAAGCGGACGAGCAGCTGCTCGCACTCACCTCGCTGGAACAGACCGGCTCCACCGACCGCCAGACTGTGCAGGCCGCTGGAGATCGCCGCGAGCTGTTCCGCGTGCTCTTCGGGGAAGTCGCTGGAGTGGGTCAGCACCAGGCCGTCGGAGGAGACCACCACGGCGTGCTCGACACCGCGCACGTCCCGGACGAACCGGTCGATGAGCCACGAGAAGTTCTCAACGCTGTCGTTCGTGGATTCAGTCATGCTTGTGCTCTACCTGCCTCGGCCGAGTTTCTTGATTCGCTGGGGGTCTGGGAGACGGCGGGACCGCGCGGTGCCGCGCGGGTCGCCGTGTCGATCGTCATTCCTGGTCGCCCTCGAGCTCCTCGCCTTCGAGAGCGGCGCGTTCCCCATCGAGGAAGTCGCCGATCTCGTCACGGATCTGCTCCGCTCGGGCCTCACCGGTGAGCTTGGGCGGTGTGTCCTCCCTGCCCTTCGGCGCGGGCGGCGGGTTGTCCGAGAGCGCTCCGGGGTGCGGCATCATCCGCAGCGGCGAACCGTGCGGGGTGGCGCTGCGTCGAGGCAGACCGGCCGCCGTGACGGCGGAGCTCCCGCCGGTGGACGGCTTGAGTGCTCCGTTGGCTCCGGGGGAACCGTTGGTGCCGTTGGTCTTGCCGTTGCCGGTCGATCCGATCGGTGTCACGGAGGCGCTCGCGCTCGGAGTCGTCGAGGTTCGGGCCTGTCCGGGTACCCGGGGGGTGGCGACCCGCAGAAGTCCCTGGGGGATGATCGTGTAGGCACTCACCCCACGGAACGAGCGAGGCTCCAGGCGGGCCTCCAGGCCGTGCTTGCGGGCGATGCGGCTGGCCACGTACAGGCCCATGTGCCGGGGCACCTCGTCATCGAGGACCGGTTCGCCCTCCAGCCGGTTGTTGAGCTCGGCCAACTGGGACTCGGGGATGCCCACGCCCTCGTCCTCGACGACGATCATCAGGCGCCCGTCGTCCAACTCCTGGGCGCTGATCACCACCTGTGAGTGCTCGGGCGAGTTCGCCGTGGCGTTGTCCAACAACTCCGCGAGGAGGTGGCTGATGTCGTCGGCCGCCAGACCGGTGATGGAGGCCTAGGGGATCTTGCCGAGGGTGACCCTGGGGTAGTCCTTGATCTCCGAGGTAGCGGCGCGGGCCACGTCCAGCAACGGAACGATCTCGTCGTGAGCGTCGGACTCGCCACCGTCATGCCCGGTCAACACCAGGAAGTTCTCTCCGTTACGCCGCATACGGGTCGCGAAGTTGTCGATCTGGAAGAGCTTGTCGAGCAGGTCGGGGTCCTGAGCGCTGGTCTCCAGTTCCTCGACCATCTCCAGCAGCGCGTCGACCAGGGAGAGGTCGCGCATGGCCAGGCCGGCGAGCGCCTCGTTGAGGAGGTCTCCGGTGGAGTCGCGCAGGACCTCGGAGACCGCCTCGGCCGCCTCCGTCTTGGCGGCGGTCTCCTCCTCTTGGACCACTCCGTCCTCGGGCTCGGGGGCGGGGGTGGGGGCCTCGGTCTCCTGCTCGATCGGGGTCTCGGCGTTCGGCCGATCCCGCTCCGGGGCCGTCTCCTCGCCCGCCTCCTCCGCCCGGGTGAGCGCCTTGTCCTGGCGCACCTCCGGAGAGAGGGTCGGTTCCGCGCGCTCGGCGAAGAGCGTGGCGGCCGACTCGGCGGTGATCACCTGCGGCTGCTGCCCGGCTGCGAGCACGATGACGTGCTGGACGGGCTGACCATAGGGGTTGATCTGGCCGTAGGGCGCGAACTGGCCCGGGTAGACCATCGGCTGCCCCGGCAGGACGTAGCCGGGCGGCTGGTAGGGCAGCGGGTAGGCGTTCTGGTACGGCATCGGCTGCGCGTAGGCCTGATAGTGCGGCGCGGGCTGCGGGACCGGAGGCTGCGGCGGCTGCGGCGGGTAGTCGGCCCGCGGGTACCCGGCGGGTGGAGCAGCGGGGTGGGCTTCGTGGTACGGCCGCTGGTAGTAGTACGAGTTCGGCTCGTACCCGCCTCGGTAGCCGTGGTCGGGGTACCCCTGGGGGCCGGGGTGGGCGGGCGGGCCCTGGTGGCCGTACGGCCCGGGGTGCCCCTGTCCCTCCCCGTGACCCTGCGGTGCGCGGTACTCGTACGGGGCCGCGGGTCCCTGCCGTCCTCGCGGACCGTAGGGGTCCTGACCGTCCGGGCCCCGATCCCAGCCCTGCTCCGTGCCCTGGTGCCTGGAGGGAGAGGGGCTCTGCGACTCGTAGGGCGTCGGCGGGCCCTGCTCGTGTCGCGACGGCCGCCGCTCCTCCCGCGGGGGCGCCCAGTGGCCTTGCGGCGCCGGGGGCTCGGCCGGCGGCCGCGGGGTCTCCGGCGGCGCTTCCGGACGCGGTGGTCGCGTGCCGCGTCCCTCGGCTCCGTACGGATCGGAGACCACGTGCTGCCCCGGCTCGGGCCGGTGCTCGACCCCGGGGGCGGGTGGGGACACGGGGGCCTGGGGCCGCTCCGTGTTCTCTGACGGGGTGGGGATGTCGGTCATGGTGTCCGTGGTGGCGGGAGTGTTCTGGCTGCGGGGTTCGGGCTCGTCGAGCCCGACGCCGCGCCACTGACCGACCGGGGTCGCGCCGGTGTCGACATCGTCGACCTCGACGTTCCTGGTCGTATAGGGGTTGGGGACGCTCACCCTGGAAGCGGGACGGTAACCGTTCTCGGCGGACGCGGAGAAGGGTCCGGTGGAGGGCTCCGTCACGGGTGTGGCCTCGCCGCCCGACGAGCGGTCGTCGGGCTCTTGCGAGTGCGGATGCACGGGCTGATGCACGGGATTTCCTAGCTCGGTCTCCGGTGACGGGGGTTCCTGGGACTTGACCATCCGGGAGATGGCCCGGCGGAATCGTCCTTCACGCCTGGCTCCACGCCCACCCTCCGTCGACATCATCTTGGCCAGGGAGTCGTCATCGCGTTCCTGCGGTGACTGCGCCTGTGCCACAATCTCGTCTCCTCGAATCAGGTGGGCGGCTCGGCGGTGGCCCCGCACCACCGCCCCGACCAGGGAGGATGAAACTTCGGGGCCTTCGATCGGTTCCCTGGCGGTCCAGGTTCCCCGATCGCCGGGGGAACGCCTCGACGGCCTTCGGGGCCGAGGGAACGTGTGGTCGGGCCCGTCACCGGGCCGGGCGGCGTGCGCCCGACCCGGAGGACAAGTGTCCGCGTTCCACACAATTCCCGTTCTTCCACCGAGAACCGTCGTTCGGTTCGTCAGACTAACAAAGGACGCCCCGCTTGACAGAAGAATCGGAGAAGGGGTGGAAAAGCCCCAGATGAAACCCACATGACGTGCGAGAACGCCCTGCGTCCAACACCCCGAACGCCCCCTGGAGCGCGGCATTTATACCTTTTGTCTGTTTTTAGCCAGGTGTCATCAGTATCACGAACAATCGGCCCTGATCTGGGTCACGCGCCCCCGAAAGAGTGCTAGGAAAGATCCAGACCGGTCTGACCTGGAGCGGCGTTGACGAGCGCGGCCATGTTGCCCGGAGGCTGTCGGTTCTCGTGCAGGATCTGGTGGGCCTCGCCGATCTCGTCGAACCCGACCACCTTGGTCACGCACGGGTCGATCCGACCGCTCTCGACAAGGTGGATGGCCATACGGCACTGGGCCGGCGAGGCGAAATGGGAACCTTGCAGACGCTTGAGGCGCATCCACAGGAAGCGCAGGTCCACATCGGCCTGGAAGCCGGAGGTGGCCCCACAGGTGACGACCATGCCCGAGTTGTCGCACAGGTACAGGGACGTGGGCAGGGTGTCGGCCCCGGTGTGCTCGAACACGATGCGGGGCGAGCGCCGCTCCCCCACCTCGGCCCAGAAGCGCTTGCCGAAGGCGCGTACACCGCGGAACCACTCGGCGTAGGCCTGGGTGTCGCTCTCGTCGGGAACCCTTCCCCAGTGGTCGAACTCGGTCCGCAGGATGGTGCCGACCGCGCCGAGTTCGCGGCACACCTTCGCCTTCTCCTCGGTGGAGACCACGGCGACGGGCAGCCCACCGGCCTGATGGACCAGCTGGATGGCGGCGGTGCCCAGACCGCCCGCGCCACCCCAGATGAGGACCGGATCGCCGGGACGAACGGTGTGGGGCGGCCAGCCGAACAACTGCCGGTAGGCGGTGGCGACGCTGGCGAGGAAGCCGCCCGCGACGTCCCAGGGCAGGGACTCGGGTTTGTGGTGCAGTTGGACGTCCTTGACCAGGGTGAACTGGGCGAAGGACCCGTGGTTGTTCTCATAGCCCCACACCCGCATGGTCCTGGAGGCGATGGGGTCGCCGCCCATGCGGATGTCGTCGGCCGCCTCGTCCCACTGACCGGAGGCCATGATGACGTGGTCGCCGACCCTCACGTTGGTGACACCGTCGCCGACGGCCCAGACCACACCGGAGCCGTCGGACCCGCCGACGTGGTAGTCCTCGGGCTCCCCCGCCTTCTCACGCGCGGCGATGACGTCGGCCGGGTGTCCCTTGGCCGCCCAGATGTTGTTGTAGTTGATCCCCGCGGCCATCGTGTAGATCAACACGTGCCCGGGCTTCAGTTCGGGGACCGGCACGATCTCCCGCGCGAACGCGTCTCGGGGCTCTCCGTAGCGTTCCCTGCGGATGGTGAAAGCGTGCATGCGCGTGGGCACGTGGCCCAGTGGCGGAACCTCTCCGATTTCGTACAGGTCCTTGGGCATGACGCAGCGGTTCCTTTCGACGACCGAGTTCCCTGAGTAGGGCCGGGGTGTGGTCGGGGGCGGATCGAGCGGTCGGGAGAACGCGCGTGCGATTGCACGCGCGAGGCGAGACTACATTCACTTCGTATACCCGCGCATAAACGGACATTGGATAATCAAATGCGCCTCGGTCCGTAATAAACGGCGACAGGACAGGGCGGAGGGGCGGACGTCCGTCGACGCCCGCCCCTCCCCGCCGTTATCGGTACCGTTCGTTCCGCCCGATCACTCCTGGACCGGCCGCAGTTCGCCCTGAATGAGGGCGAGGATGACGTGGTTGTCCTGGTATTGCTCGTTCTGCGAGGTGGGTGTGTCCGTCGGAAATTCCTCGACCCGAATGCCCTCGACCGCCGGGGACAGGTACTTGTAGGTCCAGATCGGGATGCGCGGCAGGAGTTCGTTGAAGATGATCGAGAGACTCTTCAACGCCTCCTTCTGCTCTTCCTCACTCTCGGCGCGCTGGGCGGTGTCCACCAGTTCGGCGATGTCCACCTCTCCCTGGGAGGGACTCTCGACCTGGAGGTCGAACCCCTGGCCCGGGGAGTCGTCGGTACCGGCGTTCTCGGTCAGGAAGTTCATCTGGAACGCGCCCCAGTAGTCGGGCTGTTCGGGGTTGCCCCAGTGCCGGACGGCGACCTCGAAGTCGCCCGCGCCCCAGATACCCCACGGGTTGTCCTCGGGTACGTTGCGGGCCTCGGTCTTGATCCCGAAGTCGTTCCAGGCCTCCTCCACCTGGGTGGCGGTCAGCTCGAAGTCACCCCAGCCGGCGACGCCGATGACCTCGAAGCTCGCCTCCTCACCGTCTGGCAGGAACCACTTGCCGCCCTCCAGGGTCCAGCCGGCCTCCTCCAACAGTTCGGTGGCCTTCTCGTGGTCCTGGTCGTAGTTCTCGAACCCGGTCAGTTCCTCGGCGGTGAAGATCTCCTCGGCCTGGATGTCGGCCAGCCCCGCGTAGTGTTCGACCCTGCCGTAGGCCTCGCCCCGGGCGACCTGCCCGATCTGGTCGCCGTCCAGGACGTAGGCCAGCGCCTTGCGCACACGCACGTCCTGGACCTCCGGCTTGGCCCGGTGGTTGAACATGATGCCGCAACCGTCGTAGCCGGCGTGCTCGATCCAGCGGAACCCCTCCACGCCCTGGAAGGCCTGCTGGTCGGCGGCGGAGGGCGCCAGGGTCGAGTAGTCGACGTCACCGCTCTGGATCAACAACGCGGACTGGCGGTTGTCGCCCTTGTGGACGACCACCTCGTCGAACGCGACCTCGGTTCCCTGGTAGCCCTTCTCGTTGCGCACCAGCGTGATACGCGCGTCCGACATCTGCGCCTCGTCGAACTTGTACGGACCACTGCACACGATCTCGTCGGGGTCGAACTCGATGAACTCGGCGTTCCAGGCGGCGTGCTCGTCATCGCCCTGGCGGACACCGTCGTTGACCATGTCCAAGGCGGGTTCCCCGTAGCCCTCGTAGGTGGTCTTGGAGACGATGCGGTGTTTGATGATGCTGCGCTCGATGTTGGGGAACGGGTTCTCGAAGCCCAGCCGCACGCTCAGGTCGTCCAGCTTCTCCAGGTCCTGGACCTGCGGGAACCCGAAGCCCCATGACGGAGCCTCCAGGACGCGCATGGCGTAGCTGCGGATCATGTCGTCGGCGTTCAGGTCCGAGCCGTCACTCCACTTCAGGCCGGACCTCAACGTCATGACGAGGTCGTCGCCGTCCCACTCGTGGCCTTCGAGCAAGAGGTAGTCCCATTCCTGGGTGCTCCAGTTGTAGACACCGCCCGGGCACAGGAACAGGTCCTTGTACACCGAACCGAGCAGCAGCGCGCCGTCCTCACGGTGGACGTTGCGGGTCATGGAGTCCAGGTCGAAGTCGAAGACCCCGGTGAACCGTGTGGTGCCACCGCTCGCGGCATCACCGCCGGCACAGGCCGACAGGAGCCCGGCACCCGTGGCGCCGGCCGCGCCGATCCCCATGGCCCGCAGGAGGCGTCGTCTGCTCAGGTCCTGCCGGATCGCGTTGTGGAGGGGGTGGGGGAAGGTCATGGTTGACGTTTCCTTTCCAGGAGGACGGCGAGCAGACCGAGGCTGAGGACGACCAGGCCGATACCGACGGTGACGACGCTGATGACGAACTCGGCTGTGCCGGGGGATGTGAACACGGCCATGAGGACGCAGGCCAGGGTGAGGAAGGATCCGACGAGGACACCGAAGCGCCCGACGAGGAGGAGCAAGGTCCCCTCACCCCCGGGTGACGACGTGACAGGCGAGCAGCCGGTCGTGGCCGCGCACCAGCGGGGGCCGCACGGTGTCGCAGTCGCCCTCGGCGTAGAGGGGACAGCGCGGATGGAAGTCGCAGCCCGGTGGCAGGTCGGTCAGATCGGGGATGTCGGCGTCGCGCAACCGCACCCGTTCCTTGTCGTGCACCAGGTCCGGGTCGGGTTCGCACACCGCGGAGACGAGCGCCTTGGTGTAGGGGTGCCGCGGATCGTTGACCACCCGGGGGGTGGTGCCCTGTTCGACGACCTTGCCGAGGTACATGACAGCGATCTCGCCGTGCCAGGCGAAGTACTTGGCGACGGCGAGGTCGTGGGTGATGAACAGGAAACCGACGCCGATCTCGTCACGGAGTTTTCCGAGGGTGTTGAGGAGACTCACCCGGATGGACACGTCGAGCATCGACGTGGACTCGTCGGCGATGATCACCTCGGGGTTCATCGCCAGGGCACGAGCCACGGCCACGCGTTGCCGTTGGCCGCCCGACATCTGGTGGGGGTACTTGTCGAGGTGGTCCTCGGCGGGGGTCAGGTCCACGCGTTCGAGGAGTTCGGCGGTGGCGCGCCTGGCCTCGGCGTGGTTCTTCACCATCTTGTGCCGACGCAACCCGGCGGAGACCGTGGAGTAGACGGTACGGACCGGGTTGAGGGAGGCGTAGGGGTCCTGGTGGATGTACTGGACCGAGCGGCGGAAGGCGGCGCGTTCCTTCCGATCCATCGTGGCGACGTCCTTGCCGTGGAACAGCACGGAACCGGCGGTGGGGTCCGCCAGGGCCGCGGCCATGCGGGCCGTCGTGGTCTTGCCGCAGCCGGACTCCCCCACCAGGCACAGGACCTGTCCGGGGCGGACCTGCAGATCGACACCGGCGACGGCGGGCACTTCGCCTCGGGGTGTCTTGAAGGTCTGGCGAGCGCCCTTGAGGGTGAGCACCGGTTCGGTCGTCGTCTCGGTACTCACCGGGGTGGTGGCCAAGGTGTGGTCGATCAACGGGAGGCCCCCTCTGCGTGGAGTTCGGCGTCGGTGGAGCGCAGGCAGGCCGCCGCGTGAGCGAGACCCTCGTCTCGGGGGACGAGCACGTCCAGCTCCGGGCGGGTGAGGTCGCATGCGGGCAGGGCGTGGGCGCAGCGCGGGGCGAAGGAACAGCCGGGCGGCAGCGCGTGGAGGCTGGGCGGGCCGCCGGGCAGCGATTCGGGGACGCGCAGATCGCCGACGACCGGGGGCACGGAGTCGATCAGCGCCGAGGTGTAGGGGTGCCGGGAGCGGTGGAAGATGTCGCGGGTGGTGCCGGTCTCGATGAGGCGCCCCGCGTACATGGTGCCGACCCGGTCGGCCAGGGCGGCGGCCAGACCCAGGTCGTGGGTGATGAAGACCATCGAGAAGCGCAGTCGTTCGCGCAGTTCGGCGAGGCGTTCCACGATGGAGCGCTGGGTGAGCAGGTCCAGGGCGGTGGTGGGCTCGTCCAGGATCAGCAGTCGGGGGCGCAGTGCCAGGGCCAGGGCGATGAGGCTGCGCTGTCGCATGCCGCCGGAGAGTTCGTGGGGGAAGGCGTTCAGGACCCGGGCGGGGTCGAGCCGGACCATCTCCAGGAGTTCGGCGGACTCTTCGAGGATCTCCCGCCGGGGGCGTCGACCGCCGCCCTCGTGGGCGCGGAAGGTGTCGACGAAGTGATCCTCGACGCGCAGCACCGGATTGAAGGCGTTCATGGCGCCCTGGAAGACCATGGCGGCCTCGCTCCAACGGAAGCGGCGCAGTCTCTCCTTGTGGAGGGTGCGCACGTCGACGCGGGTGCCGTCCTTGCGGCGGAAGAGGATCTCCCCCTTGGGGATGACTCCGGTACGCGGCAGCAGGCGGAGCAGGCCCAGTCCGAGGGTGGTCTTGCCGCAGCCGGACTCCCCGACCAGGGCCATGGACTGGCCGGGGTGGAGGTCGAAGGAGACGTCGTGGACGGCGGTGACGTGGGCCCGGCGCCCGGTGCGGTAGCCGACGTCGACGCCGCGGACCGACAGCAGGGCGCCGTCGTCGGTGTCCGGGTCGGTGGGGAGGTCGTTCACGGGGATCACCTGTCCCGGAGTCGGGGGTTGAGGGCCTGTTCCAGGGAGCGGGTCATGGTGACCAACCCGATCTGGAAGAGCATGATCATGACCATCGGAGCGATGAGGAAAGGCGCCGCCTGGGGCAGGAGGAAGGCGTTGTTGTCCCAGGCCTGCTGGATCATCAGTCCCCAGTTGTCGGCGGTACTGGGCAACAGGCCGAGCAGGTACATGCCGACGACGGCGTAGATCGCGTTGGTGATGGCGATGATGAAGTTGATGAAGATGTAGCCGGCCATGTTGGGCAGGACCTCGACGAAGAGGATTCGGGCGGTGCCCAGGTCCTGGAGGCGGGCGGCCTCGATGAACTCGCGTTCCTTGAGGCTGAGCACCTGCGCTCGGATCGATCTCATCAGGAACGGCCAGGTGACCAGGCCGATGATGAAGGAGACCACCAGTGGGGACGAGGTCCGGTAGAAGGAGGCGATGACCAGCATCAGCACGATGAACGGGACGGTCATCGTGATGTCGGTGACTTGGAGTAGGAAGTGGTCGATCCGGCCTCGGACGTAGCCGGCGACCGCGCCGAGGACGACGGCGATGGCGACGGTGATGAGGGCGGCGACGAAGCCGACCCAGATGGGTTCGCGACCGCCGAGGACGAGTTGGGTGAAGGTGTCCTTGCCCTCATGGTTGGTACCGAGCCAGTGTTCGGCGTTGGGGGCACCCCAGATCTTGGCGACGTCGGTGGGGTTGGCGGGGTCCACGAACAGCGGCCCGACGAAGGAGAAGAGCAGCACTCCGAGGACGAGGCAGAGTCCGATGAATCCGCTGGTACTGCGGGTGATGCCCTGCCAGATGGTGCCCCAGACGCCGGTGGCGTGGGCGGGGGCTGTGGTGACGGCCATGGCGTACGTCCCCCTGCTAGTTCTGGATGCGCGGGTCGAGCCTGCTGTAGAGCAGGTCGGAGATGAGGTTGGCGACCACCACGCACGAGGTGATGATGACGAGCAGGCCCTGGAGGAGCGGGTAGTCGCGGTAGTGGACGGCGTCCAGCAACAGACCTCCCACGCCCTTGTAGACCAGGACCTGTTCGACGAAGATCGCGCCGCCGACGAGGGTGCCGAAGGAGATGGCGATCTGGGCGACCAGCGGCAGGACCGCGTTGCGGCCGACGTAGGCGGTCGCGATGCGGGTGTCGGGCAGGCCGCGGGCTCGGGCGACGGTCACGTAGTCCTCGCCGAGGACCTCGGTGGTGGAGGCCTTCATGACGAGCATCCAGGTGCCGATGATGGCGAGGACGTAGGTGAGGATCGGCAGGGCCGCGTGGTAGAACGCGTCGCCGACGAAGGTGGGTGTGAAGCCGGGTTCGACCCCGGGGCTGAGGGTGCCGCGTAGGTCGATGGGGTCGAACCAGCCCAGGTACATGCCGCCGCAGACGACGAGGACCATGGCGATGAGGTAGTTGGGGATGGCCCCGAGGACCGAGGCGAGCACGCTGAGCACGTGGTCGATGACCTTGTTGCGTCGGTAGGCCATGACCATGCCCAGGGTCAGGCCGAGCCCGATGGCGATGAGGGTGCCCACGCCGATGCTGAAGAGGGTCCAGGGCAGGTAGGCGCCGATGGCCTCGGTGACGCCGACCCCGGGGCGGTTGATGGTGCCGCCGAAGTCGAAGGTGAGCAGTCCGACGAAGAACTCCCACCACTGCCGCAGCAGGGGCGCGTCGGGGTCGTAGGCGAGGGAGTGCATCGCGATGGCGCGCGCCTCCTCCATCGACATGCCGCCCTGGGTGAGGCGACCGGCCATGACGTCGATGGGGTCGCCCGGCATCGCGCGGCCGAGGAAGAACGTCGCGTTGGCGACCACGAACACCACGACGACGGCCTTGCGGACCTTGACGAAGAGGTGGTTGCGCCAGATCCGTCGTAGGAGGGTCGTCTTCCGTGATGTGGAGGGCCCGGCGTCACCGGTGTCCGGTGGCGGGGCGGCCGCGAGTTCGGTGGCCACGGGGCTCCTTCGGGCGAGGGGGCTGGGAGGGGTGAGGGCGCCACGTTTCTATTAGGAAACTTTCCTAATAGATGGTCACCGTAACCCCATTCATGTGGCGCACACCACCCCCGTGACCAAACGGCGTCCTTCGCGCGACCTGATCGCCACCACAAACCGAATAGACGGCCACAAACCACCCGACAGTGTCCGAACGGAGGGGGGCACCCCCCGAAGGTCGAGGGCACCACATGACGTTCGGGGGTACTGGCGGCATGTGCGTGCTCCGTACCGTTGCCCCGCAGACGCCCACGAGTGCGTCATCGGTGGGCCCGGTCCACCGACGACGCGCAGAACAGCAAAGGGAAACCCCCGTGCCCCCAGCACGTACCGTCATCCGCGGGACCTCGGCCGGCCTGGCCACCGGTCTCGCCCTGTCCCTCCTCGCGACCGCGCCGGCCGCGGCCGAACCCGACGACCCGAGCCTCGTCGACGACACCGCCGCCATCGACGCGCTGGCCCCCTTCCACGACCAGGAGATCGACTGGGCACCGTGCGAAGAAGCCCACCTCTCCGGGTCCGAAGCGGAATGCGCCTGGATCGAGGTGCCCCTCGACTACTCGGCTCCGGAGGGGGAACGCATCGAGATCGCCATCCTGCGCATGTCCGCGTCCGACCCCGAGGCGCGACGGGGCATCCTCCTGAGCAACCCCGGCGGCCCCGGCCTCTCCGGCCGTGACCTCGGTATCGAACTGGCCCTGGACTCACGTGCGGGAGAGGTCTACGACAGCATCGGCATGGATCCTCGGGGAACCGGAGCCTCGACCTGGATCGACTGCGAAGGCGAACCCCCGCCCAGTTACCCACGTCCCACCGACGAGCAGATCTCCGAGGTCACCCGGGAGACGATCCGGTACGCCCGGGACTGTGACACCAACGCCGGCGACCTGATGCCGCACATGACCACGGCCGACACCGCCCGCGACATGGACGTGATCCGCGCCGCCCTGGGCGAGGAGCGCGTCAGCTACGTCGGCTACTCCTACGGCACCTACCTGGGCGCGGTCTACGGAAGCCTGTTCCCCGAACGGCTCGACCGCAGCGTGCTCGACTCACCGGTGAACCCGGACGGCATCTGGCGCGAGGACTCCCTGGCCCAGGCCCCCGCCTACACCGCGAACGTGGAGCGGTACGCCATCTGGCTGGCCGAGCACGACGAGGTGTTCGGAATGGGCGGGAGCCCCGACACGATCATCCGGACCTTCGAGGAGACCGCCGACCGTCTCCAGGAGGAACCCCGACCCGACCTCTTCTTCCCGGGTGGCTTCGACGGAAACGACTTCATGGCAGTCGTGGGAGAGTTCGCTCGTGACCAGAGCGAGTGGGACGGCAGTGCCTGGTTCCTCAAGGCCCTTGTCGAAGACGAGCCCTTCCCCGAGGAGGAGCCCGAGGGCGGGTTCGAGGAGGACACGGATCCCGAACCCGAGATCCCCGAGGACGAACTCGACCTGTCCGGTTACAACTTGGACCTGCACACGGCGGTCATGTGCGAGGCCGAGTGGCCGGAGGACGTCTCGATCTACCACTCGGACATGCGCGACTACCGCGACAACCACCCCTACGGCTCGGGCGCGTCCTGGACCGGCCCCCAGGCCTGCACCTTCAGCGAGAAGCAGCCGACCGAACCATTGGTGGACCTCGTACCGGCGGGCAGCACCGGCCCGCTGATCATCGCCGCGGAATACGACGCCAATACCGCCTACGCGGGCGGACCCGCCATGGCCAAGACCCTGGACGGCTCCCTCCTGACCATCACCGACGAAGGCGGCCACGGGTTCTACGCCTCCCTCGACCCGGTGGACCTGGCCCCCCTGCACCCGTGCGTGGACGACGCGGTGGACGCCTACCTCGTGGACGGCACCGACCCACAGGACCTGGAGTGCGCGGGACTGCCCCGACCGGAGACGACCTCCGATGGACCCGACACGGAGGAGCTGACCGACCTGTTCCAGCGGTTCGAGGACTACGACGGGGCCGAGCCCACGCCTGCCCGGGCCCTCGGACGCCACTGATCCTCGACCACGACCGAGAACGGCCCGCATCGGTGGATGTTTTCACCGATGCGGGCCGCCTCCGTGGACGGGGAAGCCGTCGCGTCCCCTCATGTGTCCCTAGATCTGTGCGTCCTCTAGGGTTCCGGTGGTCTGCTCTCCGTACTGGCCGATCAGGCACAGGTACTCACGGTCGCCCTGCGCCCAGCCGTCCTCCGTCGGCATGAGGCTGGAGAAGTCCAGCGCCGACTCCATGTAGTCGGTCCCGACGAAGTCCTCGAAGGCGTCGACGCAACCCTCGTTGACCATGTCGTTGAGGGCGTCGCCCTCCGGGTAGGAACCGCTCTCGTCGAGGGTGCCCTCGTAGTAGACCTCGAGGTCGTGCGGCTCCGAGCAGTCGATCTTGGGGACCGAACTGACGTTCTCTTCGGTGTCGGCGCTCCACTCGTTGATGCAGTCGCCGGTGCTGAGGACGAAGACGTCCTCGTCCTGCGCACCGAGCGGCTCGGGCTCCCCGGACTCGGGATCGGCGAGGTCGGTCTCCTCATCCACCGGCTCCTCGCTCTCGATCGGCGTGGGGCTCGGCTCGGGCTCCGCGCCCTGGAAGGCCGGAGGGAGGAACGGGAGCCCACAGGCGCTGAGGGACAGGACCGCACCCACGGTCAGGGCGGCCAGGGCGGCACGGCCGGGCAGGTACCGGTGGGCTTGGGACACCATTGCTCACTCCAACGAGATCGTCTCTGCTGCGCCGATCTTGGTCGACCGGCACCACCTATATCGATGCGCCGGATCCGGAGAAGGTTCCATCGACCTGCGGATTTCGTGAAAATAAGCTAAAAACCAACCGACCGACGCCTCTTGGACACACCGGTCGGCATCGGTCGAAAGCGGTCGAAGATCAGCGGCCGGAGGCTTCGAGCGTGCCGGTGGTGGACGGGTCACCGATGACGTAGCAGAGGATCTCGCGGTCGCCCGCGGCCCATCCCTCCGCGACCGGGGTGAGGTAGCCGGCGTAGAACTCCGACTCGTACCACTCGACACCGATGAACTCCGTGAAGGCCGCGCCCTCACAGAGCTCGGCCGCGGTGTCCCTGATCTCGTCGTCACCGGGGAAGTCGCCCTCGGGGAGGATCTCGCTGTGGAAGAACTCGGAGTCGTGCGACTCGGAGCAGTCGACCACCGGGATGCCGGTCACCTCTTCGCCCATCAGGGCCGTCTGCATCTCCTCCTCGTTGAAGCAGTCACCGACGCCGACCTCCATGACGTCCTGCGTCCCACCACTGGTGGAGTCCTCACCCTCCGAGGCGCTGTCGATCCCCACGGTTCCACCGTCACCGGCGGCGCCCTGCTGGCTCTCCAGCGCGGTCTGGACGATTCCGCAGGCGGACAGGGAGAAGACCGCTCCGGCGGCGAGCAGGGTGAGGGACGCGGCGCGAACGGCGGGGAGGAAAGCGGACATGGCGGTCTCCGGCCTAGTCAAGGGACAGGGGTACCGAACCAGGAACAAGGGGGTCTTCGGCAGAAAGACAATCCACCACATATTGACCGGTTGTCAATTCGGTTTCCCTTCGCCACGGAGGCGTCACGGGCCTCGACTCTTCGTGGTCGACGACAGCGCCCCGAGCCGGGGGAACACCCTGGAAACGACGAAGGCCCCGGCCGACTCTCTCCGTCGACCGGGGCCTTCACCCACTGTGCGCCATCAGGGACTCGAACCCCGGACCCGCTGATTAAGAGTCAGCTGCTCTGACCGACTGAGCTAATGGCGCTTGTTCTCCGCCGGACCCTTGGGCCCTCCGCGGCAACGAGGACAACTCTACCGGATCCTCGGAGCGACTCGTGCCGTTCAGGGCCCGTTCGCCGCGGGTTGTGCCGCAGACCACTGGGCACAGTACCTTCCGATCGGCGCCCCCGCCGGCCCGACGACAACGAGCGAAGGCCCCGGTGATCGTTTCCGATCACCGGGACCTTCGTCTGGTGCGTCATCAGGGACTCGAACCCCGGACCCGCTGATTAAGAGTCAGCTGCTCTAACCAACTGAGCTAATGACGCCCGACCCCCGCGGGGAACCTCGCGGCTCCCTGCGGCTACGGATGAAACTCTAGCAGGACCGCGGGGTGGCCGCGAACCGGATTCGGGGCCGGCCGAGGGTCGGCCCCGTCACATCGTGGATACGCCGGCTCCCTAGGAGAAGGCCATCACCAGGAAGACGATGATCCCGATGGCGAGGAGGACGCCGACGCCCGCCAGCACCAACGGAAGGATCGGGCGGCGTGGGGCCTCTTCGGGTTCGGGGTTGTCGTCGACGAAGCGGCGGAAGTGCTGCGTGGTTCCCGCCGGGTCCATGTCGGGATCGTTGTTCTGCGTCATGGGGTTGACACTAGCGACTCATGGCACCGGTGAGCACCCCCCGACGCAGAATCGGTCGATCTCACAACCGACCGTCGTCGGTGCGAGGACCCGAGGTCGGGGCGATGGCGGTCCCGTGGCCGCTCTCCTCCTCGTGACCCGATCGAAAACCGAACGTAAGAGGATTGCCGCAGACTCAGTGCGGGTGCTCGGATCCCGGTCGGTACTTCCCCGCGGCCGAGCCCGCGCCCAAGGGCCCGGCGCGAAGAACCGCGGCCATCCGGGCCGTGGGAGAGATCCCTCGTGCCGGGTCCACCCGTTCCACCACTCGCACCAAGGCGTCCGCCGTGTGTTCGGGGTGCGCGTCCAGCCACGCCACGGCCATGCGCAGCGACAGGGGAAGGCCACCGGCCAGTTCGGCCACCCGACGCAACGCCTCTTCGGGGTGGCGCCGCTCCCCCAAGAGGGAGCGCAACAGCGCCACCGCGTCCGCGGTTCCCAAAGCGTCGATGGGCAGTGCGCGCACACCGTCGCGGACCAACAGGTCCGTGAGCCAACCGCGACCGGTCACCACCGCGGCGCTTCCGGGGTCGCCCGGCAGGAGGGGGCGCACCTGGTGAGCGGTGGAGGCGTTGTCCAAGAGCAGGAGCACCCGCCGTCCGGCCATCAGGGAACGCAACCGGGCGGCGGTCTCGTCCGCCTCGTCCTCGGCGGCCGACAGGTCCACGGATCCGACGCGACCCGCCGACAGGGAGCGCACCAGACGACGCAGCACCTCGGTCGCCTCGCGAGGCGTGCCGTCCGGACGGCGCAGGTTCACGTAGAGGCGCCCGTCGGGGAAGTGCGCGGCGACGGAGTGCGCCCAGCGGACGGCCAGGGCGCTGGCGCCGGCCCCGGCCGGCCCGCGGACCAGGACGCTCACGGGGGTGGCGGCGCAGGGGTCGACGAGACGGTCGAGTTCGGCCAGCGTCTCGGCCCGGCCCACGAGCGTGTTCGGGGCGGCGGGGAGTTCGGCGGGCACCAGGGGCCAGGGGCCGTGTTCGTCCTCGCGCGCGGGGTCGGAGGCTGGGTGGGGACACGTCTCGCGGTGGGCCCTGGGGCGCGGCACCGAAAGACTCGGGGCGCCCGAGCGGGTCGCCGGGAGCGGATCGGGGCCGGGGGCGGCGGCCACCCGGGTGGAGCGCCCACCGACGCCCGAATCGCCGCGCAGGACCCCGTGGAAGGCCGCCAGGAGCTCACGGCCGGGGGCGAGGCCGGGTTCCTCGGCGAGGGCGGAACGGGCCCGGGAGTAGGCGTTCAGGGCCTCGCTCCGTCGGCCGCACCGGTACAGGGCGACCATCTGCACCCGGACGAGGGGTTCGCGTCGGGGATGGGAGAAGACGATGGGCGCGACCCGGTCGGCGACGCGTTCATGTTCGCCCCGGGCCAGGTCCGCGGTGAAGGCCCGTTCGGCCACGCGCAGGAGTTCTTCCTCTATCGGCGGCACGTCGTGGCGGTGCAGGACCGGGGAGGCGACGTCGGTGAGCACGGGCCCGCGCCACAGGCTCAGGGCTCGACCGAGCAGGTCGGCGTGGGCGTCGGTCTCACCGCGTTCGGCCGCACGGTCGGCCTTGTGGACCAGGGAACGCAGACGCAACAGGTCACAGCGGTGTGTTCGAAGGTCGACGCGATATCCGTCGTCGGTGCTACGGATGAGGGGGTCGCCCAGATGCTCTTCGAGGAGGGCTCGGAGGCGGGCCACGTGGACCTGGAGGGCGCCCCGGGCCGCCGGCCCGGGTTCGGTCCACACACGGTCGATGAGGTGGTCGGTGGGCACCGATACGCCCGTGTTGAGGAGGAGGGCGGCGAGCAGGGAGCGGCGGCGCTCACCGCGCAGGCGGAGCGGGGAGCCGTCGACGTGAAGGGTGAAGCGGCCGAGCAGACCGACCCGGATACCGTGGGGTTCGGGCGGCCCGTCCTCGGTCGACTCGTCCTGTGGACCGACCGGGCCGAACCGCGCCACAGTGCCCTCCCTCGTGTCCCGGGTACGGCGGTTCTCCGAAAATCCCGGAAGTTGCACCGCTTCGTCCCAGCGTGCCCGCTGAGCTGGGATCCCGCAATCGGAACAGGGATACTTGCCGCGCGGACCGTCCCTTGAAATCCTTGAATCTCCCGGTTTTTCCCGTCCGTGCGTTGACTCTGCACCGCGACCGAAAGAAACTTTCCTTCATGGCGCAAATTCCGAAGTCTTCAGGCGAATCCGTGAACCCGGATGAGGGCCCGGCGCCGAGCGCACCGACCACGGTGTTGCGAATCCGCTCCCTGCTTCCCTCCCTCGCCCCCGCCGAACAGCGGGTGGCCCAACGGGTCATCGACGACCCCGAGCGGGCCGCCGCCTCCTCCATCACCCAGCTCGCCAAGGACTGCGCCACATCCGAGGCCACCGTCATCCGCTTCTGTCGCACCATCGACTTCAGCGGGTACCGGGAGCTGCGTCTGGCCCTGGCCACCGAGGCCGGTCAGGCACGCGGCGCCCGCAGCAACATCCCCGAGCTGTCCAGCGACATCAACCCCGACGACACCCTCGTCACCGTCGTGCAGAAGATCGCCTACACCGACGCGCGCGCGGTGGAGGAGACCGGCGCCGCCATGGACGTGGAGGTGCTGCGCGCCGTCATCGACGCCCTCGCCAACGCCCGGCGCATCGACATCTACGGGGTGGGCGCCAGCGCGTTCGTGGGGGCGGACCTCCAGCAGAAGCTGCACCGGATCGGTCTGACGTCGTTCGCCTGGTCGGACGCGCACGTGATGCTGACCAGCGCCTCCCTGCTGGAGGACACCGACGTGGCGATCGGCATCTCGCACAGCGGCACCACCATCGACACCGTGCAGGCGCTGAGCGAAGCCGGCAGGCACGGCGCGAAGACGGTGGCGATCACCAACTTCCCGCGCTCGGCCATCGGGTTCGCCGACCACGTCCTGACCACCGCCGCCCGCGAGACCACGTTCCGTTCCGGTGCGACCGCCTCCCGCCTGGCGCAGCTGACCGTCGTGGACTGCCTGTTCGTGGGGTTGGCCCAGATCCGGTACGCCGACAGCCGGAGCGCGCTCGAGACCACCTACGAGGCGGTGCGAGGGCTTCGGCTGCACGAGGACCGTAAGCGCCGCCGCTCCGAGTCCCCGCCCGGGAACACCGACGGCGGTAATGAGAGCAGTACCGACAGCAGCACCGGAAGCGACGACTGAGCCGCGACCCGGACCGAAGAGGAGAGCCCATTGCACGGCAGAGACGGACGAGCACAGGACCGAGCCGACGATCATGAGGCCGTGATCGTACGGTCTCCCACCGAGACCCGGAACTCCGGCACCTACGACATCGACCTGTTGCCGGCGCTGGAGATCCTCCGACAGATCAACGTCGAGGACGCCACGGTCACCGCGGCGGTATCGGCCGTCCTGCCGCGGCTCGCAGAAGCCGTGGAGCTGGGGGTGGCCGCCCTGGAGCGGGGTGCCACCATCCACTACTTCGGCGCGGGCACCTCCGGGCGGATCGCCGCGCAGGACGCCGCGGAGCTTCCACCCACCTACGGGGTACCGGCGGACTGGGTGGTGGCGCACCACGCGGGCGGCGGGGACGCCCTGTCCAAGGCCCTGGAGGGGGTGGAGGACGACTGGGAGGCCGGCCGGGTGGACGCGGCGGGGGTGACCGAGGGTTCCCTGATGGTCGGCCTGGCGGCCAGTGGCCGCACCCCGTACGTGGGAGGCGCCTTGGAGGCGGCCCGGGAACGGGGCGCGGCCACGGTGCTCATCACCGCGAACCCGGACGCGCCGCTGGCCTCGGCGGCGGACGTGCACGTGGGCGTGGCCACGGGCGCGGAGGTGATCGCCGGTTCGACCCGGATGAAGGCGGGCACGGCACAGAAGCTGCTGTTGAACGCGTTCTCCACCGCGGTGATGGTGCGGATCGGCCGGACCTACTCGAACCTGATGGTCGGAGTGGACGCCACCAACGGAAAACTGCGCGGGCGTGTGCTGACGATCCTGGGCGAGGCCACCGGCCTGGACGAGGCGGCCTGCGCGCAGGCGCTGAACGCGGCCGAGGGCGACACCCGCGTCGCCCTGGTGACGTTGCTGGCCGGGGTGGACGCGGAGCGGGCCGCGGACGCGCTCAAGCGTGCCCGCGGCCGGGTCCGGGTGGCCCTGGCCGAACTCGGCGTCGGCGAAACGAAGTAGGACGAAGTCGGGTCACGGCCCGGCCGGGTCTCCCCCGGTCGGGCTCACCCGTCCAGGACCGCGCCGATGAGGCCCAGCGGGGGCGCGCCCAGTTCCAGCAGCTCCCGGTGGAAGCGCGACAGCGAGAAGTCCTCACCCCACTCCCGCCGGGCACGTTCGCGCAGGGCCAGGATCTCCAGCTTGCCCCAGGTGTACCGGCCGTAGGTGGGATCGAAGGTGGCGCGCCGGGCCTCGGCACGGGCGGCCGGTCCGCGCAAGGCGGTGTCCTCGGTGAATCGCGCGGTGGCCTCCTCCACCGTCATGGAGCCCGAGTGCAGGCCGATGGCCACGGCCAGGCGCGTGACCCGGACCAGCGCCTCCAGCCACACCCCGATCTCGAAGTGGTCGGCGGTCCACTCGGGGTCGTCGATGCGTTCGGCGGCGTAGGCACCGAACCCCTCGTCCACACACACCTCCTCGACGTAGTGCGCCCACCCCTCGACGAAGGACATGGACGGCAGCGCGCGCCGCACCGGGCTCTGGAGGCGACGCAGGGCGCGGCCGTGCGAGTAGTGGCCGGGGGCGACCTCGTGCGCGCTCACCGCGGGCAGGGTGGTGTGGCTGAACATCTCCAGCCATTCGTCGGCCTCCTGCGCGGACCACTCGGGGTCGGGCGGGTTGACGTAGTAGAAGGACGCGGTGTCCTCCTCCCAGGGCCCGGACCAGGCCATCATCGCGGTGCCCCACCGCAGGGCGGGCGGTGGCACGTCCACCCTGCACTCACCGTCGCCGTAGGGGGCGAGGGAGCGCTCTGCGGTGAACTCCAGGCACAAGCGCGTCCACTCACGGGCCGCGTCGAGGACCCCGTCCGCGCCGGGGTGGTTCCGGGTGAGTTCGCGGGCGAACTCCATGGGGTCGCGGTCGGGTGCCAGGCGCCCGACCGCCTCGGCCAGTCGAGCGCGCAGCCGGTCGCGTTCGACGTCGGCGCGTGCGGCCAGGTCGTGGAGGTCGACCTCCATGGCCTCGCCGATGCCCATGAGACGAGAGAGCGTCTCCGCGCCCAGACCGGCCTGCTCCGGGCCGTGTTCGGCGGCGTGTTCCAGGTGTGCCATCAGTCGGGAGTGCGCGACCAGGGCGGCGTCGCGAACGTCCTCGGGCAATTCGTCGGGCAGGCCACCGATGAGTCCCCGCGCCGCGGTGAGCAGCGACTCGGCGATGGGCGCGGAGACACGGTCCAGGGACGCCAGGGCGTTGTCGGCCAGCCACGGCCACAGCCGCAGGTGTGCGAGGCGGGCGGCGTCGCGTTCGGCGGCGGGGGCGTAGTCGCGTTCGTAGTCGGACAGGTCCATCTCGCCGATGTGGAACAGGGGATTGGCCCGGTGCCACTGGAGTTCGCCCAGTTCGTGCCGGAGCGCGTTCTCGAAGGCGGCCAGGTGCGCCTCGTCGTGGGCGTCGTCGAGCGGGTCGCCGCCCAGGTCTTCGAGGTGGTCGCGAACGCCCGCCGGTGACAGGTCGGCGGCCCTGCCGTCGTAGGAGTGGAGTCCGGCGTGCCCGCGCATGGCGCCGGGCAGCAGGTCGGCGATGGCCCTCAGCCGCGGGGGGAGCTCCTCGTGGGAAGGTACAGACATGCGGCCGACCCTAACGTTCCCGCGCCTGGTCGGTCATGCCCTTGACGCGCTCCCCCGGCACGTTCGGTGAAGGCGCCGGCCACTCCGGCGTACGCACACTCGACCACCGGGAACCGGGTGGCACGCTCGGTCGTCTCCCATGGTGTGACGAGCTCCGAGAACTCCCGAACACCTTCGCCTCCCGAGTCCACCGAGTCGGGCGCGGGTACCGTGCGCCCGGCCAGGCGACGTCTTCCACTCGTCCTGGCCGCCGTGGCCGTGATGGTGCTGGGCTGCGTGCCGTTCGTGTGGCAGCTGTTCACCACCTCCGAGCATCGGTACGACGTCGAGGACGTGCCCGAACGTCCCGTCGCCCTGGTGCTCGGCGCGGGGGTCCGCCCCGACGGGATACCCAGTCACCTGCTGGCCCAGCGTCTGGAACTGGCGGTGGAACTGTACGAGGTCGGCCGGATCGAGGCGGTACTGGTCAGCGGTGACAACGGCGTCGAGCACCACGGCGAGACCGACACCATGCGCGACTACCTGATCGAGGCGGGCGTCCCGGCGGATCGGATCGTCGGCGACCACGCCGGGTTCGCCACCTGGGACTCGTGTGTGCGAGCCACGGAGGTGTTCGGGGTGGAGGAGGCCGTGGTGTTGACCCAGGACTTCCACGTGCCGAGGGCGGTCGGGATGTGCCGGGCCGCGGGCATCGACGCCGTAGGGGTGGGCGACAACAGCTTCGGCGAACGCGCGATGGCCACCGTCTACGGGTGGATGCGCGAGGTCCCGGCAGCGGTGGCCGCACTGGGCACGGTCCTGCTGCGCCCGGACCCCACGTTCCTGGGCGAGCCCGAGAGCGGCGTGGAGGAGGCCCTGGCCCGGGCCGCCGAAGAATCGGCGGCCCCCTGACCGTGTTGTTCGGGCCTCGCTTCGCTTCGGCGTGTTCCGCGGTCAGCGGCCACCGAACAGGCGACCGAACAGACCCGAGGGCGCTTGTTGGGGCCGCGAGATCTGCTCGGCCGGGGCGGCCTGGGGCGCGGGTTCCGGCTCGGGTTCGACGCCGACCAGGGCGCAGAACTCCTCGGCCTCCTCGGGCAGGGCCCAAGCGGCGAGCGTGGCGGTGAACTCCTCGTCCTCCCAAGCCGACGCGGGCAGCTCGGCGATGGCCCACAGGACCTTGAGGGTCTCCTCGTCGTAGTCGGCCTGGGCGTGCTCCTCGGGGGTGCGGTCCTTGGAGCGCGGGCCCAGCACCAGTTCGAGGCCGACGCCGGTGACCAGGGCGCGGGACTCGTCCTCACCCTTGATCAGACCGGTCAGGATGTCCAGACGCAGTCGGCGGGCGCGATCCCCGGCGCGGCCCAGCGCGAGGAATCCCAGGACCTGCGGGGAGCGGGAGCCACAGTGCGGCCACGACTCGTTGAACAGACCCTCGTAGCCCATCGTGGTGCCGCCACCGCGCCCGATCCGGCGCAGGCCCTCGCGGGGGGTGTTCTCGCCGTGGATGAGGACCATCGCCACCGAGGCGGCGAAGGAGTTGTAGAGGTTGCCACCGGCCATCTGATGGGTGAGACCGACGGTGGTGTCGATGTCGTTCGGGTCGCTGAGCAGGCCGAGGGCGAACAGTTCGGCGGGAAGCGGCTCGGACTGTCCACCACCGCCACCGGAGGCCTGCTCCATCGCGTCGCGCAGGGAGGTGGGTGCCTTGGGGGTGGGGCGCAGGTCCTTGGCGAGGAGGAACTGGGAGGCACCGGTGATCTCGGAGACCACGCGCTCGGACTCGTCGGGCAGGAACGCCAGCAGGTAGCTCACCCACTCGCCGGCCCGGTCCAGGCCGCCCCGGTTCACTCCACCGTGCAGGAGGGCGACCAGGTCGGGAACGCGGGCGAGCACGGCCTCGTAGGTGTCGAGTTCGGCCTGTAGGATCTCGGCGCCGTCGTCGGACCCCATCACGGCCAGACGGTTGCGCATCCGGTGGTGGTGCTGCTCGTCGGGGGCCTCGTCCATCCAGTCGCGGTACTGGGCGCGCACCTTCTCGGCGTCGTTGGAAGCGGCCCAGGCCACCTCGTCACGCCACTGAGCGAGATCGCGGGGCTCGGGGAAGAGGTCCTCCGCGTGGGCCGCGACCAACTCCAGTAGGAGGCTCAGTGGCCGCCACCGGTCCATGTCCGGGGTCTCGTCGGCGGTCGCGGCGTCGACGAGGTGGTCGACGACCTTCGGTGCGGCACGGTGGCCGGGCTCGGGGAACCGGATGATGTCGTGGAGGTCGGACAGCGCACTGTCACTGCCGGCGACCCTGCCGAGGAGTTCGGGGATGCGCTCCCCGCCCTCGGGGGCCAGGGAGGCCCAGTCGACGTCGACGGCGTTGTCGTGTGGATCGTTTCCCGTGGTCGCGTTCATATGCCCGATTATCCCGGCTCGGGCGACAGCTCTGGGCCCCACTGCCTCTTGTCACCGCGCCGATGACCTCACCCTTGGTTCCGGGATAGGCACCACGAGCGGGATCACCGTGGGTCGGGGCGGCCGACCGTGGCGGGCGCGGGGCGCAGCACGGCGTCCTTGAGGGCCTTGAATGCGGCGGGGACCTCACGCAGGTAACCGATCACGGTGGAGCGCCATCGGGCGCCCAGGCTGGAGTCGCCCACCCCCACGGCGTCGATGCCGGCGGCGCGGGCGAGCGCGATGGTGCGGGGCAGGTGGAAGGACTGGGTGACCATGGTGGCGGCGTCCACCCCGTAGTACTCCTTGACCCGGACGCAGGTGTCCCAGGTGCGGTAACCGTGAGGGTCCGCCTCGATCCGGTCGGCGGGGACCCCCTGTCCGACCAGGTAGCGGGTCATGGTGTCGGTCTCTCGACGGGACACGTCGCGGTTGTCCCCGGAGACCAGGACGCGATCGACCTTGCCCTCCCGGACCAGTTCGACGGCCAGGTCCAGACGTCGGGCGAGCAGCGGCGAGGGCCCGTCGGGCCAGGCGGCGGCGCCCAGGACCACGGCGACGGGGCGGTGCGGGACACCGGCGAGGCCGGGTCGGCGTCCGAATCCGGCCAGGCGCGTCCATGCGAACGGCGCCAGGGCGAGGATGATGACTCCGGCCACGATCGTCCCGATCCAGATGAGCACGACCGCCCGCCTTCCGATATCCGGCACGGCCCGTGCCGTGCGCCCCACCATCATGGCGCACGGCCGTAGCGGTCAGGTCAGGAAGGAGGCCCAGCCCCCGGACCGCTTGTGTCGCACACGCAGACTGCCACCCTGTGCCGCGCCGGTGACGACGAAGTGGGTGGCGTCGTTCCGACGGATCGAGTCGACGTCCGAGCGCACGCTACCGAACCAGGAGGAGTCGATGTCGACCTCGGCGGTGGCCCCCTCTGGCAGGATGATGTCGGCCCCGCCCCAGGACGCGTCCACCCAAACCTCCACCACGGGGGTGGTGATGCGGGCTTCGCGGAAGTCGAGCCTGGTGGAACCGAAGCGGGCATCGATCTCGATGCGGTGCGGCACGGTCCAATCACCCTTGCGGACCAGGGAGTCGCCCTTGGCCTTGAGCTTCAGGGGTTGACCGACGGGGCCGGCCGGGCTGTGCTGTGGGGAGACCACACCCGTCGGGGCCGGGGAGGATGGCCCGCCCGCTCCCGTGGGAAGGTCCGCGACGATGGGTTCGAGATCGGCGTAGGTCTTGGCGCTGTACACCGCGTTGAGGCGCTCGTCCACCTCCGTCAGGTCCAGACGTCCTTCCCCCGCGGCTTCCCGCAGGATCTCCGCGACCTGGTCGCGTTCGGCGTCGGAGATACGCATTCGGCTCATGTCTTTGGGGGCCACGTGCTCGTCCCGCTCCTTCTGCCTGTTTTGTCAGACCCACGTTAGAGCATGTGGAGCGTCGGTGGCGGTTCGGCGACCGGCGTGATCGAGGAAGGCGCCCCCGTCCCGCTTTGGGCCGAACGGGAGTCGGGTACTGCTTCTCTAGGGTGGTTGAGGACTCTGCCGGGGTAGGACGGACCCCGGCAGAGTCCCGAACCACGCGTGGTTCCCTCCCGGGTGCCTCCACGATCCCGCAACACACCCCGCCCTGCACAGAGCGTGTCCGCAACCGGCCAGACAGTGAGCAGGGCGTGGGGACGCCTCATGTTCTTCGGGTGTTGCCCGATCAGCCACCTTGTCGGGTTTCGGTCACTTCGCCCACGCACGACCGCACTCACCCCCCCACTCCCCACGTGTTTCCAAGCGAGAGGGTTCGTCACACCTGCACGCCCCCAGTTTCGGCCAGCCCATTAACCGGATTTTGGACACCGAGACTTCCAAAGAAACCGCAGGTCACGGAAAGTCGGCCACAAGGGCTCGAAAACCTTGGCGATCTGCTTCGAACACCTCTTCGTAAGCCACGCCTTGAACTGCGAAGACACGAGACTCCGCGGGTTCCCGAAATATCCCGTTCTTCGCCTTCCCGACAGCGTTTGCCCAAATTCCGTAGCGAGCATGTTTCAGATGAACGCGAACGGACGCCCGACCGGCTTCCTCTCGCGCGACGCCCATCCGATCCGACCAACCAGCAGAGCCACCATCAGGTCGAAGACCGGAGGAGACCACGACGTGTCCGCCCTTGCGATCGCCCCGACGTTTCTCAGCGACTTCAACCGCCTCGCGCCCGACGTCCAACTCGGCACCTTGGCCGTGATGCGCGCCTACCAGGCCGGAGAGACCACCGAACTGGAATCCGTCGCGGGCGCCGCCGACCCTCGTGTCCGGGTCGTGCCCATCGCTTCCGACTGGACCGGCGTCATCGCCCCCGACCCGTGCGCGGAGTCCCACGAGGACGAGGCCGCGGAACAGGACATCGATGACCCGCGATACCGGCTGCTCACCGTGCGCCCGCGCGCCGAGGCGCTGCGCTACGCCCAGAACCTGCGTCCTCGGGCCTTGACCGACGCACCCGTCGAACTCGGGCTCGGCGTCGTCGACCTCACCCCCGTCGGCCCACCCGAACTGTCCGGCGCCCTCAACGCGCCCTTCGAGCAGTGGCAGATCACCCTGCACCCGGACCAGCAGCGGGTCACCTCGGGGCACTTCAACGGATCCGTGCAGGTCACCGGAGGCCCGGGCACCGGTAAGAGCGTTATGGCGCTCTACCGCGCCGCGCACCTGGCCGAAGCGGACGCCGCCGCACGCCCCGAGTCCAACGGTGAGTCGGTACTGCTCACCACCTACAACCGGGCACTCGCCCAGTCCCTGGCGGACCGTCTGGACCGGCTGCTGCCCGACCCCGACACCAGGTCACGTGTGCGGGTGTCCACCATCGACGGCCTGGCCCGTTCCGTGGCGCAGAGCCACAGCAGCATCGCGCCGCGGATGATCGGCAATGACGAACTCGCCCAGCGGTGGCGCGCGGTCGCGCTCGCCGACGGGCTGCCCTTCTCCGGGCGGTTCCTGGTGGACGAGTGGGAACAGGTCATCCTGGCCAAGGGCCTGGAGTCGCTGCCCGACTACATCCGCTGTGAGCGCAGCGGCCGCGTCCAGCACCTGGCACCCGAGCACCGGCGTCAGGTCTGGGAGACCGTCCGGCGCTACGTCGGCGCCATGCGCGTGGAGGGGTTGTGGTCCTACCCGCAATTGGCCGCCGAGGCGGCCCGGCTGCTCACGCGTTCGGGCCCGTTGTTCCGACACGCGGTGGTCGACGAGTCCCAGGACCTGCATCCGACGCAGTGGCGGATGCTGCGCGCCGCGGTCCCCGAGGGACCCGACGACCTGTTCATCGTCGGTGACCCGCACCAGCGGGTGTCCGACAACCGGGTGTCGCTGGCCTCGCTGGGGATCAACGTGCGCGGCCGTGGTCACCGGCTGCGGGTCAGCTACCGGGTGACTCAGGAGATCCTCGACTGGAGCATGCCGATCCTGGATCGCCGTGCCGCGTTGGGCATGGACGACGACGCCGACACACTCGCCGGTTACCGTTCGCTGCTACGCGGCCCCGCCCCGGTGGTCCGCGGCTGCGACAACCGCACCGAGGAACTCCACGCCCTGGGCGACTGGGTCCGGGTGTGGCTGGAGGCCGGAGTGAACCCGTCCGAGATAGCGGTGGCCGGGCGCAACCAGTGGGTGGCGCGCGGAGTCGCCAAGGAATTGGAGGCGCGCGGGATCTCCACCACGCCGCTGGAAGGCGCGGGCACGCCGGACGCGGTTCGCGTGGGGACGATGCACCGGATGAAGGGCCAGGAGTTCCGGTGCGTGGCCCTGGTCGGGGTGAGCGATCACCTGCTGCCGCCCAAGGCCGTGATCGAGGCGGCCGAAGGTGACCAGGTCGCCCTGGAACACGCGATCCAGCAGGAGCGGACCTTGCTGTTCGTGGCCTGTACCCGGGCACGGGACGCGCTGTACGTGTCGCACGTGGGCCGGCCCAGCAGGCTGATCGCCGACAGCCGCTGACCGAGTCGCGCACGGAAAGGGGCCGGGACGTCGATCGACGTCCCGGCCCGCCCGTTCGCTCCCCTGGGGCGAATCACTCCCCGGCGGCGAAGTCCCCGTCCATGTCGGAGATGACCATCCTGTCGGTGTAGGCCATGGGATCACCGACGTCGACGTCGGTGACGTACATGATCGGGAGCAGCAACGGCGGTGGGAAGTCCGGGGTGAAGGTGATCGGGATCCCCAGGAGTCGCACGTGCATGCTGGTGACGTGGAGTTCGACGTCGCCCTCCAGATCCATCGAGGGCAGGCCCAGGGATCGGCGGGTTCCGGAGTCGTTGAACCAGAGTTCGCCGCCGCTCATGTTGGAGCTGCTCATCGTGATCTTGAGGTAGCGCCGTGGACCGTCGGCGGTCGGGCACTCCACCACGCCTTCGTAGCCGGCGCCGAACATGGTGAGGCTGTCGGCGGTCAGACCGGACTCACGGGTGGAGCCCTGGAAGCAGCCGTCACCGGAGGCGACCGCGACCTCCGGGTACTCACCCTCCTCCTGCGCCGCCCGACAGGCCTGGACCATGTCGAGGAGTTCTCGCTCGTCCTCGACGACGGCGTCCTGGCCAAGGGCGGGTTCGCACGCGGACGGGTCGGTGTCCTGGCCCTCGGGGTCCTCCTCGCCCTCCTCGTCCTCCTCCTCTTCCTCGGGGGGCTCCTCGACGTCCTCGTCCTCACCGGGGTCGGGTTCCTCGGGCGGTGTCTCGGGTTCATCGGAAGGGCTCGCGGAGGGGTTCTCCTCGGGCGGCGTCTCGGACTCTTCGTCGTCGGGCAGCAGCCAGTCCCAGGGCCACTCCAGGGTGGGGGCGGGTGCCGCCGCGATGGTCATGGCGACGGCGACGGGAAGGGCGATCGCGGCCAGGGGCCGGGTGCCGCCACGCGGTTCGTCGACGGTGACGTCCTCGGTGACGGGACCTTCGGTAGAGGTGTCGGGGTCTCGGTTCGCGGCGTTGTCTCGGTTCGCGGCGTTCTCGCCCTCTCCTCCCTCGTCGGTCGCCCGGGCGTCCTCGACCCTGCGTCGCCCACGCGGTCGGTTCCGGGCCTCGGGTCCCCAGGCGAACACGAGCGACCCACCGACGATGCCGAGCAGCATGCCGATGACGAAGCCGCCGAAGTTGGAGGTCACGAAGGACACCAACGCGAGCATCAGTCCGACCACACCGAAGAAGGTGCGCTGGGCCGGCTGCAACCAGCTCAGCACACCGATCACGATCAGCAGTCCGCCGATGAGGTTGCCTGAGACGCCGGCCATCCCGGAGAAGACGAGTAGGTCGATGGGCAGGATCAGGCTCTGCGCGGCCGGGGCGACCAGAAGCTCGATACCGGCCGCGGCGAGAAGGAGGCCGCCCCAGAACGGCCGAGTGCGCCGCCAGTTCCGGAACCGTCCCCATCCGGTGCGGAGCAGGGTCATCGCTTGGGCCATGGGATCAGAAACACTCGTGGTTTCCGGGCTTGATGGCCAGCCCCAGGCCGCTCAGACGCAGCGAGCCGGAGGTGACCGCCCAGGAGGTCAGTTCCATGTCGTCGACCGAGATGGTGTCCGCCTGGAGACCGAAACCGCCTTCCGGCCCCTGACCGCCATCGGTCTTGTCGAGGGTGCCGGCGTCACGGCCGATCTCGATCGCGCCGAACTCCGCGTCGCCCTGGAGTTGCTCGATGTCGATGACCATCGAGGTGCCCTCGACCGGGCTCTCCTCGCCCGCGGTGATGACCAGTGTGGCCTCACCGATGGGCAGGTCCCACAGGGAGGACATGCACAGGTTCCGCAGCTCGGCGGTGTTCACGGTGGACAGACCGATCGCTCGGGCCGAGCCGTCGACCGACTCGGCGACGTCGCCGTACTGGCTGAAGCCGCTGCCGCTGAGGTTGTCGGCGGACATCTTGAAGCTGTCACCGGAGACCGCGAAGGAGGACGCGAGCACGCCCTGGGTGGTCATGCCACCGAGGACCACGGCGGCGACGAATCCGGGGACCGCGAGCAGCGCGAACCTGCGCCAGCGGGTCCCACCGTTGCCTTCGTGCTGCTCAGGCGGGCCCTGAGACGCCTCCGGCGCTTCCTCGGGTGCCTTGGGCATGTGTACCTCCAGAGGATTCCGTCGTCGGGGGGACGACGAGGGGGAAGGAACTTGCGCCGACGCACGCCACGTGTGTTACTTGGAACACACCCTACTCGGCGGTAGTGACGAACATTACAATATGTATTGTCACATTTCTAGATGGCGCCATCATCGTTGCGGACTCGTATCCGGCTCATTACGGACAACCACCGCCCAACCTGGGAAGTAGAGGCCTGAACCCATGTCCCCTCAGAGCGCACCAGACGCCACCGCACCCGAGGAAGCGGATGACCGTTTCGACTACGACGTGGTCGTGATCGGATCCGGCTTCGGTGGATCGGTGAGCGCCCTCCGTCTCACCGAGAAGGGTTACCGAGTCGGCGTCCTGGAGGCCGGACGACGCTTCACCCCCCAGACCCTGCCCTCCTCCTCCTGGGACGTGAAGAACTTCCTCTGGGCCCCACAGGTCGGCATGTACGGCATCCAGCGCATCCACCTGCTCAAGGACGTCATGATCCTCGCCGGGGCCGGAGTGGGCGGGGGTTCGCTCAACTACGCGAACACCCTCTACCACCCGATGGACCCCTTCTTCGAGGACCCGCAGTGGCGGCACATCACCGACTGGAAGTCGGAGCTGTCGCCCTTCTACGACCAGGCCCGCCGCATGCTCGGTGTGCGCACCAACCCCTCCATGACCCCTTCCGACGTGCACCTGAAGGCGGTCGCCGAGGACATGGGGGTGGGCGACACCTTCCGGCTCACCCCCGTGGGCGTGTGTTTCGGCGATGGCCAGGACGGCACCGGCACCAAGGCCACGCCGGGTGAGTCCGTGGGCGACCCCTACTTCGGTGGTGCCGGCCCCGATCGGAAGGCCTGCACCGAGTGCGGTGAGTGCATGACCGGTTGTCGTCACGGCGCCAAGAACACGCTCACCGAGAACTACCTGTACTTCGCCGAGCGGGGCGGTGCCGAGGTGCGTCCGCTGACCACCGTCGAACGGGTGCGCGAACGCCCCGGGTCGGAGGGCGGTGGGTTCGCCGTCGACACCCTGCGCACCGACGCGCCCCGGCGCAAGGAGAACGCCCGCACGTTCACCGCGCGCCAGGTCGTGGTCGCCGCGGGAACCTACAACACCCAGACCCTGCTGCACCGAATGCGCGACGAGGGACTCCTGCCGCGCCTGTCCGACAGACTGGGCACCCTGACCCGCACCAACTCCGAGGCGCTCGTCGGCGCGATGAGCAAGCGGGTGCCCCCACCGGAGGACCTCACGCGCGGGGTGGCGATCACGTCCTCGATCCACCCCAACGACAACACCCACATCGAACCGGTCCGCTACGGCAAGGGCTCCAACGCGATGGGGCTGCTCACCACCATCCAGGTGCCGGGCGGCGGAAGGGTCCCGCGCTGGCTGCGCTACATCGGTCTGGCCCTGCGCCACCCCTACGTGTTCGCCCGCAGCTTCTCCAACCGGCGCTGGTCGGAACGGACCGTGATCGGACTCGTCATGCAGTCCCTGGACAACTCGCTGACCACCTCGGTCGCGCGTGGCCTGTTCGGCGGTCGCAAGAAGCTGACCTCCAGGCAGGGGCACGGAGAGCCCAATCCCACGTGGATCCCCGAGGGGCAGGAGGCGGCGACCCGCCTGGCCGAGCGCATCGACGGATACCCGGGCGGAACCGTCGGAGATCCGTTCAACATCCCGATGACCGCGCACTTCCTGGGCGGCTGCCCGATCGGGGACAGCGCCGAGAACGGGGTGATCGACCCCTACCACCGGCTGTACGGACACCCTGGTCTGCACGTGGTGGACGGTTCGGCGGTCACCGCCAACCTGGGCGTGAACCCGTCGCTGACGATCACCGCGCAGGCCGAACGGGCACTGTCGATGTGGCCCAACAAGGGCGACGAGGACCCGCGCCCGGAACAGGGCGTGAAGTACCGGCGGGTGAAACCGGTGTTCCCGCGCGACCCCGCGGTTCCGGCGGGCGCGTTCGCCGAGCTGCGGTACACCACGTCATTGCCACTGACCGTGGTCGAGCCGGCTTCGGAGACCGCACGGGTCCCAGGGGCCGGGGAGACTCCGGAGAAGGCCTGAGCGGTATCACCTCGAAATCCCCACGACCCACCCTCCTCAGGTACCTCGCGGCGCGTGTTCGGGCCCGGCTCCGTGGTCGACGGCCGGGCCCGGCGGGGGCTTCGTCTCGGGGCGGGGGAACGATCGGTCCGGATCGACGGGGTCGAAGGGGCGACCCGCCGCCTGAGCGATCTCGGTCCGTGTCGGGGGTTCAAGGGTGGCTCGTGGAACCCTCGTACCCTTCGACGTCCTCTTCCTTGAGCTTTTCCAGGGCGTCGGCGAAATGGTCGCCCATGACGTCGCTGAGGTGGTGGGCCATCTCCTGGGCGAGCACCGCGTCCACGGCCTGCTGGGCCAGGGGCCGTACCCTGCGGACCAGTTCGGAGATCTGGTCCACCTCGTCGGCCTGGATGACGCTCCCGGGGGTGTACTCGCTGATGATGTGGTCCGACACCATGCGGACCATGTGTTCGGAGACGTCGCCGATCCGGTTCCTGAGGTTCTCGGCGATGTCGAGGACCGAGCCGACCGTCATGCCGAGTTTGACCAGTTCGACCCCGGCGTGGAACAGGCGCGGGCTGGGGACCCGGAACCGCAGGCCGTCGCGTTCGATGACGCGCAGCGCCAGGGCGCGCCTTATGGTCCTGGGGGTGACCTCCTTACCGAAGAGCTCCCGGAGCTCTCCGAGGCCGACGTAGTCGGGGATCTCGTCACTCCAGGCGTCACCGATGGCCGACTCGAAACCGAGGATCTCCGACAGGTCGCCCCCGCGCTCCCACACGCGGAGCATCTCGCCGATGTTGGCGAAGGTGTAGCCGCGGCGGAGCAGTTGGCCGATCAGCCGCAGGCGCGCCAGGTGCGCCTCCGAGTAGATGCCCACTCGACCCTCACGGCGTGGGGGCGCCAGCAGCCCTCTGTCCTGATACACCCGGACGTTGCGCACCGTCGTTTCGGCGAGCCGGGCGAGTTCGTCAATGCGGTATTCGGCCATGGCACCACCCTAGAGACACGGCCGGGCCGTACTCATGGGTAACCGCGTCCCCTCAGCCCGGTGGACGTCGTCGACGACGATCGACACCTTCCCGGCGAAACCGTACGTGCCGTGTCACGGCTCCCGCCTCGAACGCCCCGGACACCCGGACCTACTCACGAGTAAATAGCCGGCCTCATCCCATTGCATTGTGACAATGACCGTTGTAACGTTCCGGCAATGACTGTGGAGGAGATCACATGACGGCCCCCCTGCCTCGTCACCTGCGCCGGCTCCCCGGCCAGAACGCCATCGTCACCGGCGCTTCAGGAGCCTTCGGCAGCGCGACCGTCGCGGTACTGCGCCACCTCGGTGTCAACGTCGTCGGCATCGACCGCAAGCCCGCCCCCGGTGTCATCGCCTGCGACATCACCGATGACCGACAGGTACGCGAAGGCGTCGCTGAAGCGGTGGAACTGCTCGGTGGCGAACCGGACCTGCTCATCCACTACGCCGGCGTCGGCCCGTCCGTGGACATCGGCCACCCGCCCGACACCCACGCCCACCAGGCGCTGGAAGTGAACCTCCTCGGCACCTGGCGGGTCACCGCCGCCGCCATGCCCCACCTCGTCCGGTCCCGGGGGCGCGTGATCGTCACCTCGTCCCTGCTGGCCAACCTCCAACTGCCGCTCGCCGGCGCCTACACCGTCTCCAAGCGCGCGGTCTCGGCCTACGCGGACTGCGTACGCGCCGAATACGGCACCCACGTCGACGTCACCACCGTCTACCCGGGCTTCGTCGACACCCCGATCCACGAGAGTTCCCGAGCCACCGGCGCCTCCCTCGACGGTGTGGTTCCGGCCGAGACCGAGCGCGACACCGTCATGGCGGTGGTCCGGGCCGCCGGGGCCAAGCACCCCCCACGCGACATCGCCTCCACCGCCCTGGGCACCGCGGCCCTGCACCTGACCCGGCACTTCCCGGGCGCCACCGAACAGATCGTGTCGCTCCAGCTCGGCCTGCTCCTCACCGACGGCACCTTCGCCGACGCGGAGATCGCACGGGGGCTCCACTCGCGCCACGGCACCCAGTACACACCTACCGCCCTCTCCTGAAGGAGGAGTAGATGACCGCCGAAGTCGCGGGCAAGCCCAAGACCACCGACCGCGAGGACATCGCCAAGCGTCTCCTGCGCGGTTCGGCCAAGGCCTCCTACGACCCGCTCATCGAGATCGACTGGGACGCCCCCGTCGACCCCGACATGTGGGGGATCCGCCCCGAGCGCATCTCCCTCTACGGCACCCATCTGTGGGAACGGATGACCGACGCCCAGCGCAAGGAGCTGTCGCGGCTGGAAGTGGCAAGCATCGCCACCATCGGCATCTGGTTCGAGACCATCCTCATGCAGATGTTGGTCCGGCACACCTACGACAACGACCCCACCACCCTGCACGTCCAATACGCCTACACCGAGATCGCCGACGAGTGCCGGCACACGGTCATGTTCGCGAAGATGATCGAGAAGCTGGGGTGGGAGGCGCACAGGCTCGACCCGGTCGCCCACCAGCTCGGACGGCTCTTCAAGACGATCGCGCACGGCCCTCTGATCTTCGCCGGTGCGCTGTTCGTGGAGGAGGTCCTGGACCAGTTCCAGCGCGAGGCCATCCCGGACGAGGAGATCCTCCCCCTGGTGCGCGCGGTCGCGCGGATCCACGTGACCGAGGAGGCCAGGCACATGCGCTACGCCCGCGAGGAGTTCAAACGCGACTGGCCACAGCGCGGTGCCCTCAACAAGGCCTACAGCCGCATCGTGCTGGGTCTGGTCACGTACTACTCCGCGACCCGGCTGATCAACCCGAAGGTCTACGAGCAGGTCGGGCTCGACCCCAAGGAGGCCTACCGGGTCGCCAAGCGGAACCCGCGCTGGATCGACACCAAGACCTGGGCCTCCCGCAAGGTGGTCGACACCCTGGAGACGGCGGGCGCCATCTCCGGCCTGGGCCGGTACTTCTGGAAGAAGGCCGGACTGCTCGGCCGCTGACCCGCACCGGCACGACCCCCGTCCGGGACCGTCGTGCCCCCGAGAACGCCGTCGTCGGAAGGCGAAACGCGCCACGCCTTCCGACGGCGGTCCCGACGCCGGGGCCCGAGGGCGAAACGCGCCACGTCCTCGAGCCCCGGTCCCTCTCCCCGGTGGACGGTACGCGCCACCCCCGGGGCATACCTACCGGCCGGTAAAGTAATGCGTCCCGATCGGGGCCAAGAAGGGAAGAGCGACGTGACCGAAGCAGTACCGCACTACCGGGTGGCCGTCATCGGCTCCGGTTTCGCCGGCATCGGCATGGCGGTCCGTCTCAGGCGGGCCGGGCTCAAGGACTTCGTCGTCCTCGAACGATCCGACGGCATCGGCGGGACCTGGCGGGACAACTCCTACCCGGGCGCCGCCTGCGACGTCCCCTCCCACCTGTACTCCTTCTCCTTCGCACTCAACCCGAACTGGAGCCGCACCTTCTCCCCCCAGCCCGAGATCTGGGACTACATCAAGCGTGTGGCCGGGGAACACGGCGTCGACGAGCACGTGCGCTACGACAGCGACGTCAAGGCCGCCCACTGGGAGCCCGACCGGAACCGGTGGCGGATCGAGACCGACGGCGGAATCCTCACCGCCCAGTTCGTGGTCAGCGGTGCCGGCCCGCTCGCCGATCCCTCCCTCCCCGACATCAAGGGCATCGACACCTTCGAGGGCAGGCTGTTCCACTCCGCCGAGTGGGACCACGACCACGACCTGACCGACCGCAAGGTCGCGGTGATCGGCACCGGCGCCTCCGCCATCCAGTTCGTGCCGCGGATCCAGCCGAAGGTCGGCCGACTCACGCTCTTCCAGCGCACCGCGCCGTGGGTGATGTTCCGCCACGACCGCGACATCACCGGGCCGGAACGGTGGCTGTACCGGAACGTTCCGGGTGCCCAACAGGTCGCCCGCAAAAGCATCTACTGGGGGCGCGAGACCTACATCTTCGGGTTCGCGAAGAAGCCCTCGTTGCTGAAGGTCGTGGAACGGCTGGGCCGGGCCAACATCAACCGCAGCGTCAAGGACCCCGAGCTGCGCCGCAAACTCACACCGAACTTCCGCGCCGGCTGCAAGCGCATCCTGATGTCCAACGACTACTACCCGGCGCTGGCCAGCCCCAACGTCGACGTGGTCACCGACGGCATCGTCGAGATCCGCCCGAACTCCGTGGTCACCCGCGATCCCTCGGGGCGAGAGACCGAGCACGAGGTCGACACCATCATCCTCGGCACCGGCTTCCACGTCTCCGACCCTCCCATCGCACGCCGGGTGTTCGATTCCAAGGGGCGCTCCCTCGCCGAACACTGGGGCACCGACGCGCAGGCCTTCCGAGGCACCACGGTCAACGGGTTCCCGAACCTGTTCGTACTGGCCGGACCCAACACCGGCCTGGGTCACACCTCACAGGTGTTCATGATCGAGGCCCAGATCCGGTACACGATGCAGGCCCTCAAGTTCGTCTGCGGCAACCGGATCGACCGGCTCGAGCCGCGGGCGCGGGCCCAACACGCCTACAACGAGATGGTGCACGAGTCGATGCGGGGCACCGTGTGGGTGACCGGCGGCTGTGACAGCTGGTACCTCAACGAGGAGGGCCGCAACACCACCCTGTGGCCCACCTTCACCTGGAACTTCGCGCTGCGCACTCGCTGGTTCGACCCGCACAACTACGACCTGCGGCGGATTCGTTCGACCCGTCGATCCACTCGCGCGAAGACCACCGCGGCCTGACGGAGGAGGAAGACCATGAGCGGTTTCGACGACGACGAAGAGGAATACCAAGGCACGGTGACGGTCCTGTTCTCCGAGGAGGCCACCGAGGGACCCGAGGTCGAGGCGCACATCGCCGGCCACTTCTCTCCACTGACCGGTGACTACCGCTGGACCGGACGGCTGTCCGCGCACCCGGACGTCAGCAAGGCCTACCAGGACGGGGTGCGGGCCGTCGTGGTCCGCACCCCCGACGGTCACCGTGGCGTCGGCCGGCTGGAAGCCCCCAATTTGTGGGGAGGCCACCCCGTCAACGGAGTGGGCACCCCGCCCTACGCCGTCCCCCGTATCGTCCTGGAGGACGACTGAGGGGATACAAGCGTCCCCCGGGTCACGCGCCGGCCCGGGGGGCACCTCTTCCTCCCCCACCCTTTCCGCACCGAAACGACACCCGAGAGGTGATCCGATGGCGACACGACACGTGTGCCACGCACGGGAACTCCAGGTACGTTCCGCCGACGGAACCCTGCTGCACGTGGAGGTCCGCGGCCCGGACCACGGTCCGACCGTGGTCTTCTCGCACTGCTGGGCGACCTCACTCGCTTCCTGGGGTCGTGTGGTGCGACGGCTGGACCCCGACCTGCGCGTGGTCCTGTACGACCAGCGCGGGCACGGCCGTAGTCAGACACCCATCACCAAGGCCGGCTACGGCACCGAGAAGCTCGCCGACGACCTGTGCGCCGTTCTGACGGCGACCGTCCCCGAAGGAGAGAAGGTCGTGGTCGCCGGGCACAGCATGGGCGGCATGACGATCATGGCGTCCGCCCCGCGTGAGACCTTCCAGGAGAAGGTGGGCGCGGTGTTGCTCACCAACACCGGCAGCACCGACCTGACGGCGAAGTCGACGGCGATCCCCTTGCCGGGCCCACTGGGAACCCTTGGCGCGAAGGTCTTCCTGACCGCACCGCTCCCCCTGGGCCCGGCCACCCCGGTCAGCGAGCACATCTTCCGCTACCTGGTCATGGCCAAGGGCACCGACAAGGCGACCAGGCGCCTGTGCGCTCGTCTGGTCCACGGCTGTGGCAGTGTCCCCCGAGGCGAATGGGGGCGGGTCATGACCACTTTGGACCTGGACGACTCCGTCCGCCGGATCACCGTCCCGACCGTGGTCGTGGGGGGTTCCGAGGACAAGCTCACCCCGCCCTGGCACGCCCACCACCTCGGTGGTCTCCTGGAGAACTGCGAGGAGGTACGGGAGATCCCCGCCCTGGGCCACATGGGTCCGCTGGAGGCCCCGGACACCCTCGCCGAGATCGTCGACAAGCTCGCCGTCGACCTCCCCGCGACCCGTTGAGGCTTGGACCTGCCCGCCACACCAGGCGGGCAGGTCGGCCTCCGCCAGAAGGGTCTTCGGCCCCTCGATCCCGTAGTCGTCGACGATGAGGATCTCCGCCTGCGGGATCAGCCAGGAATGCTGTGCGTAGACCATCATCCGGTCGACCGGAGGGAACGAGTCGGCACAGGACCCGGGACCGTACCCGCACGAGGCCCCTGCGCGCCGAACGAAGGCTGAAGCGTCTGCGCCACCGGGAGGCGGGGCGGGGTGGAAGGCGGGACGCCGATCGACCGCCCCAGTGCCCTCCACCTGAGGGAGGGTGCCGGACACCGGAGGTGAGACCCACCCTCCAGGTGGACGCCTCTCCGTAAGCCCACGACTTCGGCCTCGGGTGGTCGGACCCGAGTGCCTGAGGCTCACCCACTCACTCAGACGGGGTCGCGCGTCAGGGTGGGGATCACGTGTTCGGACACCTCCGAGTGAACCTGGTGCAGGCGAGCCTGGACGGCACGGCGGAGTTTGGCCAGGCACTCGACCAGGGTGATGTCGTCGCCGACCATGCCGCCCTTGGCCACCACCGGGGTTCCGTCGAGCGGGCCCCCGCTGAGGTGGCCGTGGATCGCCAGGGGCACCACCTCGCCACCGACGTCGAAGGCGTGCACGCCGAGCTCGTCCAGCACACTGGCGACCAGGTCGCCTCCGGTCAGGTAGAGGCCGCTGGGCAGAGCGTGGGGACCCACCCTGTCGGCGAGTTCGTTGACCACGTCGGAGACCAGACCCGCGAGCCGACCGGGCAGTTCGGCACGGGCCTGGGGTGGCAGCTCCCGGACGTCCTCGGAGCCGGTGACCAACCGCAACACGCAGAGTTCGGGGAAACCCGAGGACGACAGGTGTTCGGTGAGTTCCTCCGCGACCGTGTCGGTGTGGTCGTCTTCGGGGTCGCTGAGCCGCACGGCGTCGACGTCGACGAAACGCACCGCGCCGGTACGGGCCACGGTGGCCAGCTGGCGTCGGGTGAGCTCGGTGGTGCTGCCGGCCACCGCCAGCATGGGGCCGCGTGAGCCGGCCTGGCCGCGCAGGCGTAGGGCGTAGGCGAGCAGTGCTCCGGTGGGGCCGGGGTCGACGGCCACCCAGACCGTGCCGTCGGAGTGGTGCGCCGAGGCTGCGGCCTCGGCGATGTCGGTGAGGTGCTGCTCGGTGGAGGCGTCGCAGACCACGACCGGTTCGTCTCCGGCGAGGAGTTCGGCGGTGAGCATTTCCTGGGTGATCCGTCGGATCGGCACGTGCCGGACGGGCAGGTCGGTCTGGGCGGCCAGGATGTCGGCGACCACGCTGGTGCTCATGGGAAAGAGCGGGTCCCTGGCCAGGTCGGTGTGCTCCAACGGAACACCGTTGAGGAGCTGCACTCCGTCCTCGGTGATGCGACCGGAACCGGGAAAGGCGGGGGTGAACAGTACCCGCACTCGGGTCCCCGAGGGCACCCGTTCACGAACGGCGTCGTAGGCGGCCTCGACCTCGGCACCGATGTTGCCGCGCAGGGTGGTGTCGGTGCGCTTGACCACGAGCCCGACCGGCCACACCGCCTCGATGACGTCGGTGACCAGGTCGGCCGCCTGTTCGGCCGGGACGTGGCGACTGTCCAGGTTGGCCACGATCACGTCGTAGTCACCGGCGACCCTGCTGACGTGTTCGGGGGTCACCGTGGCCACTCGCATACCGGTGCGGGCGAACCGCGCACCGGTGGCGTTGGCACCGGTGAGGTCGTCTGCGACCACGAGTACCTGAGCCACGGGTGTCTCCATTCGGGTGCGTGAAGCCTGGACCTTCCTCCTTCCAACATAGAGCCAAGCGGAGGTGCGGAGAGCGTTGCCCACAGGGTGGCCGGACGGCGAATCCACCGGTTACGGTCGCCACTCCTTTGCCCCGCACTCTCCCGCCTCGGCCTGGTTATCCACAGGCTCAGAACTTCGAGCTGGTGGTAGGTCGGCCGGGCGTGATCCCATTGATCTTGGGGAGCCGCTGGTTTCGCCGGTTTCGTGCTGCCCAGGGTGTGGGTGGTGGGGCTGGAGCGCCTGAAGTAGAGAATCCCCCGGTTGTTGGGCGGGTGGCGGGTGTCTGGATGGGGCGCCTCGACTAGAGAACCTTCTGGTGGTTGGGCGGG